>JAYYSE010000120.1:0-85828 GCA_036126475.1 Pseudomonadota bacterium | reverse complement strand
AGGCGTAGAAATGGTAATGCCAGGTGACAACGTTCAAATGACTGTTGAGCTTATCGCTCCAATCGCAATGGACGAAGGTCTACGTTTCGCTATCCGTGAAGGTGGCCGTACTGTAGGTGCTGGTGTTGTAGCTAAAATCTTCGCTTAATAGCATTTAGATTTTTGCACTCTCTTCATTAGAAGAGGAAGCATCAAAAAGAGGGGAGCTTCGGCTTCCCTTTTTTATTTTGGTTATAAGGGAAATTCCTAACACGTAATATCCACCGTTTATATTCCGATTTAAATACAGTTATTTACTTAGCGGTTTAAGTCCCCCCCAAAAACTCTCTCCTCTTCAAAGCCCGTTAAACCCTCTTTTCGACAAGAAGTATAACCAATCGATATAAACATACGTTAACCACGACTATGTGTCCCGGGATCTGTTTCTTGAGATTTTGGAAGATGAAGAAGCACATGTCGATTGGTTAGAGCCCCAACTCGGCCTTATCAAAATGAAGGGTATTCAAAATTACCTATAAGCCAGAGATGTCGATGAAGACAAATCCTGAAAAATATCGATAACAAGGGTAGCTGCTCAGGGACACCCAAGTGGCAACCTTGCATTTCTTTTTCAGGCGGTAGGGCACTACCAAGAACTAAAAATCTCCCAATTCCCCCTCTCAATAGATTCTCCGATTATTTTTCAAACACAGCTTGCAAGTTAAAGTGTGATCTGTATAATGCACAGCACTGGCTTAAGCTGGTTGTGAACCAATGAGCACTGAGGAGTAGGTTTTACCTAGTAATGTATACTCAGCTTATGTTCGCGGTTAATAAAAATAGTAAGGCTTGTCTTTACTTCAAAAGTTAACTGACAATGCGTCCTAATTTTGGATGCTACGGTTTCACATAAATCAATCGGCATTCTCTCGTTTTATCGAGTTTGAGTGGCGATATTGTTTGTGTAATTTTTAATAATTGGAGCTCTGTCTCATGCAGAACCAACGTATTCGTATCCGCCTTAAAGCGTTTGATTACAAGCTAATCGATGCTTCAACTGCGGAAATCGTTGAAACAGCAAAACGTACTGGCGCACAGGTTCGTGGTCCTATTCCACTACCTACTCGTAAAGAGCGTTTCACTGTTCTTATCTCTCCACACGTCAACAAAGATGCACGTGACCAGTACGAAATCCGTACTCACAAGCGTTTGATCGACATCGTTGAGCCAACAGACAAAACTGTTGATGCTCTAATGCGTCTTGATCTTGCAGCTGGCGTTGATGTTCAAATCAGCCTAGGTTAAGGGAGATAAGAATAATGATTGGTCTAGTCGGACGTAAAGTGGGTATGACCCGCGTATTTACTGAAGAAGGCGTTTCTATCCCAGTAACTGTTGTTGAGGTTGAAGCGAACCGTATTTCTCAAGTTAAAACTCTAGAGAACGACGGCTACGCAGCAATCCAAGTAACTACTGGTGCTAAGAAAGCTAACCGTGTAACTAAACCTGAAGCTGGTCACTTCGCGAAAGCGGGTGTAGAAGCAGGTCGCGGTCTTTGGGAATTCCGTTTAGAAAACGGCGAAGAGTTTGAAGTTGGCGCTGAGCTAAACGTAGAACTTTTCAACGAAATTAAAAAAGTAGACGTTACTGGTACATCTAAAGGTAAAGGCTTCCAAGGCGCTGTTAAGCGTTGGAACTTCTCTACTCAAGATATGACTCACGGTAACTCTTTGTCTCACCGTGCACCGGGTTCAATTGGCCAATGTCAAACTCCAGGTCGCGTGTTTAAAGGCAAGAAAATGGCAGGTCACATGGGTGCTGAGCGTGTAACGACTCAAAACCTAGAGATCGTACGTGTTGACGCTGAGCGCAATCTGCTTCTTATTAAAGGTGCAGTACCAGGCTCAACAGGCGGCAACGTGATCGTAAAACCTGCTGTTAAAGCATAACGTCTAGGAGTAAGTAATGGAATTGATGGTTAAAGGTGCTGATGCACTAACTGTTTCCGAGACTACTTTCGGACGTGACTTCAACGAAGCTCTTGTACACCAAGTAGTTGTTGCATATGCAGCAGGTGCTCGTCAAGGTACTCGTGCTCAAAAGACTCGTTCTGAAGTATCTGGCGGTGGCGCTAAGCCATGGCGTCAAAAAGGTACTGGCCGCGCACGTGCTGGTACAATTCGTAGCCCAATCTGGCGTACAGGTGGTGTTACTTTTGCTGCGAAACCACAAGATCACAGCCAAAAAGTAAACAAGAAAATGTACCGCGGTGCTATGAAGAGCATTCTTTCTGAGCTTGTTCGTCAAGAGCGTCTAATCGTTGTTGATAACTTCTCAGTAGAAGCACCAAAAACAAAAGAACTTGTAGCTAAGCTTAAAGAGCTTGAGCTAAGCGACGTTCTGATTGTTACTGGCGAAGTAGATGAAAATCTATTCTTAGCTGCTCGTAACCTATACAAAGTTGATGCACGTGACGTTGCTGGTGTTGATCCAGTATCTCTAATTGCATTCGACAAGGTTCTAATGACTGCTGACGCAGTTAAGCAAGTTGAGGAGATGCTAGCATGATCACTGAAGAGCGTATCTTAAAAGTTCTACGTGCTCCGCACATCTCTGAAAAAGCAACTATGGCAGCTGAGAAAGCGAACACTATCGTTTTCAAAGTAGCTAAAGATGCTACTAAGAAAGAGATCAAAGCAGCTGTAGAAAAGCTATTTGAAGTTGAAGTTAAGTCTGTAAATACTCTTGTTCAAAAGGGTAAGACCAAACGTCAAGGTATGCGTGAAGGCCGTCGTTCAGACGTTAAGAAAGCCTACGTTACTTTGAAAGAAGGTCAAGATCTTGACTTCGTTGGCGGCGCGGAATAACAGGAGTAGTTAAAAATGGCTATTGTTAAATGTAAGCCGACTTCCCCTGGTCGTCGTCACGTCGTTAAAGTTGTTAACGCTGACCTACACAAGGGTAAGCCATACGCACCTCTTCTAGAGAAAAACTCTAAGAACGGTGGTCGTAACAACAACGGTCGTATCACAGTACGTCACATCGGCGGTGGTCACAAGCACCACTACCGTGTAATTGACTTCAAACGTACTAAAGATGGCATCCCAGCGAAAGTTGAGCGTCTAGAATACGATCCAAACCGTAGCGCTAACATCGCTCTAGTTCTGTACGCAGACGGTGAGCGTCGTTACATCATTGCACCAAAAGGCATTCAAGCCGGTGACCAGATCCAATCTGGTGTTGATGCGCCAATCAAAGCAGGTAACACTCTGCCGATGCGCAACATCCCAGTAGGTTCTACTGTACACTGTGTTGAACTTAAGCCTGGTAAAGGTGCTCAACTAGCTCGTTCGGCTGGTGCTTATGCTCAAATCGTTGCTCGCGACGGTGCATACATCACTATCCGTCTACGTTCTGGTGAAATGCGCAAAGTACTTTCTGAAGGTCGTGCAACGATCGGTGAAGTTGGTAACTCTGAGCATATGCTACGTGAACTTGGTAAAGCTGGTGCTTCACGCTGGCGCGGCGTACGTCCAACCGTACGTGGTGTAGTAATGAACCCGGTGGATCACCCACACGGTGGTGGTGAAGGCCGCACATCTGGTGGTCGTCACCCAGTTTCTCCTTGGGGCGTTCCTACTAAGGGCTTCAAGACTCGTAAGAACAAGCGCACTGACAAGTACATCGTACGTCGTCGCACTAAATAATTTATAAAGAGGAATCGCCATGCCACGTTCTCTCAAGAAAGGTCCTTTTATTGACCTACACTTGCTGAAGAAGGTAGAGAAAGCGGTGGAAAGCGGAGACAAAAAGCCTATTAAGACTTGGTCCCGTCGCTCAATGATCATCCCAACAATGATTGGTTTGACCATCGCTGTCCATAATGGTCGTCAGCACGTTCCAGTTTTCGTTACCGAAGAAATGATCGGTCACAAACTGGGCGAATTTGCACCAACTCGTACTTATCGCGGTCATGCTGCAGATAAGAAAGCTAAGAAGAAGTAAGGAGTAGATGATGGAAGCTTTAGCTAAACATAACTTTGCTCGTATTTCTCCACAGAAAGCTCGCTTAGTTGCAGACCAAATTCGCGGTAAGTCGGTAGACCAAGCTCTAGAAATTCTAACTTTCAGCAACAAAAAAGCTGCTGTTCTAGTTAAGAAAGTTCTAGAGTCAGCTATCGCTAACGCGGAACATAACGAAGGTGCAGATATCGACGATCTAAATGTCGCTAAAATCTTCGTAGATGAGGGCCCTATCATGAAGCGTATTATGCCTCGTGCTAAAGGTCGTGCGGATCGTATCTTGAAGCGTTCAAGCCACATCACTATTGTTGTAGCAGATCGCTAAAGACTAGGAGAGTAAGCAATGGGTCAGAAAGTACATCCTAATGGTATTCGTCTTGGCATCGTTAAGCCTTGGAATGCTACATGGTTTGCTAATACCAAAGATTTCGCTGACAACCTAGACGGCGACTTCAAGGTACGTCAGTTCCTTACAAAGGAACTACAAAAAGCATCACTATCTCGTATCGTTATCGAGCGTCCAGCTAAGAGCATCCGTGTGACTATTCACACTGCTCGTCCTGGCGTTGTTATCGGTAAGAAAGGTGAAGACGTAGAAAAGCTACGCGCAGCTGTAGCTAAAATCGCAGGTGTACCAGCGCAAATCAATATCGCTGAAGTACGTAAGCCTGAGTTAGATGGTCAGCTTGTAGCTGATAGCATCGCGTCTCAACTAGAGCGTCGTGTTATGTTCCGTCGTGCTATGAAGCGCGCAGTACAGAACGCTATGCGTCTAGGCGCTAAAGGTATCAAAGTGGAAGTAAGTGGTCGTCTAGGCGGCGCTGAAATCGCACGTTCTGAGTGGTATCGTGAAGGCCGTGTGCCTCTACACACTCTACGTGCAGACATTGATTACGCAACTTCTTCGGCTCACACTCAATACGGTGTGATCGGCATTAAAGTTTGGATCTTCAAAGGTGAGATTCTAGGCGGTATGCCAGCTGCTAACGCAGTAGAGCCTAAAGGCGATAAGCCTAAGAAGCAGCGTAAAGGCCGTAAGTAAGGAGTCGAACGATGCTACAACCAAAACGTACTAAGTTCCGCAAGGTTATGACTGGTCGTAACCGTGGTCTAGCTAAAGGTACTGAAGTAAGCTTCGGCGAATTCGGTCTTAAAGCTGTTGGCCGTGGTCGTCTGACTGCACGTCAAATCGAAGCGGCACGTCGTGCTATGACACGTCACATTAAGCGTCAAGGTCAAATCTGGATTCGTGTATTCCCAGACAAACCGATTACTGAAAAGCCTCTTGAAGTTCGTCAAGGTAAAGGTAAAGGTTCAGTAGCGTACTGGGTTGCTCAAATCCAACCTGGCAAAGTTATGTACGAAATGAATGGCGTACCTGAAGAGTTGGCACGTGAAGCGTTCCGCCTAGCGGCACGTAAACTGCCTGTTAAAACTACTTTTGTAACTAAGCAGGTGATGTGATGAAAGCACAAGATCTACGCGAAAAGAACGTTGAAGAGCTTAACGCTGAGCTATTGAATTTGCTACGTGAACAGTTCAACTTGCGCATGCAAGCTGCAACTGGTCAGCTTCAGCAAACTCATACTCTAAAAGCTGTACGCCGTGATATCGCACGTGTGAAAACTGTTTTGACTGAAAAGGCAGGCGCATAATGAGCGAAACTAACCGCATCCAGCAAGGCCGTGTAGTAAGTGACAAGATGGACAAGTCTATCGTTGTTGCTATCGAACGTACTGTAAAACACCCAATTTACGGCAAATACGTTAAACGCACGACTAAAGTACACGCACACGACGAAGACAACACTTGTGGCCTAGGCGACAAAGTTGAAATCGCTGAGTGTCGTCCACTGTCTAAGACTAAGTCTTGGACATTGGTTAAAGTTCTAGAAAAAGCGAAGATTTAATCTTTGTAATTCTATAACTTATAAGCGGCTCCAAATTATTTTTGGGGCCGCTTGTTTTTTGTCTACCCAATTTAAAAAAAGGGTGGTACAATTCGCGTCCCTTTTAAAGAGGCAGCCCGACCCGAGAGGGTCTAGTTTTAATATTTAGCGGAGCACTAACAATGATCCAGATGCAAAGTACACTTGACGCAGCAGATAACTCTGGCGCGCGCAAGGTAATGTGTATTAAGGTTCTGGGTGGCTCTCACCGCCGTTATGCACATATCGGTGACATCATCAAAGTTACAGTTAAGGAAGCAATTCCTCGCGGTAAAGTAAAAAAAGGTGATGTTCTGAAGGCGGTAGTAGTGCGCACCCGTAAAGGCGTTCGTCGCCCAGACGGTTCTGTCATTCGCTTCGACAGTAATGCTTGTGTATTGTTAAACGACACTACTGAGCAACCAGTCGGCACACGTATCTTTGGTCCTGTGACTCGTGAACTTCGTAACGCGAAATTCATGAAGATTGTATCACTAGCACCTGAAGTTCTGTAAGGAGCGGCAATATGGCAGCTAAAATCCGTCGTAATGACGAAGTAATCATTCTTGCTGGTAAAGATAAAGGCAAGAAAGGTAAAGTAACTAAGGTTCTGACAACTGGTAAAGTTATCGTTGAAGGCATCAACCTTGTTAAGAAACACCAAAAGCCGGTTCCGGCTCTAGGTCAACAAGGTGGCATCGTTGAACAAGAAGCAGCTATTGACGCTTCTAACGTTGCAGTTTTTAACGCGGCTACTGGTAAAGCAGACCGTATCGGTTTCCGTATCGAAGATGGCAAGAAAGTTCGTTTCTTCAAATCTAACGGCGAAACTGTTTCTAACTAATTAGAAGTAATTTGGAGTTCTACTATGGCGAAACTGCATGATTACTACAAGTCGTCTGTAGTCGCTGAGCTTACCAAAGAGTTCAGCTACACAAGCGTCATGCAAGTCCCTAGGATTGAGAAAATCACCCTAAACATGGGCGTTGGTGAAGCAATCAACGATAAGAAACTGCTAGAAAACGCAGCAGCTGATATGGCAACGATCTCTGGTCAAAAGCCACTTATCACTAAAGCGCGTAAATCTGTAGCTGGTTTCAAAATTCGTGAAGGCTACCCAATTGGTTGTAAAGTAACCTTGCGTGGTGAGCGCATGTGGGAATTTTTAGAGCGTTTAATCTCTATCGCACTTCCACGTGTACGTGATTTCCGTGGTGTTAGCGCTAAGTCTTTCGACGGTCGCGGTAACTACAGCATGGGCGTTCGCGAGCAAATCATCTTTCCGGAAATCGACTACGATAAAGTCGATCGTGTCCGCGGTCTTGATATCACTATCACGACATCTGCGGGTTCCGATGAGGAAGGCCGAGCTCTGCTGGCTGCCTTTAACTTCCCATTCCGTAAGTAAGGGTAGGGTTACTGTTATGGCTAAACAATCAATGAAAGCACGTGAAGCTAAACGTGCAAAACTAGTAGCTAAGTTCGCTGAAAAGCGTTCTGCGCTAAAAGTTATCATTAGCGATGTAAACGCATCTGAAGAAGATCGTTGGAATGCGGTTCTTAAACTGCAATCTCTTCCACGTGATTCAAGTGCATCACGTCAGCGTAACCGTTGCAACCAAACTGGTCGTCCACACGGTTACCTACGTAAATTCGGTCTAAGCCGCATTAAGGTTCGTGAAGCTTGCATGAAAGGCGAGATTCCGGGTCTTCGTAAGGCTAGCTGGTAATTGCCACTTAATCATTTGGAGTAAATCTTATGAGCATGCAAGATCCGATTTCGGATATGCTGACCCGCGTTCGTAACGGTCAGGCAGCAAACAAAGTTGCTGTAAAAATGCCTTCTTCAAAGCTTAAAGTTGCAATTGCTGCACTACTAAAAGCTGAAGGTTACATCGTAGACTTCGCTGTTGAAGGCGAAGCAAAACCTGAGCTAGAAGTTACTCTTAAGTACTTCCAAGCTAAACCTGTAATCGAGCAAATCAAGCGTGTATCACGTCCTGGTCTACGAGTTTATAAAAATAAAGACTCTCTACCAACAGTGATGGGCGGTCTTGGTATTGCAGTTGTTTCTACTTCCAAGGGTCTAATGTCTGACCGTGCTGCTCGTAAAGCAGGTCTTGGCGGTGAAATCATCTGTTACGTAGCTTAATAAGGAGTAGATTATGTCTCGTGTTGCTAAAGCACCTGTCGCTATTCCAGCTGGCGTAGAGGTGAAACTAAACGGCCAAGAAGTTACTGTGAAAGGTAGCAAAGGTGAGCTTACTCGCGTTCTTAACAACGCCGTAGTTATTGCACAGGAAGAAAACAACCTAACTTTCGGTCCGAAAGAAGGTGTTGCTAACGCATGGGCACAAGCTGGTACAGCTCGCGCTCTAGTTAACAACATGGTTGTGGGTGTTACAGAGGGCTTCACTAAGAAGCTAACTCTAAAGGGTGTTGGTTACCGTGCTGCTATGAAAGGCAACTCTGTAGCTCTAACTCTTGGTTTTTCTCACCCAGTAGAGCACGCTCTACCTGAAGGTATTAAAGCTGAGTGCCCTAGCCAAACTGAGATCGTTGTAACTGGTTGTGACAAGCAGCTAGTTGGTCAAGTTGCGGCTGACATTCGTTCTTACCGTGCTCCTGAGCCATACAAAGGTAAAGGTGTTCGTTACGCAGATGAAAATGTGCGTACTAAAGAAGCTAAGAAGAAGTAAGGTATCACTATGGATAAGAAAGCATCTCGCATCCGTCGTGCTACACGTGCACGTCGTAAGATTGCAGAACTTGGTGCAACTCGCCTGGTAGTACACCGTACTCCTCGCCATGTTTACGCACAAGTTATCGCGGCAAACGGCTCTGAGGTTATCGCAGCTGCTTCTACTGTAGAAAAAGCGATCCGTGAGCAAGTTAAGAACACTGGTAACGTTGATGCAGCTAAAGCAGTTGGTAAAGCTGTTGCTGAGCGCGCTCTTGAAAAAGGCGTAGCTTCAGTTGCATTCGATCGTTCTGGTTTCCAATACCACGGTCGAGTAGCGGCGCTAGCAGAATCTGCTCGCGAAGCTGGTCTGAAATTCTAAGGTAGGGTTGGAAGATGGCTAAAGAACAACAACAAGCTAATGATTTGCAAGAAAAGCTAATCGCTGTTAACCGTGTATCTAAGACGGTTAAAGGTGGTCGAATCATGAGCTTCACTGCACTAACAGTAGTTGGTGACGGTAATGGTCGTGTAGGTTTCGGTTACGGCAAAGCTCGTGAAGTACCTGCTGCGATTCAAAAAGCAATGGAAAAAGCGCGTCGTAACATGGTTACTGTTGCGCTGAACGAAGGCACTCTTCACCACCCGGTGAAAGGTCGTCATTCGGGCTCTAAAGTTTACATGCAGCCAGCTGCAGAAGGTACAGGTGTTATTGCCGGTGGTGCAATGCGTGCTGTACTTGAAGTTGCGGGCGTACATAACGTACTTTCTAAAGCATACGGTTCTACGAACCCTATCAACATCGTTCGTGCAACGATTGGTGCTCTAGTAGACGTTAAGTCACCAGAAATGGTTGCTGCTAAACGTGGTCTAACTGTTGAATCTATTTCGGAGTAAGCACACGATGGCAACTATTAAAGTAACTCAAACTAAAAGCTCAATTGGTCGCCTACCTAAGCACAAAGCGTGTCTTAAAGGTCTAGGTCTTCGTCGCATCAACCATACAGTAGAACTTGAAGATACTCCGTGTGTACGCGGTATGATCAACAAGGTTTACTACATGGTTAAGATTGAGGAGTAATCAGAATGCGTTTGAATACTCTATCACCGGCTGCTGGCTCTAAACCTTCTAAGAAGCGTGTAGGTCGTGGTATCGGTTCTGGCCTTGGTAAAACAGGTGGCCGCGGTCACAAAGGTCAAAAGTCACGTTCTGGCGGCTCTGTACGTCCAGGTTTTGAAGGCGGTCAAATGCCTCTAAAACAACGTCTACCTAAATTCGGTTTCACTTCTCGTAAGAGCCTAGTGTCTGCTGAAGTTCGTCTAGCTGAGCTAGCGAAAGTAACAGGTGACGTAGTTGATCTTAACAGCCTTAAAGCTGCTAATGTTATCACTAAGAACATCGAATTCGTTAAGATCGTTCTTTCTGGTGACCTAAGCAAAGCTGTAACTGTTAAAGGTCTACGCGTGACTAAAGGCGCTAAAGCTGCAATCGAAGCTGCAGGCGGTAAAATCGAGGAATAATCTCGAGGAACGAGGTACAGATGGCTAAGAAACCAGGACAAGATTTTCGTAGTGCTCAGAGCGGCTTAAGTGAACTAAAGTCGCGCTTATTATTCGTAATTGGTGCACTTTTAGTATTCCGAGCTGGCTCTTTTGTGCCGATCCCTGGTATTGACGCAGCTGTACTTGCCGATTTGTTCGATCAGCAAAAAGGTACCATCGTTGAAATGTTTAACATGTTCTCCGGTGGTGCTCTTGAGCGTGCATCTATATTAGCATTGGGCATCATGCCGTACATTTCGGCATCGATCGTAGTCCAATTGTTAACTGTAGTTCATCCAGCGTTAGCGGAACTCAAGAAAGAGGGTGAAGCAGGCCGTCGTAAGATAAGCCAATATACACGCTACGGCACGCTTGTACTTGCAACATTCCAAGCTATTGGTATTGCAACGGGCTTACCAAACATGGTCGACAATCTGGTTGTTATCAACCAAACCATGTTTACGCTTATTGCTACCGTGAGTTTAGTAACTGGTACCATGTTCTTAATGTGGTTAGGTGAACAAATCACTGAGCGAGGAATCGGTAATGGTATTTCCATTCTGATTTTTGCAGGTATTGTTGCTGGATTGCCTTCTGCAATCGGTCAAACAATCGAGCAAGCGCGTCAAGGTGAATTGCATGTGCTTCTTCTGCTGTTGATTGCTGTATTGTCTTTTGCTGTTATCTACTTCGTAGTTTTCATGGAACGTGGTCAACGTCGTATCGTCGTTAACTATGCGAAACGTCAACAAGGTCGTAAGGTTTTTGCAGCACAAAGCTCTCACTTGCCACTTAAAATTAATATGGCAGGTGTGATTCCAGCGATTTTCGCATCGAGCATTATTTTGTTCCCAGGAACATTAGCACAGTGGTTTGGTCAAAATGGTGAAAGCAGCGCGTTCGGTTGGTTAACTGACGTGTCATTAGCTCTTAGCCCAGGTCAGCCTCTTTATGTAATGCTTTATGCAGCAGCTATAATCTTCTTCTGTTTCTTCTATACAGCGTTGGTGTTTAACCCACGTGAAACAGCTGATAACTTGAAGAAGTCTGGTGCATTCGTACCCGGTATCCGCCCAGGTGAGCAGACAGCGAAATATATCGATAAAGTGATGACTAGACTGACCCTTGCGGGCGCTCTATACATTACTTTTATATGTCTGATTCCTGAATTCATGATGGTCGCGTGGAACGTTCGTTTCTACTTCGGCGGCACTTCACTACTAATTGTAGTGGTAGTTATCATGGATTTCATGGCACAGGTACAGACTCATCTGATGTCACAACAGTATGATTCTGTGTTAAAGAAAGCGAATCTGAAAGGTTACGGCCGTTAATTCGGTGGTAATAATTTCAGTTCCATTTACGGAGTTTAGCAATGAAAGTTCGTGCTTCCGTTAAAAAAATCTGCCGTAACTGTAAAGTTATCAAGCGTAACGGTGTCGTTCGCGTGATTTGCAGTGAGCCAAAGCATAAGCAACGCCAAGGCTAATCAGCAGAAATTTTTACTTGAAATACAAGGTAGAGTCGAGTATATTCCTCGGCCTACCTTTTGCGTGCAAAAGAAGTAGTATGCCGCAGCGTATCCATAACGGGCTTTGCTGCGGATAATTCTTTTATGAACCCCTTAGGAGTGAATAATGGCCCGTATAGCCGGCATTAACATTCCTGATCACAAGCATTCTGTAATTGCACTTACTGCAATCTACGGTATCGGTAAAACTCGCTCTCAAGCTATTCTAGCTGAAGTGGGCATTGCTGAAGATGCTAAGATCAGTGAACTAACTGAAGAGCAGATCGATCAACTGCGTGATGGTGTAGCTAAGTACACTGTAGAAGGTGATCTACGTCGTGAAGTATCGATGAACATCAAGCGTCTTATGGACCTTGGCTGTTACCGCGGTCTTCGTCATCGTCGCAGTCTACCACTACGTGGACAGCGTAC
Organism: Pseudomonadota bacterium; assembly: GCA_036126475.1. Lineage (GTDB taxonomy): Bacteria > Pseudomonadota > Gammaproteobacteria > Enterobacterales > Vibrionaceae > Vibrio. The sequence goes on along the minus strand of JAYYSE010000120.1, from coordinate 73,735 downwards.
TAAAACCAACGCTCGCACCCGTAAGGGTCCGCGCAAGCCGATCAAGAAATAGTCGGATAAGGTAGAGTACAATGGCAAAACAACCAACTCGCGCGCGTAAGCGCGTACGCAAGCAAGTAGCTGATGGCGTAGCGCACATTCATGCTTCTTTCAACAACACAATCGTAACTATCACTGACCGTCAAGGCAATGCTCTTGCATGGGCTACAGCAGGTGGTTCAGGTTTCCGTGGTTCTCGTAAATCTACTCCGTTCGCAGCACAAGTTGCAGCTGAGCGTTGTGGTGAAATGGCTAAAGAATATGGCCTAAAGAACTTGGAAGTTATGGTTAAGGGTCCAGGTCCAGGTCGTGAATCTACTGTTCGCGCACTGAACGCTGCTGGTTTCCGTATCACTAACATTGTTGATGCGACACCAATCCCTCATAACGGTTGTCGTCCACCTAAGAAACGTCGCGTTTAAGTTTCGTTTCTAGGAATATTGGAGAAAGATCATGGCAAGATATTTGGGTCCTAAGCTAAAGCTTAGCCGTCGCGAAGGTACTGACTTATTCCTTAAGTCTGGTGTCCGTGCGATCGATACCAAGTGTAAAATTGATAACGCACCAGGTGTACACGGCGCTCGTCGCGGTCGTCTATCTGAGTATGGCGTTCAGCTTCGTGAGAAGCAAAAAGTTCGTCGTATCTACGGCGTTCTAGAAAAACAATTCCGCAACTACTACAAAGAAGCTGCACGTCTAAAAGGCAACACGGGTGCAAACCTGCTTCAGCTTCTTGAAGGTCGTCTTGATAACGTAGTTTACCGTATGGGCTTTGGCGCAACTCGTGCTGAATCTCGTCAACTAGTTAGCCACAAGTCTATCCTAGTTAACGGTAAAGTTGTAAACGTTCCTTCTTTCAAAGTAGCGGCAAACGACGTTGTTTCTATCCGCGAGAAAGCTAAACAGCAATCTCGTATTAAAGCGGCTCTAGAAGTTGCTGAACAACGTGAAAAGCCAACTTGGATTGAAGTAGATGCTGGCAAAATGGAAGGTACATTCAAGCGTATGCCTGAGCGTTCTGACCTATCAGCTGACATCAATGAACACTTGATCGTCGAACTTTACTCTAAGTAAGGTTAAAAAAAGAGAGGACACAATGCAGGGTTCTGTAACAGAATTTCTTAAGCCGCGTCTTGTTGACATTGAACAGATCAATACGACACACGCGAAAGTAACTCTTGAGCCATTAGAGCGCGGTTTCGGCCACACTCTAGGTAATGCTCTTCGCCGCATTCTTCTATCTTCTATGCCGGGTTGTGCCGTGACAGAAGTTGAAATTGAAGGTGTGCTACACGAATACAGCACTAAAGAAGGCGTTCAGGAAGATATCCTGGAAATCCTTCTAAACCTTAAAGGTTTGGCTGTGCGCGTTGCTGAAGGCAAAGATGAAGTGTTTATTACACTGAACAAATCAGGCTCAGGCCCTGTTGTTGCAGGTGACATCACCCACGATGGTGATGTAGAGATCGCTAACCCTGAGCACGTAATTTGTCACCTAACGGATGACAACGCTGAGATCGCAATGCGTATCAAAGTAGAACGTGGTCGTGGTTACGTTCCAGCTTCAGCTCGTATCCATACTGAAGAAGATGAGCGTCCAATCGGTCGTCTACTTGTTGACGCTACTTACAGCCCGGTTGATAAAATCGCTTACGCTGTAGAAGCGGCACGTGTAGAACAGCGTACTGATTTAGACAAGCTTGTTATCGATATGGAAACGAACGGTACTCTAGAACCTGAGGAAGCAATTCGTCGTGCAGCTACTATCCTAGCTGAACAACTTGATGCGTTCGTAGATCTTCGTGATGTACGTGTACCTGAGGAGAAGGAAGAGAAGCCAGAATTCGATCCTATCCTACTACGTCCTGTAGACGATCTTGAACTAACAGTTCGCTCTGCTAACTGTTTGAAAGCAGAAGCGATTCACTACATCGGTGATCTTGTACAGCGCACTGAGGTTGAGCTACTTAAAACGCCAAACCTTGGTAAGAAATCTCTTACAGAGATTAAAGATGTGCTTGCTTCACGTGGTCTTTCTCTAGGCATGCGTCTAGAAAACTGGCCACCAGCGTCAATCGCTGAAGATTAATCGAAAAGTTAGAAGGATTAGGTCATGCGCCATCGTAAAAGTGGTCGTCAACTCAACCGCAACAGCAGTCATCGTAAAGCGATGTTCAGCAACATGGCTAGCTCTCTTGTTCGTCACGAAGTTATCAAAACTACCGTGCCTAAAGCAAAAGAACTACGTCGCGTAATTGAGCCGTTGATTACCCTAGCTAAGACAGACAGTGTTGCTAACCGTCGTCTTGCATTCGCTCGCACTCGTGATAACGAAGTTGTAGCAAAATTATTTAATGAACTAGGCCCGCGTTTCGCGGCTCGCCAAGGTGGTTACACTCGCATTCTTAAATGTGGTTTCCGTACTGGTGATAAAGCTCCAATGGCTTACATTGAGCTTGTAGACCGCCCAGCTGCTGAAGAAGCTGCTGAGTAATCTATACTAGATTCTTAATACAAAAAGCCGAGCATTAGCTCGGCTTTTTTGTATCTATTACTTTTCGATCTGACACCATAATACTCGGCACTTTCTCTTGCTTAGAACAAGCGTCGCTCTCAAAATATCTCGTATCTCGTATCTCGTATCTCGTATCTCGTATCTCGTATCTCGTATCTCGTATCTCGTATCTCGTATCTCGTATCTCGTATCTCGTATCTCGTATTTCAGTTTCTTACGCCTACAAAAAAGAGCACCGAAGTGCCATTATCATTTCAATCTACAGTGTTATTACTTAGCTTATTTCCAAATCGCTGCTAACGAATCCATCAAACCACTCGTAGCGCCTTGCGATTGTAGTGCTTGAAGTATGATTGGTGCAATTTAGAAACCATCGATGGATCCATACCTAGGCTAGACATACCTGGAATAAGCGTTGTGAGTTCTTTGTTGTCAGCTGTATATAGTGAATTCTGTGCAAGTGCTAACATAGAGCCGATGCCACCAATCGCTTGATCGCTAGTTACTGATGCTTGGTCAGCAACGGTATCGGCAAGCGGTGTTGTTTCGTTTTGTTGAGACCACATGTTCACAGCTGCCATCAATGCAGTTTGTGATCGTTGAGAGTAGTTGGTATCAGAACCAGAACTGGTTTGTTCAGAATTGCTGGTGATAGCGCAAGAGACAACAGCGAGGCTGCTTAAAACATTCTCCCTTAAGTAATAAAGTAATTTACTCTTTCACTATAAACGAAAAACGGCGATGTAGTCACATCGCCGTTACGTTATTTTAATTTTTTTGCCTATAGTATTTTATTTTACCATAGGTTTTTATAAAAATTAAAGAATAGCTAGAAGTTCTACCTCAAATACTAGAGCAGCAAATGGTGGGATTGCAGCACCTGCGCCACGCTCACCGTATGCTAGGTTTTGAGGGATGTAAAGCTTCCACTTAGAGCCAACAGGCATCATCTGTAGAGCTTCAACCCAACCTTGAATTACGCCAGTTACTGGGAATTCAGCTGGTTGACCGCGAGATACAGAGCTGTCGAAAACAGTACCGTCAGTTAGTTCGCCGTGGTAGTGAACACGTACTTGCTTGTCTGCAGTTGGGATTTCGCCAGTGCCCTCAGTTAGTACTTCGTATTGAAGTCCAGACTCAAGAACTGTTACTTCTGAACGAAGAGCGTTGTCAGCTAGGAAAGCTTCGCCGTCTGCAGCTGCAGCTTTAGCTAGTTCTTGACGTGCAGCTTCACCGCGAGTGTGTAGTTCTTGTAGTGCGTTGTTGATTTCGTCAACTTCGATAGCTGGCATGTCACCAACTAGAGCTGTAGCGATACCAGCAGCGATTGCGTCAACGTTTAGGCCTTCAAGACCAGAACCAGCAAGTTGTTGGCCCATTTGTAGACCGATACCGTAGCTAGCTTTTTGCTCTACAGTTTCAAATTTTACTTCAGACATGAAAAGTCACTCTTTTTGTCAGTACGAAAAAGGTAAGAATACCAGTATTAGCAGCGTGAAGAAACGGCTAGTCCCTGATCACTTGCGCTTTACCGCGTCCAAATCACAGCCATGTCAATTTTCTTGCATTGAGCCTCGTTGTGACGGAAAGATCTATACTGTTGTTACTTTGGTTTTTATACTGTAGTTATTCAATTTATAGGACGCAGTGGTATGAATCGTCGTCAAAAGAAAAAACAGAAAGTTGACCACTTAGCAGAACTCAAGGATCGACTGGACCAGGTCAAAGAGAAATTGAGCTCGATAGATATAAAAGAAATGAAAACCTCGGTTGTGCAGACTTGGGGTTTATTACCTAAGCTACACCAAAGATTATTAATGGTGATTTCGCCGATCGTTCTTATCCTACTTGTTGTGCCGTTACCTGAGCCTAAAGTAGAAGTAACTCCGGTTACATCTCGCGTTGCGCTTGAGATCAATACCGTTGGGCTGAGCGAGCAGCACAATACGAAGAGTAACTCATCAAAGCCGACGAACAGTAATTGGCAGGAGTATCTGGTTAAGCAAGGTGATACCTTGGCTCAAGTTTTCCGAAATAACGATTTACCGCTGTCTGATTTAAATGCGTTAGTGCGCATTGAAGGGGCAGATAAACCACTCAGCCAAATTCGTAAAGGTCAGTTAGTTCGATTCAAATTAGCTGAAACTGGACAACTTGATATCCTACAGTTAGAGAAGGGCGACACATCAGTCATGTTCTTCCGTTTGTCGGATGGTGGCTTTGGCCGCAGCAAATAGATATATTGCGTGAGGTACTAACTCAACAGTACGAACGAGACAAAAAAGAGCTAAGCATTAGCTCTTTTTTTTGGTCGCTTGAAAGGTGCGAGCGGTAGGATGATCAGCATAATGCCAATAAAGGTTAGCGTATCAGGGAGCTCATCGAACCATATGGCACCAATCAACGCAACAAACACCAAGCCAGAATATTCAGCGAGAGCAATCTGACTTGAGTGCGCTTTTTGATAGGCGGCAACTGCAAGCCCGTTGTAGCTTAGTATTAGCGTTGCACTTAGTGCTATGTATCCAAGATGTTTTAAAGACACGGGCTGCCAATACAATGAGCACAGTATTAACGAGGCAGGGATGGAGAAGAGGGTTGTCCACCACAGCGTCGTCACTACGGATTGCTCACTAGGAAGTTTTCTTACCAGTACATTAAACAGCGCAAGAGTTAGTGCTGTGCCTAATGCGAACAGTGCAGCCCAGTGGAACTGAGAAGGTCGCAATACGATTAGCGCGCCAATAAAGCCGACGGTGGTGGCAATGATTTTGCCAAGCGCAGGCTGCTCTTTTAACAGAAGTACTGATAGAGGCAGCATCAATAATGGGGCTACGTAGAATACCGCGTTCGCTGTCGCTAAAGACATATGGGTGATCGCGACCACCATACATCCACTGCCGATTAAGATCAGTTGTCCACGAATAAAGGTGACCTTGGCTTGTTGTAAGCGGCGTTGTTCTTTGTTTTGTTGCAGCCACAAAGGAGTGATGAGTAACAGGGATATCAACTGGCGGAAAAAAATATACTGAGGAGGTGGGACTTCGCCGTTCAATAACTTCACAGCTACGTCAGAGAGCGAGGCAAACAGATTGCCTGCAATCAAAAGTAGGATACCGACAGTGATATTCGACATTACTTCTCTAATCTCATGTCTACGTGTGGAATATCATCTTCCAAATACATTTCAGAGATCGTCTTGAATCCATGGCTAGCGTAGAAGCTTTCTAGGTGCTCTTGCGCACCAATGTCGATGGTCGTGTTCGGCCATAATGCTTCACAGCGAGCTAATGCTTCTACCAGTAATTCATGCCCTAAACCATTGCCTCTTGCTGGTTGTTTGGTTGCAACTCGGCCAATACTGGCATTGTCATAAGTCGTACCTGGTGGCAATAAACGAGCACAAGCGATGAGCTCTCCGTCCGCATAGCCCATTAGGTGCTGGACACCTTCTAGGGTATCTTTACCATCGAGCTCTGGATAAGGGCAGGTTTGCTCAACTACAAATACGTCGACTCGTAGTTGCAACAGTTGATAGAGCTGTTGTGTTGAAAGTTCAGAAAAGGGAATAGAGTGCCAAGTGATCATGTTTACATCCAGAGATTATCGATACTTTGAATGTACTATGCACACTGACCGTTGGCATTAACTATTGTTAATTCGACCTTTAATTCTACTCAAGCTTATTGCCGTTATTCCTAGGTAGGCAGCAATTTGATTGTCGTTGAGGCGTTGTTCCAGATCTGGGTAGTGCTCACAGAAAAGTTGGTAACGTTGCTCTGGGGTATAGAGCAACATGAATCGCTCTTTGTTTTCCTTGTGCATCAGCTGGGTTTCTAGCAGCTTTAAATACAAAGGATTATTAGAGGCACGCCACTCGATTACGGTCTTCATGGGCAGTTCTAATAGCGTAATAGGCGTGAGGGTTTCAAGCAGGTAAGGGGACGCTTGGTTTTTTATCAAGCTCTCAAAGCCGATGATCCAGTCTTGTTCCCAGTAGAACTCTTTGCTGTATTGCTTGCCCTCATTAGTGAGGTAACAAGCGTGGCATAGGCCTTCAAGCACGAAGTAAATTGAGTCTGCCATCTCTCCTTGGTTAATAAGAATGTGTCTGGTGGGGAGTTCAAGAGGTTTGGCGACAGCGACTAGCGATTCAATCTGACTTTCTGAGAAGTCGAAGCTTTGCAGTTGTTCGATAAAAGAGGTTTGCATGAAAATAACCTAAGCCAAATAAGTGCTGAAATCATCGCACTTATTTGAGTGTAGGTACAGTTCGGTCTAAATCAGCCTTGGGCGTGCTGCTCTAGGTAATCTTGAGCAAGCTCTCGCCACATGTACCTGCCTCAGGTTTTCAATGGTAGTTTCTTAAGGTTAGCTACAGAGTAACTCATTCGCCAACACCTTTACATCCTTCCTAACTGATCCTGCGAGATCAGCTAGGATCACTCCTTCAATCACGCCGAGTGGGTGGTTAGCTACAATCACAGCAGGGCCTTCTTCAGGAATGTTTTCTGTGCTTCCCAATGTAATGGAGTATTCGATATTGAGCGCCGACAAGGTGTAATTCATGAATTCGAAACTAGATAACTCGTCTTGTCGGTCTTGATAGAGTCGGTCTAGCTTAGATAGCCCAGTTGCCCACTCGACAACAGACTCACCCAAACCAAAAGGCGTGTAACGTGGTAAACGAAAAGGACTATCAATCATTATGAAGCTACCTTATTTAATCAGCTGCGGCCAAGCTTTATCGGCTTGTTGAATGTGCTGTGCACGGTCTTTTTCCCAAGCCTCTTGAATCTCTTGGTCGTAGTTCAGGTAAAGTTTGTCATCCAATGTGATCTAATATTGCGGTTCAACTGGTGCAAAATCGTTTTTGGCTGAAACGGCCCATGCGCAATAGCCACCATATTGAGGAGACATATTTTTCAGGATTATTAACAAATAAAGTCAGATTCTTTTCAGAAGAGAAATACTAATCCGTGCCCTTTTATTCAGTGCTGAATTTCTTGCTGCCTTCAACAGGTTTCCCTGAGGTGAAGTCTGGTTGAGTACCACTAGGTATAAACGTAATGATGTTTCGATGAGGGAGTGTGATAAGAGGCTGTGATTTGAAAGCAGTTTGAGAGCGATGAATTATTAGAGGTCGAGAAATAATATGCATTTATTCAATAGTTTAAGTTGTTTTAAAATAAAAAGGCTGAGTCATGAGACTCAGCCTTTAGTCGGTTAACTATCGATTACTTGAGTAATTTATTTAGTTAGGTCGATTTGGTAAACACCGAAGCCAACGTCATCAGTCGCAACGCGTTTCATCGGGTATTGACCTTTATCTTTGATGAACTGAGCAGCCTTCTCACTTGGTGACGTTTCAAAGCGGATATCTAGTTTCTTATCCGATTTGATTGGTGCAAATGACCAGTTGTTATCAGCGGTTGGACTCACTTGACCTTGCTCTTTGCTTACGCGAGATATGTAGTTTGCCAGTACCGTACGGTTTTCATCTGGTGCATCGAATGCAATGAACTCTTCACCTGTACCTGGGAATTTAGCACTGTAAGCACGGTAGTTGTTGGTTGCGATCAGGAAGTCTTGCTTCATGTCGATTGGCTTACCTTGGTAAGTTAGACCAACAATACGCTGAGAATCAGGGTTAACCACTTTACAGTTTGCATCGTATTTCGCAGGCTGAGTTACGTCGATTTGGTAATTCACACCGTCGATAACATCGAAGTTGTAAGTACGGAAGTTATCCCACTCAATCAGCTGTTGTGGTGCTGTAGAGTTCACATCGATCTGGTTGAATTGACCAGCAGAACACTCAAGCCACTCTTTTACTTCGTGACCCGTTACCTTCATCGCCACTAGCGTGTTCGGGTAAAGATACAAGTCAGCCGCGTTACGGAATGTTAGTTGACCAGATTCAACTTCAGTGAAGTTTGCTGGGTCATTCTTACGACCGCCTGCTTTGAATGGGGCAGCTGCAGAAAGTACTGGTGTACCGTCTAGATCAGGGTCGCCTTGGATGAATTGCTCAACGTAATCTTTTTGTGCAAGGTTAACGATCTGTACTGTTGGATCGTCTTGTACTAGTGATAGGAAGCTGTACATCACGTCATCTGCTTTACCAATTGGTTGGTTCACAAAGTCGCGAGTACCTTGGTGATCTTTTTCTAGTGCAGTTACGATGCCTTCATCCGCTGCAGCCAGTGATTTCTTCTCAACCTTATCATAGATAGGGCGAGCTTCAGATTGGCCTTTTACTACTTCCCACTTACCGTCTTTTTGCGCCAGTGTTAGGTCCATAACACCTACGTGGCTACCCCAGCGACCAGGCATTACTGCCGCAACACCATTCATAGTGCCGTTTTCGTTGTCAACGCCTTGGATGTTGTCGAAGCCTTTACCAGGGAATACGGCGTGAGAGTGACCGAATGCAATCGCATCAATGCCTTCTATTTCAGATAGGTAAAGCGTCGAGTTCTCTTCGCCTGCTTTGTATGGGTCTTGAGATACGCCAGAATGAGGAATCGCAACGATAACATCTGCACCTTCAGCCTTCATTTGAGGTACTAGCTCGTTTGCTGTCTCAACGATGTCGCGAGCGATTACTTTACCTTCAAGGTTCTTCTTATCCCAAGTCATGATTTGTGGTGGAACAAAGCCGATGTAACCTACTTTGATCTCGTGCTCTACGCCCGCTGTATCTGCGAAAGTGTGCGTCTTGATAATGTAAGGCGTGAAGTAGTGCTCTTTCGTTTCAGCATCGTAAACGTTAGCACTGATGTATGGGAAATCAGCGTCGTTTATAGACTCTTCTAAGAACTCTAGGCCGTAGTTGAACTCGTGGTTACCGATGTTCGCTGCATCATAGCTTAGCTGGTTCATTGCTTTGTAAGCAGGATGAACTTCACCGGCAACGATGCCTTTGTCTGCCATGTAGTCACCCATTGGGCTACCTTGCAGTAGGTCACCGTTATCAACTAATACGCTGTTTGTTACTTCGTTTTGAGCTTCTTTTACTAGAGTTGCAGTACGTGCTAAGCCAATTTTTTGTGATGGCTTGTCTTTGTAGTAGTCGTAATCCATTAGGTTAGTATGGATGTCAGTTGTCTCTACGACACGTATTTTAATCACTTCATCGGTATCTGGTGTTGTTGTGCAGCCTGCGAGTGTCAGACCAAGACCCGCAAGTACAGCCAATGATAAAGGTTTCATTGCAACTTTCATTTTGTAGCTCCAAAGTGGATAGAAGAAAATTTTTGCGTAATGTAACAAAATGGAGTGAAACAATGATTACAACGAATGTGAATTCGTGAGTTAGATCGATTACTTTATGGTGTTCTGCAAGATGCCTCCCAAAGCTGCTCAATCTATGCACAAATGATATCGATAAGATTAATCCATTCATTTCACTTGCTTATCTATCTATTGTACGCGTTATTAGTTTTTAGAATAAAAAATGAAATTTTAGAATTTCCAGTAATATTAGCGGCTCGTCATAATGCCTATATCAAGGACGTATCAGGCAGATGAATAGCAAGGAGAGCTCAATCGAAGCTTCTGTTTTCTTCTAGTGCCAATACTCCCATTCACTAAGTGGATGAGCTAAATCCCTTGCTTGGCGAGACCAAGTAATGAATTGCTCGTAACGCGAGCCTTAAAGGAAGCACTGAAATGGACCAAGAACGTTTAACCCACCTAAAACAGCTAGAAGCGGAAAGTATTCATATTATCCGTGAAGTGGCGGCTGAGTTTGATAACCCAGTAATGATGTACTCCATCGGTAAAGATTCTTCTGTGATGCTTCATTTAGCTCGCAAAGCGTTTTACCCAGGCAAGATTCCATTCCCTTTGTTACACGTTGATACGGACTGGAAATTTCGCGAGATGATTGAGTTCCGTGACCGCACAGCCAAAAAGTACGGTTTTGACCTTTTGGTACATAAGAACCCTGAAGGTCTAGCAATGGGGTGTAGCCCATTTGTGCACGGCTCTTCTAAGCATACCGACATTATGAAAACTCAGGGCCTTAAGCAGGCGTTAAACAAGTATGGTTTCGATGCTGCATTTGGTGGTGCACGTCGTGATGAAGAAAAATCTCGAGCGAAAGAGCGTGTTTACTCTTTCCGAGATAAGAACCACACGTGGGATCCAAAGAACCAGCGTCCAGAGCTTTGGCACACATATAATGGTCAGGTTAATAAGGGCGAAAGCATCCGTGTATTCCCTCTATCAAACTGGACTGAGCTAGATATCTGGCAATACATCTATCTAGAGAGCATCGATATTGTTCCACTTTACCTTTCAGATAAGCGTCCGGTGGTTGAGCGTGATGGCATGCTGATCATGGTTGATGATGACCGTATGGAGTTGCAAGAAGGTGAAGTGATTGAAGAGAAAAGCGTTCGTTTTCGTACTTTAGGCTGTTACCCACTAACCGGAGCGGTTGAATCTGAGGCGAATACGCTAACAGGCATTATTGAAGAGATGCTGGTGGCGACGTCCAGTGAGCGTCAAGGTCGAGCGATTGACCATGATCAGTCTGGCTCAATGGAGCTGAAAAAGCGCCAAGGTTATTTCTAAGAATCTAAGGAAAGAAAAATGAATAGTGCAGTAGAAGCCGAATTGGCTGAACTAGGGATTGAAGGTTATCTGAGTCAGCATCAGCATAAATCTATGCTTAGATTCTTAACTTGTGGCTCGGTAGATGACGGTAAAAGTACATTAATCGGTCGCTTACTCCATGATACAAAACAGATTTATGAAGATCAGCTAGCTGCAGTTCACTCAGATAGCCAACGAGTGGGTACCACAGGTGAGAAGCCTGATTTAGCACTGCTTGTTGATGGCCTGCAGGCTGAGCGTGAACAAGGCATCACCATTGATGTTGCTTACCGCTACTTCTCGACACAAAAACGTAAATTCATTATTGCTGATACCCCAGGACATGAGCAGTACACGCGCAATATGGCTACAGGCGCTTCAACGTGTGATCTGGCGGTGATCTTGATTGATGCTCGTAAGGGCGTTCTGGATCAAACGCGTCGTCACTCGTTTATTTCTAACTTGCTTGGTTTGAAGCATTGCATCGTTGCAGTGAACAAGATGGATCTCGTGGACTATTCACAAGATCGTTTTGAAGAGATTCGCGATGAATACCTAGAGTTTGCAGAAAATCTAGAAGGCGAAACGAACATTCAGATCTTGCCGGTTTCGGCGCTTGAAGGCATCAACGTTGCTACACCAAGCAAAGAGCTAGCATGGTTTGAAGGCCCATCTCTACTCGAAGTGTTAGAGAACGTTGATATCGACCAAAAAAGCTCGGCTGGTGAATTCCGTTTCCCAGTGCAGTATGTGAATCGTCCTAACTTAGACTTCCGCGGCTTTGCCGGCACAGTGTCTTCTGGTCGTGTTAGCGTCGGTGATGAAATCAAGGCTTTGCCATCGGGCAAAACTTCTAAAGTTGCTCGTATCGTAACCTTTGATGGAGATTTGGAGTCAGCGCAAGCAGGCTTGGCGGTAACACTGACTCTTGAAGATGAAATCGATATCAGTCGTGGTGATCTGATTGTGCTAGAAAACGCGCAGATTGAATCTACCAACCACGTATTGGCAGACATTGTGTGGATGACAGAGCAGCCACTGCAACCGGGTAAAGCTTACGACATCAAGATCGCAGGTAAGAAAACCGTTGGTCAGGTGGAAACTGTTCGCCATCAATACGACATCAACAACCTGTCGACGCATGAGGTTGAAGAGTTACCACTGAATGGTATTGGCTTGTGTGAGTGGTCACTGAACGAGACAGTCGCGCTGGATAAATACCGTGAAAGTGCTGATACCGGTGGCTTCATCGTTATTGACCGCCTAACCAACGTGACAGTTGGCGCGGGTTTGATTCGAGACCGTTTGGACTCTGTTGAACAGCAAGTCGGTAACTTCTCTGCATTTGAACTTGAGTTTAATGCATTGGTTCGCAAGCACTTCCCTCATTGGGATGCCAAAGATTTAAGCCAACTACTGAAGTCATAAACGGCAAAGTAGCAGCTTATTGAATCAGGCGGAAACCGATCGTTTCCGCCACAAAGGACGGGTATATGTGGCAACAAGGATTTGTATTAGCGATTTTGCTCGGCATCATTACTTGCCTGCTCGTTACCCGTATTAAGCCAAGCTTTATCTTTGCTGGCGCGGCGTTTATTGCTTTTATGGGCGGTATGATCGACCTATCGAGCATAGCCAACAATTTCACTAATTCCTCACTACTGACTCTAATTCTCCTGATCTTGGCATCAAGTGCGCTGGAAAAAACTCGCTTAATTAGCTGGGTTAGCCGCAATATATCTGAAGGGCGATTAGGCACAGTGGTGGCAAAGTTGGGTATTTCCACAGCCTTGCTTTCTTCTTTTACCAATAACACGGCAGTGGTGGTTTCTTTGATCGGTGCGATCAAACGTAATCAACAACACGCGCCATCCAAACTTCTTATTCCATTGTCATACGCCGCTATTCTTGGTGGAACACTGACATTGATCGGCACCTCAACCAATTTGATCATCAATAGTTTTGTTGAAGATGCAGGATTGCCGAGTCTTAACTTTTTTACGCCAACTTTGATCGGTTTAGCGGTATTGGCGGGTGGGGTGTTGATCCTTATTCCTCTGAGTTACTTCCTACCAAGCTACGATGATGGATCGCAAGATGATCTGCCTTACTTCTTAGAAGCTAGGGTAGAGCCGGGCTCTCCGTTGGTTGGTCGCAGTGTGAGTGAGAATAACCTAAGAGCACTGCGAAAGTTGTTCTTAGCGGAAGTGATTCGTGACGGTAAAACCACCGCCTCGATTGACCCTGATTTTGTATTGCAGGCGCGTGATCGACTGCTGTTTTGTGGTGATGTGGAAAGTGTTGCGACGCTGCAAGAAATTCAAGGGTTAACTCTGTTTGGTCAGCATCACCTCAATGGCCAGAGCTTTGTTGAAGTAGTCGTGAGTTCATCGGCAAGTTTCTGTAATAAAACACTGAAAACCGGCCAGTTCCGAGACCGCTTTGATGCGGTGGTAGTAGCGATTCGTCGCGGTCATGAACGCCTTGAAGGTGGCTTGGGTAACATCACGCTGACGGCAGGCGATACCTTGATTCTGGTGCCTGGTAAACGCTTTGAAGAGCAGCGACAACAACACAACAAAGAGTTTGTGTTTATGAATGATTTGGATTCAAGTGCCAAGCTTGATGCCGATAAATCGGCGCTTGTCCTACTCGGTTTCACCAGCGTGATTGGTTTAGCACTGCTTGATATAGTGCCGATAATTAAAGGCTTAGCTGGGTTTTTATTATTGCTGGTGGCATTTGGCATCGTGCAGCTGAGTGAGCTTCGCCGCCGCTTTCCTGTTGATATCGTTGTGATTGTTGGCTCTGCACTCTCTATTGCTCAGCTGATGATTTCATCGGGTTTGTCGGAACGTATGGGGCAGATGTTCATTGAAGCATTTAATGGCTGGGGCGTATTTGGTGCCTTGGTCGCGACTTATCTGATGACTCTGATTTTGACAGAGTTAGTTACCAATAACGCTGCTGCAGCACTCTCGTTCCCGATCGGCTACAGCATGGCGGTAGGCTATGGCGTTGATCCAATGCCATTCATCATGGCGGTACTGTTTGGTGCGAGTGCCAGCTTCATTTCACCACACGGCTACCAGACTAACTTACTTGTTTATAGCGTAGGTAATTATCACCTCACAGATTATCTGCGCATCGGTATCCCAATCTCGATTGTTTACTCGGGCTTGGTACTGACCCTAATTCCTTACTTTTTCCCATTTTAATGCTGTTTATTTAAAGGACTATTTATGACCGCAGTACTTAAACACAAAGATGAGAATGTTGTGTGGCATCAACACTCGATTGATAAAGCATTCCGCGCGGATCTGAAATCACAAAAGCCTGCCGTGCTCTGGTTCACTGGGCTGTCTGGTTCTGGTAAGTCGACAGTGGCAGGTGCGCTAGAGAATCGTTTGGCGCAACTTGGTTACCACACTTATTTGCTGGATGGTGACAATGTTCGTCATGGTTTGTGTAGTGACCTTGGCTTTTCGGAGCAAGATCGCCGAGAGAATATTCGTCGCATCGGTGAGTTAGCTAAATTGATGGCCGATGCTGGTTTGATTGTATTGTCTGCATTTATCTCTCCTCACCAAGCGGAAAGACAACTAGTACGCGATTTACTGCCTGAAGGAGAGTTTCTTGAAGTGTTTGTGAATACGCCATTAGAGGTTTGCGAGCAGCGTGACCCTAAAGGTTTGTATAAGAAAGCACGTGCTGGAGAGATTCCTAATTTCACCGGAATCAGTTCGACTTACGAAGCGCCACAGAACCCTGAGATCGATCTACCTGCAGGAGAGAGGACGATCGATGAATTGATCGAGCTGTGCATTGATGCGTTAGAGAAGCGTAACATTCTAGCTAATTGAGACCGCTGGTATGACTAAGGCTGCGCATGTCCGCTATAAGCAATGCAGCCATACTCTACCGAGACAAGAAACCTATCCTCTAGATTATCTTCATTCTTCTCAATGCTTTTTGATTTTACACCGTCTAACCTTTAGACGGTGTAGTTCACACTGCTTTTCACTTCGGTTTGTACCGTGAATTTCTGGCTTAATAGGGCAATCAATTGGTCGTAATAAGGCATATTAGGTTTATTGCCTAGTAGCGCACATAGCTCATTGCCAGTAGGGCTGAATCGGTAGTACACCAACTTAACGCCTTTTGATAGCGGCGTCAGTGACATACTCTTACCTTGATACGTCAGATCTAATGCTGGGTCGAAGTCGATCTCTCCAGACTCTAATTCCGTGCCTAGAATAATGCCAAGTTCAATCAGGTGGAGGAGGCTAGAGTAGGGAAGGTTATGCCCACCAAGGTTAATGGCGTTGGTGGTGTCTCTTTTACCAAAACTAAACAGCCCTGCGTGAGACTTAAAGCCAAGCAATAGCTTTTTACTGTTGTCGTTACCAAAGCTACAACCCAGTGAAGCGGCTCTTTGTAAGGTCAGTGCTTCCTTTGGCGTCATGTCTTTTAGGATTTGCAGTGCCTTCATCGACGTAGAACCTGGGTTGGTGACTTCTCTTTTTAGTACTTGAGCCCAAAGCCTTTGCATCGAGGTATTGTGGATCTCTTGTGCCATGTCGAAAAAGCGATATAACCAGTCCTGATCAGGGTCGCCAGCGGCTTCATCTTTACAAGATGAGTGAGCTAGTTTCAGGATCTGCTCTAAGTTCTTTTGGCGCAGCTCCTTACATTTTTTCTCTCTTAATAGCGCTCGCTCAATCAGGGTGCTGGCGGCTTTATCGCTCGCTTTTTCACTGTGGCTAATTAAGGAGTCTAAACCGAAGCTTTGGGCAATTTGCAGCATTCGACTAGCACTGTCGGCAATATGAGGCTTTTTCTCATGCTTATGCTGTGTATCGCTAGCATGCTCAATGATCACTGGCTGTTTGGTTTCTGGCATAAGGGTACCGTTAGGAAACGACTTAACTGTCTAAAATGTAACTCTTTATCTGATTTGTGGCTAGATTTTGCGTGCAGAGTTGAAGACTTCAACAAAATTTCACTTTTGATGATGATAATAAAATGTTAAATTTGTTGTAATTGTCAAGGAGGGGTTATGAATCAAGTTAATGATAACAAGCTGAAAAAGCAGCTTAGTATAGGTTTATTACTCGCGACTTATGTGGGTGTACTAGCTTATTTATCTAATTACATTGCGTAATTTAGAGGAACAATATCGTTGTTAAACTGTTATTGAATAATTTTGTTTATTCAGTGACGGCGGCTCATTGCTGAGCCACCCTCCAAACGACTACATGTCGTCGTATTCTTCTATCGCAGTCCCTTCAATCAGATAGCCCGTTTGAGCTAAATCGTGACTGATCGATTCTGTTTTCAGCGTGCCTACCAAATAGATAACATCCCACAACTGCTGGATTGGCGCTCCCTTAGGAAACTTAACGTAGATGATTTGGTTTGGTGGCGGTGGTGGCACGTGAATACATGCTCCAAAATATGGCACCAATAGAAACTCAGTGATCATATTCTCATCGCCTTCCAATGGGATCACAAAGCCTGGGATCTTAACCTTACTGCCATTTAGCTCGGGGCGAACAGAGCCAAGTGTCGACTGTTGAGGTTTCTCCATGCTGTTATGGTCAACCATTGGCATGCCAAACGAATCTAGTTGAGCGCGCTCTGATTCTGGAATTAAATCAATCCATTCGAGTGTTAATACTGATTCCTCATTCTGAGGTGCTTCAGCGTGAGCTGTACTCATAAATGGGAACATTAGTAGCCCAAGTATCAGAAGGAATTTGCGTTGCATCGTAGTTTCCTATTTAGATTCGAATTGTCATGCCATCAGATAACGACTGACGGTAAGCCCTGAAAGCGGGAATGAAGCCGATAATTATTCCTGCAATTTGCACTAGCATAAGCAATTTCCACTCGTGTGGTGTAATCGCAGATATCGAGATGTTGATACCATAACTTTGTTGCACAATAGGAGCAACTATTGCGATCAGAGCAAACAACACTGCAACGCCCAATGTTATGCCTAAGAAGGTCAGGGCACTGGCTTCACTAATTAATAGACCAAACACATGACGAGGCCTTGCGCCCATCGCACGCAGAATAGCCATCTCACGACGCCTCTCTTGCAAGCTCGTCAGTAGGCTGCTGAGCATCCCTAGTAAACCAGCAACAACAACAAACCCTGATACAATTAACAGTGCTTGCTCTGCCACAGACATCATGCCCCATAATTCATGCAGAGCAATGCCCGGCATAATTGCGCTCAACGGCTCTTGACGATAGTTATTGATTTCTCTTTGCAGTGCGAAGGTTTGAATCTTCGAGTTCAGTCCAAGCATCATCGCGGTGATTTGTTGAGGTTGGAAATCGTAGGTTTTCAAGGTTTCGGCATCTGGGGTGTGCCCTAAGTTGGCACCCGACTCCCAACCAACGTGAATCGCTTCGATTGCTTCTAACGATACATGCACGGTTTTGTCTACTGGTGTTCCTGTTGGTGCGAGTATTCCGACAATCTTGAAGGGCAGGTTATCGTGGCGGCTGAACGCTACATCACTGATACCGTGTGCAAGAATGATTTGATCGCCAATCTTGTAATCTAGCTTTTTCGCGACATCGGCACCAATCACCACATCAAAGAGCTCATTAAACTCTTTACCTTGCTGGAAAGTAAGTGGTTGCTTACTTCCATAGCGGTAGTTTTCGAAGTAGCTATGGTTAGTACCCATCACACGGAAGCCTTTATGAGAATCACCCAATGAAACAGGGATCGCCCACTTTACGGCTTTGTGCTGGCTAAATTCTTGATAGCTTTTCCAGTCGATATTATTGGTCGCATTACCGATTCTAAATACAGAGTAGAGTAGAAGGTTTACCTGACCTGAGCGGCCACCAACGATAAGGTCAGTGCCTGAAATGGTATTAGCAAAGCTGCTCTTGGCTTCGGTTCTAACACGTTCTACGCCGAGCAATAGAATGACCGAGACTGCCACAGTCAGAATGGTGAGGATAGCCGTCGCCTTACGATTGAGAACGCTTTTTAGGGCTAAGTGAGTAATTACTTTCATACGACAACCTTAGCTTGGTTAACGGTTTTTAGATCTATGGTTCGAGTGAACAGTTTTTCGAGTGTTGGATCATGGCTGACAAAGATTAGGGTTGAGCCTGCTTGATTGGCTTGCTCTAGCAATAGCTCGATAAAAGCTTCTCGGTTGTCATGATCGAGTGCTGAGGTAGGTTCATCAGCAATGATGATTTTAGGTTGTCCCATTAGAGCACGGGCTGCGGCAACACGCTGTTGCTGGCCAATACTAAGTTCAGTAACTGGCTTATCCATTAAAGCTTGGGGGAGCTTCAATCGGATCAGTAGTTCTTGAGCTTTTTCTTGTAAACTGTCTTTAATATCAGTGACTTGTCGCTTACGTGTTTTTGAAAATTGACAAGGAAGCGTGACGTTATCGATCACTGATAAATAAGGAAGAAGGTTAAATTGTTGGAAAATATAACCAATATGATCGGCTCTAAATGTGTCTCTTTGGCGAGGTGTTAGCTGAGTCAAATCTTGACCTAGAATAGAGACTTCGCCTTGCTCTGCTTGGTTTATGCCAGTCAATAACCCTAACAGTGTTGACTTGCCACAGCCACTTGGCCCTTTTATGAATAGGTGCTCTTGAGCTTGGATATGCAGAGATGGGATCTCTAGAGTAGGGGGTAATTCTGGTTTCCAACGAAAGCTGATATTTTCGAGTTTGACCACAAGTGATGAACTGTCAAAAGACATGCTAGCTCCAATAATTAAAGCGGTGTATCTACTGGACAGCAGTTTGTGACATCAATTCCCATAGCACACCGACTTGAACAGCCAAGTAAGTAGGCACTTACTTGGCTGTTTATTTTACGTTTAATCCGATCTAGGAGTGATTAGAATCGAAAACTAATACGCTCTGCGTTAAGTATTTCTTGTACTTGAGCGGTATCTGTTAGTAGGTTCACCGTCATTTTTTCAGTGTTGCTGAACTTCGAGAACCACTGAGTACTAACAGTGTCTAGCTTAGTTACATCTGAACATTGGTAGTGGTACTCAACAGTGAACTCACCGTGGCCACCCTCAGAGTGGTCATGGCCTTCATGGTCGTGGTGATCGTGACCTTCGTGGTTGTCATGATCGTGTTCAGCGTGGTCATGGTCTTTGTGGTCATGATGATCGTGCCCAGCGTGGTCGTGGCCCTTATGGTCGTCATGAGCATGTTCAGCGTGGTCATGGTCTTTGTGGTCATGATGATCGTGCTCAGCGTGGTCGTGGCCTTCGTGGTCATCATGACCGTGTTCAGCGTGGTCATGGCCTTCGTGCTCATCATGATCGCCTTCTAACGTGTTCGATACTGATTTAAACTTCAGCGTACAGTTCGCGTTGTCAAAGCTAAATAGCTCGTCTGGCTTGTTCAGTTGTGCGATAGCCTGCTCAAACACTTTCTTTTGCTCAGCGGTTTCTGGAGCATGTTCAAAACCAACCACATCGGCACCTGGTGCTGTTACTTCAACAAGCAGTTCTTGTCCGTCTTGAGCAATGTTTACTTCAACCTGACCATGCACATGTGCACTGTGAGAGCGGAATTCTTCGTTAGCTAGAGCATTAGTAGAGACAGTCATGCCGATCACAACGGCTAAAATAGAAGGTTTCATGTTTTTTTCCTGAATAAAGGTTAATTAAAAAGTAGTGGTAATTAAGTAATTTTTACAGGAGGAGAGCGCGCTAGATAGGCGAAATAGTGGCGCCGCAGTGAGGCTACTGACTCTGTTATAACGGCAGTAAACTCTGAATGAAACTCTGGTAGTTGTGGTAGCGAGTGCGCAGTAATGAACTGATTTATGGAAAACAGCTCACAGTGATGCGAAGTGTGGTGCTCCGGGTCAATATCTACCATATGTGTCGCTGCTAACACGCTTAGCATGAGCATTAGCCCGAGCAAGAAGCTTGTTTTTCGTTTCACATTGTTGGGTGTGTTGTGCCACATGAGGATGATTAACCACAGCATTAAAAAAGGATAATGTTACAATATAACAATATCCTTTGGTAAGGTCTCGAAAAAGACGTAAATATATGATTAAAGGCTCGCTTTAATCAATTCAATAACTTGCGTTACCTCTGATTCGTTAAGTGCGCCTTCTTTCACAAACAAGATTTTACCTTGTTTGTCTTGCACGATAATCGCTGAGCTCTCTTCTTTTAGATCCCATGATGAAGCAACGGTGCCACTTTCATCAAGAACCATAGAAGACCATGGAAATTCTTCTTTGCTGCTTTCAGCTGATGATTTTACAAAAGAGCCTGTGCCCCAAATGGCATCATCTTGATTGATAATGGTCGTAGTTTGGTAGTTGTCTTCTGAAAACTTCGATGCTGTGATAGCTGCCATCAGTGGTGCATTGAGCTCTTTAGAGCTGCTGCGGCCTGCGATAGCTTGAACGACACGAACTTTACCCAGAAGATCCTTGGTTGCCCAAGCTTGATATTCTGTAGCTCCGTCTTTTAGAACGATCTCACCATAGTTGCTAACATCAACGGCAGGAAGAGTTGAACCTACAGATAAGTTGTGAGCATTGGCGAAGAGTGGAGAGGCTGCGGCTAATAAAGCCAGTAGAGTTTTGTTTTTCATTATATTTTTGTTCCGCTTGTTGGTTTGCATTGGAAGTATAATATGAAATCTGAAAAATGCCTCTGTAACTTTTTTATCGTACGACGTAAAAATAAGTTGCAGGCTTGTTACCAAAAGGTATAATGCAACAATATCAAGATAAACAACAGATTATCTTGCTGTTTACTAAAGGAATTAGTGATTAAATGTACTTCGAACTTGCCAGAGTTCAGGTGCGTGGCAGTAGTACTCAAATGGAATTGAGGTTGTAATATGTTAAGAAAATTTTCTACTTACCGCCCACATCAGGTGGCGCGTTTCGTTAAAGTCCTATTCAAAGGCCAGTTTGCCATCGAAGGCGTCGGAGAGTTTCGTTTCGACCATGGTAAAGTGCTGCTTCCTGAAGTTTCAGATAAACAGAAGCTCACCATTTTTAAAGAAGTGAACGGCACAATTGCAGCGCTTCCGGTGTAATTGATTTTTGTAAATCGCTCTCACCTTGAACGATTAAACGTAAAAAGGGCTTCCTAGCGAAAGCCCTTTTTTAGTTTTGATTATTCTGAATTTCTCGCTCGCTATACGTTATTGCGGAGGGAAACAAACACCGGTTCCGCCTAACCCACAGTACCCATTAGGGTTCTTAGCTAAGTACTGTTGGTGATAGGTTTCCGCGAAAAAATATTCCCCAGCAGGTAGAACTTCTGTCGTAATCTCATTGCCTAAAGAGGCTGTAATCGCTCTTTGATAATTTTGTCGAGATTGTTCAGCAATGGTCTGTTGTTCTTCACTGAAGGTGTAGATAGCAGAGCGGTATTGTGTGCCTAAATCATTACCTTGACGCATGCCCTGAGTCGGGTCATGGCGCTCCCAGAAGGTCTCTAGTATTTGTGCTAGAGAAGTTTGCTCGTTATCAAAAATGACACGAACGACTTCTGTATGTCCTGTTTGTCCGGTACACACTTGTTCGTAGGTTGGGTTCACTGTGTAACCGCCAGCGTAGCCCACTGACGTAGACACCACACCGTCTAATTGCCAAAACAGACGTTCAGCTCCCCAGAAACATCCCATGCCTAACAACACTTCTTGTTGGGAGCCCACAGGGGCTGCTAGCAAGTCAGTTTGATTAACGTAATGGCGCTCAGTGATTTGAATTGGAGCAGCATTTCCCGGTAATGCGGAGGCTGCGGAAATCAGTTGTTGTTTGTTCAGCATGTCATATTCCTTTTCGCATACGTTGACCACGTTGGCTTTTGTGAACTGTGGGCGTATTAGCGCTTGGTTCATATTAAATAAGTCTTTAAATTAGACCGTGTTATTGCAGGATTACTTACAGACTCAATGCCTTTTTAGCGGTATTATTTCTTTTTGATTATTAACGTATTGATAACTTCTTTACCAATTAAGCATGATAAGAAAAACTTTACCAGTTCTGATTGGCTCTCTATTGTCTTCGACGCTCGCTTTTGCTGACGTTTCCCTTGAAATTAAAGGGCTTGATAGAGCGCTTGAAGATAACGTAGATGCTTATCTGAGTGCTGTGCCTGAAGAAGAGTATGCGGTATCACTAAGATTCCAGTCTCGCTTGGAGTCTATGATTAAAGAAGCTCTCAATGCGTTAGGTTATTACCAACCCATCATTATTTTTTCCCACTCTGAAGATGAAACTGAGCTTACTGTGACGGTTGAACAGGGAGAGCCTGTTCGTATTTATACATCAGACATCGTATTGAGCGGTGAAGCTAAAGATGATCCGGACTTTTTAGCCTTAATTGCCAAGAGTAAGCTCTCGAAAGGCATGATTTTGAATCATGGTAAGTACGACTCTTTGAAGTCTTCGATGCGTAATCTCGGTCTGGCTAAAGGTTACTTCGATGGCACATACGAGGTTAGCAAGCTAGAGGTTGCGCCTGAATTGAATCGTGCTTATGTTCTTCTTCATTACAACAGTGGTATTCGTTATCACTTTGGCAAAACCACAGTGACTGGAAGCCAAATCGAGGGCGATAAGGTTCAATCTCTCAAGACTTTTGAAGGGGGGGAACCCTATTCGATTACTAAAGTGGCTGAGTACAATCAGAACTTGTCCAATACGGATTGGTTCTCTTCGGTTTTTGTTGAGCCTGATTTAAGCCGGTTAGGTGAAGGCAGAGAAATCCCGATGAAGGTTAGCCTTGCTCCTCAAGCTCGCAACCAGATTGAAACGGGTATTGGTGCTTCTACTGACCTTGGTGTTAAAGGTACGCTCAAATGGAAGAAACCTTGGGTTAACGAACTTGGCCACAGCTTTAACAGTAGTTTGTCGATATCCAAACCTGAGCAGACGATTACTGCGACTTATAAAATTCCCTTAGATGATGTGCTTAACGACTATTACCAAATTAAGTATGGGATGAAGAACCTAGATAATCGTGATACCAAGAGTTTGGAGTCGAACTTAGCACTCGAGAGATATTGGCGTCTTGATAATGGTTGGCAACGTACCGTCTTCATTCGATACTTGGTTGAAAACTATGAGCAAGGTTTACAGGATGATTTAGCGCAATTCGTATTGCCGGGTATCTCTTTCTCACGAACTCGAACGCGTGGTGGTTCGATGCCTATGTGGGGCGATAAACAAACCATTATGGTTGAGGCCGCTGATGACACCTTACTGTCAGAAACCAAAGTGGTACGCTTTCAAGGACAGACGGCTTGGATCAGAAGTATCGGTAACAACCACCGTGGCCTAACGCGTCTGCAGTTTGGTGGTAACTTTGCTGATGAATTTGAGAAACTGTCTCCCTCACTAAGATTCTTCGCCGGTGGTGACAACAGTATCCGCGGTTACGGCTACGAATCGATTTCTCCTCGTGATGAAAGTAATGCATTAACTGGTGCAAAGTTCATCGCAACCAGCTCGGTTGAATATCAATACCGTCTCGTTGGAAATTGGTGGGGCGCAGCCTTCTACGATATTGGTGATGCGTTCAACGATAAACCAGAGTGGAAACGTGGCACAGGTGTTGGTGTTCGTTGGGCGTCGCCTGTTGGGCCTGTCAGTCTCGACTTTGCGTGGGGTCTAGATGCGAAGAAAGGCGATGAGTTCCAATTGCACTTTAGTTTAGGACCAGAATTATGACCAAAGTGATGGGCAAGTGCATAAAATGGACGTCGATTTCATTGACGTCCATTTTGCTGTTGTTAATAGCCCTGTTAGGTTTTGTATTGTTTACAAACCCTGGCTTAAACACTGTATTGTGGGGGGCTGAAAAAGCTCTACCACAACTTAAAGTGGGGAGCTCAAAAGGTGCTTTATTCCCGAGCTTTACGCTCAATAATGTTCAATTCAAAGATGATAGCCTCCATATCGATATTAAAGTGGAAAAGCTGGTATTGGCTATTAATCCTCGTTGTTTGCTCGATCCTAAGTTGTGTGTTGATCGCATTGTAATTCAGGGGCTAGATTTTGCTTTTACGGAGCTTCCTCCGGCCTCTACGGAAGAGACTGAGCCAACGCCACCTCTTAAGTCGGTAAAAACGCCACTTCCAATCACCATCAATCGCATCGCTTTATCTGATATTAAGCTAAACATCTTGGGCAATGAGATTGAATGGAGCTTGTTCTCAACGGCTTTGATTATGCAAGGTGAAAGGCTGACAGTATCACCAACCTTGTTGAATGATCTAAGAGTTAAACTTGCTGAATCAACTGAAGAGTCAAAACCAGAAGCCGTTGAGCCTGAACCTGCCGTTAAAAGCGCGATAGAGCTGCCTGAGGTTTGGATTCCATTACAGGTTGTACTAGAACGATTTGATCTCAATCATTTCACTTTAGATCAAGAGGCGCCAATCGTTGTTAATCACCTCGGGCTTGAAGCGAGAGCGGGGAAAAATACCGTCGATGTATCCACTCTTGAACTCGACATGCCACAGGCGAGCGCGAACCTTTCTACTAAGCTAGAGCTGAAAGATGGCTACCCATTAGAGCTTTCATTGGACGCTAAGGTAAAGGAAACCGACCTTGCTGGTCAGAAGTTATCACTAAAAGCACAAGGTAGTGTGGCCAAGCTACAGCTCGACTCGCAGTTTTCTGACTTGATAGAAGCCAAGCTCTCTGGAGAACTTCAACCTTTAGAGCCGACGTTGCCATTTGATTTACTGCTAGAAGATGGACAAGCACAATGGCCTCTAAATGGTGAAAGCGATTACCAAGCTGAAATTGAACGCTTCAAGGCTGATGGCTCATTAGATGGTTTTAATGTTCAGCTTAAAGGTGAGGCGGACGGTAAGGAGATTCCAGCCTTAGCCATCGACTTACAGGGTAAAGGCACCACTGAACAAATAGAGCTTGAGCGACTGAAATTGAACACCTTGGGCGGTGAGCTCCATGGTACGGTAAAAGCTAACTGGGCAAAGCTTGTTAATTGGCAAGCAGATGTCTCCCTAAAAGACATTCAACCTGGACTACAGTGGCCTGAAGCGGAAGGTAATATCAGCGGTAGCTTAGTGACCTCGGGTGAATTGACTGAGGCTGGTGGCTGGGCGATTGAGCTACCTAAGCTTGATATCGAGGGTATCTTGCGTGATTACCCACTGGATATTGAAGGCCAGCTGTCGGCGTCAGATCGAAGTGCAAGTGGTGAGCCGAAACTGAAAACCAGTGGTTTGAGCTTGGCTCATGGCGTTAATTCGATTAAGGCACAGGGACAGCTGGATAACCAGTGGAATATGGGCGTTGATATTTACTTCCCTGAGCTTGTTAAAAGTGTTCCAGACTTGAAAGGACAAGTGATTGGTAACATCCAACTTAGCGGCCCAACTCAAGAGCCTAAGGTCGATCTAACACTGAACGTTAATAAGGTGGATTGGAATAGCGAAGCAACACTAGAGTCACTATCTCTTAATGGTTCAGTGGTTCCATTGCCATTACCTGAAGCGCAAGCCGACCTGGTGTTAAAAGCCAAGAACTTGAGCTATCGAAAACAAAACGTAGAAAGCATCGATTTAATGGTCAGTGGCGGTGAGAAAAAGCATATTGTGACGTTAGATGTCATATCCGACATCGTATCGACAAGTTTGGCGATTTCTGGTGAGTTGATTCAAAAGCCTTCCCTTATTTGGAATGGCTCGTTGGACCGAGTGAAAATCACGACTCAACAAGGCCCTTGGGTGCTTGAGCAACCTGTCTCTATTAAGGCTGATGTCGACAAGCAGTTTGCTGATGTCCAAGCGCACTGTTGGAAACAGGCTGGTTCGAGTGTGTGTCTGGAGGAAGACATCCGTGCGGGGAAATCGGGTGAGGCCAAGATTGCAATTAATCAGTTCGACTTCGAACAGATTAAAGCCTTTGTTCCTAAAGAGACTGAACTACAAGGTTTAGTGAATGTTAAAGCCCATGCAAAATGGTCGGAACAAGGTCAGCCAGAAGTCACAGTAAGCCTTGATATGCCAAAAGGTCAGGCTGTACAACAAGTGGGTGAACCAATCACAATCGGTTGGGAGAGCGTTGCTCTATACGCGCAACTGAAAGACAACAAGCTAGATGCAGACTTCAAACTGGATGTTTCTGATAACGGTGATTTGTCTGGTACTGTGTCGCTGCCTGATATTCTTGCACAAGATAAAATGGTCGATGCTGCGATTAAGTTGACCACTTTCCATTTGGATTTCTTGCAGCCGATTTTAGGGGAATACAGCTTGTTGAAGGCGGACCTTGCGAGTGATTTGCAGGTAAAAGGCTCTTTGATGCATCCTCAAGTTTTCGGGCAATTTTCTGTGGACGGTATTCAAGTAAAAGGCGACGTAACCCCAATTGATGTGAAAGATGGCCGTATTGACCTCGACTTTGATGGCTATAGTGCAAAGCTGGATGCCAATGTGGAAACGCCAGATGGACACCTTGATATTGAAGGTTCTGGAAAGTGGCAAGACCTTCAAGCATGGCATTCGAACGTTAGGGTATTTGCGCATGAATTGATGGTGGATGTACCACCTATGGTCAAGATCAAGGTCGTTCCTGATATGACCATTGATGTCACTCCTGAGCTAGCAACAATTACTGGTGATATTGCACTGCCATGGGGACGTATTGTGGTTGAAGACTTGCCGCCTTCTGCGGTTGGCGTTTCTTCTGATCAAGTTATCTTGAATAAAGATCTGCAACCGGAGGGCGAATCGACTATTCCATTTGATGTCGTGACGAATATTAATATCTCTATTGGCGATGACTTTAAGTTGTCCGCCTTCGGCCTAGAAGGTGAATTGGTCGGTAAACTGAATGTCGCTCAAAAAGACCAAGGTCCGTTTGTTACTGGTGAGGTCAACATCGTTAATGGTACCTACCAATCCTTCGGTCAAGACTTGTTGATCGAAGAAGGTAAGATCTTGATGAATGGACCACCAGATCAGCCTTATGTCGCGATCAATGCGATCCGTAACCCTGACAATACGCAAGATGATGTGACAGCGGGTATTCGAGTGACTGGCCCGGCGACAGAGCCTGTTATTGAGATTTATTCGGAGCCTGCGATGCCGCAAGCAAATGCACTTTCCTACATCTTGCGTGGGCAAGATATCGATGGTGAGTCGAGTGGCTCTATGACAACCACTTTAATTGGTTTGAGCTTAGCGAAGAGCGGTAAGGTAGTCGGGAAGATAGGTGAAGCCTTTGGTGTACAAGATTTGCAACTGGATACCGCAGGTTCTGGTGAGGATTCACAAGTAACGGTAAGCGGTTACATTCTTCCAGGCTTACAGGTTAAGTATGGTGTGGGTATCTTCAACTCGCTTGGTGAGTTTACCGTTCGTTATCGATTGATGCAGGACCTCTACGTTGAAGCCGTTTCTGGTTTAGACAGTGCGGTAGATCTCCTTTACCAATTTGAGTTCGAATAAAACTATTTTAAGCCACCTAGGTAATACACCAGGCATTCATTATCGTGATCGTGTGAATGGCGTGTGGAGGATTTATGAAGCATCTCGTTTTTGTCTATGGAAGCTTGAGGCAAGGTCAATCTAATCACCATTATTTAAATGGCTGTCAATTACTAGGTAGGTTTGATACTCCTGCGGAATACGCTCTTTTTGACCTAGATGCTTATCCCGCGATGATTTTTGGAAAGAAAAGTGTCGCAGGGGAGGTCTATATGATTAACGACGAAGTTTTGGAGTCGCTCGATCGGCTAGAGGGTGTGCCTGTCGAGTATCGTCGCGAGCAAATAGAGACTATATTTGGATTAGCGTGGGTATATTTGTATCAGCTTGATCTAACAGCTAATAAAGAAATACTTTCGGGTGATTGGTGTAAGCGGAACAGGGATTCCAATTAGCTAATCACCCAGCGACACAACAAAAAAAGCCAGCATTTCGATGCTGGCTTTTTAATGAGATTAAGTTGAGAAAGAAACGAGAGGGTTAGTCTGGATTCAGCTCAAGAAACTCTTCTACTTTACGTACCATATTCTTTGAACCAACGAAGAAAGGTACACGTTGGTGTAGCTCAGTTGGTTTGATGTCCATGATACGTTGTACACCATCAGAAGCGATGCCGCCTGCTTGCTCCATAATGAAGGCAATAGGGTTGCATTCATAAAGCAAACGCAGTTTACCTTGCGGGTAGCTCTCTGTACTTGGGTACAAGTAGATGCCGCCTTTTAGTAGGTTGCGGTGGAAATCTGATACAAGAGAACCAATGTAACGTGACGTGTAAGGGCGGTTATCACTTGGCTCGCTCTCTTGGCAGTACTTGATGTATTTCTTCACACCGGTTGGGAAGCGAATGTAGTTACCTTCGTTGATCGAGTAGATCTTACCTTCGTCTGGAATCATCATGTTTTCATGAGATAGACAGAAAGTACCCAGAGATGGGTCGTAAGTGAAACCATTTACGCCAGCACCAGTTGTGTAAACCAGCATGGTTGAAGAACCGTAAATCACGTAACCGGCTGCTACCTGCTTGTGACCTGCTTGTAGGAAGTCTTCTTGAGTCGGTGGTGTTCCGATTGGAGATACACGGCGGTAGATAGAGAAAATCGTACCAACTGATACGTTTACATCGATATTTGAAGAACCATCTAGTGGATCCATCAGCACGACGTATTTTGCGTTTTTGTTGAGCTCTTTATTGAAGGCAACGGCTTCGTCTTCTTCTTCACTTGCTACACCACAAACTTGGTCTCGAGCTTCTAGAGCCGCTTTAAATTTTTCGTTCGCATAAAGGTCTAGCTTCTGCTGCTCTTCACCTTGAACGTTGTCTGTACCAACAGCGCCAGTAATGTCGACAAGACCTGCTTTGTTGATTTCACGGTTAACAATTTTTGCAGCAAGACGAATTGATGACAAAAGGGATGATAGATCACCACTTGCATGGGGGAAGTCACTCTGTTTCTCAACAATGAACTCACCAAGGGTGCGCATCTCAGACATGTTATTTCCTTAAACTTCTCTGAATATTAGGGGGATTTGAGCACCGTAGAATTTGCCTCTTAAGTGGGCTTTATTCATCTAGACGCTTACCTAAATTCTAAGGCTTAGATCTTTTTAATGGTAATGAACTAAGCGACACAGATCTCACTTACTATGTCGACTCAATTTGTTTTGCATTGCCGCTCGCTTTTAATCTTCATTTAATGATAATGAGTACAAGCCGTTTTAATTAGGCACTGTTTTATACTAGCCAAGCGTTTGGAAGCAATTTATGCATATTCATATCTTAGGAATTTGTGGCACCTTCATGGGCGGTGCTGCGGTATTGGCTCGTCAATTAGGTCACAAGGTTACCGGTAGTGACGCGAATGTTTATCCTCCAATGAGCACGTTGTTGGAGTCGCAAGGGATTGAAATTATTGAAGGTTTTGACCCAAGCCAACTAGAGCCTAGACCTGACCTGGTGGTTATCGGTAATGCGATGAGCCGTGGTAATCCATGTGTTGAGTATGTCTTGGATAACAACCTTAGATACAGCTCTGGTCCACAATGGCTGCAAGAGTTCTTGCTGCACGACCGTTGGGTTCTTGCGGTGTCCGGTACTCACGGTAAAACTACGACATCCAGCATGCTGGCTTGGATTTTAGAAGACTGCGGTTATGCTCCGGGCTTTTTAGTTGGTGGGGTATTGGGTAACTTTGGTATCTCTGCTCGCTTGGGTGAAAGCATGTTCTTCGTCGTAGAAGCTGACGAATACGACAGTGCTTTTTTCGACAAACGCTCTAAGTTCGTTCATTACCATCCAAGAACCTTGGTGATGAATAATCTTGAGTTCGATCATGCAGATATCTTTGACGATCTTGAAGCGATCAAGCGTCAATTCCACCATTTAGTGCGAACAGTGCCAGGCAATGGTCGTATTTTCTCACCCAAGCAAGATACCGCTATTCAAGATGTTTTATCACGTGGCTGCTGGAGTGAGACTGAATCGAGTGGCGAAGAGGGCGATTGGGGTGCCAAAAAGCTAGTTAAAGATGGCTCTCAATTTGAAGTTTACTTCCAAGGTGAGTGTGTTGGTACTGTAGATTGGGACTTGGTTGGTGAGCATAACGTCAACAATGCTCTTATGGCGATTGCTGCGGCAAGGCATGTGGGTGTGACGCCAGATTTAGCGTGCGAATCGTTAGCGAAATTCATCAATACCAAACGTCGTCTAGAGTTTAAAGGCGAGGTCGCTGGTGTGTCTGTTTATGATGATTTTGCGCATCACCCAACGGCGATTGAACTTACGCTCGGCGGTTTACGTAATAAGGTTGGCTCGAAAAAAATCATTGCCGTTTTAGAGCCTCGTTCCGCCACTATGAAGCGTGGCGTGCATAAAGAAACCTTGGCTGATTCGCTTAAACAATCGGATTCCACCTACTTATTCCAACCGGACAACATTGATTGGTCGGTGCAGGATGTCGCAGATGCTTGTCATCAGCCTGCATATGTTAGTGATGATATGGATGTATTTGTTGCTAAAATTGTCTCAGAGGCGCAAGCAGGCGACCAAATTCTGGTAATGAGTAATGGTGGCTTTGGTGGTATTCACCAAAAATTGTTGGATGCGTTAGCCCTTAAAGGTTAATCCAATTCACGACCTTATAATTTGAAGTAACTGAGAACATGACAAAACACGATAAAGCGATAACTCTTGCTTTTACTGGCGCATCTGGTGCGCCTTACGGACTGCGTTTGCTCGAATGCTTGTTGGCAGCAGACTATCAGGTCTACCTGCTGATTTCGTCGGCAGCGCGAGTGGTGTTGGCAACAGAGCATGAGCTCAAGTTACCTGCCGGGCCGGATGCGGCAAAGCAAGCCTTGGTTAAGCACTTGGGCTGCGATCCTGAAAAGTTGGTGGTGTGTGGCAAAGATGACTGGTTCTCTCCAGTTGCATCAGGGTCTGCAGCGCCGAAGCAGATGGTGGTGTGCCCATGTTCTGCGGGCAGTTTGGCATCGATTGCCCATGGGTTATCGGACAACCTGATTGAGCGTGCAGCAGATGTAGTGATGAAAGAGCGAGGCCAGTTATTATTGGTGGTTCGTGAAACGCCATTCTCAACGCTACATCTAGAGAACATGCACAAGCTATCGACGATGGGCGTGACCATCATGCCAGCCGCTCCAGGTTTTTATCACCAACCTAAGTCAATAGAAGATCTGGTCGATTTCATGGTGGCGCGCATTCTCGACCATCTTGGTATCGATCAAGGTTTAGTGCCACGTTGGGGCTACGATCAACGTAATTGATCCAAACTTGATAGCTTATTGTTAAAAATCGAATTACAATTCCGGACACTCATCGGGGAGCAAACCATTCAAATAGTGAATGCGGCTGAGATCAAGCAGGTGCTTGGGACCCGTAAACCTGAACCAGATAATGCTGGCGTAGGAATTGAGTTAGGAACAGCCTCTATCGTTATCCTCCCTCAAACCTGTGCCGCTCAGACCATGGAGAGCGTCCAGTGAAATTCACATTAACTACCCTTGCTGTTACTACAGCTATCTCTTTTTCTGCCTTTGCTGCAGACAATACGTTAACCGTATACACCTATGACTCTTTTGCTGCGGATTGGGGGCCTCGTCCTGCCGTAGAGAAAGCATTTGAAGAGAAGTGTGGCTGTGATGTGAATTTTGTCGCGCTCGAAGATGGCGTCTCTATTCTTAACCGTTTACGTCTCGAAGGTGGCAATAGCAAAGCTGACATCGTTTTGGGCTTAGACAACAATCTGATGGCTGAGGCGAAAGCGACGGGGTTACTGGCTGAGCACAATGTTGATACATCATCAGTAACACTGCCAAATGGCTGGGACGATAATACATTTGTCCCATACGACTTTGGCTACTTCGCTTTTGTCTACAACACAGAGAAGCTAGCAAACCCACCGAAAAGTCTGAAAGAGTTGGTTGAGCAACGTGATGATCTGAAGGTTATCTACCAAGATCCACGTACATCAACACCTGGCCAAGGCATGATGCTTTGGATGAAAGCGGTATACAGTGATGAAGCGACAGCGGCGTGGAAGAAGCTAGCTCAGAAAACGGTGACGGTAACTAAAGGCTGGTCTGAAGCTTACTCTATGTTCCTAGAGGGTGAATCTGATTTAGTATTGTCTTACACCACTTCTCCGGCCTACCACATCATTGCGGAGAACGATTCTAAGTACGCTGCTGCGAACTTTGAAGAGGGGCATTACACTCAAGTGGAAGTCGCTGCAAAGGTTAAAGGTAGTAAGAATGAAGAGCTTGCTGATGAGTTTATGGCGTTTATCCTAAGTGATGAATTCCAATTGGCGATGCCAACAGGCAACTGGATGTACCCAGTGACAGATGTTGAGCTACCGAAAGGTTTCGAACAACTGACGGTGCCTCAGCAAGCGCTTAGCTTTAGCTCTGAAGAGATCGCCAAAAAGCGTAAGCCTTGGATTCGTGAATGGCAGAGTGCGCTTACTTTTTAATTTACCTTTAGAAGAATGAACGACCTGTATTTAAAGCCATTCTTTAGGTTTGGAATGGATTTTTTATGGTAATAATCAATTTATGATAAAGAAAGCGCCTAAGGTCGGTATTTGGGTCGCGATGCTCATTACCGCCTTCGTGGTTTCAGCAGTAGGGGCATTGCTTAGCAATGCCCCTTCTCTTGATATCAGCCAAGTATGGTCCGATCCCTACTATTGGCATGTAACGAAGTTCAGTTTTTATCAAGCGACACTCTCAACTGTGCTGAGTGTTGGCTTTGCTATACCTATTGCACACGCTCTGTGTCGCAGGCAGTTTTTTGGACGAGCACTATTATTAAGATTGTTCGCGTCGACTCTTGTTCTGCCTGTGTTAGTCGGTGTATTCGGCTTGTTGGCGATCTATGGTAACAGTGGTTGGTTAGCTAAATTCTTAGCAAATTTCGACTTAGAAATGCCATTCTCGATTTATGGTCTGAATGGTATTTTGTTGGCTCACGTATTCTTTAATCTGCCTTATGCCTGTCGCTTACTTCTGCAAGCGTTAGATACTGTGCCTGCTGAGCAGCACAAGTTGTGTGCGCATTTAGGCATGAGTCATTGGAATAAATTCAAATGGGTTGAATGGCCTCGCTTAAGACAACAGTTACCCCATGTATGTGGCTTAGTCTTCATGCTGTGCTTTACCAGCTTTGCAACTGTGATGGCGCTAGGCGGTGGCCCTAAATCAACCACTATCGAGCTCGCTATTTATCAGGCGATTAAATTCGACTTTGATCTGCAAGCGGGGGCTTTGCTGGCGATATGGCAAATGCTGTTATGCGGAGTGTTAGCTGTGAGTATTCAGCGCTTATCTAAGCCTATCTCAGTGACCGCGAGTCAGCTGTCGGAAGATAAGTATTTGGTTAAGGACAGCTGGTGGTCAAAAGTTTGGGATAGCTTTTGGATCATCATGGTCTCAATACTCGTATTACCGCCACTGTTGATGGTACTTGTCAGTGGTATTAACGCTCAAACTTTGACAGTACTGGTCAGTGAGCCGTTTTGGGCGGCGTTGATGACTTCGGTAAGAGTCGCTTTATTGGCGAGTGTTATTGCAGTCGGTATAGGTATCGCGATATTGCTCACCAGTCGAGCATGGCGCTTGCAAAACAAGACGATCAGGGCCGATAAAATCGAGCTGATCGGCACTATTATCTTGGTGACGCCTGGATTAGTGATCAGCACAGGTATCTTCTTATTGCTACGTTCATTTACCGATGTGTTCAGCTTGGCTTTTTTTATTGTGATTGCCGTAAATAGCCTAATGGCATTGCCTTATGTGATTAAGACACTTGCCCAACCTATGTTGCATCTGTCTCAGCAATATCAATATGTGTGTGCCAGTTTGGGTATGACCGGCTTTACTCGCTTTAGGTTGGTGGAGTGGCGTGTATTGCGTAAACCGATGGCGCAGGCTTTCTCTATCAGCTTCATGTTGGCGATGGGCGATCTTAGTGCAATTGCCTTGTTTGGTAGCCAAGATTTTAGAACTTTGCCTTTATATCTATTCCAATTGTTAGGTAGCTATCAAATGGAAGCAGCGGCAGTGGTGTCAGTGAGTCTATTGTTGTTGAGTGTTGGCAGCTTTAGTCTGATTGAATTTTTGTTTACTCGAAGCTCAAAGCTAAAGAGTTAAGGAACCGATGATGTTAGTGATGAAAGATGTGGACTACCACTATCACCAAGAGTTGTTTAGTTTTGATTTCCAAGTAGAGCAGGGCGATATTGTTGCTCTAATGGGACCAAGCGGCGCGGGTAAATCAACCCTGCTTGCTTTAGTTGCGGGCTTTATTGAGCCGACATCTGGAGAGATCTCTGTCGCCGGGCAATCGCTGATTGGTAAAGAAGCGCATCAGCGCCCATTGGCAATGCTGTTTCAAGAGCATAATCTGTTTGCTCACCTCACGGTGCGTGAAAACATTGGCTTAGGATTACACCCAGGCTTAAAGCTTACTGCAACCCAAAAGCAAGCGGTGGAGCAAGCGGCTGCCCAAGTTGGCGTCGCTGAGTATTTGGATAGGTTGCCTGAACAGTTATCTGGTGGTCAGCGTCAGCGTGTCGCATTAGCACGCTGTTTCGTTCAACCTCACGATATTTGGTTACTTGATGAACCTTTCTCGGCGCTGGATCCGTTACTACGAGAAGAGATGCTGTGCTTAGTGAAGCGGTTAGCAGCAGAACGCAATATTACTGTTTTGATGGTGACGCACCATTTAGGTGATGCGCGCAGTATTGCGAATAAGTTTGTGTTCGTTGCGTTGGGTAAGATACTAGTCGAGGATTCGATAGAAATGCTAACGGTTGACTACCCGCAGCCAGAGTTGAGCTCATTTGTAAGAGCTGGCGAGTAGCACTCAATTACCAATAGAATCAAAAAAGACCTCGCGTGTGCTAGGCCTTTTTTTGGTAGCTGATAAAGCGATGACGGATTAGTCTTCTTGTTTTAGCTCTTTCAGAATTTGGAAGATTTCACGGAAAGCCTTTGCTGGCTTGTTTGCTTTCTTCTCTTTGTTAGCTTGGCGAGCGAGTTGACGAAGACGTTGACGGTCTGCTTCAGGGTACATCTCCATGACTTCTGAAATAGCAGCATCACCCTCTTCAACGATACGGTCACGCAGTTGCTCAAGCTTGTGCAGCTCTGCGGTTGCCTGTGAGTGCTTGTTACGTACCTTGTCCAAAGCCGCTTGAATCGGCTCTGGGTCGATGTTACGCATGATCTTACCAATGTATTGAAGCTGGCGACGTTTTGCTTCGTTCTTAAAGCGTTGTGCGTCTTTAATCGCGAGTGCCAAATCTTCAGACAGAGGGAATTTCTCTAATACTGATGGCTTTAGGGTAACAAGTTCTTCCCCTAGTTTCTGTAGGGCTTCCATGTCCGTTTTCATTTCGGTTTTACTTACCCAGATGATTTCTTCTTCTGGTTCCCATGGAGCTTTTTGGTTTTTGCGAGCCATCTTTTCTGCCTATGTCACTATCTCAAACGAATATATTACCTATTTTAGCAAGAATCTTGGGGAGAAAGCGAAATTCTTGTTATCCTACGTAATATTGACCTACAAAATTAGAATAGATATGGATGTAAAACAGCAAGTCGCCCAGCAAAGAGTTGATCTAGAAGCCGCAGTTGCAAAAGCGTTGGACATGGCCTCTGTGAGTGCCGACGCCGCTGAGGTCGCTATTACTAAGTCAACGGGTTTGAGTGTTTCAACACGAATGTGTGAAGTGGAAAACGTTGAATTTAATAGTGATGGTGCGCTAGGCATTACTGTTTATCGCGGCCAGAAAAAAGGCAGTGCATCTACATCTGATCTGAGTGAAAAAGCGATTGCTCAAACAGTCGCAGCGGCACTTGATATCGCTCAGTACACTTCAGAGGATCCGTTCGCTGGTCCTGCAGCAAAAGAATACATGGTGAAAGAGATTCCAGACTTGGATCTTTTCCACCCTGATGAACCAAACCCAGACTACGCGGCTGAGATTGCAATTGCAGCTGAGAAACAAGCGCTATCTTACAGCGATAAAATCAAACAAAGTGATGGTGCAAGCTACGACAGTCATTACGGTGTTAAGGTCTATGGTAACAGCCATGGCCTGCTAGCCAGTTATGCATCAAGCCGCCATAGCACGAGCTGTTGCGTGATTGGTGAGGGGGCTAATGGTGAAATGGAACGTGACTATAGCTATACCGTTGCACGTCACCGCGATGAGTTATGGACGCCTGAACGAGTAGGTCAAGAAGCAGCAGAAAAGACGATTAGCCGTTTAGATGCGAAAAAGCTAGCAACAGGTCAATACCCGATAATGTTCGCCAATGATGTAGCGACTGGCCTTATTGGTCACCTAGTGATGGCGATCAGTGGTGGTAACCTATACCGCAAAGCGTCTTTCCTATTGGATCATCTAGGTCAGAAAATCTTGCCGGATTGGTTCAACATCTCTGAGCGTCCTCATATTTTACGCGGTTTGGCATCTAGTCCATTTGATAGCGAAGGTGTACTTACCCAAGATCGAGAAATCATCACTGATGGTGTGCTTGCAACCTACCTACTAACGAGTTACGCAGCACGTAAAATGGATATGACTCCGACGGGTCATGCTGGTGGTATTCATAACTGGTTCGTTAAATCGACAGGCCAAAACTTTAGGCAGATGCTTAAAGAGTTGGGTACAGGTTTCCTTGTAACTGAAGTGATGGGCCAAGGCGTGAATACCGTAACGGGCGATTATTCTCGTGGTGCGGCAGGTTTCTGGGTTGAGAATGGAGAAATCCAATACCCAGTATCGGAAGTGACGATCGCGGGTAATCTAAAAGACATGTTCAATCAGATCGTTGCCGTCGGTAACGACGTTGAAACACGCTCTCAAATTCAAACGGGTTCTATCCTGCTTGAGTCTATGAAAGTGGCAGGCGAGTAATTCACTTAACGCCAACATGAAGAAATAAAAAAGGGAGCCGATGACTCCCTTTTTTATGCAGTGTTTCGCTGTTAAAGCTGTTTATGATGACAACTTAGATAAGTATGGTCGCTAAGCCTAAGAACACTGATAGGCCAATAACATCGGTTACTGTGGTCAGTGCCATACCACCGGCTAATGCTGGGTCGATATTCATCTTCTTCAGCATCACAGGAATGGTTACACCGGCGATACCAGCCACTATCAAGTTGGTCATCATTGCGGCTGAGATGATGCCCCCCAGTATCCAGTTGCCTTTCCAAGCTACCACAATACCACCAATGATAACGGCCCATAGAACGCCGTTGAGGAAGCCGATAGCCGCTTCTTTGAATAGTAGTTCGCGTTTGTTACTGTCACCGATATGACCAAGTGCTAAACCACGAATTACTAGAGCAACGGTTTGGTTACCAGCAACACCACCCATCGACGGTACAATCGTCATCAGAACCGCAATCGCAGCCATTTGGTCGAGCGTTGCTTCAAACATGTTGGAAACAGATGCGGCAGCAAGCGCTGCTAGAACGTTAGCACCAAGCCATACGCTACGACGACGAGCCGATTTTACGACCGGTGCGAAGGTATCTTCGTCATCATCCATACCCGCCATACTCATCATTGAGTGTTCGGCATCTTCACGGATAACATCAACCACGTCATCGATGGTGATACGACCAACGAGATGTTGGTTGCTGTCGACAACCGGTGCTGAAACCCAGTTACGACGTTCAAATAAGCTCGCGATATCTGAAGCGCTGGTCTCGACAGAGATGGCTTCATCTGCATCGTCCATCACTTCTGAAACTGCGATATCAGGCTGAGTCGTAATCAGTGTCGTCAGTGACAAATTACCAATAAGGCGCTCTTCTTCATCAATGACATACAGAGCATCGGTTGCATCAGGCAGTTCGCCACGCATACGCAAATAACGCAGTACAACATCAACATCGACATCACCACGAATCGTGATTACGTCGGTATTCATGATCGCACCAGCAGAGTCTTCTGGGTACGATAGGGCGGTTTCAACTAGTGCACGATCGGCGGAGTCCATTTGAGAAAGGACTTCGCGAGAAACATCGTCAGGTAGGCTTCGAAGTACGTACGCGACGTCATCAGTCTCCATGCCCTCGGTCGCTTCGGCCAAGGTCTCTGGTGCCATTTTTGATACAAGAGCATCTTTGACGTCTTCGTTTAGTTCATCAAGAATTTCACCGTAGTCTTCTGGATCGGTGAGTTGCCAGAGTACGTCACGACTTTTGCGAGGGGAGGCTTCTAAAAGGTGTGCAATATCCTCAGGCTCCATGTCCTGAAGTTGTCGGCGTACGTGTACAAATCGGCCGTTTTCTAGGGCTTCGCTGACTTCTTGGAGGGTTTGGTGAGCTTGGTCGAATTCTAATTGCTCTGCCATATTTTCCTCCTATCTCATTATTCTTACAATGTTTGGAATAGTAACTTAATTCTTGGGCTTATTTAAATCATAAACTTAGGTAGAACTAAGATTTAATATAGGTTGGTTCACCGTTTGAGTTTACGTCGTTGTGAGTAAAGCGTCTTAGCTACTCACCTTCATCAAATTTATCTTCGATAAGGTGGCAAACGGCATCAAGTGCTTGTTGTGAATCAGTCCCCGAAGCTTGAATCGTGATGTGTTGTCCCTGTGCGGATTCCAGCATCAATAGTCCCATCACGCTGTCTGCGGTAGCACTTTTATCTTCTTCACTATGAATTGTGATAGTGGCATCAAAGCTTTGTGCAAGCTCAACCAACTTTACGGCCGCTCTAGCGTGAAGACCCAAGCGGTTTTGGATCAGTACAGTTCGAGTTAATTCCATGGTCAGCCCTGTTGGTGCTTCTCTAAAGAGGCATGTCTGATTTGAACTTGATGCCCAAGTTGTTCGAAGTATTCGCCAATTTTCTGCGTTAGATACACCGAGCGGTGCTTACCACCAGTACAGCCAATGGCAACCGTTAGGTAACTGCGATTGTTTTTCTCTAACATTGGCAGCCAATGTTCAACAAAGCCTTGAATCTGTTGTTTGAGTTCAATCACTTCTTGATGTTGCTCTAGGAAGGAGTGAATCGGGGCATCAAGGCCTGTCATTGGTCGTAGGTCAGGTTCCCAGTGAGGGTTTGGCAAGAAGCGAACGTCAAACACGTAGTCGGCATCGCTTGGCAGACCAAATTTAAAGCCGAAAGATTGAAAGACGATGATCAGCTCTTGCTTCTCTTTGCCTTCAATTCTAAAGCGCACTTTTTCACTCAACTCGTAGAGGTTGCAGTCACTGCTATCAATCACAATGCTCGCTTGTCCTGCTAGAGGGCTGAGAAGTGTCTTTTCTAAATCAATAGCCTGCTCCAGAGAAAGCTTCTCTTGGCCAATTGATAAAGGGTGGATTCTGCGGGTTTCACTGTAGCGCTTGAGGAGCGTCTGCTTACAGGCATCGAGGAACAATACATCAACATCGATGTTGGTAGCTGACTCGAGTTGCTCAAGCGTGTCGGTGACTAACTGAGGCTCTTTCGGTAGGTTACGTATATCAATACTTACCGCAACGTTTTGGTTGCTTTCGCGTACTGATTCGACAAAGTTGTTGAGCAGGTTTACCGGTAGATTATCGACACAGTAGTAGCCCAAGTCTTCTAGGACTCGTAAAGCAACACTTTTACCGGCCCCTGATTGGCCACTAACCACGATTAATCGCATGTTATTGCTCGCAAGTTGGCACTTGAATCATGATGTCGTAAAGCTCTTGATCGCTCTGAGCATTACGTAACTGTTTAAGCGTCTGCTTGTCGTTTAGTCGTTCTGCCATACAAGAAAGGGTTTTCAGATGCTCTTTACACTGTTCGCTAGGAACCAGCAGAGCAAATAGTAGGTCGACAGGACGGTTATCAATCGCATCAAATTCGATCGGATCTTGGCATTGCAGTAATACAGCAATCGCTTTATCACTGACATTCATACGAGCATGGGGTATGGCGATACCATTACCAATACCGGTACTGCCCATCTTCTCGCGGCTCAACATGCATTCGAATAGCTCTGTTGAATCTTGACCACAGCTCTCTGCTGCGATTTGACTGATGAGCTCAAGAGCTCTTTTTTTGCTTGTGCATTGGACTGCACTTTTGGTGCAGTCCAATGAAAGTACTTCGCTTAATTGCATGTTAGTGACTACTTAGCTTTTCTTTGTGCTTGTTGAGTTGGCGAACGAGTTTATCAACCAACGCATCAATCGCAGCATACATGCTTCCATCTGTTGCTGTTGCATGAATCTCGCCTTGGTTTACGTGAAGGGTCGCTTCTGCAATTTGATTGATTTTCTCAACTTTTAAAACAACCTGAACACTATTGATATGATCAAAGAAGCGTTCAAGCTTGTCGAATTTGGTGTGAACATAGTCTTGCATTGAATCGGTAAGATCAACGTGATGGCCTTGAATATTGATTTGCATAGACTTTCCTTTTCAGTTGGTGCCCGATAATAGCGATTGAGTTAAGAGTAACTCAATGAGCTTATAGTAGGCGTTTACGCTGACTCGATGGGGCAATGCCCAGAGACTCACGGTATTTCGCTATCGTACGTCTAGCTACCTGAATTCCTTGGTCAGCCAGTAAAGCAGCTATCTTGCTATCACTGAGAGGCTTAGCGGTATTTTCTGCCGCAACAAGCTTCTTAATGAGTGCTCGAATTGCTGTCGATGAACATTCACCGCCATTGTCAGTACTGACATGGCTCGAGAAAAAGTATTTCAGTTCGAAGATGCCACGAGGCGTATGCATGAACTTTTGAGTTGTCACACGAGAGATCGTGGATTCGTGCATATCAACGGCTAAAGCAACATCGTTGAGTACCATTGGCTTCATCGCTTCTTCGCCATGTTCGAAGAAATCGCGCTGATGTTCAACAATGCATCGCGCAACTTTGAGTAGCGTCTCATTTCGGCTTTCTAAGCTTTTGATTAACCACTTCGCTTCTTGCAAGTTTGAGCGAATGTATTGGTTATCAGCGCTGTTGCCTTTACTGCCTAAGTCAGCGTATTGCTGATTGACTTTCAGCTTTGGCACACTATCCGGGTTAATGGTCACTAACCATTTGCCTAGATCTTTAAATACCGACACATCAGGAACCACATATTCGGTTTCGTCTGGCGTAATCTTAATGCCAGGTCGTGGGTCCAGTTGTTGAATGAGCTGTAGAACCTCACGTAGCTCTGCTTCTTTCAACTTGGTTTCCTTGATCACGAGTTTGTAATCACGATTACCGAGTTGGTCAATATGGCTAGTAAGTACTAACTTAGCTTCTTCAAGCCAAGGTGTGTCTTGTGGGAAAGTCGCCAGTTGTAGCAGTAAGCAATCTTGAAGATTTAGCGAGCCAACACCCAATGGATCAAACTGTTGGATTCTTTTGCGTACTGCTTCGATTTCATCAAGCTCTATGTCTTCACTGTCGAAGTTTTCAAGGATATCTTCACAAGATACGGTGAGATAGCCATAGTCATCAATGGCATCGATTAGCGCGAATGCAATGCTTCGGTCTGTTTCTGTGAAGGGGGTGAGGTCGAGTTGCCAAAGTAGGTAATCGTGCAAGCTTTCGGTGGTTTCACCTTGATATACAGGCATGTCGTCATCGATAGCAATACCAGTGTTACCTGTATTTGCGCTGTAGACATCTTCCCAAGTTGTGTCGATCTCGAGCTCGTTTCCAATCTCTGATTTTTCGATTAAGTCTGAGCTGTCAGGTAAGTCTTGCTCTGCGGCTTCAACTGTTTCTTTCTCGTCACTGCTAGGCTTTTCTTCCGATGATGGCGTTTCTTCATTGCCTTCTTCGACATCGAGTAATGGGTTAGATTCAAGTGCTTCTTGGATCTCTTGTTGCAAATCTAAAGTAGACAATTGCAGCAAACGAATCGCTTGCTGCAATTGAGGAGTCATTGCTAACTGTTGGCCTAGCTTAAGTTGTAATGAGGGTTTCATTCAGTGTTACTTACCTAGTTATTATTCTTAGAACTCTCGATACTCTCTATATAATCATAGACGGAATTGTTCGCCTAGATAAACTTGTTTAACTTGTTCGTTATTGAGAACATCTTCAGGAGTACCCTCTGCGATCAGGTGTCCTTGGCTCACGATGTAGGCCTTTTCACACACGTCTAATGTTTCACGAACGTTGTGGTCGGTAATCAAAACACCCAAACCGCGATCGCGCAGGTGTTCGATGATTTTCTTGATATCGATAACAGAGATCGGGTCAACACCAGCAAACGGTTCATCTAGCAAGATAAACTGAGGGTTTGCTGCTAGAGCGCGAGCGATTTCAACACGACGACGTTCACCACCCGAAAGGGCCATACCATTACTGTGACGGATATGTTGGATGTGGAACTCTTCTAGAAGGTCTTCTAGCTTGTCCTGACGCTGTTCATTAGTCATCTCATTACGGGTCTGTAAAACCGCCATGATATTGTTCTCTACAGACAGCTTACGGAAGATTGATGCTTCCTGAGGCAGGTAACCGATACCAAGACGCGAACGGCTATGCATTGGCAAGATACTGATATCTCGGTCGTCAATGCTGATGGTACCTTCGTCACGAGCAACTAAGCCTACAATCATGTAGAAGGATGTCGTTTTACCGGCACCATTAGGACCAAGTAAACCGACGATCTGGCCTGACTCAACCTGTAGGCTTACGTCAGTCACTACTTTACGTTTGCTGTATGTTTTCGCTAGGTTTTGCGCTTTAAGGACGGCCATGGCTACTTATTCACTTCCGTTGGTTGTAAAACCGTTGATACTCGCTTGTTCTCACCACTGTCAGCGACTAGCTTCTGAGAGCTAATCTGGTAAGTGATCTTAGAGCCACGGATGACACTGCTATCTTGAGATAGCATTGCATTCTTGGTCATGATCAGTTTGTCGGCAACAAGCTGGTAATGCAGGTCGTCCGCTTCACCGTAGAGCGTCTTTCCGTCATCATTCAGCTGAGAGAAGGTCGCCGGTTTACCGAAGCCTTGAATGTCTTCAATTTCACCGTTTACGGCGTTGCGGGTAACAATAACCTTATCTGCATTGATATTGATGCTGCCTTGTTTAAGGTTTACATCACCAATGAAGGTTACTTGGTTACTTTTCATATCCAATTGCTGGCTGTCTGAGTCAATGTAGACAGGTTGCTCGCTATCAGAAGATAGGGCGTAGACATTTGGTGCCGCAAGAGTCAAAGCGAATAAACTAAGGTGTAAGAGTTTCATATCTACCTTGAACAGAATTAAAGAGAGTCGCATTGTTGGTACCGAAGTTACCTTTTATTGCTTGACCCTCATTTTCAAAAAATGTACCGATCATATGGACCGGAGTATCTGAATAAAAATCTCGGCTTTTCAGCTCAACAACCATTTTGTCTGTGGTCATTGTATCGAAGCTTGCCCCTGGCAGTAGATTCTTTGCCACAACGTTGTCATAAAAAGTGACAACTTGATTTTCATCCATAATCGCGAGATCAGCGGTGACTTGCCATTCAATTGTGTGTCCTTCTCGGAAGACCGAAAGAACAGGGTTTTGAAAGTGCGTGTCGCCAACCACTGAGAAGTGTTCTAAATATGTCGACTCAACTTGGTAGCTGCGAATACCTGACTCATCGTAACTGATGTTGTTTAGGCTGTTGCCGCTAAAAGCAGGTAGCTCCATATTTGGAGCCACTTGTATCGTCGATGTTTGCTCTTTTTCGAACAAGTAGTAGGTCGACCAAGAGGCAATAAATATTAGTATTAAATAGATAATACGATTAAAACTCATATGCTTAAACCTTTGTGCACGTCGAGTTCATTTCTTGCTTGTAAAATCAGGTCGCAGACTTCACGAACTGCACCATGACCACCGTTGATGGTTGTCACGTAGTTTGCTCGCTGTGCGAGTAGCGGATGACCATCTGCCACACAAACCTTTAAGCCAACTTTTTCCATTACCGGCCAGTCGATGAGATCGTCGCCGATATAACCTGTATTTTCAGGGGCAACTGAAAGCTTATCGCAAATATCTTGGTAAGCCTTAACTTTATCGTCTTGGCCTTGATAAATAAGTTTGATACCGAGAGCCGTCATTCGATTCTCAACAATCTGAGACTTGCGACCTGTGATGATTGCGATTTCAATGCCCGCGTTCATCAGTGATTTGATGCCGTAACCGTCACGAGTGTGAAAGGTTTTTAGCTCTTCACCATTGTTGCCCATGTAGATACGGCCATCAGAGAACACGCCATCT
Organism: Pseudomonadota bacterium; assembly: GCA_036126475.1. Taxonomy (GTDB): domain Bacteria; phylum Pseudomonadota; class Gammaproteobacteria; order Enterobacterales; family Vibrionaceae; genus Vibrio. The sequence goes on along the minus strand of JAYYSE010000120.1, from coordinate 29,299 downwards.
ACATCGCAAATTAGGAGTTTGATGTCTTTTGCGATTGCAAAAACATCTGAGTCAACAGTGCCGTATAGAGTTTCGACTTTCTGTGTCATTACATTACTCCAGCTTTCAATAAATCATGCATATTCAGAGCACCAACTAGTTTGTCATCTTGGCATAGCATCAAGCCATTGATGCTTTTGGCTTGCATTAAGTTTAAACCTTCAACAGCAAGCATGTTTGGATCGGCAACTGTAGGATTTAGCGTCATCACATCGCCAATTTGAGTACTATGGATATCAACGCGTTTATCCAAGATGCGGCGCAAATCACCATCGGTAAAAATACCGGCCATTTGGCCATCTTGGTCTACGATGGCTGTCATGCCCAAGCCTTTCTGAGATATCTCTAGTAAAGCATCTCTTACTAATGCATCCGGAGCGACAATAGGGAGTGCGTCGCCCGTGTGCATGATGTCGTCCAGTTTCAATAGTAGCTGACGACCTAAAGCGCCACCTGGATGAGATAGGGCAAAGTCTTGAGCTGTGAAGCCTCGAGCTTGTAAAAGTGCGACGGCTAATGCATCACCCATCACTAAGGTAGCTGTTGTGCTGGTTGTTGGTGCTAAACCTAGCGGGCACGCTTCTTCCGGCACAGAAATTTGTAAATGGATATCAGACAAGGTCGCCATATTCGACACAGGCTTACCTGTCATGCTAATGATCTTGATGTTCAAACGCTTCAACACAGGGAACAGGCTAAGGATTTCACCTGACTCACCTGAGTTCGATATGGCAATCACAATGTCGCCCGGTTCGATCATGCCTAAGTCGCCATGTGCTGCTTCACCTGGGTGTACAAAGAAAGCAGATGTACCAGTACTTGCTAGCGTTGCTGCGATTTTGTTGCCGATATGGCCTGATTTACCCATGCCCATCACAACCACTTTACCCTTGTTGTTTAGGATTAGGTCGCAAGCTTTGCAAAAATCATCATTAAAATATTGGTCCAATTGAGTGAGACCTGCAACTTCAGTTTCCAAAACTTGTTTGGCAACACTGCGATAATCAAATGGCTGAGACATCAAATACTCCAAGTACGGAAAGTTAAGTCAACAATTAAGCCGACATGTTCATTAGTAGGTAGCTTTGGTAAGCCACAAACGTCACGATTAACACGCCACCTTCAATACGATTCACACTACGTGATTTACCTAGCGCCATCACAACAAGTAGCAGAGAGACACCTAGCATGACCCAGAAGTCACGCCCCATCGCAAATTCGCTTAAGATAGAAGGGTTTAGGATGCCAGGAATCCCCATAACAGCCAGAATGTTGAATACGTTTGAGCCAATGATGTTACCCACCGCCATATCGTCTTCACCTTTCATTACACCAGCAAGTGATGCAGCAAGCTCAGGTAAGCTAGTACCAACAGCAATAATGGTTAAACCGATAACAAGGTCGCTCATACCGAAGAACTTAGCGATGATCACGGCATTATCAACCAGCATATCAGCAGCTAAAGGAAGAATGATTAGACCAATTACAACCCACATTGTAGCTTTCGGGTTACTTACGCCCTCAGGAATCTCTGATTCTTGTTCATCAAGAAACGCATCGCCGTTCTTTTTCTCACTGCGGCTGATTTGCAGCATGGCAAACAAAAACGCACCGAACAGAACAAATAACAATACGCCTTCGTAGAAACCTAAGTGGTTATCCCAAAGCAGTGCGCCAGCTAGTAAAGTGACACCAATCATGAGTGGTAGTTCACGACGAATCACAGCTGAGCTGATTGATAGCGGCTTGATTAGCGCAGTGATACCTAAAATTAGCGCGATGTTGGCAATGTTTGAGCCTAGAACATTACCGACTGCGGTATCTGTTTTGCCATCAAGCGCAGCCGTTGCAGAAACCATCATTTCAGGAGCTGAAGAGCCCATTGCAAGAATCGTCATACCGATAACTAATGGTGAGATACCGAAGTTGCGAGCCAGAGCTGCGGCGCCGTAAACCAGCTTGTCTGCACTCCACACCAAAAAACCTAGACCGATAATAAGAAACGCAATCGCTTCAAGCATGATGATTCCTAAAAAATTAATAAAAAACGGAGAATTAACCGCTAATTTTGACCTGTTGGTAGGTAAAAGGGAAGTCACTCGGTAAATTAATTACCAGTTGGTCACCAAGAAAGAGAGCTAAATAGATAATTTTCTAATGCTTTCAAATTCCTGCATACATTCCTGTTTAATATAAATTAATTGAACAGTGCTTTTAATTCTAAAGTAGACTCATTATTATTGCAGCCATAATTGACGTTTTTTAAAGCAAGGAAACTACAAGAGTATGTCGAATACTGAACTTGTAAAAGTTAAGAACCTTAGCTTCTCACGCGGTGATCGCGTTATTTTTGACGACATCAGTTTAGAGGTGCCTCAAGGCAAAATAACTGCAATCATGGGGCCATCGGGGATCGGTAAAACAACTTTGCTGCGTTTGGTTGGTGGGCAGTTGCCCCCAGATAGTGGTGAAGTTTGGTTTGATGGCGACAACATTCCGACCTTATCTCGTCGAAAGCTTTATCAAGCACGTAAAAAAATGAGCATGCTTTTCCAATCGGGTGCACTTTTTACGGATCTCAATGTGTTTGATAATGTGGCGTTTCCACTACGTGAGCACACTGAACTTAACGAAAAATTCATTCGTACTATCGTGTTACTTAAGCTTGAGGCGGTAGGGTTACGTGGAGCTGCTCAGCTCATGCCAAGTGAGTTGTCTGGCGGAATGGCAAGGCGTGCCGCATTGGCGCGTGCTATTGCACTCGATCCCGAACTGATCATGTACGATGAACCCTTTGTGGGGCAAGACCCTATTACAATGGGTGTATTGGTAGAGCTTATTCGTAACCTCAATCAAGCGTTGGGTTTGACGTCTATCGTCGTTTCTCACGATGTTCCTGAGGTGATGAGTATCGCTGATTGGGTTTACTTACTCGCAGATGGCAAAATCATTGCGGCAGGGTCACCGAAAGAGTTGTACAACAATGACGACCCGAGAGTGCAGCAATTTTTGCAAGGTGAGGCGGATGGCCCTGTGCCATTTAGGTTCCCAGCGCAAAGTCTTGAAAAGGATTTGTTTTAATATGATTGGTAAAACTATTGCAGGTGTCGGTAAGCGAACACTTGCGATCTGTGAGTCATTTGGTCGAGCAAGCCTGATGTTATTCGGGGCTTTATTTGGCATCCCGCGACTAAAAAACTTCCCTTTATTAGTTAAACAACTTTATAGCGTTGGCGTTCAGTCATTGGCTATTATTTTAGTTTCGGGTTTGTTCATTGGCATGGTATTGAGCCTGCAAGGTTATGTTGTGCTAATTGACTACGGTGCTGAGGGCAACCTTGGCCAAATGGTTGCGCTTTCACTATTACGTGAACTTGGTCCTGTGGTCACAGCATTGCTATTTGCAGGTCGTGCTGGTTCAGCGCTGACGGCTGAAATCGGTTTGATGAAAGCAACGGAGCAGATCTCCAGTTTAGAAATGATGGCGGTAGACCCTCTAAAACGCATTATCGCACCACGCTTGTGGGCTGGGCTTATCTCTATGCCTCTATTAGCGATGATCTTTATGGCGGTCGGTATTTGGGGGGGCCAGTTAGTCGGTGTTGATTGGAAAGGCATTGATTACGGCAGCTTTTGGTCTGCGATGCAGTCTTCTGTTGAGCTAGGTCGAGATATCGGTAACAGCATGATCAAATGCATGGTCTTTGCTATCACCGTAACTTGGATCGCTCTTTTCAATGGTTATGACGCGGTACCGACCTCTGAAGGTATTAGTCAAGCAACCACACGTACAGTAGTACACTCTTCTCTAGCGGTATTAGGGCTAGATTTTGTTCTTACCGCATTGATGTTTGGGAATTAATCATGCAACAAACTCGAAAGTTAGAATTATGGGTCGGCACCTTTGTTATAGCCGGAATTTGCGCAATCTTAATCATGATCTTTCAAGTCGCTGACGTAAAAGGGCTGGGTTCAAACCATACTTACAATCTAAAAGCGACCTTTGACAACATTGGTAGCCTAAAAGTTCGTTCTCCAGTGAAGGTTGGTGGCGTGGTTGTTGGTCGTGTTAAAAGCATTGAACTTGATACCGAGAGCTACCTGCCTGTGGTTGAAATATCTATTGATGCGAAGTACTCACATTTTCCTGATACCTCTAGTGCTCAAATCTTAACGTCAGGCTTAATCGGTGAGCAGTACATCAGTTTAGTTCCCGGCTTCATTTTTGACGATGAAGAGATGTTGGTTGATGGTGATTCGATTGAAGACACTAAATCTGCATTGGTACTAGAAGACTTGATTGGCCAAGTGCTGTATAGCGTTGGCGGATCTGATGACAATAAAGCTGAGGAATAAGATGATATTAAAAATGATGAGTCACTTGAAAATAGGGTTTGTCGCTGTAATGGCTTTGTTGATTTCTACTCAAGCTTTTGCTGATGCGACTATTGATAAAACGCAGCCTTACCAAATGATGACACAAGTTAGTGAGGTAGCATTTGAGCGTTTGAAGAGCGAGCAAGACAATATCCACAAAGACCCAGAATTACTCAAGGTGATCGTGGAAGAAGAGTTGATGCCTTATGTGAATGCTCAATATGCAGCACTTAAGTTGCTGGGGCCAAACTTGAAAGGCGCGGATAGAAAAGATGTGCGTGTATTTATCGATGCATTTCGTAAATACCTAGTCTCTTCATACGCACAAGTGTTAACTCAATATACAGATCAAACTATCGAGTTTGGCCCTGAACCAAAAATCAAAGCGGATAGCCGTATTACCAGTATCAAGGTTGATATCATTGATACGCCAAGACCTAACATCAAACTTGAATTCAAACTTCGTAAAGACAAAAATTCTGGCGAGTGGGAAGCATTTGATATGGTTGCGGAAGGGATTAGCTTACTGTCGAGCAAGCAATCAGAGTGGAATACTAAGATTCGTCAAGACGGTATTTTAGCGGTTGCTGGCGAGCTAGAGAAACTGGCTGCACAGCCTATTCGCTTTGAGAGTAATAAATAATGAGCCAATCTCAATGGCAAGCGCTAAGCCCTAAAGAGTATCAGCTTCTCGGAGATATCGACCGAGACAGCGTTCCTGCAATCTGGCGTATATTGGAAAAGTGGCAAACAACGGAATCGAGCGTTGAAATTGACCTTAGCCATATAAATCGAGTCGATTCAGCAGGAATGGTGATGCTAATTCACTTATTAGAGCATGCAAAAAATCAAAACTGTCATATAATGCTCAGTTTCGTGCCAGAACAATTACGAACGTTGTTCCAATTGAGCAATATCCAGCCAATGATGGCAGAACACATAAAAAATTAGGCAGGAGCTATTTGTGGACAGCACAAAAGTACAAGAATTATTAGCAGAGTCACTGAACCTTCAAGAGATTATCGTGAAAGGTGAAGGCAGTCATTACGAAGTTGTTGCGGTTGATCCATGTTTTGATGGCATGAATCGAGTTAAGAAGCAGCAACTAATTTACGGCCCACTAATGGAATACATTCAACGCAATGACATCCATGCTCTTTCTATCAAGGCATTCACGCCGGAAGAGTGGGAACGTGATAAGAAACTGATGTCACTTTAAGGTTTATGATGGAAAAGTTTCGAGTTATTGGATCAGACAAGCCGCTAAGCGGTGAAGTGACGATCTCTGGCGCAAAAAACGCAGCGCTACCAATCCTATTTGCTTCAATTCTTGCTGAAGAGCCAGTAGAAGTAAGTAACGTTCCTCACCTACGTGACATCGATACTACGATGGAACTGCTAAAGCGTTTAGGCGCGAAAGTATCACGTAATGGTAGCGTTCACGTTGATGGCAGCGAAATTAATGAATTTTGTGCGCCTTACGATTTAGTAAAAACAATGCGTGCTTCTATCTGGGCTTTGGGGCCTTTAGTTGCTCGTTTTGGTGAAGGTCAAGTGTCACTTCCTGGTGGTTGTGCAATTGGTGCTCGCCCTGTTGATCTGCATATCCATGGCCTAGAGCAACTAGGTGCAACCATTACATTGGAAGATGGTTATGTGAAAGCAAGTGTTGATGGTCGTCTGAAAGGCGCGCACATCGTGATGGATAAAGTAAGCGTAGGCGCTACTATTACCATCATGTGCGCTGCAACACTCGCAGAAGGTAAAACAGTATTAGATAACTCAGCGCGTGAGCCTGAGATTGTTGATACGGCAGACTTCCTTAACAAACTGGGTGCGAAGATTTCTGGTGCAGGTTCAGATACGATTATTATTGAAGGCGTTGAGCGTCTTGGTGGTGGTCAACATTCTGTGGTTGCAGACCGCATTGAAACGGGCACTTTCCTTGTTGCAGCAGCGGTTTCTGGCGGTAAAGTCGTTTGCCGTAACACGAACGCGCATCTTCTTGAAGCTGCCCTAGCGAAGCTTGAAGAAGCGGGTGCGAAGGTTGAAACGGGTGAAGACTGGATCAGTCTTGATATGACAGGTCGTGAGCTTAAAGCAGTGAAAATTGTAACTGCACCTCACCCTGGCTTCCCAACTGACATGCAAGCTCAGTTTACTCTGCTTAACATGATGGCGAAGGGCAGTGGTGTGATCACTGAAACTATCTTCGAAAACCGTTTCATGCATATTCCTGAGCTTCTGCGAATGGGTGCAAAAGCGGAGATTGAAGGTAATACAGCTATCTGTGGTGAAACCGAACAGTTGAGCGGCGCCCAAGTAATGGCTACGGATCTTCGTGCATCTGCGAGCCTTGTTATTGCTGGTTGTATCGCACAAGGCGAAACCATCGTTGACCGTATCTATCACATCGATCGTGGCTACGATAAGATTGAAGATAAGCTTTCAGCACTGGGCGCAAACATTACCCGATTTCGTGACTCAAACTAACTCAGGTTAGTCAATTCATGAATCAGTAAAATGAAAACAGAAAAGTCGGAACCTTGGTTTCGGCTTTTTTATAGTTGTATTTACCGCAAGTGAATCTGTTTGCTTATTTTAAAGTGAATAGGTGGGTGGGCTCTGCGGTTGTGAGGAACAAAATGATAGCAATATTACGTATTTTCGCATTGGCGATCTTTGCGATTCTTATGTTTGTGTTCGGCTGTGGCTACTGTTTACTTAGCCCCCGTAATCCGAAGCACGTATTTACCTTTGGTCGTTACTTCGGTCGTATGTCGAAAGTGTTTGGTATCAAGCTAGAGCTACGTATCCCTGAAGATGCTTACTCTCGTGGCCAACATGTTTATGTTGCGAACCATCAGAATAACTGGGACCTATTCACGGTATCATCGGCTGTGACACCTAAAGTGGTAACGGTTGGTAAGAAAAGCCTAGCGTGGATGCCTCTGTTTGGTCAGCTTTACTGGTTGACGGGTAATATCCTAATTGACCGTGCAAATCGCAGCAAAGCGGTTGGTACGATCGATCAAGTAGTCGATAACCTGAAAGACAGTGATGTTTCGGTATGGATGTTCCCTGAAGGAACGCGTTCACGTGGCCGTGGCCTGTTGCCATTTAAAACCGGTGCTTTCCATGCTGCGATTGGCGCTGGCTTACCAATTATCCCTATCGTATGTAGTTCTACAGGTGGCGTTAAGCTGAACCGTTGGAACAATGGCCACGTGATTGTGGAAATGCTAGATCCAATTAATACTAAAGGCTACGACAAGTCGAACGTGCGTGAATTAGCAAACCTAACTCGTGAACAGATGGCGGCTAAGTTGGAAGAGCTAGACAAAGAAGTGATTGAGCTTAATAAAAAAGTAGCTTAAACAAAGAAAACGAATAATAAAAAAGGTTGCCAAATTGGCAACCTTTTTTGTATCTCATCAGTGCTTAGTTCCGCAATCAGCCACTGACCAAATAAAGTGAAATCTATTTACGAACTGCAATAGCTTCGATCTCGATACCAACATCTTTTGGTAGACGAGCTACTTCAACACATGAACGTGCAGGGTAGTTTGCAACGCCGTGCTCATCAAAGAATTTACCGTAAACTTCGTTTACTGTGCCGAAGTCGTTTAGGTCTTTAACGAATACAGTTAGCTTAACGATGTCTTTTACAGTCAGGCCAGAAGCTTCTACAACCGCTTTAACGTTGTCTAGAGATTGGCGTGCTTGCTCTGCGATATCAGCAGATACTTCACCAGTTGCTGGGTTTACTGGGATTTGACCAGAAGTCAGTACCATGTTGCCAAGGTCAACGCCTTGTACGTATGGGCCGATTGCAGCTGGAGCCGATTCTGTGTGAAGTACTTTTGTCATTGGTTTATTCCATCAGTTATTAGATAAAAATCGTTTTCAGTGTGCCTATAAACCGTGGCTAGGTAAAGCGCAAAATACCCCGCACGGGCGAGGTATTTCATAGTTTTTACATTTATTGCGTGTTAGGCGAAAGCTTATCTTTCGGTCACGATCTCGCGAGAGAAGACTTTTTCGCAGTACTTACATTTCAGGCGAATGTCTTCATTTTTTTCAAAGATTTTAAAGCTGCTCTCAACCGGCTCGTTGTGAGTGATACAGTTGGTGTTTGGACATTCAAACACATCGTTGATTTGCTCAGGCAGTTCAAGCGCTAGCTTCTTAACCACTTCGTAATCTTCGATTTGGTTTACCGTCGCATGAGGTGCGTACAGTGCTAACTTGTTTGCTTGCTCTTCCGTGATAAACACATTTTCAATTTTAAGTAAGTCTTTGCCGCCAAGTGCTGAAGAGGGCAGGTTCAAACCAATAGTGACACGCTGATGAGTGTTGTGCATATCAAACAGTTTTAGCACCTTGATCCCGATGTTTGCTGGGATATGGTCGATAACGGTACCGTTCTTGATTGCTTCAACTTTTAATTGAGTCTCTTTAGACATGATATCTCTCCTCTACAGCGTTTCGTTAAGAACAAGGGCTAGTAATGCTTCACGCGCGTAAACACCATTTTCAGCTTGCTGGAAGTAGTATGCGTAAGGCGTTTTATCGACATCGACAGTGATTTCATCAACGCGAGGAAGTGGGTGCAGTACCTTCAAGTTATCACGTGCATTTTCTAATAGTGCAGCCGTTAGGATGTAGGCTGACTTGATGTGCGCGTATTCCGACTCATCAAAGCGTTCTTTCTGTACGCGAGTCATGTATAGAACATCTAGTTCAGGAATCACATCTTCCATGTCGGTCAGTAGTTGGTATTGGATGCCAGCTTCATCAAGCTCTTCACAGATGTAATCAGGCATAGCCAATGCTTCTGGCGCTACAAAGTAGAAACAGATGTTATCGAACTTAGCCAATGCTTGAGTGAGAGAGTGAACCGTACGGCCGTATTTAAGGTCACCAACGAATGCCACATTAAGGTTGTCCAGGCGGCCTTGTGTTTCCGCGATAGAGAATAGATCAAGCAGGGTCTGTGTTGGGTGTTGGTTAGCACCATCACCAGCGTTGATTACAGGTACACCGTTCGAGAACTCCGATGCTAAGCGCGCAGCACCTTCCTGAGGGTGACGCATTACGTAAGCATCAACGTATGAAGAGATAACCTGTACTGAGTCTGCTAGCGTTTCGCCCTTTTTCGCTAGTGAGGTGTTACCGCCGCTGTCGAAACCAATCACATCACCACCGATGCGTTGAATCGCAGTTTCAAAAGAGAGACGAGTTCGCGTTGAAGGTTCGAAGAAGCAGCTAGCCACAACTTTGTTCTTGATAAGTTCTGGGTTTGGTTCTGCTTTAAGCTGACCAGCCGTTTGAACAATTAATTCTAGCTCTTCACGAGAAAGCTCTGGAATTGAGATGATGTGCTTTTGATAGAGCGAATTCGCCATGATCTTCTTCCCCACAGTAATGTATTGGCCACAAAAAAGCCCCCCATAATGGGAGGCTTTAAAAAAGTGCTGAAAAGCAGAATAGACCGCCTGGCAAGCATGCTAGCTTGCGAGCAAAATTAGGTGTTTTCACAATTTTATTATGTGTGATCACAATATTGGTTGGCGTCATTTTCACTACTCTCAGACAAATTGCCGAGAATTATACGCTTTCAATTTGTGAGCGCAAGCGATTACATCAAGCTTTTGTTTACTTTCACTATTCTCAATTAACCGAGTGTTGCGACCATAACGGCTTTGATGGTGTGCATACGATTTTCTGCTTCATCAAACACAATAGAGTAGTCAGATTCAAATACTTCATCCGTCACTTCCAAACCGTTCATGCCATATTTATCAGCCACTTGCTGACCGATAACGGTCTCATTATTGTGAAAAGCGGGTAAGCAGTGCATGAATTTGACTTGAGGGTTGCCCGTCAGCTTAATCACATCCATATTCACTTGATATGGTTTCATCACTGCCACACGTTCATCCCAAGCTTCTGGCGCTTCGCCCATCGATACCCAAACATCGGTGTAGAGGAAGTCACAGTCTTTTACGCCTTCAGCAACGTCTTCAGTCAGCGTGATTTTAGCGCCGGTACTTTGCGCGATAGCTTGGCACTCTTCGACAAGTTGTGCTTCTGGCCAGAAGGCTTTTGGCGCGACAAGACGAATATCCATGCCCATCTTGGCAGCTCCTACTAACAGAGAGTTACCCATATTGTTACGAGCATCACCCAGATAAGCAAAGCTGATTTGATGCAGCAGTTTACCGCGACCATGTTCGAGCATGGTGAGGAAGTCAGCCAAGATCTGAGTTGGGTGAAATTCATCAGTAAGGCCATTCCACACTGGGACACCAGCATAAGCGCCAAGGTCTTCGACGATGCTCTGACCAAAGCCACGGTACTCGATGCCATCGTACATACGGCCTAGTACGCGTGCAGTATCTTTCATTGATTCTTTTTGACCTATCTGAGAGCCAGAAGGGCCTAAGTAAGACACTTGAGCGCCTTGATCAAAAGCGGCGACTTCAAACGCACATCGAGTTCGTGTTGATGCCTTTTCAAAGATCAAAGCGATGTTTTTACCAGTGAGCTTCTTCTGCTCAGTACCTGCATACTTAGCTTTTTTTAGGTCAGCTGACAGGTCGAGTAAAAACTGAATCTCTTTAGAAGTAAAGTCGAGTAGTTTTAGAAAGTTACGATTGCGAAGGTTAAAGGCCATCTTTCGCTCCTTGCGTATATAGGATCAATGAAGAACTTAGTTAAACATAAAGATGTTATATTTGTGAATACTTATTTTGTTTGTTTCATGAAAAAGGCCAGTACAATAGCACTGGCCTAGTTGAGTTATTGTATTTTTACGCTATTGAGTTATCTGCTTAGATACCGTCTCTTTCAATAGGGCAGCTCATGCAGCGAGCGCCACCACGGCCACGACCCAGTTCATTGCCAGGAATCGTTAGAACTTCGATACCTGCCTTGTCGTACTTCTCGTTAGTGTAAATATTACGCTCGTAACCGATAACCGTGCCTGGTTTCACTGTTAGTACGTTGTTGGCGTCATTCCACTGCTCTCGTTCAGCCTCGTAGTTGTCGCCACCTGTGGTGATGATCTTAAGCTGATCAAGGCCAAGCGCCCCTTCAATCGCTGACAGGTAGTTTTCCGCTTTCTCTACACGCATCTCACCATTCTCCTTTGGTGTTAGGCACCATGTGTCTAAATCTTTACGAACGATTTCTGGGTAAACAGAGAAGGTATCGATGTCCATGTGTGTCATCACCGTATCAAGGTGCATACATGAACGGTGCTTCGGTAGATCGATAGCGATCACTTCAGTAGCTTGCCCTGACTTAAATAGACTCGCCGCTAAGTTCTCAACACCTTGTGGCTTGGTTCGCTCAGAAATACCGATAAGTACCGCGCCTTTACCAATAACCAGTACATCACCGCCTTCAATGTTGGCGTTGTCGTAATGAAGATCCTCATCACCAAAGTACTTAATGAAGTCTTGTCCTGCAAACACAGGGTGCCAGCGATAGATAGCACGCAGGTGATTTGTCTCACGTTGACGTGCTGGCTTCATCATTGGGTTTAGTGACACACCGCCATAAACCCAACACGAAGTATCACGTGTAAATAGGTGGTTAGGCAGTGGTTCGATGACGAAATCTAGTGGGCGATGCATTTTAGGAAGCATCGATGATGATCTGATAGGAAGCTCTGAATACGCCAAGCCACCTAGTAAGATTGTTGCTAGATGCTCATTATCCATTTGAGCAAGATAGCTTCTTAGGTCACGGGCAAAAGTAGGCCCATAACGGAAATCTGAGATTTGAGTGTTTAGCAGCCATTCGCGAGCTTGAGGTACGGCAAGCGTCTCTACCAACAAATCGTGCAGTAGCAGCACTTCTACGTCTTGATTACGTAGTGTCTCTGCAAAGGCATCGTGTTCTTCACCAGCAGCTTCCACAGCCAACACATCATCAAATAGAAGGTCGTGACAGTTAGAAGGGGTGAGGTGGGTGAGTGCTCTTTCAGGTCGATTTAGGAGAACTCGTCTTAATTGACCGACTTCGGAGCCAACGTACAGCTTACTCATTTTGCATCCTTACTTTTAATCCAGCGTCTATTTATGACAAGCTTGATCGTAATATGCAAGTTTTATAGCTCGTGTAAAAGTGAAGTATTTTTGAAATTATCCGAGCTAAAAACCATTTTTAAATAGAAAATAGGTGTTAAATTCTAATTGAGTGCGTTTGGCATGGAACAACATTTTTGCGGATCTATGCTCAATCTGCGCTCTGTTTGAAATCTATTTTGCTTATTATTAATGATTTTTTATTCACTATTATGCACGTTTTGAAAGTAACTTGAGGTTTTATGCATCTCAAAACCAGTTCAGCATATGCATCCACCATGACTAAGCACGCAATTTCTATTTAATATGCTCAAAAGTAATAATAGAGACGAAATGCTGAAATAGTCGTCAGTTAATAAAATGTTGAAAATTTGTTTCTGTGATTTTGATTTCACTTTTGAATTGATATTACCTCTGCTATCTGGCGATAAACTTATCTTTCTAGGCCTGATCTGGGTGGCTTTTCTGGACGATCCGTGCCATATTTCGTGGCAATCAAATTTGATCTTTTCATAGTCAACACTCTGGAGCAGACACATGTCTCACGAAGATGAATATCTATCAGTAGCGGAATTAATTGAATTTCAAAAGGAAGAGACTCGCGACATCATTGAAGCACTAATTGAAGATGGTAGCGATCCTGAAGCTCTATACGATATCGAGCATCACCTATTTGCTGAAGATTTCGAAGTGCTTGAGAAAGCCGTTGTTGAAGCATTCAAAATGGGCTTTGAAGTACTTGAAGCTGAAGAGACAGAAGACGAAGATGGTAACAAGCTACTTTGTTGTGATGCGACTATGCAGTCAGCTCTAGATGCAGAAGCGATCGATGCGCAAGTTGAAAAGCTTGTGAACCTTGCAGAGAAATTCGACATTATCTACGACGGTTGGGGCACTTACTACGAAGGTGAAGATGCTATCTACCCTGAAGAAGATGATGAAGGCGAAGAGTAAATTTCTTCCCAGTTTGAAAAGTGCCAGCCTTGAGCTGGCATTTTTTATCCTCATAAAAATAAATGTCTTTAAATGAATTCATTCATTATAATGTGGTCAAAATTGATCTGGCTCAGGGAATGATATGCGGTTACTTCTCGATGGTCTTTGGCAAATTTCGCCATTGACGGATCTTTCTATTCCACAAGATGATATTACCTTTCCGGCTCCGTTGAGTTCAAAGCTCCCTGATACCTTGAGTGAAGATCAAATCGCAGAGCAAGAGTGGCATTTAATGCACGACATTGAAGTCGATGATGCGATGCTGGCTTGTCCCTTTGTTGAGCTCGTCTTTGCGGGTGTTGATTATTTTGCTGAGGTTCGACTCAATGGTGTTGCTGTCTTTGATTGTGATGGCAGCCAAGAAGAGTACCGTAAAGACATCCGCCCTTACATGCAGCCTGGTCGAAACCGCTTTGAGATTCTGTTTCTTGAAGAAGAGGAAGGGTTGTTGCTCGAAGAAGATATGGATGAGCCATCGTCTTCGCCAACTATTGCTAAATCAGACTCTCGAATGGGTATTTGGCAAGCTCCTTATCTGCAGTTTGTTCGCAATGTGAAGCTGGATCAAGTTGTCACTGAGCAGGTCTGGCACCATGGCGGGGGATGTGAGTTTAAGGTGGATGTGATCTACCAGACGCTCAAAGCTGGGTTGGTATCAGCATCAATTAAGTTTGACGGTATGACACTGGTGATGCCGATAGATGTACGTGCTGAACATACTGGCGTTGTATTCCAAGTTGAAGCACCGATTGTCTTTAATGTTGATAAGCCCAACCCTAAGCATTTATATCAATTAGAAGTTGAGCTCGATGGGCAAAAAGAGAGCTCTTTTGTTGCCCTCAACCCTGCGTCTTGTGTGAGTAATTTTCTACGCTAGAAGCTGCACTATAGCACTTTAGCCATGACTACTTCACAAGCGTCGTGGCCTGTTTCTCCCCAAGTACTCTCTAGATGCTCAAAGCCTAATGCTTCATAAAGTTTAATCGCAGCTCCCAAACACTCTGTTGTCTCTAAGTACATTTGTTGATAACCCATATGTTTGGCAAGCTTTAAACTTAAAGCGACGATGCGTTTTGCCAGCCCTTGTCCGCGAGTCTGTTTTAAGAAGTACATCTTTTGTAGCTCACATACGTCTGGTCGGCCTGCTAGTGGGGCAAAGCCGCCGCCGCCTACAACCTCACCTTGATACTCAATCACCCAGTACATCGCATTTTCTTGGCTATACACAGAGTAGATATCATCAAGTGTTGGGTCAGACACACCATAGCCTTTGTCTGCGGTTAGGCCATGTTCGGCAGAGACTTCTCGAATGACATCGGCAACTTGTTCGTTGTCAGCTTGAGTGAGTGGGCGTAATACAAATTCGTCAGCTTGGCAGACTTTAGTTAGCCCTTTGAGGTAAACCTCTAACCCAAGCTTTAACTGCTGCTGCTCATCCTCGCTCAGGCCTTCTAGCATATTGTCGAAGAAAGCGTTTTGTTGTAGATCGAGCTTAGACAGTACCTGCTGTCCTTGAGTGGTGAGTGTGACCTTTTGACTGCGTTTGTCATTCGGATTCTCGATACTTTCGGTCAAATTTAACTTGTTTAGCCCTGCGACAGTACGACTGGCATTCGACTTGTCGACATTCAATCGTTGTGCAAGTTGGTTGATCGTTAGCGGTTGGATCTGGACTTCTCCTAATGCATGAGCCTGGACTGGTGTTAGGGTGATCTCACCACACTGCTTATCGAGCATACCCAGTAAGCGAACGGCTTGGCGGGAGTAGTGTCTTAGTTGTCGAGTATTCATCATCACTTACATTATATAAAGTTGTGCACCGCAATTAATTTAGTTGCGGTGCACAACTTTGTCAAGGGCGGCCATTTATTCACCAGTAGACTATCGACTTTTCCTTAGATATATCTCTCTATTTTAAGCGTGCTGGTGGTGACAGAACTGAGGAATATTGACCTCTGATTTACGCTGCCAAACTTTCTCATGAAAGTAGTAAGCGACTGTGTTCAATGTTGGTTCTAACATCGCCATCACGCCGCCCACAAAGGCATCACCTGTTAGTAAGTAGACTACGGTAAACGCGACGCTGAAGTGAATGGTCGCAAAGCTGGCCGTTTTTAATTTGGTCATCCATTGACGAGCTTTTAGCGCTGGAAGCTGAACCCACGCCTTTTCATGAAAATAGAAAGCGACGGTATTCACTGAAGGCTCAATCATGGCGATTAAACTACCAATTAAAATGTCGCCAGTCAGAACGTAAGCGACACTAAACGCGATAGTAAAATGAAGCGCTGCAAAGGTTAGTGTCTTTTTCATGATAATTACTCAATTGTTGATGTGTTTCGATAGGTTTATTATTGAGAATAATTATCATTAAATATAGTGGGAAGTTAATATTGTTTTGATAGGTAGAAACTATCAAAGAAGAACAAGCAGAAGGTGTCTTAAAAATAGTATGCATTTATTAGTGATAAATACCTCATTAATGCTTGTAATTATGTGTAAAAATTATGATAGCTTCCTTTGATTTATTAATTCAGCTGATTGATCAGCATGGCGTGTTTCTATAGCGTGCTCTCTCTCAATGTGCACTTAGATGTACATGGTTTAATGATAAACGTTAGATGGAGTAGAAAATGGAAACCAAAGGGTTAGTAACTAAAGTTCTCTTTAGTGGCAAAGGTAAAGAGTACTTTGGCATATGGATTGTCAATATCCTGCTATCAGTGATTACACTTGGGATTTATTCTGCGTGGGCCAAAGTACGTAATAAGCGCTACTTCTACGGTCATACATCGATAGCTGGTGATAGCTTCGAGTACCATGGACAGCCAATGCAGATACTTAAAGGCCGTGCTATCGCGCTTGTTTGTGTATTAGTGTGGTCGATTTCAGAACAGTTTTCTCCTGAGCTTTCTTTGGGATTAATCGCGGCTTTTGTTCTGCTGCTACCTTTACTTGCTCGCAACAATGCACGCTTTGACGCGGCAATGACGAGCTTCCGCAATGTGCACTTTTCGTTTCACGGCACAGTTGCTGGTGCGTACTGGTCGATTCTAGGTCGTGGCATGCTTGCCATGCTTGGTTTCGTTGCAGCTATGGCTGCCGTGTTCTTCACCATGAGTCTTAATATGACCGTTGGTGTGGCAGCCATCCTTATACTCTTACCTGCTTATGTCTACCTGCAGGCTTGGTCTTTGGTTGGTATGGCTAATTATTTCTCGAATGGCTACCGCTATGGTGAGCGCCAATTTAGCGCAGATTACAAAAACGCGTTTTACTTCAAGACCTATATGCTCGCAACGATAGCGTGGCTTGTTATCACTGCTGTTTTAATCGCAGCCTTCTTTATGATGGCTGGTGTTAATCTAATGAGTAACCCAGAATCGTACATTGATCTCATGGGACATAGTGATCTAGCCGTTATCATGATTGGTTACTACTTCGGTTTCATTGCTATCGGTTTAGCCGTAGGCGCGTATTTGAAAGTGCGTGTTCGAAACTACACATTCTCGCAACTGGTTCTTCAATCTAGTGAAGCTGAGAGTGAGCCTAAGTTTACTTTTGCTTCGACTCTGACGGTTAAGGATTACGTTAGCTTGGTTGTGGTTAACTTCTTACTGCAAGTCGTTACGCTAGGTCTTGCTCGTCCTTGGGTTATGGTAAGAACGATGAACTATTTAGCAAACAATACCTCTGTTTACGGCGATCTCGACTTGCTGGTAGCTATTGATCAAGACTCTAATGTGAAGTCAGCGGTTTCTGATGAGGTTGCACAAGCCTTTGATGTCGATCTTGGTATTGGCTAATGCTATCCGGTGTCGCTCATCCGCCTCGCAGTTCTGAACGCTGTGAGGCAACATTAGAGATATCGCTCGACGATATATTGGTGATTAATGCCTGCAATCAACGCATTTCGGCCAACGTTGCTGATGTGAAAATCAATGTCGGTGTTGGCTCAACGCCAAGTAAGATCGCATTTCCTGACGGCTGGCTGTTTGTGGCGAAACCGAGTGATGAACTGACAGCGTTTTTAAAACAGCATGGTCAGCACGATTCGATGGGTAAGCTAGAAAAAAATGTTACGGCGATTCTGCTATCTTGTATCGTTATATTGACGTTGACCATTGGAACATTCACTCACGCCATCCCTTGGCTAACAAATAAAGTGGTCACTTACCTTCCTGACTCAGCATCAAAGATGGTAGAGGATAGGGTGTTAGTCTCTTTGGATGAGCAATTGTTTGAGCCATCGAACTTAACACTGTCTCAGCAAATTATGATCCGCCAGCGTTTTGAAAGTCATTTGAGAGCGATCGGTATTGATGAGGACGTTCGTTTGCTGTTTCGCTCCTCTGAGCTCGGTGCTAATGCTTTTGCCTTGAGCCACAGTACTATCATCGTGCTTGATGACTTGGTAGCGCTAACGGAAACTGAGCAGCAATTAGATAGTATCTTAATGCATGAGTTGGGGCATATTGAGCAACAACATGTCATGAAAGCGATTGTTCGTTCTAGCTTGCTTTCACTCTCTGTCGCAATGTTGACAGGTGAGAGCACAGATGTGATCGATAATTTAGCTGGAGTCGGGGTTTTCGTCGCCAATAATGGTCAGTCGCAACAGGCAGAACGAGAAGCGGATAGGTTTGCGTCGGATTCAATGTGGCAGATACACGGCACCAATCAGCCTATGATTGAGATGTTTGAGTTGTTACAAGAGAGCTCTGAAAATGAGGCTGAAATACCTGCGTGGTTAAGCACCCATCCAGAGTTAACCGAGCGTATAGGTTCGCTAAAAAGTGCTCATTAGCGATAAACGACAAGATCAAAAAAGGGCAGAATTATCTGCCCTTTTTATATGCTCGAGTTGGTAAGTTAATTAGCTAACCAATTACAGTGCAGCGATAGTCGCTTTCTGTTCTTCAAGCTTCGCTAGTGTCTCTTGGTAGCCAACTAGCTTCTCACGCTCTTTCGCGATAACCGCTTCAGGTGCTTTAGCAACGAAACCTTCGTTACCTAGCTTGCCTTCGATGCGCTTGATTTCGCCGTGCGTTTTCTTCACTTCTTTATCAAGGCGAGCAAGTTCTGCATCTTTGTCGATAAGACCTGCCATTGGGATCATCAGCTCAGATTGACCCACTAGCTTAGTCGCACATGCTGGCGTCTCAGCATCGTCTGCAAGAACTGTTAGGCTATCTAGCTTAGCAAGAGAGTTCAGAACTACCATGTTCGCTTCGATACGCGCCGCGTCTTTCTCGTTAGCCACTTTGATCATCACTTCTAGACCTTTGCTAGGTGCAATGTCGTATTCCGCACGTAGGTTACGGATAGCAGTGATGAAAGTCTTAACCCATTCGATGTCTTCTACGATCTCAGCGTTGAAGTTCTCTTCGTTAAACTGAGGAAGCGCTTGAAGCATGATAGTTTCACCTTCAACACCGTCTACTAGCGGCTTAACGCTCTGCCAGATAGATTCAGTAATGTAAGGAAGCACTGGGTGAGCAAGACGTAGTGTCTTCTCTAGAACAGTGATCAGCATGTAGCGAGTTGCTTGTTGCTGAGCTTCTGTACCTTTCCATAGAACTGGCTTCGTTAGCTCTAGGTACCAGTCACAGAATTGGTTCCAGATGAATTCGTAAAGCGTGTTTGCTGCCATGTCTAGACGGTAGTTGTCTAGGTGAGCATTAAACTCTTTCGCTGCTAGCTCAAACTGAGATTCAATCCACTTATCTGCTAGAGAGAATTCCATGTTTGCACGGTCCTCTGCAGATAGTGACATGCCACAATCGTGCTCTTCTGTATTCATCAGTACGTAACGGCTTGCGTTCCATAGTTTGTTACAGAAGTTACGGTAACCTTCAAGACGCTTCATGTCCCAGTTGATGTCACGGCCTGTAGATGCCATAGCAGCAAGAGTGAAACGCAGTGCATCAGTACCGTATGGTTCGATACCGTTTTCGAAAGTCTTACGAGTGTTCTTCTCGATCTTCTTCGCTAGTTGAGGCTGCATCATGTTGCCACAACGTTTCTCTACTAGAGACTCAAGGTCGATACCATCGATCATGTCGATAGGGTCAAGAACGTTACCTTTAGACTTAGACATCTTGTCGCCGTTTTCGTCACGGATTAGGCCGGTAACATAAACTGTCTTGAATGGTACTTGTGCTTTACCATTTTCATCTTTGTTGAAGTGCATGGTCATCATGATCATACGCGCAACCCAGAAGAAGATGATGTCGAAGCCTGTTACTAGAACATCTGAAGGGTGGAATGTCTTCAGGTCTTCAGTTTGCTCAGGCCAGCCTTGAGTACCGAAAGTCCAAAGAGCAGAAGAGAACCATGTATCAAGTACGTCGTCGTCTTGGCGAAGAACAACGACTGGAGCAAGGTTGTTGTTTGCACGTACTTCTTCTTCAGTACGACCTACATATACGTTGCCGTCGTTGTCGTACCAAGCTGGGATACGGTGCCCCCACCAAAGCTGACGAGAAATACACCAGTCTTGAATGTCACGCATCCAAGAGAAGTACATGTTTTCGTACTGCTTAGGAACGAACTGGATGTCACCATCTTCAACCGCTTTAACAGCAGGCTCAGCAAGAGGTGCAGCACGTACGTACCATTGGTCAGTTAGCATTGGTTCGATAACCACGCCACCACGGTCGCCGTAAGGAACGGTTAGATCGTGATCTTTGATCTCATCAAGAAGACCAAGTTCTTCGAATTCAGCAACGATCGCTTTACGAGCAGCAAAACGCTCCATGCCATGGTACTTAGCAGGAAGTTCTGTAGAGTAAACATCGCTAGCTTCACCGTTAGTGGTGAATACTTCAGCCGCATCACGGATGTCTGCGTTGAACGTTAGGATGTTGATCATTGGTAGGTTGTTACGCTTACCAACTTCGTAGTCATTGAAGTCGTGCGCAGGCGTGATTTTCACACAACCAGTGCCTTTCTCCATATCCGCGTGCTCATCGCCTACGATAGGGATTAAACGGTTAACGATAGGAAGTAGGATCTCTTTACCAATAAGATCTTTGTAACGTGGATCTTCTGGGTTTACTGCAACACCAGTATCGCCAAGCATGGTTTCTGGACGAGTCGTCGCAACAACAATGTAGTCTTTACCTTCAGCGGTCTTCGCGCCGTTTGCTAGCGGGTAGCGGAAGTGCCACATATGGCCTTTTTTGTCTTTGTTTTCAACTTCAAGATCAGAAATTGCAGTGTGCAGTTTTGGATCCCAGTTTACTAGACGCTTACCACGGTAGATTAGGTCATCTTCGTATAGGCGAACAAACACTTCTTGAACAGCGTTAGATAGGCCATCATCCATAGTGAAACGCTCACGGTCCCAGTCTACCGATGCGCCTAGACGACGAAGTTGCTTAGTGATTGTGCCACCAGATTCATTTTTCCATTCCCAGATCTTGTCGATGAAAGCGTCACGACCGTAATCGTGCTTAGTTTTGCCTTCTTCTGCCGCGATCTTACGCTCAACAACCATTTGAGTTGCGATACCAGCGTGGTCAGTACCCACTTGCCAAAGCGTGTTCTTACCTTTCATACGCTCAGCACGGATTAGAGTATCCATGATAGTGTCTTGGAACGCGTGACCCATATGTAGGCTACCAGTGACGTTCGGTGGCGGGATCATGATGCTGTAAGCTTCTTTTGATGTGTCACCGTGTGGCTTAAAGTAGCCTTTCTCTTCCCAAGTCTGATACAGAGCTTGTTCGATTGATGTTGGGTTGTATGTCTTTTCCATAGTGCTCTTAAACGGATACTGTGAATGGTTAATCGTGGTCAAACTTCATAAGTGAAGCTTCTTGAATCTAAATTCAAAGATAGCTTTATCTATGAGGTTTGACTATGGATGTTGAATCTCGATAGTCTGCAGCTGATATCCAGCCTGACGGTAAATTTTATACCTTTCTCGAGCGAGTTGCTTAGCTTTTTCTTCGCAAGGGACGAAGTCTATCACCTGAGCAAAGGCGTTCGCAAAGGTTGTATGATTATCGGCCAGATTAATTACTAGCTGACGATTCCAATTGTGCTTTACACCTTGGTAGCCAATCTCAATGTTGGTTGAATACTTCGGGCCTTCGCCAACCAAGTTATGCGCAATAAATTCACTGGGATCGACTTGCCAGAAAAATTCTGCGATACGCTCGGCATGGGCTTTGTCATTACAGTTGAGATAAAGTTTAGCGCCTTGTTTTGCAAAGTGCTGAGCAAGAAACAGCACATAGTTAGTGAAACCTTCTTCACTGGCTTGTGGGCTGTCTGATGACACTATGTAAAACGTAGCTGTCTGCATACTTGATACTCGAACTGAAAATTGTGGCTATTTATCTTACTTGGACAACAGGCCCTAACAAATAGCGCCTATTAAAAAGGGCCCGTAGGCCCTTTTTATTATTTTGAAGATTGCTCTTCAGTCTCTTGGCCGCTGCGGTTCAATAAGAATTGGACTAGCATTGAGACAGGACGACCTGTCGAGCCTTTTGCTGCGCCAGATTTCCAAGCTGTACCTGCGATATCTAGGTGAGCCCAGTGATATTTCTTAGTGAACTTAGACAGGAAGCAACCAGCAGTGATGGTACCGCCTGGGCGGCCGCCGATGTTCGCCATATCTGCGAATGGGCTGTTTAGCTGCTCATGGTACTCGTCTGCCATTGGTAGACGCCATGCACGGTCACTTGCTTGCTCAGATGCATTCACAAGTTCGTGAGACAGTGGGTTGTGGTTCGATAGAACGCCACTGATGTGGTGACCTAGAGCGATAACACATGCGCCTGTTAGTGTTGCAACGTCAACCACACAATCTGGTTCGAAACGTTCAACGTAAGTTAGCGCATCACAAAGAACCAAGCGACCTTCAGCATCAGTGTTTAACACTTCAACTGTTTGACCTGACATCGTCGTTAGGATGTCACCTGGGCGGTAAGCATTGCTACCTGGCATGTTTTCACAACCAGCAAGAATACCTACAACGTTGATTGGCAGGTTCAGTTTAGCTAGCGCTTTCATAGTACCGAATACAGACGCAGCGCCACACATGTCGTACTTCATCTCATCCATACCTTCGCCAGGCTTAAGTGAGATACCGCCTGAATCGAACGTTAGGCCTTTACCAACAAGTACAATCGGTTTTGCATCAGAATCTGGTGCGCCCTTGTACTCCATGATAGACATCATAGATTCGTTCTTTGAACCACGACCAACCGCTAGGTAGGAGGTCATGCCCAGTTTTTCCATCTCTTCTTCGCCGATGATCTTAGTCGTTACGGTTTCGAAGTCGTCAGCTAGGCGACGAGCTTGAGATGCTAGATATGCTGGGTTAGCGATGTTTGGTGGCATGTTGCCAAGGTCTTTAGATGCTTTCACACCTGAAGCAATTGCAAGACCGTGAGCAATCGCTTTTTCACCTAGGCTAAGTTCACGACGTGTTGGTACGTTGAATACCAATTTACGTAGTGGGCGACGAGTCTCTGGCTTGTTGCTCTTGAATTGGTCAAACGTGTAAAGACCATCTTTAGTCGCTTCTACCGCTTGACGAACTTTCCAGTAAGTATCGCGGCCTTTAACGTGCAGTTCTGTTAGGAAACATACTGCTTCCATAGAACCTGTTTCGTTTAGTGTGCTGATGGTTTTCTGAATAATTTCTTTGTATTGACGTTCGCCTAGCTCACGCTCTTTACCACAGCCTACAAGTAGAACACGTTCTGAAAGTACACCAGGTACCTGATGCAGTAGTAGCATCTGGCCAGGTTTACCCTCTAAGTCACCGCGACGAAGCAATGAACTAATGTAGCCATCACTAATCTTATCTAATTGCTCGGCTACTGGAGAAAGGCGGCGCGGTTCGAATACACCGACAACGATACATGCGCTGCGTTGTTTCTCTGGGCTGCCACTTTTTACACTGAACTCCATGCGTACTCCTACATCCTGAAGACAAATCGAACTAAATGTTAGATAATGAGTTCTTACTTGTTGGATCCTATAATGGAACTAACCTTAAAAAAGAACGCTAACACTTAGTTAAAAATTTAAAAAAATAAAAGGTTCAACGGGAAATTATAGTGATTCAATCAAAAAAACAAGTTTTGTATAGGTAATTTGAGCGTGATTATTGTTAGATATTTGATCCGCGAGACAATCAAGAGCCAATTTGCGATATTTTTTGTTCTCTTTCTCGTGTTTCTCAGCCAAAAATTCATCAGTGTGTTAGCGGACGCCTCTGAGGGTGCTATTCCTGCGAGTCTAATCTTGTCGACCGTTAGCCTTAATATGCCTGCGATGGGCTTATTGATGCTTCCGCTCAGTATCTATATTGGTATTTTGCTTACTTTTGGTCGTCTTTACGCTGAAAGTGAAATAGTGGTCATGAACGCGACCGGCATCGGTAACAAATTCTTAATTCAATCGGCACTGTACTTAGCTTTGATTACCGCATCGGTTGCCGCTTTTAACTCATTCTGGTTATCCCCTTGGTCGCAAGACAAGGTTGAACAGATGTATGAGGAAGTGGCCGCAGAGAACAGTGTTGATTTGCTACCAAAGGGTAAGTTTGAAGGAACGCCAGACGGTTCGTCTGTGGTGTTCATCGATGATATCGACGGTAATAAGCTAGAAAACGTGTTCGTTGCTCAAATGCGTCCACGTGATTCTGTGCTTCCAAGTGTTATGTATTCGAAGTCGGGCGATGTAAAAGAGCTCAGCGACGGTCGCCAAGTTATCGTGATGTACGATGGTACTCGTCATGAAGGTGTTCCAACTCGTCTTGATTATATGGTGACACACTTCGAAGAGTATGAAGGCTTGATTGGCCAGCGAGAAGTTGCGAAGAAAGGTCGTGATTGGGAAGCGATTCCGACACTTGATCTTGTCGGCAATCCAAATAATAGCGCAAAAGCTGAATTGCAATGGCGTATTTCATTGGTACTCTGTATTCCATTGTTGACCATGCTTGTTGTGCCACTCTCGGCGGTAAACCCAAGACAGGGACGCTTCGCTAAGATTGGTCCTGCAATTTTGATTTATCTGACTTACTTCTTGGCAATCAGTGCAACTAAGTCAGCAATAGAAGAGGGCAGTATCCCTGCAGCAATCGGCATGTGGCCAATCAATGCGTTGTTGTTAATTGTCGCGATTGGTGCAAACTTTATGGATAGCGTGCCAGTAAGGCGTTTGAAAGAAAAATTCAAGAATAAGAGGTTGGCTTAAGCCGTGTTTAAGATTCTCGATTTATATATAGGCAGAACCATCATCGCAACAACGTCACTGGTATTAGTGACGTTTGTTGGCCTCTCAGGCATCATCAAGTATGTAGAGCAGTTGAGAAAAGTGGGGCGTGGTACCTACGATTTACTCCAAGCTCTGTACTTTGTTTTGTTAAGTATCCCGCGTGATATCGAAATGTTTTTCCCAATGGCAGCCTTGCTTGGTGCATTGATCGGATTAGGTATGCTCGCTGCGAGCTCTGAACTGGTAGTCATGCAGGCGGCGGGTTTCTCTAAGCTAGATATCGGTTTATCAGTACTTAAGACTGCGATTCCATTAATGATAGTGGTGACGCTATTAGGGCAGTGGGGTGCACCTCAAGCACAAAAGATGGCTCGTGACTTAAGAACCATATCGATTGCAGGGGGGAATATCATCTCCACGCAAAGCGGTGTCTGGGCTCGTGATGCCAATGATTTCATCTTTATTGTCAAAATTGATGATGACAAGCTATATGGCATGAACATGTGGCGCTTTGATGAAAATAAGGCTTTGAAAACCGCTATCTATTCTAAAGAGGTTGATTACGTTGGAGACAACGTTTGGACGATGAAAGATGTTGTCGTCACTTCGTTTGAAAATGAACTGCAGATAACGAAAGAGAATTTGCCAACATACACTTGGAAAACATCACTCGCACCAGACAAACTTGCGATCGTGACCGTGAAACCAGAAGAGCTGTCATTGAGTGGGTTGTATGATTACGTATCTTATCTGAAAGCGTCAGAACAAGACGCGGCTCGTTACGAACTGGCGTTGTGGAGAAAGATAACCCAGCCAATCTCTATCGCGGTGATGATGTTGATGGCGCTGTCATTTATCTTTGGTCCGCTGCGTAGTGTGACCATGGGGGCAAGGATCCTATCTGGTGTTATCGCGGGCTTTACCTTCTATATATCTAGTGAGTTCTTTGGTCCAGTGAGTTTGGTGTATCAGATACCTCCGGCCTTTGGTGCTATAGCCCCTAGTGTGGTATTCCTCGGAATAGCCGTGATGCTCTTGAGGCGGAAGTTATAAATGAAAAAGGAAGGCATAACGCCTTCCTTTTTTGTTCTTAGTTGCAGCTGTTTAGAATCGCTATCGCGCTTGAGGTAATACAACCACTTCTGTTTTCGCCCAGATATCGTGAAAGCCACGTTTTTGAGGATCTAATGGAACGCATAGATTGGCTAAACCAAAACCAGAGGTTCCTAAGCGAATAAGAGCTTGAGTGACAGTAATCGCAGAGCCATCTTTGTTCTGAACGCGAAGTTTCCATGCTCTCATTCCCAGGGTTTGACCAGCTCGAGTCCAGAAGAACACAAAGAAGTATACCCAAACTGCCACTAGATAAAATGTGTAAACAGGGCTCCAGATAGGATGGTTGGTTAGGAAGTCACTGACATCGGCATAACCACTGTGGTCAAAAATGCCAAGAGCCATAAGCGCATGCAGTAAAGCGATTATGACGCCTGCCGCCATCATTTCAATAGCGATTACGATTAAGGCGTCATAGAATAAAGCACCGAATCGGCGCATCATTCCTGCTGGTGGCAGTATGTTGGTAGATGTCATGGTGTTAATACTTCTTCAAAAATTTAGGCATCAGAATATAGTTTAAGGCTGATCGTGAAAAGAGACATGACGCACAGCTTATGACTCAGTGGCGAAATTATCGGCAAACACACGTGAATTCAAGTTTTTATACTTGCCACATCAGCTTGCATACGTATAATGACAAACATCGAAAGGGCAATGCCCACGATAATGCCGGTATGGTGAAATTGGTATACACGACGGATTCAAAATCCGTTGCCCTCGGGCGTGGCGGTTCAAGTCCGCCTACCGGTACCATATTTTAAGATAGAGCCTCAACGAAAGTTGGGGCTTTGTTGTATCTGGAGTCTGGAAAGCGTTGCCTTCGCGGTGGCGGCAGGAGTGCTTGTCCAATCACTCCGCCTAAATCGGTACCATTTATAGAAAGGTCGCTTTATATATAGCGCCCTTTCGTCGTTTTGGACGTTTGTGAATATGAAATCCAGCGTGTCGGCTTGGGTGCAAGCTACGAATCAGTTAAATCTTGATGTTTCACTCGTAAATCTCATTGATTCCCATCGTCGTAATAATCTTCAATAAATTAATTACTTTAAATCAGCTTGTTACCTGTAATTCTCACTTTTATTGTCTATGTTTAAAGTAGCAATAGAGGAGAAAGATATGCTGACAGTAACCCCTTACTTATTTTTCGATGGTCGTTGTAGCGAGGCGTTGGATTTTTATCATAAATGCTTTGGTGGAGTGGTCTTATCGAAACAACTCTTTAGTGATGCTCCTCAGGTAATAGAGGGAGCGCAACCTGATTGGGTTATGCATGCTGAATTCGAAGCCTTTGGTATGAAGCTGATGATGTCTGATGGGGTTAAAGCTAAAGAACTTGAAGGGAACAACCTTGCACTTTCTCTTGTTACAGATGATGCCGCGACCCAAGAACAGATCTTTGAAAAACTGACTCAGGGTGGGCGAATTATGACGCCACTTGCAGACGCGTTTTGGGGCGCTAGGTTTGGCAAAGTTGAAGATAAGTTCGGTATAAGATGGATGGTGCATTGCGATTCTTTAAACTGAACCTGTGAAATAGGATAGTGAAAGTGCTGCTTGGTTTTATTAGAATTATAAATAGAGGTTATTAATCAGCGTTATATATAAAAATGGGCAGCATAAAAATTACCGTAGATCGCATTCAGCCCGGTCTACATATACGACTTCCCGTCAAGTGGAATGAACACCCGTTCCTATTCAATAGCTTTAAAATAAAAGACGATGCTCAGGTTAAGATCATTCGACACCTTGGTATCAAACACGTCTATATAAACCTTAATCAAAGTGATACTTCACCTTTGCCAGTTAACCATGTGGTTGAGTTTGAATCAGGTGATGACAATCAGGTTAGTCTTGAAGCTGAAAAAATGTGGAAAGAAAAGCATGATCGCATTGAAACTTTAAGTTCTTACCGACGCAGAGTGCGTAATTGTGAGAAAGAGTTTGAGCGTTCACTTGCTCGAATGCGTTCAGTCATGACCAAAATTCGCAATCGTCCTATAGATGCGGTAGGGGAGGTGAAATCCCTCGTTGATAATATTGTCGAAACATTAGTATGTGATGATAACGTCACACTTCACCTAATGAATGGTAAAGCTGACTTTGAAGATATCTATTTCCACACATTAAATGTTGCTGTTGTTGCCATGATGATCGGCAAAGCTAAAGGTTACAACACTCAACAATTGAAAGAGCTCTCTTTTGCTGCGTTATTCCATGACGTGGGCAAAATCAAAATACCTGTCGCTATATTAAGAAAGCAGAGCGCATTGACGGTGCCAGAAGAGAACTATTTAAAGCTTCATACTAAGTATGGTGCGGATATCGTTTCTGCAATAGAGGATTTTCCTGAAACAGCTAAAAAGGTAATTGCTCAGCATCATGAGATGAATGATGGTTCGGGTTACCCTGAAGGCTTAAAAGAAGAAGAGATTGATGAGTTTGCCAAGATAGTGGCGGTGGCCAATGCATTCGATAACTTGTGCCATGGCAAAACACAGTCACAGCCAATGATCCCTTATTTATCGCTTCCCCACTTATATAAGAACTGCAAACACTTATATAGCCAAGACAACTTAAGTCTATTGGTTAAGTTTATGGGAGTGTACCCGCCAGGAACAGTGGTCCAGCTCTCCAATGATTCAATTGGTATTGTGATTTCGGTAAATGCCAAGCATATGCTTTATCCTAATGTGCTGACCTATGACCCTAGCGTACCTAGAACGCAAGCTCCTGTGATTGACCTGCTTGCTACAGATATCAAGATCGTTAATGCGGTTAATCCCAACAAACTACCTGAACAAGTGAGAGAGTACCTAAACCCTAGGTCTCGATTGTCTTATTTTTTTGATAGTGGTGAGTAGTTATCCACAGGCTGTTGTGAGTAATTTGTTTGAAAGTTGGGCTTAAAGTGGTACAAATAAGCCCTTGGTTGAAATGTCTTCGCTTAACCTCTTTTTTCAATAAAAAATGCATTTAATGCTTGCCAATATGAGAGGTATCCCTATAATGCCGCCTCACTGACACGGCAGACGCCATAAGGCTTCAGCAAAGAATGTTGGTTAGCCAACTAGCTTCAAGCGATTATTCGCTTCTACTTTTAGAAAGTAGGAATTAATTTTAAAAAGTGTTTGACACTGAAAGTTAAGTCGATAGAATGGCCGCCTCTTCCGAAGTGATGTAAGTCACAATGAAGAGAAGTTCTTTAACAATTTAAACCTATCAATCTGTGTGGGCACTCGTTGATGAATATCAAATTGATTCTTAGGAATCACATTGATTTCAATGAACTGAGTGACCAATTCGAATTGGTACAGCCTTGAGCTGTTTGATTTTACTTTTTAAAGTGAAAACCAATAAGAGCACAGTCAATTCACAGTCACTATTCGTAAGCTTTTTGCTAAAACGAATGGGGAATGTAATCAGTATTC
>JAYYSE010000119.1:0-9774 GCA_036126475.1 Pseudomonadota bacterium | reverse complement strand
AAGTCATTCAACTTTGTAAGATTACTTCTTACCTTGGATTTGCTTGTCTTCTTCTGTCAGCTCACGGATACGACGGCTGATATCGCGACGAGCTTTAGAAATCTCTGCGCTCTTGATGATGTGGTCATCGACACGATCTTCGTAGTCAGCTTTCATGTTTTTGATGATGCTTAGAATCTCATCGTGAGTCATCTCTGGCTTGATGTAATCAAGTAGGTTATCAAGTAGGTCGACACGCTTACGGTTGTCACGAACTTTCTTTTCGTTGTCTAGCAGTTCACGCTTAAGTTTGTTCTTACGTCGTGCTTGGTTAACAATTTCAAATACGCTGCTCATAGATTCCATTTCCTATTCGTCAAATACGTTATCTGGTTTTGATTAAAGCACATCAATTGATGATGTAACAGCCTTTAGATCAAAGCAAAAGTAAGGTTGTTCAATTATTCGACACTCTCGCCGATGTGTGATTGTTTTTATCTCGCCGTTCAAGTTAGTATCCCATGTAGATACTGCATTGATACGAAATGTGAAATGAATCAACAACAATTGGAAACCGAAGATTCAGGAGATAAAGCGACTGAACCTTCAGCAGAGCAAAGCAAGCTTCGTGATGCGTATGTAAAAGAGCGTACTTATTTGGAAGTCGTGGAAATAGAGCTAAACCGTTCTAAGATCATAATGATTGATGAACAAGGTAGAAAGAAACGAGTACCAATTTTGTCTGAGCACTAGTCCTAGGTGACTGCATTGTTTAGCGCTGAGACGGAATCACCAAAATAATAAAAAGGAATAACGATGAACATAGTACTTTCCCCAATTGAAGCGAGAATCATTGGCTGCTTGATCGAGAAAGAAGTGACAACTCCCGATCATTACCCACTTACGTTGAACAGTCTGACCACAGCCTGTAATCAAAAAAGCAACCGTGAGCCTGTTCTCTCGTTGTCTGAATCAGAAGTATTAGATGCCGTTGATGGCTTGATTGCTCGCCGCATGGTGAGTGATGAAAGTAGTTTTAATAGTCGTGTTAATAAGTACCAGCATCGCTTCTGCAATACTGAGTTTGGTGACCTGCAATTTACAGAACAACAGCGCGCGATCATCTGTTGTATGTTACTGCGTGGTCCACAAACGCCGGGCGAACTACGTACGAGGACAGGGCGCTTAGCGAATTTCACTGATGTAAAAGAGGTGGAAGCAACGCTTGAAAAGCTAGCGACCCGTGAAGCTGGCGCCTTGGTTGTTAAACTACCGCGTGAAGCAGGTAAGCGTGAGTCACGTTATCAGCATTTACTCAGCGGTGAAGTCGATGTTGAAGCGTTTGCGACGGCATCTGCAGGTGTGGCAGCACCGTCAGCATCGAGTGAGAAGCTGGAAGAGCTAGAGTCTGAAGTTGCAAGCCTAAGAGCTGAAGTAGCCGAGTTGAAAGCTCTGGTTGAATCTCTATTTTAGATGTCTGAATCTGAGAACAAGGCGGATTGGGTCGTGTACCTGATCCGCAATCGTCATAACGCTTTGTATTGTGGTGTCACCAACAATCTACAACGCCGTTTTGAGCAGCACCAAACTGGCAAAGGTGCCAAAGCCCTAAAAGGCAAGGGGCCGCTTAAGTTAGTTTGGAGTATGGAGACTCAGTCGAAAAGTGAGGCGCTGAAAACCGAATACGCGATCAAACAATTACCTAAGTTACGTAAAGAAAAGTTAGTATCACTTAAACTTATCATTGAGTGGCAAGACGACAACATTCAATATATCGAAGTCTCATAATTCATACCTAAAATGGTTATTACTGATAAAGTCGTAATAAAAACTCCGAGATTTTTTTATTAAATCTATGATTTTAAATTGAAAAATGTAAAATTCGGAAGGCGTTTTTAGCCACGTGACACTAAAGCTTTTCCATAACCGCTTTCATTTGAAATATCACTCATTTGGAATGTCGTTCTAATTACTTCTAGCCGCTATCATTTATCCTCGTTGTCCTACATAATATCTTACAGCCACTCAAAGAGATGGCGTCATGCTAGGTTAAAAAATGAGCCAAAGTAGCTCATGTAAAACGAGAAAAATATGAAACGTTTATTGATGTTGTTTGGAATAGCCGTATTTTCTGCGTCCGCTCTCTCCCATGGAACTCATGTCCTTAACGGATATTGGGAGTACCAAGATTACCTTTCTAACTTTCCTGAACAAAAAGCCTTAACCGATAAAATGGTTCAGGCTGTGCAAAATCCCCCAGTTCCACTGAAACGAGCCCGGGAGGAACCGATAACGATTTCTGTCGTGTATCCGGGGCAACAAATCTCTGATTATTGGGTTCGCAACATCCAAGCGTTTGAAAAGCGACTTGATAAGCTGAGAATTAATTATCAAATCAACCAAGTATTTACGAGAGTGAATGCGGATCTCGCGCAACAAAGTATCTCGTTACAAGAAGCGATAGAAAATAAAACCGATTATTTGATCTTTACGCTAGATACGACACGCCACCGTAAATTTATTGAGCACGTATTGAGCTCTACAGAAACCAAACTTATTCTGCAGAACATCACTACGCCAGTCCGTGCATGGGCTGATAGACAACCCTTCATGTATGTTGGTTTTGACCATGCAACGGGCAGCTTAAAATTAGCGAATTACTTCAAAGAAGTCAGCAAACCGAACAGCAAATACTCGGTTCTGTATCGCTCAGAAGGTTATATTAGTGATGCCCGTGGTGATATTTTCATTCACGATGTAAACAGAGATACGAACTTTGATTTAAAATCCTCTTTCTATACAAGATCGGACAAAGAGAGCGGTTACCGAGCGGCTAAAATCAGCATAGAGAACGATAAAGACCTAGACTTTATTTATGCATGTGCAACCGATGTTGCTTTAGGTGCAGCGGATGCGATTCGAGAATCGGGTCGAGATATCTTAGTTAATGGTTGGGGCGGCGGCTCTGCTGAGCTTGAAGCGATTGAAAGAGGTGACCTTGATGTCACTGTCATGCGAATGAACGACGATACGGGTATCGCAATGGCAGAAGCCATTAAGTGGGACCTTGCTGGGGAAGCCGTTCCTACTGTTTACTCTGGTGATTTTGAAATCGTGACTAAAGAGGACTCCCCAGAACGCATTTCTGAACTGAAACAGCGAGCATTTAGATATTCAGGTCAATAATGAAGAAAAGCTACGCCAGTACACCTAGGAACACATTAGCTAAGCTTATTACGCGTATCATTATCTTAGTGATAGGCGTGATGGCACTTGGCGTGCTTATTCATAATTATGAAACCAGCAGTAACATTGTAAAACAAGAGACTAATCGAACAGTTCAACAGACGTCGAGTCTGATTCAAAACATGTTCGATTATCGTTTGTCTGTCTTACAAATTCACCAAGACAGTAGCTCACACAGTGACACTCTACGTGAGTATTTTGCTACTGGTGACGAAGAGCTGTTGAACTACTTCTTCTTTGGTGTAGATCAGCGAGAGCCCGATCATGCTCCTGATCTACGCTTTGTCTCAACACATGATGGAGTAGTGTGGGAAGATGGCAACGCTCAGTTTTATGGATTAGACAGAAATAACCTAGAGCATATTTCTGATGAGGTCTCTTTTAGCAACAACTGGCACTTTATCGAGGTAATGACCGAGATTGGCAAGCGTCACTTGTTGGCTCGCCGAACCCCCATTGTTGACAGTAAAACAGGCGAAGTTCTCGGCCAACTTTATATTGCCATCGTACTCGACAACAATTTCTCTCTCGCAGAGTCCATACAGCAGGGCAGTAACTGTGAGAATATCGTAATTGAGGCGCATGGAACGCCGGTGACCTCGACGTTCAGCGGCGATGAGACGTATACGATAAAGGATATTCTTGAATATAAAATTTACGAGCAGTTGCCTCGTCATTTCGTCACAGTGGCGACAATCAAGATCAACGCTGTAGAGACTCCACTGGTTATTCGTGCGGTACAAAAGAATACCAATTTTATTGCGTTAGAAGAAAGCTATGAGCGCGCCATCATCGTTGTTGTGGTCGTGATTGTGTTTATGTACTTCTTCGCTCGTACTTGGATTCAAAGAAGAGTGGCTGCAGAGCTCGATAAGTTGATGCACTTTACCCGCTCAGCGAGTGATAGTGAAGAGTTTAACAAGTTCGATGGGTCGAATATTTTCGAGTTTCATCATATTGGCTGCACACTGGAAGACACCTTTGAACGCTTGTCCGAGCAAAATCAAAAATTCCAAGATCTCTTTAACTTTGCACATTCACCGATTTTGGTTTGGTCTGAAAAAGGCGATTTAATTCAGATGAACCCAGCGGCTCGTATGGCATTGTTTGATGAAGATGATAATTACGGTGCCGTTGTCCATGAGTTTGAACTACGTATGCTACCGAATGTCCAAATGGTGGTTCAGGGTGCAAAGCTCACAGGAATTAACGTACCGATTGGTGAGAAGGTGTTCCGTTGGAACATGTCGGCTATCCGGGTTGAGCACGGCATCACGGGGGTTGTGGTTCAAGGGCAAGATATTACTAAGTTGGTGGAAGCTGAAAGGCAAGCGGATAGAGCGAGAGAAGAGGCAGAGCATCTTGCCAACGTTCGAGCTGATTTCTTGGCGAAGATGAGTCACGAGATCCGAACACCACTCAATGGTATCTTAGGCGTATCTCAGCTTCTTAAACGCTCTATGCACAATGAAGATAATAAAGAGCAGGTCGATGTACTTTGTAACAGTGCAGAACACTTGCTAGCGGTATTGAACGACATTTTGGATTTCTCAAAGATCGAGCAAGGGCAATTCAATATTCAAAAGAAAGACTTCCGCTTGGCGGAGTTGATTAATACTCTAGACAGCATCTACCGTCCACTTTGTGAGGAAAAATCGATCACATTCACGATAGTGAATCACCTCGCTGACGACTTGGAGATCAACACAGACCAAGTGCGCTTAAATCAAATTATGTTTAATTTGCTGAGTAATGCACTTAAGTTTACCCATCAAGGTGGCATCTCAGTCCGCTTCGAGCTTGAAAGTATTTTCAATACCAATAAAGCCAGTTTGATCGTACGAGTGCAAGATACCGGTATTGGTATTGACGGGAGTAAAATTGACGCTGTTTTTGAGCCTTTTGTCCAAGCCGAAGAGACGACAACACGTGAGTATGGCGGGACCGGATTGGGCTTGACGATCGTTAAGAACTTAGTCGATATGCTCGAAGGAGATATCCAAGTTCGCAGTGTGAAAGATCAAGGCTCGGAGTTCATCATAGAAATCCCAGTAGAGTTAAATTCTAAGCCGTTATTTGATGTTACACAACAAGCTGGGGGGGGGGCTGAGGCTTTATTTGACCGTGCTTTGAATGTACTGCTGGTGGAAGATAATCACACTAACGCTTTTATCGCGCAGGCTTTTTGTAAGAAGTATGGCATGGTGGTTACGTGGGCTAAGGATGGTTTAGAGGCAATTGAGATGGCAAAAGCGACCACTTATGACCTCATCCTTATGGATAATCAACTTCCAAACCTAGGGGGTGTTGAGGCGACACAACAGCTGCGAGAGGAGATTGGCTTGTCTGCACCAATTTATGCATGTACTGCCGATGCTCAGGAGTCTACAAGAGATAGTTTTATGGCTGCTGGCGCGAACTATGTGATTGTTAAGCCGATAAAAGAAGAGTCATTACACCAAGCTTTTGTTCATTTCAAAAACTCATATTGGGATGAAAACAGACTCTAGTTTTTCTTAATCTCTTTGAATGCAGGACAGCGCTAAGCTAAGTGGTGTCAGTACTGCACTCTGAGCATATGCGAACAACTATACAAAGCCAACAACGAAAGCTTGTTCTAACAGTAATGTTTTAAGCTCGTCACTCATATGTAGGTGTTCAGGGAACTGAATACCCAGCAGCCAGCCTTGCCCTTGTCTTCTTTTACTCACCACTTTATAAACTAACTCACTATCCAAATGTTCACTCAAGACCGAGTCAACTTAGATCTTCCAGCCAACATCAATATCGGATTGTTGCGTAATATAGACGCCACAACCTGAAACTTAGAAATCAACCAATATGGCGTCTAGCGTCAAGGTATCAAAGGTAACTTCGCAGTTAAGGCGCACTTTGTACCTTTCGTGCTCACGGATTGGTTTCGTTGCAAAGTTAGTTGGTGGACGAAGAAATAGGAGATGTGCAGGGGAAGTGATATGAGCTAGTACATTCGTTTTGAACGCAACGATGTGAGTAAGTTCTGTGTCTGTAATCGCTCGAACGATAAGATCCACGTTGATGAGCTTTGTTAACGTCAGTGCCTCGGTCGCTTTTTGTGACAGCTCTAAGATGAGGTACTGCTCTTCTTAGTGCCAAATATATAGAGTACTGATCGAAATTGACTCATCGGGCCAAACTCTAAGAAACCTGCTGTTTTTGTACCGGGTTTAAGGTATCAAAACAGTTCTAAGTTCTTATCTTTATGCATGTTCTTCAATAAAAAATGTTAACCATCTGTTGAATAATATAACGTCCCAATAGAACTATATCATTGCTTTTATTAGGGATATGAAGATGTCTGAGTAAAAAAAGTGGAAATGGTTTATCGCTCAAGCAACGGCTTACTCTGAACAAAAAACGCGTTACACTGCTATCTATAATTTAGTTAAAGGAAAAAGAGCAAATGGAACTAGAAACCTTGTTAAACACCCTGTCTGAATCACCTGAAAGTGTTCAATTTGAAGATACAATGCAGGTAATTGATGCTCATTATGATTTTTCTGAGTGCGGATTTCGTAATGGAAATCTGGTGAATGAGGCAGGGCAGAACAATGGCTCATGCAAAATTTTTGCCTTCGGCCAAGATCAAGGGCTTTCAGCAGAGCAAACACTAGCGTGCTTTGGTCATTACTACCGTAATGATGTACTAGCTTTTCCAGAGAACACTGATCACCAGAACATCCGAAACTTTATGGTTCATGGCTGGAGTGGGGTTGAATTCTTCCAGCCGGCGTTGGTCTTAAAGTCCAAGTAAATAGGTTTCAATGGCGAAGTAAATACGTACTTAAACATTAAGACCATGAAGCGAGATGAGCTTATCTCGCTTCATGGTCTTAGATCTTTCAATACCGACAGGCTACTGAATTGGTAATTCAGACAAGCATTTACGACACATACATACTCCAACTTTGGGTATAGAGCTCGTGTCTCTTTTCTCTAGCTCAAAGCACCAGCAGGTCTTTTTACCTGCGCTAATATCGCACTGAGCAGGCTCGTTACATTGCGGGCATTGGTGGGTAGAGCTAACACCGCTAAGGTTATTCATCACAGACTCTTTTTCACTCTCAGATAAGCCTTTCCAACCTATAATTTCGTCCATGGTTCTGAAGCAGCCGCTACACATGCCACCATTATTTCTACAAGCCGCTCGGCAAGGTGTTTTCATCTATCGTACCCTTGATTTGTTTGCGCTGAAATGTAACACACTTGTTTCTGTTTTAAGAGGAAACTCGCTAAAAATTGACTCTGAAAATAGTAAATGACCTCGTAATTGAAAGGCTTTTCATGTAGCATCCCGCCCCTTTTGTTGAGTGGAGGATATTATGTTTATTGGATTTGATTATGGAACAGCAAACTGTTCTGTGGCTGCAATGGTCAATGGAGAACCAAGCTTGTTACCGTTAGAAGGTAGCAACCACTATATTCCCTCAACCGTATTTGCTCCTACTCGTGAGAGTGTATCTGAACATCTATTTCGCCACCTAAACATCAAACCGAGCGATGCTGTTGGTGAGCAAGTGCTACGACGTGCAATTGCCCTCAACCGTGAAGAGAGTATCGACCTTGTGCCAGAAGACATGGCATTTGGTCAGGCAGCGTTAGATCTCTACTTAGAAGATCCGCGTGATGTCTATTATGTTAAGTCTCCTAAGTCTTTCCTAGGCGCAAGTGGGCTACATGACGTTCAGGTTAGTTTCTTTGAAGATCTAGTATGCGCAATGATGGCGAACATCAAGCAGCAAGCTGAGCTCACTACTCAAGAACAAATCAAACAAGCGGTTATTGGTCGACCAATTAACTTCCATGGTCGCGGCGGTGAAGAGGCAAATAGACAAGCTGAAGCTATCTTGTCTCGCGCCGCGAAGCGTGCAGGCTTCCTAGATATTGCATTTCAATTTGAACCCGTAGCTGCTGGCCTAGACTATGAAAGCACTCTGACTGAAAACCAAACGGTATTGGTTGTTGATATCGGTGGTGGTACGACCGACTGTTCTTTATTAGAAATGGGCCCGAGTTGGTCTGGAAAAGCGGATCGTAGCCAAAGTTTATTAGCACACAGTGGTCAAAGGGTAGGGGGTAATGACTTAGATATTTACCTGGCCTTCAAACAACTGATGTCACCTTTTGGCATGAGCAGCAAAGCCATTTCCGGTATTGATATGCCATTGACCCAATTCTGGAATCCAATAGCCATCAACAATGTAGAAGCTCAAAAGAATTTTTACTCTCGAGAAAACCTTGCAGCACTGAAGTTACTTCGTAAAGAAGCTGCTGAACCACAGAAGCTAGACCGTTTACTTAAGGTTTATCACGATACCTTGGGTTACGGCATTGTACGCAGAGCCGAAGAAGCTAAGATCGCGTTGGCGGAATCTTCAGAGTATCGCGCAGCGATGAATGTTGCCTCCGAGTTGATCGAAGTCGATATCTCAGTTGAACAGATGGTCGATGCTATCGATATGCCAAAGTCTAAGATGATTGAGCTGGTTAAAGAGGCCATTCAACAAGGCGAAAAGAAACCAGATGTTATCTATATGACGGGTGGTTCTGCACGTTCACCTATCCTTCGAGAAGCGGTTCAACAAGCCGTACCGAATGTGCCTATTGTGAGTGGTAACTATTTTGGTTCCGTAACGGCGGGTTTAGCTCGTTGGGCTGAGGTATGTTTCAAATGATAGTGAAATAACACGTCATAAAGGGCAACTGATCTCTGATTAGTTGCCCTTTTTTGTATTCGAAAAGGCCAAATTAGCTAACGAAGTAGCAGCCCGGAATTTAAAGTCGAAATTAGTTCAGGAAACTAAATGTTTCGAACGGATTCTGGGTGTTACAAAATGTTTCAATTTTGGGGTGGTGTGATGTATTGGTCTGAGGAGTGGTTTTGGTGCTTTGATTTTTAATGCTTTTTTAGTGATTTAAAAAGCAATAATAAGTTTCGTTTTTTGTAAACAAAACACAATGGTAATTTGTTGTTTTTAATTTAAAAGTATGTGTTTTATTGGGTTTTTGGTTTTTTATAGTATTGCTTTATTTATTTTATATATTTTAATGCAACTTTTTTGTCATTCATCGATTAGGGTTTGCCTACTTGTTAAATGCAGGTAACAACTTCTCCGTAAGCACGAAGTTGTTAGTGAATAACTCACCCAGCTACAAATGGATATCACAATGAATAAGAAACTTTTAGCGCTAGCGATTTCTGGTGCAGTATTTGGTACACAGGCAGTTGCAGTTGAACTTTACAACGAAGACGGCACAACATTCTCAGTTGGCGGCCACGTTTCAGTTGCAGTTGGTGACGTAAACAGCTCTGATCGTCAAAACAGTGATGATATTGGTGTTGAGACGGTTTCTCCACGTATCAATTTCGGTGCAACACACGAACTAGGTAACGGCTTTACTGCTGACGTTAAAGGTGAGTGGGCGCTAAACATGCTAGACGGTGGTGAAGAGTCATTCACAACTCGTCTTGGTTACGTTGGTGTTTCTCATGACGATTACGGCCGTGCA
>JAYYSE010000118.1:0-11691 GCA_036126475.1 Pseudomonadota bacterium | reverse complement strand
ACAGCTGGCGGATTGTAGCCTTCTGGAATTGGATTTCTAGGGCCATGATTTAGGATATCACCCAGTAGGACTAAATATTGGGCACTCGAGGCTTGGTATAGCTCTAATACCTTTTCTGCTGCTGGTAGCGAACCGTGTAGGTCTGAAGCAAAAAATAATTTCACACGTACTTCTCCATAAAGTTTATGGGTCTATTGTACTTACCTAACGACTATACGTCATCTCTCACCATACCGTTGATGACAATATTATTGTAACTGACCATACCGACGATCTTGTTATCACGAATCACAGGCGCACGGCTATTACCAAAGCGTTCAAATAGACGCGCACAGTACTTAACATTCATCTCGAAAGACACGCTTAATGCAGACTTAGTCATGATTTCATAAATATTGGTACGTTCAGGAGAGCGATTTTTGGCTAATACTTTTTTGGAAATGTCGTTCATCAACACAATCAATCCCATACTCACCATCTTCATGACGCTTATCCACGATGATCGCTTTTACTTTGTGCTTTTTCGCCATTTCTATCGCTGCTAAGACTGTGGTTAGGCCATCAATAATCACATAGGTATTGGCCATTACATCGCTGACTCAGATCTTGTAACTGGTATTCATAGCTCATCCTCCACGGCTTTAGTTAATGTTTCGACTTGATGCGCAACCCCAACCGCGTCTTCGATATAGATTTGCACCGCTATTCCTTGCCTTGATTCTTGGTCGAACTCCCCGACTTTACCGATGGTCTCTAAAATGTGTCTTGCTAAGTGTTCTTCAACAACAAACAGCAGCACATCTTTTTGTACCTCAGGCGTCAAACCAAGTAAGGTACGTTTTGGGTTTAGCCCCTACCCTCTGGCATTGTTGATAACGGTGGCACCCGTCACGCACTCACCACGCGCCGCATCGAGCACGATGTCGGTCTTACTCTCTTCAACAAACGCCAAGATCAACAACCAGAATACGCTACCCTTGCGGGCAAAAGCTTGCGCCATAGATTCGCCGACCGGGAAGAGACCCATTTCGAGCTCGAAAATAAAGAAGGTAAGCTCCAAAAGCACCAGCACTAAACCCGCCAAAATAGACAACAGATCTGGAAGTGGCTCTTGTAAAACAGCAAGCTGGAAGAACGCGATAACCGTAACAATAGGCAATAGATCACGAAGGCAACCTAACATGGCTCGAAACAAAGCTAGCACTGCCGTCATCGCAACTCCCTATCACCAATAATTACGTTTGATTATCTATCCGTAATAATCATGGCAAATCCTTATTGTTTCTAATGTGATGAACATTACGCAGTTGGTAACATATGCGAGTAAAATCTCTTAACTGTGATAACGGTACACATCTCTGAACTAATGAATTAAATTTCACTGTTTAGCTAATTGTTGGAGCGGTCATTTAGGCATCATACGATTGAAACCAACTGATCGTTATAGTGATTTGTTCGTATTAATTGGCGATTAAAAACAAGCCATGTCTATAATTATGTTTAATAAGGAGATTGGTATGAAGATATTGTTAACTGGTGGTACTGGATTTATTGGCTCTGAATTGATCAAGAGTTTGAACACTGACGACGTTACATTGCTCACGCGAAACCCTGAAAAAGCGAAACAATGCCTAAGCCACCTGAACCAAAACAACCTTCATTATATCCAATCCCTTGATGAGCTGAATGACCTCAACGATTACGATGCAGTAATAAACCTCGCTGGTGAACCTATTGCAGATAAACGCTGGAGCGATGAGCAAAAAGAGAGGATCTGTAGCAGTCGCTGGCTGATCACTGAGAAGATCGTTGAACTCATTCAAGCAAGTAAAACACCACCTGAAGTCTTTATCAGCGGATCTGCCGTCGGCTACTATGGCGACCAACAGCAACACCCATTTGATGAATCACTGCAAGTCGAAGACGAAAGCTTCCCTCATAAAGTCTGTGCTCACTGGGAAGAGATAGCTAAACGAGCTGAATCAGATAATACTCGCGTTATTCTATTAAGAACCGGTATTGTTTTGGGTGAAAATGGTGGTGCACTCAAAAAGATGCTGATGCCTTACAAGCTTGGCGTCGGTGGACCTCTTGGTTCAGGTAAACAGTACATGCCTTGGATTCACATGCTCGACATGGTCAGAGCCATCAACCACTTGTTGTCACTCCCACACGCTCAGGGGGAGTTCAACATGTGCGCTCCACACCCTGTAACCAACAAGCAGTTTAGTAGCACCCTAGCAAAACAATTACGTCGCCCTCACTTCTTGTCCACCCCAAAGTGGGCAATGTCGCTACTGATGGGCGAGTCGTCCTGCTTGCTGTTCGACAGCATTCGTTCCAAGCCTAAGAAGTTAACTGAAATGGGCTTTATATTTAGTTACTCAAGAATCGAGCCTGCATTAAAAAACTTGTTACAACATCAAGACTAATTCTTTACTCTAAGAGCAAAGAAGCTCTGATAAAGGATTAAGTGTGAACAAGTCGATTCTCATCACCGGTTGCTCAACTGGCATTGGCTACACCTGTGCTCACGCACTTCACAAACGCGGCTTTCATGTCATTGCATCTTGCCGCGACCCACAAGATGTTCAACGCCTTCAAGAAGAAGGTCTCACCTGTATTCAGTTGGATCTTGCCAACAAGGAAAGTATTGAGAAAGGAGCGAAACAAGCCATCAAGCTAGCACCAAATGGATTGTATGGACTGTTCAACAATGGGGCTTATGGTCAGGCTGGTGCTTTAGAAGATCTACCGACGCAAGGGCTAAGAGAACAGTTCGAAACCAACTTTTTTGGTTGGCACCACCTTGTTTGCCTGATCCTGCCTCATATGCGAGAGCGTGGCGAAGGGCGTATTGTCCAAAACAGTTCGGTACTCGGCTTTGCTGCGATGAAATATCGTGGTGCGTATAACGCATCAAAGTTTGCAGTTGAAGGTTGGACAGACACTCTTCGTTTAGAGCTACACGGCAGCGGCATACACATATCACTACTCCAACCCGGCCCAATCGAAACCCAATTTAGAACCAACGCCTTAAAAGCTTTCAATAAATGGATTAGCATCGAAGGCAGTGTTCATCAGAACGCTTACCAACAACAAAAAGACCGACTTGAGAAAGAGACATCGAATAACGCGTTTGTTCTGCCTGCCGAAAGTTGTATCGAACCTGTTTATCACGCGCTCACCGCCGATAAACCCAAGCTAAGGTACAGAGTAACCACTCCTACTAAAGTGTTCGCTGTATTGAAAAGATTACTGCCGAGCCGTTTGCTAGACCCTATTCTCAGAAAAGCCGCATAAATTACTAACTTTAAATGAATAGTCGCAAACTTTAATGTAACGATGTAATTTATTCGTAACAATAAGATGTCATGGTTTAGCCTATCTCATCAGTTATCCCCAATTGATGGACCAACCCTTTGGATACTTCATGACTTTAAACCGCCTTAATTTGGTAGGTCTGAGTCTGGCAATTACGTTGTTTATTCTGTTTTGAGTATCTTACGTAATACCTCACTGACCACCTCACTGAGAACGCTGTGTCTTCCATGTTGAGCTAGCAAATCTATCAACATTGAAGCATGGCGTTTTTCTATTTTTGCCTCTTTTTGTCCGAGATTACCCAGTTAGATCTTGAAGTTACCCGCTTATCCCCCCATATTTGCAACGTATCCCAAAACAAATCTCAAGGAACGTAAATGCAATCTCCGCATATTGTTGAACTTAATGAGCAGAACTTTCGTCAAGTACTAGAAGGTTCGATGCAGACCCCTGTCCTCATCCATTTTTGGGCACCAATGAGCCAAGAGAGTGCTCAAATCATTCCTGAACTACAAACATTAACTCAGCAATACAATGGTGCATTCACACTCGCGCTATTAAATTGCGAACAAGAGCAAGCCATTGCTGGCCAATTTGGTGTTCAAGCACTGCCTACTATTGCACTGTTTGTTAACGGTCAACCTGTCGATGGCCTAGGTGGTCCGCAGCGCATAGAAGCAATTGTGGAAATGCTTGGCAAACACCTACCAAGCCAAGATGAATTGACACTACGCCAAGCACTTGAGCAAATGCAAGCTGGTGAACACACTCAAGCTTTAGCGGCTATGCAGCAGCTTCCAGCTGAACTGAAGAGCAAAGGTGAAGTTAAACTGGCCATTGCAGAGTGTTTACTAGAAACCCAGCAATTTGATCTCGCCGAAGCTCAGTTGGCAACAATTCCACTCGAGTACCAAGACAACTACTATAAAGGTTTAGTCGCCAAGCTTGAACTTCATAAGCAAGCTGCCGATAGTCCAGAGATCCAAGCACTAGAAGCGGCGCTTCAGCAAAAACCAAACGATGCCAAGACCGCATCAGAATTAGCCTTGCAATACCATCAAGTAAACCGCAGTGAAGAAGCAATGGACCTACTGTGGTCTTTCCTAGTCAAAGACCTCAATGCTCTTGATGGAGACTTGAAAAAAGAGTTCATGGATATTCTCAGTGCACTTGGACAGGGCAATCCTGTTGCAAGTAAGTACCGCCGTCAGCTTTATTCTCTGCTCTACTAATTAGGTTCCTTGATTCCTAAACAGTAAATAGTCAAATACAAATTCGACAAAGCAAATCATAAGACTTTTGAATGCAAAACTCATAATGGGTCATAAAATCAATGTTTTATGGCTCATTTCTCATTTATAAATTTGCCCCCACTTTAAATATGCGCCAGTATGAGTAATTAACAATTCAAAACTTAAACTTGCAAAGGACTTTGTATGCCTATTGATAACTTAATTACTATTGGCGTCTTTACTGTCGTCGCGTTGTTCTTTATCTTCGCAGGCGTAAAAACCGTTCCACAGGGCAACAACTGGACTGTAGAACGCTTTGGGCGCTATACACATACGCTAAAACCAGGCCTTAACTTAATCATCCCATTTATTGATAAAATCGGTCAGCGAATCAATATGATGGAGCGAGTTCTTGATATACCCGCGCAAGAAGTTATCTCTAAAGACAATGCCAATGTTGTTATTGATGCAGTGTGTTTTGTACAAGTAATTGATGCACCGCGAGCAGCGTATGAAGTAAATGACCTCGAACACGCGATTCGAAACCTAACGTTGACTAACATCCGAACGGTATTGGGTTCTATGGAACTCGATGAAATGCTAAGCCAACGTGACATGATCAACACTAAGCTATTGAACATTGTGGATGAAGCTACCAACCCTTGGGGCGTAAAGGTTACCCGTATCGAAATTAAAGATGTACAGCCACCAGCAGACCTAACTGCAGCGATGAATGCTCAGATGAAAGCGGAACGTAACAAACGTGCCGATATCTTAGAAGCTGAAGGTGTAAGACAGGCAGAGATCCTTAAGGCTGAAGGTCACAAACAATCCGAAATTCTAAAAGCTGA
Source organism: Pseudomonadota bacterium (assembly GCA_036126475.1). Taxonomy (GTDB): domain Bacteria; phylum Pseudomonadota; class Gammaproteobacteria; order Enterobacterales; family Vibrionaceae; genus Vibrio. The sequence continues at coordinate 6,284 of JAYYSE010000118.1, read as the reverse complement.
AGGTGAAAAGCAAGCAGCAATACTTCAAGCAGAAGCACGTGAACGAGCGGCAGAAGCAGAAGCGAAAGCAACAGAAATGGTATCGACCGCAATTGCTCAGGGTGACATGCAAGCCGTGAACTACTTTATTGCACAAGGCTATACCGAAGCATTGAAGTCAATTGGACAAGCAGAAAACGGTAAGATAATCATGCTACCACTTGAAGCAACTGGCCTAATGGGCTCTGTTGCCGGTATCGCAGAGATGTTCACACACAAGAATGATACAAATAGTAAGGACTAACTTATGGTCGAATTACTAGAGCAAGTAAACCACTGGCATTGGCTGGCATTTGGTCTAGCATTGCTTGCACTTGAACTGGTTGGAACCGCTGGTTACTTTTTGTGGATTGGTATCTCAGCCATGTTGGTCGGAGCCCTTTTGGGAGCTCTACCAATCGGTTGGCAGATGCAATGGCTATCTTTTGCTAGCTTCTCATTAATCACCACTTGGTTATGGTGGAGAAGACAACTATCTAGTGATAAACAGTCAGATTCAAATAGAGAACTCAACCAAAGAGAAAAGCAGCTGGTAGGTCAGACCCTCATCCTTAGTGAAGATATAAAGAAAGGTAGCTGCCGTATTAAATTCGGAGACTCTTCTTGGTCAGCAAAAGCTAACCAAGATATTCCATCTGGCACAGAAATAAAGATTGTTGCTTTAGACGGAATAGTTCTAGTAATAGAGCCGTTATAACTTGTGTATATATAAATCCTGCATTTTCTATAAATGCATGCTTTTTCCGTTTACATTCATCAAAAATACTTTAAATATCATTATGATAAATTTAATTGATGAAAAAATAAGTTCTTATTTCATCAATGTAAAAAATTTGAATGAATCCAAAAGGCGTAAGAAAGCATAGTTTGTTAGCCAATATATATGAATCGTTAGCATCACTATCGCTTAATTATAATTATTAAAAATGTTAAGTCCTTCAAATTTTTGAAGTATCCTTCACCTTGTCCATACTTTCACTTATCTCAATAAGAGATAAAACTAATGGAGTTTGTAGGAGACATTTTCTAATCATTGTTGCGGCTATTTTTAGCTTGTCATTCGGAAGCGCTCTAGCGAGCAGTCAATCACCAGGTAACGGTAATATCGGACCTATTGTTAAGTGTTCAGATGGTAACGCGGTCACTCATTTACCACTACTAATCTGTAAACATTACGGCGGAAAAGTGCTGTGATAGGTAATTAAGTCAGGCTAGTAATATCATTTACAGCCTGACTACTATTTATTTTTAAAATGGTCTAAGTACGGCCAGACAAATTGTTTAAGATAGGACATTCCGTAGAAGCGTCACCAGGGCAGTCATGTACCCACGATTGCAATTGGGCCTTCATTTTATTGAGCTCCGCAAGCTTCAATTCTATTTCATCTAACTTCTGAGTCGCTTTCTGTTTAACTTCAAAACTCTGTCTATTGGGATTCATGGCTAATTCAACCAAGGATTTACACTCATCAAGTGTAAACCCAACCATTTTTGCTCTGAGCACAAACTCTAGTTGCTCGATATGAATCTCGCTATATTGCCTGTAGCCGTTTTCTGAACGATGTGGAGGACTCATCATGCCTTTACTTTCGTAAAAACGAATGGATTTCGCTGTTGTACCAACACGTTTCGCTACTTCACCAATATTCACAATGTTACCTGTAAGCTTAAAATGAAAAACCGCAGTACTGCTGTTATACAATACTGCGGTTGAAAAACATAGTTTGAGGCTTAGGTTAAAGGCTTAATCTTGCTCTAACAGCCAAATCATCGTCTGAGATTTTTCTTCGCTGTCTAGTTTATTGAACCAGTAAGAAACCATTTCGATCTCTTTTGAGCCTTCTAATGGTGCTGGGTTCGCGTTCTTACGATTCTTGAATGCCCAATCTGTCACTGCAGACTGCTCTTCTTTTGTTGCTTCACCATACCAATAATTCACCATCTCTTGCGCTTGTGATGCTTTGGGGTCTTTAGCAACAACTGCTGCTACTGGCACGACTGGAGCAGCCACGATAGCTGTATGATTATTTGCACCGTTATAAATTGTGTCGATATAGGCCTTTGGTACGATAAAAGTCGTACTCATTACTGAGTTTTGGCCTTCAAGCGTAAATTCTAAATTCTTTTCTCTTGCTTGCTGAATATCAGCGTCACTTAATGGAAACTTAATATATTGAGTCTTAGTGCAGTGTTCGCTGCAACTTTCTCTTGGAAGTTGTCTATCGTCGAGTTCAAATGTCTTACCAAAAAAGCTAACGGTTTCGTATTCTTTATAGCTCTGGAAGTAGCTTACATCCATAGTTATTGAAGATTCTGGTGCAGTATTCGGTGTCACTTCTTTATAGTACGTGAAATAGAGTGACGATTTCAGAATGTCTGCGCCTACATTCGCTTTACTTTCCGCAACGTAAGATTGTCCAGTCACTTGAATGTAACCACCTTTCGGCTGTACATCTGCTACTGAATCTGCAAAATTACTTTTTGAATCAAGTGAACTACAAGCTCCCAAAAATAATGATAATACAACTACACTAACTTTATTCATTATGACTAATTCCTTATGTTCACTATGGAAAAAACGCTGGCAAAATAATTTACCAGCGTTTTGATTTTTATCTAACTATTTTTAAACTGATAACTTTAGCTTAGAAACCGTATTCAAGACCAACACGAGTTACGATATCTGTATCAGCGTCACCAACAGTACGACCCGCTACACGTAGGTAAGGTACGAAGCCGTTATGAACAGCCATTAACTGACCAGAGATAGTGTTGCTGTCAGAGTTTGCATCTTTAGAGCCGTCTGTCTCAGATTCAAGGTTAGCTGCGTAACCTAGTTTGAAACCGATCGGACCATTCCAGTATTGACCAATGATTGAGTAAGAATCTTGAGTAACTTTACGATATTGACTATCTAACTCTTCGCCTTTATATGCTGCAGCGATACCGAAACCAGCAGGTAGGCTAGCTTCAAAACCAACGATGTATGCGAAAGTATCGTCATCATAACCAGGTTCTACTGGAGCTTTTACTGGTTGACCATTTTCATCAAGAGACCAATCGCCGCCTTTTGCATCAACTACACGTGTACCAGATTCAACCGCACCCATAAATGTGATTTTTTCGAAGCTGTACTTAGCACTTGCACCAACGAAGTTAGCATCACGAGTCGCTGCACCACCACCATTGTCGTTATCATCACGGCCAACAGAAGCAGCAAAAGAGAAACCACCAAATTTAGCTGAATCGTAACGAATTTGGTTAGATTGACGATCGTAGTGACCGTTGATACCACCCCAATCGAATACAGAACCTAGACCAGGGTTAGAGAATGGCCAGTCGACGATTTCGTATAGTGGAGTCAGAACACGACCAACACGTACATTACCCCAAGAGCCAGAAGCACCGATGAAAGTATCACGGAAACCTAGCACACCGCCGGAAACACCACCGTGCCCCCAATCTGTGCTATCTACGTAGCCAGATTCGATCTGCATAGTGATTAATACGTCATCAAACATCTCTTTATGAGCACGGAAGCCGATTCGAGATTCGTTCTCTACAGCGTAACCAGTACTAGAGTCGTTGTTATCAGTTGTGTTGTAGTTAACTAGAGAGATAGCTGCAACACCGTATACGTCAACGTTGAAGTCAGAGTTGATACCAACTTCTTTCGCCATTACGCCTGTCGATAAAAGTGCAACGGATGCACCTAGTAGAGTACGTTTGAAAAATTTGTTTTCCATGGAATAAAACTCCTAAAAATGGATATAGCTGTTTGAATATTCCCCACCTAAAGTTGGCCGCCGTAGAGAGAAATACCTTTTCTTGTTTGAGAACCCTTAACGCTGAATTCTCTATTTCCTTTCTGGGTATACACATCGTGCATCCATGGCATTAAGACTAACTTCGCCCTCAAAAAGATCAATGAGAACTTAATTTTCATCTAAAAAAATATGAGTTAGTGCAAATTTACCATGTACTTAGTGATCCAGATCGATAAATTAGCAAGGCCACACAAAACAACACATAAAACCATATAAAACAGCAACTTAAAACAAAACACCCTTTATAAAAATAGATATGACTCGCATTTCTGATACAACTATACCGCTATTTCATTAATGTTGAGCACCGTCACTGTCCTGATTTTATAGTTCATATAGGAACAAAATTCTCAACAATTAAAAAGCCACCATTTTTATAGCAGATACAAAAAAGGCACTACCTTAAAGGAGTGCCTTCGAGCTTTTTTTTAACTGAATTTACTTACGAAAGAAGAGCAATTAGATCTTCTTCGGTTCTTATTTCGATGCCTAAATCTTGTGCTTTGGTTAACTTAGAACCTGCCGCTTCTCCGGCAAATAGGATATCGGTTTTCTTAGATACACTGCCTGTTACTTTGGCACCTAAAGCTTGAAGTGCCGCTTTCGCTTCACTTCGGCCCAATTGAGATAGAGAACCCGTTAGCACAACCACTTTGCCCTCTAGAGGCAATTCTTGGTCATCTGGCGCATCTTCAATCACAGGCCAGTTCACACCCAGTTCTATAAGCTGTTCAACGACCGCTCGGTTTTTCTCTTGTGAGAAGAAAGCCGTAATATGACTAGCAACGATATCACCAATATCAGACACCTCAACGAGCTGCTCATGAGTTGCCGCTTGTACTCGCTCTAATGTCTTGAAATGCTGAGCTAAGTTCATCGCTGTCGCTTCACCGACTTCACGAATTCCGAGTGAATAAAGGAAGCGCGCTAACGTCGTATCTTTCGCTTTATTCAACGCGCTCACCACGTTCTGAGCCGATTTAGGCCCCATACGATCAAGCACCGTAATCACACCTGCACTGAGTTTAAATAGGTCTGCTGGTGTCTCGACCATCTCGCGATCGACAAGCTGCTCTATGACTTTCACGCCAAGACCATCAACATCAAGTGCCTTTCTAGATACAAAGTGCTTAAGCGCTTCTTTACGCTGAGCCTGACACACCAAACCGCCAGTACAACGCGCTACAGCTTCTCCCTCTACACGCTCGACCGCAGAACTGCATACAGGGCATGTATCAGGGAAAACGATACCTTTAGCCGTCTCAGGGCGACGGTCTTGTACAACCGCGACGATCTGTGGAATCACATCGCCAGCCCGGCGGATAATGACACTATCGCCAACCTTGACACCCAAACGAGCAATCTCGTCGGCGTTGTGCAGCGTAGCATTACTCACTGTTACACCACCGACAAAGATAGGTTCTAGTTTAGCTACCGGCGTAATAGCGCCGGTACGGCCTACCTGAAACTCAACATCGTTAAGCAGAGTAATCTCTTCTTGAGCCGGGAACTTGTATGCAATTGCCCAGCGAGGCGCTCTAGCAACAAAGCCAAGCACTTCTTGCGCCGCAATATCATCGACTTTAATCACCACACCATCGATCTCGTAAGCTAGAGCATCACGGCGAGTCATAATGTCTTGATAATATTCCTTTACGTCTTTAAGTGAGCTAAGTTGCTTCGTCTCAGGACACATTGGCAGTCCCCAGCCTTTTAGCTGTAAGAAACGTTGGTAGTGGCTACTTGAGAGCTCTGCACCTTCAACCACACCTACGCTGTAAGCATAGAAAGCTAATGGGCGTTTTGCGGTAATACGAGAGTCCAGCTGACGCAAGCTACCTGCTGCGGCATTACGCGGGTTTACAAAGACTTTCTCACCTTTCTTCAGCGCCATTTCGTTCAGTTTATCGAAGCCGGCTTTTGGCATGAATACTTCACCACGGACTTCGATACGTTCTGGCCAGCCTTCACCTTGTAGCTTAAGTGGAATCGAACTGATGGTACGTACGTTTTCAGTAATGTTCTCACCCGTCGCGCCATCACCACGAGTCGCCGCTTGAACTAATGTCCCGTTCACATAAAGCAAGCTCACAGCGAGGCCATCGAGTTTAGGCTCACAACAAAAAGTCTTAAGGTTCGCAGTTGGTGCTCTATCGGACATACGCTTATTGAACGCATCCAAGTCTTCATCAGAGAATGCATTATCCAGAGAGAGCATTGGAATCTCGTGAGTCACTTGCGTAAAGCCATCTAGTGGTTGACCACCAACACGTTGGCTTGGTGAGTCCACGGTTACGAGCTCTGGGTTCTCTTCTTCGATCTTTAGCAACTGTTGCATTAATCGATCGTACTCAACATCAGGGATCTCTGGGCTATCTTCTACGTAATAACGAACGGCATGATAGTGCAGAGTTTCTC
>JAYYSE010000117.1:0-7552 GCA_036126475.1 Pseudomonadota bacterium | reverse complement strand
GTGATTGTACTCACTTAACTTGGTGTCCAAAACTGCTGGTGCGGATCAAAAAGAAGCACTTTCTCCGTACTGTTCAGTGTAATCTACAGCCTTAATAACTTCTCTACCTAAATCTTCACCTGCGCTTAAGTTGAAAGACATAAATGGTAAAGTCATTGCCATGAGTATAATTTTGTTTACTCTTTGCATTTCAACCACCCTATTGATAAATCTATCATCTTAGTTTTGCAACTTAGCACATAGATCGCAAGGTTAGGAGGTGAGTGTTTTTTAATCAAACCTAGATCACATTTAGCTGTGATCATATATTCCCTTTCAAGGAGAACATCATGCACATTGACCACTTCAAAGAACATTTTCAAACGATTATCGACCAACGCCAAGGTGCAAAGGTCACATATTGCCTGTTTTAAGTCCTTTTTGGCTCGCTATGCGCGTTGATTGCAGGCGCGATAGGCTGGTTTGATATTCGTGAATACATTCTCGGTCATCATGATTGGTTTAAGCGTAATGATATGTTTTTGAAAGGTATTCCTGCTGACGCCACGATAGCTCGAATAATCTCGACGATTGACCCCGAGCAATTCCATGAGTGCTTTATTAACTGGATGTCGTCAATACATACTCTCACTGAAGGTCAAGTGATTGCGATTGATAGTAAAACACTTCGAGGCTCATACAATCGTCAAGACAGGGCTAGCACTATTCATATGATCAGTGCTTATGCATCGTCAAACAAGCTCGTGTTGGGACAGTTGAAGACAGAAGAAAAAAGTAATGAGATTACCGCGATCACTGAACTGATAAAGATGCTCGATATCAATGGAGCACCCGTAACCATTGATGCAATGGCCTGTCAGACTAAGATAGCCAAAGCGATTGTAGAACAAGGGGGTGGACGTATAGAGTCTCGCCAATACTATATTTTTGATAGTAAGGAACTTGACGGTAACTTTTCTCGCTGGAAAGGGTTGAAGAGCATTATAATGGTTGAAAACTTCCGCCTTGAGAAAGGCAAAACTGTCGAACTAGAGTACTGTTATTACATCAGTTCCAAAGAGCTTAGTGCAGAGCAAGCTGCGATGGCAGTCAGAGAACATTGGGGTATAGAGTCAATGCACTGGATGCTTGATGTAACCATGAATGAAGATGCGTGCCAGATATACAAAGATTATGTTGCAGAGAACTTTTTATGTTTAAGTCATACCTTTGCGAGTCACTTTATGATGAATAGAGGGAATATTTTGGTATTGCAGAACATTTTAGGTCACACCGATATTTCAATGACGATGCGCTATTCTCATTTTGCACCGAACCATTTGAGCGATGCTTTCCACTTTAATCCCCTGAATTCTTTGCCGTGACAAAGTGGCGACAGAGGATGTTATTTAGCGTTTAAAAGAGCTTTTGAACGTTTTTAGCTTAAAGCATTTCCTTCGCGACTAAATGCAGCAGAAACGTTTCCCGCTCAATGCTCATGCCCTTTTTAGGGCTCTCGGCGATGGTCTTCTCATTGTGGGCAATTGCCTCATGAATGTTAACCCACACAGGCTTCATTCCGTTTTTAACTTCGTAATCTTCGTAAGCTGTCTCACCAAGTTCACGATCGATCTTGCACGAATAGCAGTACGATATCATATGCATGATATCGGCATTATCTTTGTACCAAGGGCGAAACTCTTCAAAAATGCCAAACGGCTTAATGCCATGAATGTTCTTTGCACCCGTCTCTTCTTCAAGCTCTCGGACCATGCCCGCAATCACGTCTTCACCCTCATCTAGGCCACCACCAGGAATGGTGTAATCGTGGTAACGCTCGGTATAAAGCATCAGAATATCTTCACCATCTAAGACAATCGCTCTGGCAGCGTTGCGCTTATAAACTGTTTTGTTATCTAGGTGATCGATATCCGGGTGAATGGTCGTTTTTAGGTGTCTCATGGCTCTAACTGCTCAACTGAATTTGGCGGAATCATATCATAATCATTCATAGATTCGAGGTTCATAGCCGTTCACATCAACACACCTTCTAACTTTGTACCTCATAACCGACAAAGTAAGAAAACATCACATAGCTTCTTAAAAGCCTTAACTCAACAATTGATACCCTTCTATAACCCGACTAGCTTAGCTTGATCCAGCCCTCAAAAAGCAGCTAAATATGGCGAAATATCAACCTATTTAATATCTTGACCAAATTAGAACAACCTTTTCTGAAATCTAAAATATACTCATTTGATAGAGCTTCAAATTGGGTTCTGTAGAACGTAACGTATTCAACTATAGAGTTATCACGTGGGAGATAAACATGAAGAAAATTGGTTTGATGGCTGTATATGCCGTTGTATTAGGTGGTTGTGCAAACGACTATGCTGAGTATAGCGAAGACCAACGTGTTTCAGTCGCCAATCCAGCGGCCGTTTATTGTGTTCAACAGGATGGCGAATTAGACACGGTTACTGAAAACAATCAACGCACCACTTATTGTGTTTTTGAAGACGGTGAACGTATTGAGCAATGGGATTATTATAGAAATAATCATGAGCAAGAGTCAGAAGCTAGAAGTGAATAACGCTCCACTCTGATACCTACTAATCCCTCCCCCATTTTAATTCAATCAATTACGTAAACTGGCTGCCAATTGGCAGCGGTTTACAGTATGCAAACATTAATTGCACGCTGTTTTATTACTAACACTTCTCTGACATTGTCAAATTCCAAGCGGATAGAATTCCGACCTGTTACAAATATTTACAAATTGAATTGAAATGAAAAACCATTCTAAAACGAAAGAGCAAACTCACATGTCTTGTGAACTCTCTGAGTTCACCCTTTCTCAATCGACCTATCAAGTGATCTATAAGCGTTGCCAAACCGCTCTAGTCGCTCTTGCTATTGGTATTATTGCTAATTTAGCGCTCAGAATTGATTTTGTTTTGTTAAACGGAAATGTTGGTGAGATATCAGTGACAGAAATGTTGCAGCAGCTGCTACTTATCGTAAGTTCAGGTTCTTTTGCTTACCTAGCGAGAAAAAGAAGTGAAGTGAAACACGCAGCGGTTCTCATTAGCGCCTTTTTCGCTGTAATGTTCATCCGTGAAATGGATTTTTGGTTTGATAAGATCGCACACGGCGCCTGGGTTGTTCCTGCTGCGCTAGTTACTGGCAGCGCTGTTGTTTATGCAGTAAAAAACGGCAAGCGTACTATCGATCAACTTGCCCTTATTTTGGCTTCTCCGCACATGAACCTGTTAGTGACAGGCGTAATGCTACTGCTAGTATTCTCCCGCCTATTCGGTATGGGTAGCTTTTGGCACAATGTAATGGGCGATGATTACGTTCGCGCCGTTAAAAACATCGCAGAAGAAGGCACAGAACTACTCGCCTACTGCTTAATTGCGTTTGCTAGCCTAAAAACAGTTCTTGGCATCACCAGAAAAAAATAACGATTTATCGCCACCAGCGATGCGTATGGTCCGATTCAGGGTCTAATAATCCATTCAGAAAAGTTAGGTTGGTATCTAGTAACGCTAGGTACTGCCTGACGTTTTTTATATCCGTACATACTAGAGTGCCTCGAATACAGCCTTCCAATACAGGCAGCAGACTTTCCACAATACTAAACTGAGGTAAACTTCCTACTGAGCCTTTTGCTTTCTCTAAGGCCTCCAAAGAAAGCCTTTCGGGCTCCGCCCTCACCACCTTCAAATCTCGCTTAAACGCCCCTACACATACTCCTTCGAGATACACTCGGTACGTTGTAAGCGCGTCCATCAATAAAAACAGCTTACCTTGAGCCGTTTGGTGTGGATATGGAGCTGCAACATGAGCATCCAACTTTCGGTCTATCTGCAGCTCAACACCAAGCGCTAAGCATTTCTCGATGAGAACTTTTAGTAGCCCTTGCTCGTCCATCAGTTGTTGAATTTCGAAGATGCGTTGCAAGTGATAGTCGTTCGACACAAACATTACCTTTACACTTTGCCCGCGCCTAAACAGCCTACTTTTGATCATCTCAGCAGCTAAGTTTTGGATGTTTTCTACAGTATTCGTTGAAAGCTGCTCCAGTAAAACTGCCCCCAAGGTAAACGGGGCTTCACGAAGGCTTTCAAGCTCACGAAAATATCGGTGCATAGTATCGGCTTCCGAAACACTCTGCCCTTTGGTTACCCCACCACAAAAAGCGACCGCTGTAGACGAGTGAGAGTCTAGATTCAAAGACTCCGCTAGGTACTTCACCAAAGCATCAACTCGACTGATTCCTTCCTCAGTTAATTCATTCTCATTGAGCCGTTTACCCAGCACAATAATGAGGTTATCGATGCTCATTTTATGTTCAAGTCTCGTTTTAGGGGGTAGATGGAGTGAATTATGTATACAATTCTTGTTAACAAAAGTATTTTGAAATTCTTATAAGTTACTCGCAATAATACTCACTATTGCAGAGCGATATAAAAAGTAACTCGAGAATCAAAGTGCAGCTTCAAAGCAAAATAGCACGCTCTTGGTTTTCTCACGACTTCGTTGGTTAACGATAGTTTTAAACAGAGAACGCTTTCACACAAATAAGTGAAACGAACAAATACAAATTTTACACAGAGTTCGTCCATCGAACCGTCTTCACAGGAAGTTACTATGCTGTCTATTTTTGATATTTATAAAATCGGGGTTGGGCCTTCCAGCTCCCACACAAATGGACCAATGATCGCAGGGTTTAATTTTACCCAAAAGATTGAATCTGTACTTAACCAAGTTACCCGTATTCAAATCGATTTATACGGCTCACTCTCATTAACAGGTATCGGCCACCACACTGACCGCGCAACCCTGTTAGGTCTGCTTGGCAACCGCCCAGATACCATCAAAATAACTAGTGCTAACCAAGCAATGCGTAAAGCGATTGAAGACAAGTCTCTTATGGTGAGCGGTCACCATGAGATTCACTTCGATGTTGAAAGCGACTTACTGTTCCACAAAACCAATCTGCCGCTTCATGAAAACGGTATGACAATCTCTGCGTTTGATGCGAGCGGTAAACTTTTGGATATGGAGACCTACTACTCCATTGGTGGCGGTTTCATCGCAACGGCAGACGAGCTGCAAAACGGCAAACAAGAGTCTGAAACCCAAGTTGAGTTTCCTTTCTCATCAGCTGACCAACTCCTTGAGCTGGCTGATAAAAACGGAATGAGCCTTGGCGGTTTAATCCTGCGCAACGAAGTATCCTTTCAAGATATGGAAGCCATTGACCAAAAAGCAGACCAGATTTGGAAGGTGATGTCACTGTGCATGCAGCGTGGCTTTGATACTGAAGGTATCCTTGATGGTGGCCTTGAAGTAACACGTCGAGCACCCGCTCTTTTGAAAAAACTAGAAGCGAATGCCTCCATTGAAAACGATCCTATGGAGATCATGGATTGGATTAACCTATTTGCCTTTGCCGTGAGTGAAGAGAACGCGGCAGGTGGCCAAGTAGTAACATCGCCAACCAACGGTGCGGCTGGCGTTATCCCTGCTGTTTTAATGTACTACCATCGCTTTATCAAAGAGCTTGATACCAAGCAGATCAAAGACTTCTTAGCGGTATCTGGCGCTATCGGTATTCTATATAAAACCAATGCGTCTATTTCGGGTGCTGAAGTAGGTTGCCAAGGCGAAGTCGGTGTATCTTCTTCAATGGCAGCTGCTGGTTTAACGGCCCTTCGTGGTGGTAGTAACGAGCAAATTTGTATTGCTGCTGAGATCGCCATGGAGCACTCACTGGGTATGACCTGTGACCCAATTGGCGGCTTGGTTCAAGTACCATGTATTGAGCGTAATGCGATGGGTGCAATGAAGGCGATCAACGCATCACGTATGGCACTAAAACGCACGAGTAAATGTCTTATCTCGTTAGACAAAGTTATCGAGACCATGTACCAAACAGGTAAAGACATGAACAAGAAGTACCGTGAAACGTCTTTAGGTGGCTTGGCGGTCATTCATATGGCACCGCCGTGTGAATAAATGAGATACCTTAGAATGAAATGCATCAACAGTTGAAACGCGCTCAAGCAAATTGTTGAAAAATAGCCTTCATTCAGACAGCATTGTTGTAAACTTAGCTTTCAATATCAAAACAAAGCCAGCCGTCAGGCTGGCTTTTTTATTGGCTAAAGCCAAGCTACCAATTGCAAGTGATTCTCACTTAAAAAAATACCGAATGACTTCCTCTTAATTTCCCTTTAATAGTTCACTACTTAGCCATAAATAAATGTGATTAAATTTCACATAGGAATGCATCCTCTAGTAAAAACTAATATTGCAAATTTCATTCATGAAAAATATGAATGCACTCATAAGAAAAGATATATCGAGCAAAGTCCCGTTTGGGATGGGTGTTTCAGTTTATGTATTACTACGAATGGTAGTATAATTGGGCAATTACACTACATATTAACACTCATGTGAGAATAAAATAATGTGGAATAGATTAAACAAATCAATGATGTTCTGCCAAATGATGTTTGGACTTTCGTTCTATGGCGTCATGGTGATCTTGACTCGTTTCTTCCTTGAGGACCTTAACTACAACGAAGCTGACACCATGATGGTAGTTGGTGCTTTCTCTGCAATCGGGCCACTGTTTGCTATCGCAGGTGGTTTCATCGCCGACAAATTCTTAGGTGCTTACCGCTCTTTGACAATTGCCTTCCTTGGGTTCGCGAGTGGTTATGTTTTACTGGTACTAGGCGCAGCTGCAACCAATGTTCCTGTGGCGTTATGTGGTATTGCGCTAGCAAGTTATGCACGTGGTTTGATGTCTCCTTCTTACCCAAGTCTCTACAAACGCACGTTCAAAACACAAGAAGATTTTGAAAACTGCTACCCTATCAACTATTCAGTAAACAACATTGGTGCACTGTTAGGTCAGTACTTATTCCCTATGCTTGTGCTTGTTGTAGGCTTCCAAGGTGGCTTCCTTCTGTCTGCTGTTCTTGCAGGCGCAGCACTACTGATGATGTTATTTGTCCGTAAAGGCCTTGTTGAAGCAAGTGCTGAGATCGACCAGCAACCAGTAAGCACTAAAAACTGGGCTGCTTTCTTTAGCCTATCAGCAGCAATGATCGGCTTAGTATTTTTCATTTTCTCTAACATGGATATCGGCCAAAACATCGTTTACGCGATCGGCGCTGCAGCCATTATCTACTTTGTCTCTTTGATGGTTAAATCGAAGAAATCAGACATGTTAAAAATGGGCACGATCTTAATCATCACATTCCTGACTACATGCTTCTTCGTGTACTACGGCCAAATGATGACATCGATGACAATGGTAGCGATCAACACCATGCGTGGTGACCTATTCGGCTTCATCCCTGTTGCTCCAGAAGCGTCAATGGCAATGAACCCACTATGGTGTTTGGTCGCTGGTCCTATCATCGCCGGTATCTTCTCTGGCCTAGAAAAGAAAAACATCAACTTCTCTACAGCAACGAAAGTAGGTTTCTCTTTCATCCTGACGGCTATCGCTTTTGGTATCCTGACCATGGCAGTGACTACCGTTGGTGAA
>JAYYSE010000116.1:0-18642 GCA_036126475.1 Pseudomonadota bacterium | reverse complement strand
ACCGGATGCTTCTTTGGTTATTCAAGCTGATGAACACGCATACAATGGTACTGTTGTAAAAGTGATGGATGCTGCTAAAGGTGCGGGTGTTAAAAACATTGCACTTGCTGCTGATAAGCGATGATCTTGGAGGATCTTTATTAATGATTCGCTTATTTCTTGCTTTACCGTTAGCGGGGGCACTGGGCTTAGCACTGTTTTCTTTCATGGCTTGGATGGTCGACAATGGTCACCAACGTTCACCAGATGAGAGTGAGACGTTAAGTTTCAACATGGTGATGGTGGAACAGGAACAAGAAGTCCAAAGAAGACAACGTGCTGTCCCTGAAAAACCAGAAATGCCAGAGCCGCCACCGGAAGCGCAGACGTCTCAGTCACCAGCTGAAGTAACGCCTTTGAACTCGATGTCTTCATTACCTTCATTGGATTTGAATACATCAATTGATGGCTTAGCGATTAATGCACCAACATTTTCTGACTTTGGAGCAAACCAACATGCGATGCCACTTTATCGAGTGGAACCTCGTTATCCTGCGAAAGCGCTGAAGCGCGGAGCTGAAGGGCATGTGACTGTGTCTTTTACTATCGATGAAACGGGACGCCCGAGAGACATTCAAGTTACTGATGCAAATCCGCGTCGTATGTTTGAACGTGAAGCGATACGTGCGCTGAAAAAATTCAAGTATCAGCCTAAGGTTGTGGATGGGAAATCAACTCCTCAATTTGGACAAACATTTACCTTTGAATTCAAGTTGGATAAATGATGAAACAGATATGGATATTAGTGGGCTTATTGTTATTGCCCTTCACAACGCAAGCACAAGAGCTGTCTCAATATACTGCTATTCGTGTTCAAAAAGCACATAACCTTGCTCAAGAAGAGAAGGTAAAACAGGCGATTGATGTTCTCGCTAATTTAGAGCTATCTAAAGGCTACGACAAAGCTTATGTGGCTCGTATGTTGGGTGTTTACTATTGGCAAGACGGTAAAACGGAAGCCGCTATTAAGCAGCTGACGTACGCGGTCGACACTAACTTGCTTGTGGATGAGCAAGCATGGGTGACCAAACGCATGCTTGCTGATCTTCTATTAAATGATCAGCAGTTCACAAGTGCGCTACCACATTACTATGAGCTAGTAAAAACGGCGCCAGAGACAGAAAAGAAAGATGTGCTTTGGATGCGAATTGCACAAGCGGAATACCAAATCGAAAACTGGTCAAAAGTGCTGGTGGCCATTGGTAATCACGACAAGTTCAATTCTAAACCACAGCTATCGCCATTATCGCTAAAGCTGGGTGCACAGCTGCAGTTAAAGCAGTGGAAGCAATCCATTCCAACGTTGGAGAGTCTTATCGAACTCCAACCTGAGAAAGATAATTGGTGGCGTCAGCTTGTTGGTATTCAGCTACAGTTAGAGCGCAGCAGAGATGCTTTGAATACATTGGCGTTAGCAGATCTACATGGTGTTGAGTTGAAAGACTCGGACCGTCGACTTCTTGCTCAGTTGTACGCAAAACGAGGCATTCCAGAGCGCGCAGCTCAAGAGATCGCTAAGCTAGATGACGCGAACAGTGATGTTAAGCTTTTGGCTGAGCAAGCTACATACTGGCAGCTAGCTAAAGAGTGGGACAACGCGATTGATGTTTGGACACTAGCATCTAAAAAGGACAGTCAATACCATTGGAATGTGGCTCAACTGCTTGTTCAACAAGGATACTACGACAGAGCACTAGTTGTTCTAGATAAAGTAAAAGACAAAAACAAACAAGCCGATGTTGCTTTAGCGAAAGTACGTTCATGGTACAAGCTCAAAAATCTGGATAACGCACTAGCTCAAGCGAAACGCGCTGATAACATCGAACCTTCTTCTGAAGCAAAAGGTTGGATTAAGTTTTTGACTCAACTAAGAACGGTCAGCGACAACGGAAATGTCTGATAGCTTAAAGCTCTAACAAAAGGTGTCATTTGATTGTTCAAGTGACACCTTTTTGTTTTGTAGACTACGTGAAAAGCAATAGAGCTAAAGAGTAAAGGGAGGCATTATGGGCTGCACATCGTTCCGTTTGGTGAACCATTTTCAATCACGCCATTTGCATTAACCACCCAGTTAACGGTGCAGTCTCGAAACGGGTTTTTAAACGCGTGCAAGGTGTAACCATTGTCTAGTGCATTTTGGGTCTCACCCAAGCATAGTTTCGGGACTCCCAAAAACTGATAGGACGTGAACGTTCTGTTAGATATCGTTCCTGCACATCAGTTATGTTTGAGCCAATGTATTGTTGGATTTGCTCTTCTGTACTGGCTATCTGACTTGAACATGTTGAAATTAGCACAGCTAAAGTCAGTATGATAATACGCATTTCCTTTTAGCTTGTTCGCTCCATTCAAGAATTTCCTAAACTTTATCCTTTAAAGCCACAACAGCCATCACTCACTAGGTCTAAATATAAGAGCGAGGCTTCAGTATTTGAGCAGAATGCGTGATTAATGCTGCTGTGTACACGTTAGCAAGAATATGCATCCAGTTCGATTATATCGTGTGTAATGATATGTAAATTTCCCAGCGTGTCTCGGAAAACGTAAACAATGTAAATTGAATGCCAATACGAATGATTATCAACTAAATTATCGCCATAAAATTTATAGGTTATGGTTTGTATGTCGTTAAAAAGTAGGGCAGTTCAGGCATGGGCTCGTCGACTTCATGTTTATATTTCTATGGCGCTCCTGTTTGTAGTTCTTTTTTTCTCAGTGACAGGTATCACCCTGAACCGACCTGAGCTATTTGAATCAAGCCAGCCAAATATCCAACGCTCTACACTGACACTTCCTACGAGCTTGTTCACTATTCAAGACGGTCGATTGAAAGCCGATCAAACAGCTTTCGAAAAGTTTCTGTTTGAAGAAGCGAACTTGTCTGGCGTTCCCTCAGGTTTGGACATTTACGCAGAGATCGAAGACGGTGAGCTGCTCCTTGGCGAAGTGTCTATGGATTTCAAAGGCCCGGGCTATAACGCTTCCGTTTTCGTTGATGTGACGTCTGAAATTGTCGAAGTCGAAACCACTAATTACGGTGTTATCGCACTGCTGAATGACCTTCATAAAGGGCGTAACAGTGGTGAAGTTTGGAAGTGGTTTATCGATATCACAGCGCTATTGATGATCTTCTTTGTGCTTACTGGTGTCTGCTTACTGTTACCTAAGAAAAAGACACTCAATACCTCCATCAAATGGACGGTGTTTGGGTCTGCGATCTCATTGGTTATCTATTTTGTCGCCGTGCCTTAATTATCTGATTCGATTGATGATTCATATTGAAGAGTGAACTTAGGGTTAAACGGATTTAAAAGGTTGTTAAACATGAAAAAAATGAACTGGAGTAAAGCGCTGCTTGCTTTATCTCTTTTCCCAAGCCTTGGTATGGCACAAGCGATCCCTGAAACGGCAAAGCTGGATGTCAGTTTTACACTTCCAAAAATTGATACCTCAATGTATGCACGCCCTTATGTGGCGGTGTGGGTAGAGAACAGCGAAAGAAAGCCTGTCAAAACGGTCGAGCTTTGGGTTGGTAAAGACGAGTGGCTTAAAGACCTACGTAGCTGGTGGAGAAAAGTTGGCCGTTACGATCGTGAATTGGTTGATGCGGTGACGTCTGCGACACGTCCTGCGGGTCAATACCGTTTTGTTTGGGATGGTAAGAGCGACAGCGGTGAAACGCTTGAACAAGGTGAGTATACGGTTCATATCGAAGTGGTTCGTGAACATGGTGGTCGTAACTACCTTCGCCAAAAAGTATCTCTTACAGATTCAAACGCATCTTACGAATTAAAAGCAACAGAAGAGACGGGTGAAATCACCTTGAACTACATCGCTAAATAGTAAGTGCGAACAGTAAAAGCATACTTAACAGAATAGAAAGTCGTCATCGTAAGCTCAGATAGAGCGGCACGGCTAACAATTATAAATAATGGAACCAAACATGATGAAACAGAAAAAAATTAAGGCGCTTGCACTAGCGGGTGTTATGGCATTTGGCTTAGCAGCAACGACAACAGCACAAGCTCACCCACGTTGGATTTTGCCATCTCACTTCACTGTATCTAAAGAAGGTGGTGATTGGCTAACGTTCGACGTAACGGCGTCTCACGGTACGTTTGTGTTTGATAAGCCAGCTGGTAGCGAAAATGCTCATGTCATCATGCCAGATGGCCGCAGTGAACGCCCTAACTTTGTGATTCGTGGTAAGCGTCGTTCAATCTTCGACTTCTACTTTGAAGAAGAAGGTACGCATAAAGTGGCTATCAACAACTATCCGTCTTACTACACACAGTACAAAGCCGGTCGTCGTGACACGGTGAAGTGGGTTAAGGCAAACAAAGCTGAGCGCGATTCAGTGCTACCAGAAAAAGCACGTGACGTGGTAACACAAATCAGTTTCACACGTGCTGAAAGCTACATCACAGTAGGTAAGCCATCAGATTCAGTCTTCAAAATTGAAGGTAAGCTACTTGAAATGAAGCCTATTACACACCCTTCAGACATCATTGAAGGCGAACAAGTAACATTCCAGTTCTTCTACAACGGTGAAGTTCAGAAAGGTGTTACAGCGGAAATCACTCGTGAAGGCACACTTTACCGCAACCACCAAGAGCAGATTGACGTGGTGAGCGATGAGAATGGTGAAATCACGTTTACTCCAGACGTAGCAGGTCGCTACGTAATGAAGGCGAACTACAAAGGCGAGTTGATTGACAACCCACTGGCGGACAAAGCGAGTGCCAACGTTCACCTAACGTTCGAAGCTCTACTTCAATAATCTGTGATATTAGGGGCTAGCCTCCTGATTTAACAACCCAAAAAATTAAGGGCTCATTTGAGCTCTTTATCGCTCAGTTTATGGCTGAGAATTTGCACTGTGGCTAGGGTACAAACCATGACAATAAAAACAAAACTGAACGCTTTAATGACTCCATGCTTAGCATTGGGACTTGGTTTCGCTGCATTACCTGCACAAGCACACTTCCCATTGATGAGTTGTTGGTTTGTAGGAAAAACCGTCGCTTGTGAAGCGGGTTACTCTGATGGCAGCAAGGCGATTGATTATGCGGTTGAGATGTACGATTACGAAGACAATTTGATTGCAAAAGAGGTGACTGATAAGCGCTCTATCGTTGAGTTCCCACATCCAGACACTGAGTTTTACTTGGTGTTCGATTCTGGCCACGAATTTCCTGTTGAAGTTGATGTCGTAGAGATCAACGAAAAATGATGATTCAAAGCGTACGTGCCGATACTGGTGGTAGAGAGGGGAAATGGGTTGGATTGATCATTGTATTCATCCTTTGCTTTGCAACCGTCGCGATCCCATTTCATCAGGCGGAATCTCACGTGAAAGCCGCACTTGATCATCAAGTTCTAGTAACGGATGTTGAACAAGAAAACTTGGCGATGCTATCAGAGCTGCGTTTGGCTCATGAAGAAATTCGTGACTTGCGTATGGACTCAGATGGCGAGTGGCCAAGTGTTATGTCACTTAAAGATGAATGGGTTGCGCCATTTGTAGAAGACCAGAGTTGGAAGCGTAAAGGCTCTCATGCTTGGCTACTGGACGAGCGCGGTTACTACTTCTCTACTCCAAGTGAATATCCGACACCAAGTAAACAAGCTACAGAAACTGATCATGGCTTTGCGGATTCTTTTATTCTGAACGCGAACAGCGTTTCTCCTGAAATCTGGATTTTCTTTGGTGGTATAGCAAAACAGCCTAGTGCTTTTGATGAGCACACACTTGAATCTGAAGGTTGGAAAATGGTTGTGAATGAATCAGAAGTTGAACAGCATCATGCAATCGATGCTCACTAAAAATAAGAGATTTACTATGCGAATTATGACTCTGTTCATGTCGTTGTTAGCGGTGTTCATGGCACCGAATGCATTAGCAAAAGAATACACTGTCGACAGTAACAAACTGACGATTGGTATTACACTACAACCTTACTACAGCTATGTGAAAGCCGTAGTCGGCGATAAAGTGAACATTCTTCCTTTGGTTGACGCTGGTTTTAACCCACATAACTACTTACCACAACCTAACGACCTGAAGCGATTGAGCCAGATGGATGCAATTGTAGTAAACGGTATTGGTCACGATGACTTTGCGCTTAAAGTTATTGCAGCAGCGCAACGTGATGATTTGGTTGTGATCGAAGCAAACAAAGAGGTACCTTTACTTCCGGCTCTTGGTCAATCTGTTGGTCAGGGTGCTGTTAACCCGCACACCTTCGTTGGGCTTTCGACAACCATTCAAAAGGTTTACACCATTGCCAGTGAAGTTTCTAAACTCGACCCAGACAACGCTGCGTTTTATCGCAAGAATGCGCGTAAGTACGCAAAGCAATTCCGCTTCATGAAGCGTGATGCGATGTTGTCATTAGGTGAGTTAGATACATCAGGCATGAAGGTTGCGACGACACACAACGCTTATGGTTATATTCTTCAAGAGTTTGGTGTTGATGTCGCGGCGGTAATCGAGCCAGCACACGGTGTTGAGCCAAGTGCGAGCCAACTTCAAGAGACGATCGAGAAGATCCGCGCATCGGGTATTGATGTTCTGTTCTACGAGTTAAACATGCCAAACCGTTTTGTTGACACGATTGAAGCGGAAACCGGCGTTCAGCTTTACCGTTTCTCTCACATGACCCACGGCGAATATGAAGACGACAAAGTAGAAGTTGAGATGAAGAAGAACCTAGAAACCTTAATCGAAGCAATGAAATTTGCAGCGGCGAACCAAGCTAAAAGCGGGAACGCATAATGCTAGGTCCATCAATCTCAATCAATACACTGGGTCTACAGTACGATAATAATGTAATTCTTGATGATATCTCGCTAGAACTTAAAGCGGGTGAGTGTCATGTGATCATGGGACCAAACGGTGGCGGCAAGACTTCTTTGCTAAGATCAGTACTTGGACTGACGCCTTTCTCTGGAGCGATCAACATTCATTGGCCAGAAAAGCCAAGTATTGGTTACGTGCCTCAAAAAGCGACATTCGAGTCGAGCTTACCTTTGACGGTCATGGAGTTTGTTCTACTAAATCAGACGCGAACCCCTCTGTTTTGGCGTCGTAAATCAAAGCAGTTAGATCTTGCTCTCGCGCAGTTAGATCGCGTTGGTATGGCGACTCGTTGCGACCGCCGTATGGGACAGTTGTCCGGTGGTGAGCAGCAACGTGTTTTGTTCGCTCAAGCGTTATTGGATAACCCAAGCTTACTGGTATTAGATGAACCTACGACGGGCATGGACGAGCAGGGCGTTCGCTATCTGGAGTCGCTGATTCGTGAATGTGTTGATGAAGGCCGAACGATTCTAGCGGTTCACCATGATGTTACTGCGGTACGTCGACTTGAAGCGAACGTGCATGTCGTTAACCGATTCTTAGTAGATAGTGGCCCACATGAGCAAGTACTGCATCCAACGAAGATCGAAAGCTTATTTCAGCACTACAGTAGTGGCTCTGTAATGACAGAATCGAAGGAGGTTGCGTAATGGATTGGTTACGACAACTTGCCATTAGTGGTGTGGAAGCGGGTTTCTTATCTGAAAGCTTCATGTATGCCTTCATGGTAAATGCTTTGGTCGCAGCTTTATTGCTTGGTCCTCTTTTAGGTGGCCTTGGTACTTTGGTGATTGCAAAGCGTCTAGCTTTCTTTTCTGAAGCTGTCGGACACGCTGCGTTAACTGGTATCGCAATTGGCGTTCTACTTGGCGAGCCGCCAGAAAACCCGATTATTGGGCTGTTTAGTTTCTGTATGATATTCGCGTTGCTTCTGCACTTTGTAAGAAACCGAACCAACGTGCCATACGATACCTTGGTTGGCGTGTTCCTTGCGCTTGCATTGGCAGTCGGTGCAGCGTTACTGATGTATGTGGCTCGCAAGATCAATATTCACATGCTTGAGAACGTATTGTTTGGTTCGATCCTTACTGTAACGGATCAAGACTTAGCGATTCTCGCAGGCAGTTGCGCGATCATCATTTTGCTTTTGATACCGACATTCAACCGTATCCTGCTTACCTGTATTAGCCCTGATATAGCGAAAGTTCGCGGTTACAACACCAGTTTCTACGACTACTTATTTGTCATGATGATTACGTTAGTCACGATTGCTGCTGTAAAGATCGTAGGTGCAGTTCTAGTGGGTGCGTTATTACTGATTCCAGGTGCGACAGCTCGACTGCTAACCAAGCGCATGGGTAGCTTTGTGTTGCTATCAGCTCTGCTTGCGACCATTGCTTGTCTGGTTGGCACGGTATTACCAATGGAGCTTAAATTGCCAGTACCGTCGGGTGCTTCAATCATCATTGTTTCTGCAACTTTTTTCCTTGCAGCAACGCTATACCGAATTGTAAGAAAGGCGTAATCATGACTTCTTTAATTAAACGTATGTCGAACTCAGTCAAAGTAATGGCTCAAGTCGGTGTGCTTGGCAGTGTGTTAATGGCTGGCTTAGTGGTGTCACTTAAAGCGAATGCAGAAGATATTCTAACGAGTACACCTGTAACCTATGCACTAGCGACAGAGCTAACTAAAGGCACTGATATCACGACCGAGTATCTGCCACCAAAACGCTATGGTATTGATCGTCTGCCGAATTGGTTTGGTACCAAGGGAGCAAGCAAAGTGCTTAAGTCTGGCGAAAAGGCGACCGTTGCTCTTACTCTGTCATCGATCTGGCAAGCCGACCCTACATTCGTATACGCAAGACAAGGCAATATCCGCTTGGTTGAGGTCGATGCGGCTCAAGCTATTACGCCTCGAGCACAAGGTGTTGCAGCACTTACGTTATCGAATGGCGAAGTGTCTAAGTATGCTTGGTTAAATCTAACCAACTTAACGCGCATGGCTGCGATTGTGGCTGATGACTTTAAGCTATTGTGGCCAGAGCAGGCTGAAGCTATTGATAGTAATCTGCAGCGCGTGATGTTGGATGTTCGTGAACTGATTAACAAGCAACAAGCTGTATTGCTTGATAATGAGGTAGACTCCGTACTCTTGCTTTCGGAAAGCTTGGAAGATTTTGCGTCTGGTAGCCAACTGTATGTTGAAGACCGCATGTTCAAAGCTGAGCTTGAATGGACAGAGCAAGACAAAGTGAAACTTAAAGCGATGTTTTCGGAAGATGATGCCTTATGGCTTGTTACAGCGAAAAAGCCGAGTAACTTGATTAAGTCACTAGTGCCCAATGAGCGTATTTTAGTAGTGGACTCAGTCGATCGTTGGGGTAGAGCAGGAATTAATGCTCAAGCACCATTCTCTCGTTGGGAAGTAAAGCTATTCAAAGGCTAATCAACGAGATTAAATACATCAGGATCAAAAAAGCAGCCTAAATAGAGGCTGCTTTTTTTGTACTTACCTTTTAGCAAAAAGCCAGGTAAGAATGCACAGTGAGAGCTTAACCTTACTCTGCAGCTTTAGTTTCTTCAGCTTCAACAGTTGCTTCGACAACACCTTCCGTTTGCGCTGCTTGAGCCTGTTCTTCTGCTTCCATCTTTGCGCGTTCAGCTTTAGAAATGTAGCGAGGCTTATTACTTGTATGCAGTTTAGAATTCGCTTTTTTCTGCTTCTTTTTTAGAATTTGATTAATTTTTTTCTTACGGTTCATTACTGCATAGCCTTGTATTTAGTTTAAGCGGTGAAGGATAATCATTTTAGCTCTAGAACTCAATATTTACTACTGGGTTGAACGAGGTTCGGTGAATGTCTATACGTTTGGTTTCACTCAAGAAGAGGGCGGAATGTTAACAATCGCAACATTAGTACAAGCTATTGCGCCATATCGCTTTTGTTCTTTCTGTTGAAACGCCATTTCGATTGGTGACGGTTTAATGCTAACGATCATTGGCTAAGGCTATGTGTTCCAACACAAGTGTAACACTCTAAATATCGTGTACAAAAAAGGGCGCTTCATTTGAACGTATTGTCTTTAGTGAAGAGCCCCTAAGTGTATCGCTCAAAAGCAAGGTAACGACTTATTCGCCCGCAATTTGTAGATGAGAGCGTTTAAGGCTTGCAATCAACATGTAAATCGTCGTCGCTAATAAGGATGCAAACAGATAAGTGAACAACCCTGCTTGTGAATCCATGAAGCTATCTGCCACAATCGGACCTGCAACAGAGCCAATGCTGTAGCAAAGCAGCATGATTTGAGTTACTGATACCAAGTAGCTTGGATCTAAGTTACGACTGCCCAAGTTAATAGCAATTGGGTATAGCGCGAACGTTGCCATGCCTAGCACGAATAGGCTCATACCTAACACGTAGAAATCCTGATTAATGGTTAACACGCCAATGCTTGCTACGCCAAGTAGGCAAAACAGAGCCATTAGTAACACCTGACCTACATGGTGAGATAACCAAGTCACCATCGGCTGTACAGCCATACCACCCATGATCACTAACGCCATCAAACCACCAATGTCTTCATGCGCAATATTACGTTGAGCAAGCTCTACAGGCATTAAACCGTAAATTGCCCCTAGCGTAAGTCCTGATACGATGCAGCCGATTAACGCACTGTGGCTCAATTTGCTGATCTGTTTTAGAGACAAAGACTGAGCATCATGGATCTGTGGTGGTGTCGCTTGTCCGTACATCAATACAATGATCGCTCCGAATAGCAGGGTGAACATCGCAATAAAAGGTACACCGCTAGTAATACCTAGGTAACCAATACCCAACTGACCAACTGCAGAACCGCCGTACAGTGAACACATGTAAATCGCTAAGCGTTTTGCTCGTTGTGACTCGTCACCGCTCATCAGCCATGATTCAACAATGACGAAAATACCCGCAACCGCCCCCCCCGCAACAAAGCGCGCAATTAGCCAAACTGCTTGGTGTGGGATTAATGGCAACACAAGGGTCGTTGCGATAAACACGCTCAGTGCCATTACAAACGCGTCTTTGTGACCGATATGTGCAATCGCACGTTCAATCAATAACGTACCCGCTAAAAGGCCTGCATAAAAGGCACTCGCCAACCAACTCGATAGATTACTGTCTAGACCGTATTTAGATAGCATTAATGGCAATGAGCTCATTAGGTAGCCTGAAGCGATCGCGTAGAAAGACAGTGCAATAACTGGAACGGTTATGCGAGTTGTTGGCTGGATGTTGTCCAATGCAGGAGCCTCCGAAAGGTGAGAAACGATGAATTTTCCGCGACTATGGGGGAGAAACTGAATTGGGTAAAACGAATAAAAATGGTCGTTAAGATAAAAGAAATTTGTCGACTGATGAAATTAAAATCACGTTACAATATTTGGTGATTTCACGAGATATTATATGGTCAAAAGTAGTTAAACCCTTGTTCATTGGCAATTTAATTAAGAAGGTGAAAACAAATTTGTTCTTAGCTGAATGTCGTAACCAAAGCAACCACACATAAGGTCTTGCTTGAAGTTAAGAAAGCGGTTGGAGTTGAATACGGTTCTAACGGTAAGCGCTACCAGATTCGATGTAACAAGGAAGTCATTCTATCTGCAGGCGCTTTTGGAACTCCTCAACTGTTGTTGCTGTCAGGCGTGGGTGCTAAAGATGAGCTGGCGGAACATAGCATCGAGCAAGTCCATGAGCTGCCAGGAGTAGGTAAGAACCTGCAAGATCATATCGATTTGGTGCACTCTTATAAATGCAGCGAAAAGCGAGAAACCTTCGGTATTTCGTTGCAAATGGCCGCTGAAATGACCAAAGCATTACCTCTTTGGCACAAAGAGCGCCGTGGAAAAATGAGCAGCAACTTGGCAGAAGGCATTGGTTTTCTTTGTTCTGATGATCATATCGCAGTGCCGGATTTGGAGTTTGTATTTGTCGTTGCTGTAGTGGATGATCATGCGAGAAAAATCCACACTAGTCATGGCTTTACATCACATGTCACCTTGCTGAGGCCAAAAAGCCATGGCACCATGACACTCAATAGCTCTGATCCTTACGATCCACCAAAGATCGACCCAGCGTTTTTCAGTCACCCTGATGATATGGAAATCATGATTAAAGGGTGGAAGAAGCAATATCAGATGCTAGAAAGCGAAGCGTTCGATGATATTCGTGGTGATGCTTTTTATCCGGTCGATGCCAATGATGACAAGGCGATTGAACAAGATATCTGTAATCGTTCAGATACCCAGTACCACCTTGTAGGAACCTGTAAAATGGGCACCGCCGATGATGTACTGGCAGTAGTGGACAAAGATTTAAAAGTTCATGGGCTAGAGAGTTTACGAGTCATTGATGCTTCAATTATGCCGACACTTGTCGGTGCGAATACTAATGCGCCAACCATCATGATCACAGAGAAAATTGCTGACCAGATCAAAGAGCAATATGGTTTGAATGAACAAAGCGACTTCAATCAAAAGAGTGATTTGAATAAACATGAAGCAGGTGAGAAAGCAGAAAACGAATTAAGTGTTTAGCAGACAATCACGACAAATTGTTGTCTTAAAATAGGTTATGAAGCCTTATTTATTAAGGGCTCATAACCTATTTTTGTTTGCCGTTTAATGAATGATCTTAGGCAAACTTATTTAGCCAAAGCTTGATTAAGCCATTGATCAAATTGACCTTTAGGTAAAGCACCGTTGATCGTATCAACACGCTGACCGTTCTTGAATACTATCACCGTTGGGATGCTTCTGATTTGATACATAGCCGCCAGTTGCTGTTGAGCTTCGGTATCGATTTTAACAAATCGAACATCGCCAGCGCGCTCTTTCGCGACATCGCTAAATACAGGTGCGAAACCTACACATGGGTTGCACCATGTCGCCCAAAAATCGACAACGACAGGTTGTGAACTGTTCAAAATCGATTGGAAATTCAGTGATGTACCTTCGATTGGTGCACCGTCTAGAAGTGCATTTTTGCACTTACCACAAGTAGGGCTTTCTGAAATTCTTTCTGAAGGAACTCGGTTTACGCCACCGCAAGAAGGGCAACGAGTGTTGAATGTAGACATAACTTTCTCTTTTTTATTGCATCTCCGTGGATAACGCGATTTACGAATCACGTACGGAACGCTTATACTGTTTAAAACATGAATACGATACTCAAATAAAAACAAACAATAAACAGGTAAATGATGACAAAATTTTACGCCGAAATTACGGGTTGGGGAAAGTGTCTGCCACCAGCTGTGCTGTCCAATGATGATTTAAGCACATTCATTGATACGTCTGACGAGTGGATTCGTACTCGAACTGGTATCGAAAACCGTCGTATCAGTCATGTAAATACCTCTGAGCTAGCGACCGTTGCTGCTCAACACGCAATGGCGTGTGCTGGCCTGACGGCTGAAGACATCGATCTAGTTATTGTTGCAACGTGTAGCCCAGATTCTCTTATTCCAAACACTGCATCGAAAGTTCAACAGAACTTAGGTATCAAGAGCGCTGCGGCTTTTGACCTAAATGCAGCGTGTACAGGCTTCATCTACGGTGTTGAAACAGCAACTCGATTGATTCAAGCGGGCAACTACCGCAACGCTATCGTTGTGGGTGCAGAGCGTCTTTCATTCTTCATCGACTGGACCAAGCGTGATACTGCGGTTCTATTCGGTGATGGTGCGGGTGCAGTCGTACTTTCTCGCACTGAAGAGCAAGTTGGTCTCCAAGAAGCACAAATCGGCTGTGATGCTGAAGGCCGAGATATTCTAGCAGTGCCTAAGTTCGGTACTTCTATGGACCGTTTTGCGGCTGATAACGGTTACTGGGACTTCGATTTCGTAGGTAAAGAGATCTTCAAGCGCGCAGTTAAAGGCATGGGTGCGGCTGCTCACACCGTATTGAGCCGTACAGGTATCTCAACAGACAACATTGATGTTGTGATTCCACATCAGGCGAACATCCGAATTATTCAAACGCTTTGCGATATGGCAGGCATTGAGCGCGAGAAAGCCTTTGTGAACATTCAAAACTACGGCAACACGTCGGCTGCGACCGTGCCAATCGCACTATGTGAATCACTAGAGCAAGGTTTTGTTAAGCCTAATTCAAATATCTTGGTTGCAGCATTTGGCGCTGGTTTAACTTGGGGCGCAGGCCATATTAAATGGGGTAACCGTGTTGAGCCGTTAGGTCAATCAGATGCCAAACTGCCAGAAGTGGAACAATCAGCATTAGAGCTACTAGAGAAGGCCATTTTACACTGTAAAACGCGCCCGAACTCAGAAAGCGAGTAGTCGTTATGGTGCAAGTTCGTCTAATGGACAAAGCCGACCTTGATGGGGCGGCTTTAGTTCACCAAGCTACTTTTGTTCGACAACAAAACTCGAAGGATTGGTTACAATGTAACTTAAATGCTGCGCCACGCTTTCTTAACTTTGTTGCAGAAAGTGAAGGTAAGATTGTTGGTTACACTATATGGGTTCAAAAGAGTGGGTTTAGGCCTGAAGCTGTTTTAGAGTTGGAGCAACTTGCTGTGTTACCGAGTGCGCAAGGGCAAGGGTTGGGTAAAAAGCTTATTCTAGATTCTTTGCCGCTAGTGAAGCAGAAACTTGCAGAGCAAGGCTCGACACTAAAGCATGTATTAGTGACCACCAGGGCGGACAACTTTGCACAAAAGCTGTATCAATCTACATTGGGTGCAGAAGTCGAAACTACGATTTCAAATCTGTACTCTGCGGATGAAGTGCTTATGATAGCTCGCAATGTCGGTGAGCGAATCGAATCGCTGAGTTATTAGAGCTTATTATAATTATCAGTAAATGTTCAATAAGGGGCTTCTAGAGTCCCTTTTGTTATTTCTTAGGAAGTATTTTGAAGAAAGTTTTAGCAATTGGCTACGTTTGGCCAGAACCGAATTCATCGGCGGCTGGCAGCCATATGATGTCACTTTTACGCCTGTTTAAACGACAAGGCTGGTCTGTTGAATTCGCAACGCCTGCTCAAGAAACTGAGCACATGATTGATCTCTCTGAAGAGGGTATCACGAGCCAATCTATTGAGCTGAATTGCGATAGCTTTGATCAGTACATCGAACAGCTACAACCTGATGTTGTCATGTTTGACCGTTTCATGATGGAAGAACAATTTGGTTGGCGTGTTGAGAAGGTATGTCCTAATGCCTTTAAGCTATTAGATACTGAAGATTTACAGTTCCTACGCAATGCTCGACACGAAGCTGTTAAGAAAGAGACAGACCTGACGAAAGAACACCTGTACAGTGATCTGGCCAAGCGTGAAATTGCCGCGATTCTGCGCTGTGATCTTTCGTTGATCATTTCAAGTTACGAGATGGAGCTGCTCCAATCTGAGTTCAATATCGATCCAAAGCTTCTACATCATCTACCTTTCATGGTTGATCTTAAGACTTTGCCTGAACGCACGAAAAGCTATGAAGAACGTAAGCATTTCATGACGATAGGTAACTTTAGGCATGCACCTAACTGGGATGCAGTGCTTCAGTTACAAAAGATTTGGCCGAAGATTCGTAAGCAGTTGCCTGATACTGAGCTTCATATATACGGTTCATACCCGCCGCCAAAGGCAACCGCTTTGCATAACCCTAAAACCGGTTTCCACATCAAAGGTTGGGCTAAAGATGCTCAAGAAGTGATGGAAGAGGCACGTGTATGTGTTGCACCATTACGTTTTGGTGCGGGCATTAAAGGCAAGTTACTTGACGCGATGAAGCTACAAACCCCGAATGTGACGAGTCAGATTGGCAGTGAAGGCATGCTATCGCCAGGTGAACTGCAATGGCCGGGTACGGTGGCTGACGATATCGATGAGTTTGTGGTTGCAGCAGTTGAACTTTATCGCGATGAAGAAAAGTGGCTGAAAGCTCAAAGCCAGTGTCACTCTATTCTTGAAACGCATTACGAGCAAGATAAGTTAGGCAATCAATTGATCGAACGATTAACGGCGTTGGTTTCTGAGCTTGATTCGCACCGATTGGATAATTTCTTCGGTTCAATGCTCAAGCACCACACCATGGCAAGCACCAAGTACATGTCACAGTGGATAGCTGAAAAGAACAAGACTAAGTAGTAGATACAGCTCAAATGAAATCACAAGCCCTTAGGTTAACGCCTAGGGCTTTTTGTTTGTTGGGAGCTCATAGCTAGCTGAATGACAAGGAACCGATTGTGGGTATAAATGGGATAAATTACATTAGCATTGACTAATTTATATTTATTAGTAATATCTAATTTAATGTGATTGAAAGTTATGATGTTTGTGGATAGGAGAGGTCGGTGTTGAGTTGATTCCTTGGAATGCCTTTTTCGGCGGCATGCTGTTGGGCATGTCGGCTATTGTGTTAATGTTCGGGATTGGTCGAGTCGCTGGTATTAGCGGAATTGTCAATCGATTATTGCCTGTTCGTATGAGTAACA
The DNA here is from genome assembly GCA_036126475.1 of Pseudomonadota bacterium. Taxonomy (GTDB): domain Bacteria; phylum Pseudomonadota; class Gammaproteobacteria; order Enterobacterales; family Vibrionaceae; genus Vibrio. The sequence continues at coordinate 2,242 of JAYYSE010000116.1, read as the reverse complement.
AAGAAAGCAAAATCACGGATACAGAAAAAACTGAAAAGCAATGGCGCATCGCATTTGTTGTTGGAATGGTAGTAAGTGGTTGGTTGTTGATTCCTACCGGTTACCAACTCCCACAACTGGAAGAGATGAATCTCGTAGTGGTGGTTATCGCTGGTTTGTTAGTTGGCTTTGGCACTAAAACAGCGAATGGTTGTACAAGCGGACATGGCATTGTGGGCATGGCACGTTTATCTAAGCGTTCAATTATCGTGACTTGTGTATTCATGGGTATCGCAATGGCTACGGTGCTTATTAAGAACCTAATGGGTTTGGGGGCATAATGAAAGACTATTCATTTACTATCCTTGTTGGTTTGCTTGCTGGAGTCTTGTTTGGCTCGGGTATGATCATTTCAGGCATGGTCGATCCTAACAAGGTACTCGGCTTCTTAGACATTACAGGTGATTGGGACATAAGTCTGGCATTCGTAATGGGCGGCGCACTGTTGGTGTTTACGCCGTTTTATCATCTAGTGATCAAAAAGCGAGATAAAGCGCTCAATGGTGAACGATTAGATAGCTGCAATAATCCGTTAATCGACAGAAAGCTGATTATGGGTTCTACAATGTTTGGCTTAGGTTGGGGGCTTGCTGGCTTTTGTCCTGGTCCAGCGGTGACGAGTCTTAGTGGTGGCAACCCTACCGTATGGGTATTTATGATAAGCATGCTGGTGGGAATGTGGCTTGCAGCTCGAACGAATAAAACCTGTTAGGGTAAACCTATCGTGTGTCTAATTGGCTTGATATAAGCTTTAGAGAAGCCGACTCGCTTTAGCTCTATAGCCAGTCGGTCTCTTTTTAGATCTACAATAATTAGTTGATTGTCGTTGTAACTGGGCAGTGATCGCTGAGTTTGTAGTCCAGAACATCTTGTGTGTTGAATACTTGTTGTTTCGCGGGATCTGCATTCAATGATTTACTCACCACAATATGATCAATAACAGAGCGGAACTGATGCGTGCGATGGTTGTTGCGGTTAGAGCGTACTTTGCAGTCTGCGCGTGTCTTTCGTGTCGCTAACTGCGCATCAGTATATTGTGTTAACTGTTTCCACATCCAATCTTGTGAGTAAGCGAGGTTATGGTTAAAGTCGCCAAGAATGGCGTAGTCTTCGTTCTTGCGCTCCCTTTGCTTTATCCATTTGTTCAGTTGCTGAGCTTGCTCTTTTAAACGTGAGCAATCGCGGTTGGACTTATAAGCACCACTGCATCCTGCTTTTAAATGAACAGATAGCATGTGAATGGGTCTAGTCTCTGTCTTTATAACGATATAGCTAGCAAATCTAAGCTTACTGTTGGGCGTAGTTTCAAGTGGAAAGTCAGCGTAGTCGGTGAGGGTTACTCCTTTACGAACCGCAAAACCCGTGTATTGGTTCATTTCTTTAAATTGGTGGTTGCTGTTCTTGGGTAGCACCCGGTCAGACATTAAGATCTGATATTGATCACCAGCCACAAGTTGCATGGCATTTACGTCATCGACTTCTTGAAAAGCAATCACATCGGCGTTTAAGGATTGAAAATACGTTCCGAGTTTATCGAAGTCGGCTTGCTCTCGTTTATCAGAAAACTTATTCACAGCCTCGTTGGTTGATAACCATTCGATATTCCAACTGGATATGGTTAAAGGTTCAGCAATTGCTTGGTTACCGATTAGGCAGCCTAACACTAACCACTTTTGTAGTCGTTTCATCCCAAATATCCCTAAATTTGTCGACCAATATTGATGAGCCGTTATCCTACAAAACTTAGTAAAAATTCAACTCTTTTTAGCAGTTTTTTATTGTTACATTGTTTCTTTTCGAGTTGAGAACTGGCGTAATAATATTGAATGGATCTTAGTCAGCGTTCTCTTTTTATTGATCCAAATCAATACTCAAGTTTGGTGGTTCTCGTTAAATACGCCACAATATCTAGTGTTAGTTTAACGGAAAATAGCTCTATATAGTGTGTTTGTGGGTAAGTCTGTGAATACCTCAAGAGTAAGGAGAAGTGGTGAAATCAATCGTAATCAAGCGTGATGGCTCAAGAGCTCCATTCAGTAGAGATCACATCCAGGCTGCAGTGGAAGCAGCATCAGATAAAACCGATAAGGAAATTGCTATTTATGCATTGAATGTGGCATTAGCAGTTGAGTTGAAGCTCGAAGACTACGATGAAGTTCATATCTCTGAAATTCAAACCATGGTCGAGAACGAGCTAATGCAG
>JAYYSE010000115.1:0-12012 GCA_036126475.1 Pseudomonadota bacterium | reverse complement strand
ACTTCGTGGCTTGAGTGAGCCGAATCATTTGCTGGTAGGTGATTTAGTGGTGAAGAAGTTTATTGAGCACCGACCGGCTATTAATATAGAGAGTGTTTCACCGTGGGGCAGTTACGCTACGTTCCACTGCTGGAATCAGTCTTAGTAGAAAGAGCAACTCGCGAAAGTCTGCAATACAAAATTAGGAGCAATCATGGCGAACCGTTTTACATATTATGACAGCCCATTAGGCACAGTGACTCTGCAAGCGAATGAGCAAGGTTTACTCGGAGTTTGGTTTGAAACATACACAACGAAACCGGAAGACCTAGGTACACAAGAAGATAGCTTTCCGGTTTTCCAATCGGTCAAAGAGCAGCTCGATCGTTATTTTGCAGGAGAAGCCGTTCAATTTGATGTACCGATCGCTGCCACAGGCACTCCGTTTCAGCAATCGGTTTGGCACGCACTTACTACTATTCCTTACGGAGAAGCATGGAGCTACGCTCAGTTAGCCGATGCGATCGGTAATCCAAAAGCGGTGCGAGCTGTGGGATTAGCCAATAGCAAAAACCCGGTATCAGTGATTGTTCCGTGTCATCGAGTGATAGGCAAGAATGGAAAATTGACGGGTTACGCGGGCGGGATTGAACGCAAGCAGCGCTTATTGGCGATTGAAGGAATTGGCGAAGAATAGAACGCTTGTTTTTTGGTTTTTTGGTTTTTTGGTTAAGTGATGCCTCGCAATGTTGAACTTAGCCCAAAGGCCTTAAAAGTGTGACTTTCCAATAAGGTTGGTGCTTTCTGGAAAATACTTACTTGGTTGCAGTAGTACGCTGTTACTGACAGGTTGTTTAAGCAATAGCAGTCACCTTTTGAAGTCCCACAGCTGGTTCTATTTAAAGATATGTATGAAAGTACTGATAACGACAGCTGTCTGCTTTTTGAGTCGGAACAAGTTACTTATCAGACGGCAGATAACACAGTGACGCGCAGTTATAGCGTCGATGATGATTTAATTACCATTGAGCTGAACTCAGGAAGCAGCCGAACGGACTCTGGCCTCGAGTCGACCCCCGCACCAAGAAAGCTCATCTAACTAGAATAATCCACCATTAAGCCATAAGTGGGCCGCGATACTGACCGCATAGCCAATCATGATGACTGGCATCCACTTTAGGTGTCCAAAGAAGGTGTATTTGCCATGAGCTGCCCCCATCAATGCCACACCAGCAGCGCTACCGATCGACAATAAGCTTCCGCCAACGCCAGCGGTTAACGTAATCAGTAACCAGTTGCCCATCGACAATTGTGGCACCATTGATAACACTGCAAACCTCACCGGAATGTTATCGACAATCGCAGATAAGATGCCCACCATGATATTCGCCCAAATCGGATTCCATTGGCTGTACATGACGCCTGAAGCGAGTTCTAAGTAACCAAGCAAGCTCAAGCCACCGACACACATTACCACTCCGTAGAAGAAGAGTAATGTGTCCCATTCGGCATGAGAAACTCTTCGGAAGACATCAAAAGGCACAACTGATCCGAGTCGCTTTAAAGCTCCTTCATCGTTATTCGCAATTGCCACAGCTTTCTTCTTAGCCAGCGAGTTGGGCAGTGTTTTTCTCAAGAAATATCCAAAGAACTGGAGGTATGCGAGCCCCATCATCATGCCCATTACTGGTGGGAAATGCAGGACGGCATGGAAAGCAACCGCAGTAACTATGGTCATAATGAATAGGAATACAATTCGTCTCGCGCCTCGTTTCAATTCAACGTGTTGATGTACCGTGTCGGGCTGGGTGGTGGGTACAAAGTAAGACATGATCAGTGCAGGAACGAGGTAGTTCAACATTGAAGGAATGAATAAGGGGATAAACTCGCTAAAACTGACATAGCCCGCCTGCCATACCATTAAGGTAGTGATGTCGCCAAATGGACTGAACGCACCACCTGCATTCGCCGCTATCACAATATTTACACAGGCGAGGTTAACAAATTTAGGGTTATCTCCTGCGACTTTAAGTACCACGGCACACATTAATAGAGCCGTTGTCAGGTTATCGGCTATCGGGGAGATAAAGAACGACAAAATACCGGTTAACCAGAATAGAGACCGAAAATTAAAGCCTTTACCCACCATCCACGCTTGAAGCGTATCAAATAATCTTCGCTCCTCCATCGCGCTGATGTAAGTCATGGCGACGAGCAGGAAGAGTAGCAGCTCGGCGTATTCTAATAAGTTGTGTTCGAGCGCTTGCTTCGCGACTTCAACCAGATTGTGCTCTTGGTACGTGAAACCAATGATGATCCAAATAAGGCCTGCGGCAAGTAAAACGGGTTTGGACTTTCGCAGCTTTAGATACTCTTCCATCATCACTACAACGTAAGCAATAACGAAAATTGTTAGCGAGAGGTAGCCAGCAAATGAGTTGGTTAGCTTGAGAGGTTCCCCTAGTTAGGAGGTAGCTGCCCCCGCCACCGCAGAAAAACACAGTAAATAGAGAACAACAGAAAGCTGGATACCTAGCATGGATTACGCTCCAAAGTTAATAAGTTATTAACACGCGTAAAAGCGTAGACCTAAATAGCCATGTGGAGTGTGATAGATATCTTAATAATTCAATGGATTACAGGGAAAGCGATAGACTGTGAGGTGGGCTGAAGTAGAGCTTTGTGTGTCTCTAATTACAATCTTGTACACACGAGTAATAAAGAAAAAGCCCTATCGGGCTTAGTCCGATAGGGCTTATTCTGTGTCGCCAATATTATGCAGCATTACGATCAAACGTCATTGTTTGTTCTGCAGCACATATCTCAACAGGCCAGCCATAGGATTGGTATTCCATCGCAAGTTTGTCCGCAACTACGCGAGATACCGTGGCAGTGATCCACATGCCTTTACCCATTACCTGATATTTGAGTGTTCTCATTTCCATTTTTGTCACCATTTTCCTTCTATATTGGCTGCGCGAAGTCTATAGCACCTCTTGAGGCTGGAATTTCGAATCAAGCTCAAATCCTTTATAAAATGGCTCATTAATTCGGCCTGGATTAAAACTCAATCAGCAAAATGAAAACGATTGCGTTTTGGAAGAAAAATCACGATACAAGTGCCTGTATTATAATTAAATAAAAATTTAACTAAAAGTTTATGTAAGAGATTTCTCACATAATTATCAGAGATCGGACTATCCAGAATCTTATCCGTTGGGCACTGATTTTTGTGTCTCGTTTGTATGTTTTCGGTTGAGCTATTGCAGTAAAATTTATTTAGTTTTGTATGTGAAATATGAGGATTTTGTCCGTTTATATTTCGATAACTAAACCATAGTCGCAGTTTTATATGTTGCCTATCATCTTCAATTTAAACCGATACTCTGTTTGATTTTAGTCATTAACCTTCTTCTCATTAGTTTGCACTATCTGTATGTATTATGTATTATGTTTTATATAAACTAGGCGCATACAAGTCCTTATGACTAATCCAACGAAAATCGATCATAAAGTCACGATCGGCAGTTACATCGCACTCGCCTTTGCGGTTGTTTTTTTCTCCGGTTTTATGCAGTCCAATGAATGGTATGGCGTATTCGATTTTACAACGCTTAACGGCTCATTCGGTAAAGTTGCTTACGATGTAAGTGAATCCGCTTATGGTATTCAAGCGGCAACCACCTCTTTACGTGGTAAAGGCGGTAGCGGTGCTCGTGACGGTTTCATTTTTGCTTTGACATTGATTCCGACCGTGATGTTTGCTTTGGGTATGATCAACGTACTTGAGCACTACGGTGCGCTAGATGCTGCTCGTAAACTGCTTACTCCACTACTTAGTCCTCTAATGGGCATTCCTGGTAACTCAGGCCTGGCACTGATCACCTCTCTGCAAAGTACCGATGCCGGTGCAGCTTTGACACGTCAGCTTAAAGATGAAGGGCATCTAACTAAGCGCGAAACCGATGTCTTTACCATGTTCCAATTCACAGCAGGTGCGGCGATCGTGAACTTCTTCTCGTCTGGTGCTGTGCTATTTACTCTAACCGCAATGGACGGTTCCTCGCGGTAACGTCATCTATTGGTCTTGCTGTGGCGGTGATGTTCATCTTTAAGTTTCTGGGTGCCAACCTGTTCCGTATCTACCTCAATATTACTGAAGGTAAAAAAGACAAACCAAAATCAGGCAAAGAACAAAAACAGGAAGAGGAAGTAGCATAATGAGCGAAGTAAAAGCAAAGAAACCAATGGTGACTGATATTTTCGTTGAAGGTGCTAAGAAAGGCTGGGTTATTGCGACCACCTCGACAGTGCCAAATGTTCTGACGGCGTTTGTAATCATTAAAGCATTACAGATTACGGGTGCGTTGGATCTGATGGGCAGTGTGTTTGCTCCAATCATGGCGGTGTTTGGTTTGCCGGGTGAAGCTGCTGCAGTATTGATCGGTGCGTGGATGTCGATGGGCGGTGCAGTGGGTGTGGTAATCACGCTGTTTGACCAAGGTATCTTAAATGGCAATCATATTGCGATCTTAGCGCCAGCGATTTACTTGATGGGCTCACAGGTTCAATACATGGGTCGTATCATAGGACCAATTGGTACCGAAGGCCGTTACATCCCAGTGATGATCGCTATTTCAGTGTTGAATACGTTTGGTGCGATGTTGCTGATGAACATTATTCTGTAGCCTGACTTCTGAAAATTCTTAGGCTTTAGAAAAAGGAAACCCCGTTTGGCTCTCACCAAATGGGGTCTATTCTTTTTATAGCCATCCTGCTACTGCGCGTTAATTATCTTTCAATAGGTAACTGGTGCTCCCTGCATCGTTCCTTGACGTGGCTAAATCCTTTAACCTATCCAATTCATCGCCTTCCTGGCGGTGTCCTTGCTAACTCATCATCCTGATAAGTGACTCTATCCTAGAGCATAACTTCCTTGCTGATAACTCATCCTAAGTCATCAAATCTTCATCCTGAAGATACCTAATCCATTAGGCTTTATCCTGTTCCAGCCAACTCCCTGTCGACATGTATATTAAACATTCTCGAGGCTTCTCCCACAATCTACCTCAAGCAAATAACTTGAAGGCAAAGCTAAGAAAAACTGTGCGGACTCATACAAAACAAGGGCTTGGGTTTGTAATCTAGGATTTTTCTGCGAAGCTTGATTGTAATCTCTTACGTTTGTTGTGAGAGATCTCTTACACATTTGCGGGCGTGAATGCTCCATGTTTGCTGAATACAGATACGTTGAGGTAGCCCGCCGAATAAACTAACCAGTAGGAAATGATAATGGTTACAGCGTTATATGCTTCGTTGCTCACTTTGGTCATGTTATGGCTCTCTATTGAAGTGATTAAGCAAAGAAGAAAGAATCAAGTGGCACACGCAGATGGTGGTGTTGAATCGTTACAAGTGGCTCGTTCCGCTCAAAGTAACGCAATGGACTATATTCCGATTACCGTGATACTGATGGCGTTGATAGATTTCAACGGCGCCAATGTATGGCTGATTCACGTTATTGGTGTCGCTTTTGTCGCTGGTCGTATTATTCATGGAAAAAGCATTCTTGCTCGTAGCCTGAAGGGAAGAAAGCAAGGTATGTATTTGACTTTTGCCAGCATGGTGTCTTTAGTTGTTCTAAACTTGTTTTATCTGCCGTTTGATAAGCTCATATAAGGACAAGCATGGCGTTACGCCTCCCTCCACCGTCGATAATTGTATTAACAGGGTTAGTGCTGAATATTCTGGCCATTGTTGTGTCGAGCCTAGTGCTCGACAAAATGGTGGTTGCACAAGCTCAGTATCGAGAGCGTCAACAGGGCAATGTATACTCGATTCAGTTGGCTTGGAATACGATTGAAACCTTAGAGCGTAAGCGTGAATCCATGTTGCTGCACATGGATATTAGTACTTCTCCAAATTCGTCGGTGACACCAGAGTTAGAAGAAGCGATGCGCGGTCAGCTTGGTGCGTGGGTTAGTGGCGAAGTTCCAGAGATTACCGTTGAAAACCTTCCTCAGATCATGATGTTGATTAACCAAGCTCAGCAATCGCAACGCACACGCATCGATGACTTTTACCTTGATAATCTAACCTTATCTGAACTTCTTCAAGCCCTTGAGGAGCAGATGACCCTCTATAAAAATATCGCGCTCTTTGTTCAGATTTTGGGCTTAGCATTGATTCTTGCGCGTGACCTAGCGAGACGAAATTAACCGTTCCACGCCTTAAGCAAAAGCTGATGATAAGTTATTTGTCGAGATTAGGGTGCTGTTGCCCTTGGTACTTTGGAAGCTGGTCTTTAAGCTTTTTGAAGGTACTGAATGCGTTATTAGCTGATAAGCGGTTCATTAACCAGTCAGGCAAGATACCGCCCGCATTCGCATATGCCGTATAGGTGATGTGAGTCAGGCCATTGGTTAGAGGCTGCAAAACCCAAAGCGCATCGACCTCGTTGATTCGAATATACCCCGATTCTTTAGCCAAGTAATTGGATGCATCTTTAATAGTTAAGGTGAATTGACCGTCTTCTACTTCATATTTCGAATACGTCACCATATCACGGTTACGAGCTGGCCAAGGAGCTTTGAACTGGGTATAGACGATATTCTCATTACTAGAGATCTGCATTAATACTTCACTGTGCGACACATTGTCGATCCAATTCGGTACATTATCGCTGTCTTCTAATAATAAGAGAAAACCTGAGTAGCTCGTTTCGACCTGCATTTGAGATCGAACTTCAACAAGACCACTCCCATGATTACGCTTATGAATGGTGATGCCGTTTTCACTTTTGACAAATTGCCACGGAGCCGCATAAGAGAGGGCTGAAAATAAACAGAGTCCAAGTACCAAAATCCTAGGTAATATCATTATTCTTCCATAAAATGAGTAACTTATCAGCCATGAGTATAGAATAAAAATAGGTTAGGTTCGCATGATATTTGTTTCTGTGTAAGTGAGAGAATATGACAAAAGAAGTGATAGATGGTTTAGGAAAAAGGTCGGGGAGCTTTGCGCCCCACGACCCTAAATGTAGCGGTCTAGATTATTGCCCCAAACACGCTTCCCCAAGTCGAGCTGGGGCAATTTTATCAAGAACTACATTTAATTCTTTCCAATCGCTAGCCATCTTATCTGCCTGCTCTTGTGTCAAAACTGAGCCATACTGTTTCATGCGATCATGTTCCACCTTGGTGTAGTGGAAAATGTTGATGTCGATAGAGGCATCATCTTTGTAGGCTTCTGCCATGTTGACGATGTTCTTTTTACTGTCATCGATAAATACAACACTGCTAAAGCTTTGACCTGTTTTATCAAGGATGTAGTCGAGCATGACCCCCTTGTTCATTCCTGTCGTCATCATGATGCCATTAATGTAACTCAGTGGGCGGTCAGGGTTATCGATGTAAATTGGTAGCTCATCTGAGCCTTTTTCTTTCAGTGCGGTACGTGTCATATCGTATTGATTACGAATCATCTCGCGTTCGGTTGCATAACGGTAATTTGGTGAACGCGAAGTGAGAGCCATTACAGTAAGCCCTTTATCTTGCCAGCTGCTGACTGTGCTTGGCACATCGTCTTCGATAATTCTCATGGGAACAAGTTCGTAAAGAAGTCCGATTGAATCTTGGAATAGGCAATCTACTTTGTCTTCAGCTGATGGCTTCACATCCAGTTTCCCTCGCTGCCACTGATACCAAATATCACCGCCGATATCGCTCGTCGAGGTTAGAAGCGTGTTATCGATATCAATAACGATCAGCGGTTTTTCGCCTTTCTCTGTTAGTTGACTTACTTTATCTGCCACATCTTGGAATTTATCTGTTTCCTTAACGGTGACGTCGGCAAATGCATTACCGGCTAGAGTAAGAGCGCACAGCGCCGCTAACTTGTGTAGTTTCATCATACTTTCCTTTAACTCAAGATTGACCTCTTAAACGCTTTGCGAAGAAACCATCGAAAGCAGAGGTTGTAAAACGTTATAACATAACATGGTTATTTGGTTAGATTATCAATAACTAACCTACTTAAAATGTTGTCTAGGTCACATAGCCTAAGAGCAATGTTAGCTGGAGCTTGGAAAATCAATGTTTTATGTACGCAAGCAATGAACCAATAGAAATGGTTAACAAGTGCAGATTGAAAAACGTTTATAGAAGGGAGGGTAGTGGCAATTTATCTAGAGCTTATAGGCTTCAACCGTTTTTATAGTGGTCCAATTGTTGTCGGCATCTTGAATGCACTCTTGTGTGTTCTCTAACCAACGCTTTTGCACTCACTTATTTAAGTTCAGATAGAACTTCCCATCTTCTATTTTCCAAGCTTGTGGATCGGCGCGGAATTGTTCTCGGTTTTCACTGCTCACAAACTGATAAATGGCATTTTTGGCTGCGATGTCTCGAACTCACTTTATTGAAGTGTTCAAGAGGGAAGTTGGCGAAACTCCAGATGACTATGTTCAAAAGTGGCGGGTTTCTGTTGCTCAATCGCTGCTGTTGCAAAACAAGCCCATCAACTGGGTCGCTGATGAAGTGGGGTACAATAACTATTCTGGTTTTGCTCGTGGGTTTCAACATGTCACCGGAATGTCGCTGCGGTTATGGCTAAAACAGAATGTGGCGTAAAGCGCTGGGCAACCATATCTGAAATGTGGTTATTAGTATGAGGCTTGGTTATGTTTTAGCGGAAATTGAGCGTAGTTTACTCATTTCTCGAATGATGGGCTAAAAAGGTGGACTTTATAAGCTCGTTGTAACATCCTGCCCGTCCTATTTTATCAGACATCAATGAGACGAAGTGCCTGCTGAACATTATTCAGCCTCCCGTATCTCATTAAAGCACTAAGGAGTTCCACTTGAACCTATTTGTAAGAGACCTTACCGTTATCGATTCTTCATACATCTGTGAACACAGAGGGGTCGTAGGAGATAGTTGGATTTTAGATGTCACCATGTCTGGTGAACTGAATGAAATGAGCATGGTTTTAGACTTCAGCAGAGTCAAAAAACAGATCAAAAACCTTGTTGATCAGTATGTCGACCACCGCTTACTGCTGCCAATGAAAAATGCTGCGATCGTGCATCAAGCAAGTAAACCAGGCTACGCTAAAGTCGATGTATTGCGTGGTGATAAGAGCCTTCACTTGCACTGTCCTGATGAAGCTTACTGTCTGGTTGATGCTGAGGCGATCACCATCGAGAGCGTGACCGCACATGTTTATGACATTCTTCGCGACAACCTTCCAAGTAACGTAACAGGGTTAGAGATCACCCTTCGCCACGAGAACATTAATGGTGCGTTCTACCACTATACCCATGGCTTGAAAAAGCACGATGGTAACTGTCAGCGTATCGCCCATGGCCACCGTTCTCCGGTTGAAATTGTGGTTGATGGTCAGCGTGATGAGCAACGTGAGCTAGCGTTTGCAAAGCGCTGGGAAGACATCTATTTAGGATCTAAAGAAGACCAAGTTTCTGTTTCATCATTAAACCTAAGTGAGCACGCTAAGAGTGCAAATGATGAAAGCCATTATGGTTTTAGCTACATGGCCCCACAAGGTGAGTTTGAGTTAGCAATTGCTAAGAGTGAAACAGAGGTTTTGCCAACTGATACCACGGTGGAATTACTGGCAGGCTACATTGCGGATCAAGTTGCTCCAAGTTTGACAGAAAACCAATCACTACAAATTGTGGCTTACGAAGGGGTCGGTAAAGGCGCGATGGCGTTCCGATAAAACTTCATGGGGGACGCAAGTTCACTTTCAATCTGAACAAAAAAGGCAAGATACTAAGTTATTTTTGCCTTTTTTTGTTGCTAGTTAAACCGAGAAGGTTATTCGCGCCATTTTGTTGGTGCTAACGAAGCAGTATGTGTCGCAGTGGGCTTTTCTCAATCGCAATAATCAACCCAAAGCTGAGTAATATGGTGCCTAAGAATATGGTTAGGTCTTTTGCTAGCTCCGTAATGTCCAATATACCGCAGACATTGAACAACAAGATGATGATTAATAGGTGACTAACGTAGATACCCAACATGCGATTTGAGATAGCACGAACCCATCCATAATTGCCCACGTTTGGATTGGCTAGAAGCCACATAAACGTGCCCATTCCCCATAGCGCAGTACCAAACAAGAAATCATGGATGTGAACGCGGTGTCGAATTTAGATAGCCATACTACTTCAGCAAAATGAATGCACATGCCTAATGCTATTAATCCTAGCGCCTTAGCCGACGACACTTTCCATTCATGCTGACGAATAAGGAACCCCAAGGTCACCATTAATGTACTGAAGAACGGACCGTTACGGGTAAAGAAAGGTGCTTCCAGTCCAGTCAGGCTTGTATAACTCCCCGCTAAAATCACCGTAGATGTAAAGTACTATTGCGAGAGGCAATAAAAGCTTATCGAGCTTCATCTCAACCATCAAAGTTATGATAAAAACAGCGACAACTAAAGCTGGAATAAACCACAAATGCACCAATCCCCCCTCTAATAAAGAGTTGATTGGTGTGCTCATCAAAAAGCCCCAGTGACCTTGGCGCTCACCTAGATAACCGAGCTCTTCAACTCTAGCGAGGTTGAATGGTACAGCTAAACAAATGATGCTCCATACCACCCAAACCTTGAGCAGAGGCTTCGAGTAATTGATGACGGTTTCCCAAGGAGATGAGACGAGCTTAGGTTGAATCAGATAACCTGAAATTAGGAAGAACAGAGGGACAGCAAAGCGATCGGTTTGGTTGAGAATATAACCAACCCATGGCACGTCATTGATTTGCCAATAAGTAAGGGCCATGTATGCCAATGATCGCCAAGATAGCAATCACTCGACCCAACTCAATACTGGCGATGCCTTGTGAAGGCGTATTTTGAACGGAAGACATATCAGTTATCTAAGAAAATTTTCGTCAAATCTAGCAGCATTTGTATTGAACCAGTTAGCGTTAAATCAAGGGTTGCGACCACGGCTAGAGCATTTTAATCCCAGTATTTAAAAGGATGGAGCGATATTCGTCATCAATAGCCGCTATCTTCCTCTTTCTTACCATGCTGATGTTTTTACTAGTGTCTTGTTTGAAAAGACTTAATGCGATTTTTCTCAATACATTAAAAGCTAAGGCTCCCGTCCCTCTGCGGATACGCGATTCATCTTCTCTAAACGTCATATCTAACATCCAATGCATGCTTTCTACCTGCCAGTGGCTTCTTATTGCGTCTAATGCTTGCTGCGCGTTGAGGGGTAATGAACTGATATACCATCGAGTTTCCTCCGATTTTTTACCACTCAATTTTTCTTCAACTGTAGCGGTCACTTTGATGACACTCTGCAAACCATCCCAACGATAATCTTTGGCCAGCCAGTTTCTATCAACGGTTAGCTGCTCGCACTGACGAGTTTCAATACGTCCATGACCAGCACTTACTTCGATGTATTCATCATACGTCTCAGAAGTGGTGCCTTCTCGCATCGATTTATGCCACCAAGCTTCAAGTTCTGCTTTCATTCCTGAGTGATTGCCTTTTAAGGCTAATATGTAATCCGCATTACCTTTAACTATCTGTTTAGCTATGTCTTTTTGACATCCCATTGCGTCCAACGTGATGATACAGTTTTCAATATCAAGTAGGGTGAGTAATCTTGGGATAGCAGATACCTCGTTGCTCTTCTCATCAACCGCGACTTGCCCGAGAACGAGCTGATGTTGACTACTCCAAGCGCTGACCGCATGGAGTGGATTTCGCCTTTCGCGCGTATCAAAAGAGCGTCGAGCTGTTTTGCCATCAATGGCAATGACATCACTCCCAGTGAACTCAATAAGACAGCGCATCCAACTTTGAAACGCTTTCTCAATTTCTTCTGGCTTGAGACGGCATATAACGCGAGCGATGGTATCGTGCCGTGGAATACCATATTCGAAGGGACGATAACGTCGGAGCCAATCTAGGCGATGAATGCCAAAATCTTCAATCTGCTCCCAGCCTTCGGCTCCTGATAGGACAGCACTGACGGCTAAAAGGAT
>JAYYSE010000114.1:0-25950 GCA_036126475.1 Pseudomonadota bacterium | reverse complement strand
CAGGTTAAACAAATGATATGGGCGACTGTCTTTTATTATCTTGGTATAGAGCACAACTTTATCTGCCGCACTATCGGTTGCCCGACAGTAAATACCTCATTGTTGTGCCTGTTCAACAATGGGGTATTTACTGTAAGTAATAACACCGCCATCGTAGGTATTACTGCCACCACCATCGAGTTCTAGCGAATACAAAATAGAGATCACTCAACACTGAGTAATTTGATGAGTTTGAGTATGGGGAGCTCATAAAAAATGACCTAGACTTGCTATACAATGTTACAAGTGGATTGATGATTAACACAAATTTGATGTGAACAGCACCACCAATTGTTATAGTATAACATCAAGTCAATTAACTATTATGCCGCATGAAACAGCTATTTAATCTAACCAAGGTGCTCAGCTGCCTCTCTTCAAGATATCTGCATCGTTTCTCAACACGATCTGTTAAGCATTTACCGCTGTGGTTAGCAATACTGACTTTTGCTCCGAACCTACAAGCACACCCCCACTCTTGGGTCGAAATGAAAACTCACATTGAGGGCGAGAATGGCATGATTACCGGTCTCTCTATGGAGTGGTCTTTTGACGCCATGACCTCTATGTACATGCTGGATGGTGAAGACGTCTCTCCTGAGAAAGAAGAAGAAACGTTCAAGAACCTTGCGGCTTCAGTGATTGAGAACATGATGTACGAGCACTACTTCACCTATTTCTACGATGGTGGAGAGCCAATAAAATATCAGGTTGCTGAACATGCGAAGTTCAAGCGCGATAAAGCCAAAATGGTACTGACATTCGATCTGCCTCTTTCAAAACCTAAGCCTGTAACACGTGATTCGCTACGTATGCTGATTTTTGATCCTAGCTATTTTGTTGATATGTCTTGGATTTCTAATGATGACGTGACTCTATCTCCAGAGCTCGCAAAACAATGTAAGTTAGAAATTATCGAGCCGAATCCAACACCTGAGCAAATGAGCTATGCGATGTCGTTACCTGCCGATGCCGATCCAGACAACACATTAGGTCAACTGTTCACTCAGTCGGTCGAGCTTCATTGTGCCGCGGTTCCTGGTGCTTAACCAAGGCGGTTTACTTTTACGATTAGGCGTTTCAACAATTAAGCGTCTGTGCTCGTTCAGTCTCTCTAACCATCGAGAAAACGATTTTGATAAAGGTGCTTTTAATGCAGAAAAATCAAATAGAAACAAAGTACTACCTTATGGGCATTGTAGCCTTAGTACTTGTTGCAGTAGGTGCGTACCAGCTGTGGGTTATGTGGCCATCACTAGTCATATCCAGCGTTCAATGGCAAAGAGAAGTTAATTCAGAGCTTGCTGACCTCCTCTACGAGGCAAATTCTAACCCTTGGGGCGCGGGCAGTTACCTTATCGGGTTCAGTTTTATCTACGGCATGCTTCACTCACTTGGACCAGGACACGGCAAGGTCATCGTTTCGACCTACTTAGCTACTCACCCAACAAAAGCAAAAGCTAGCTTAGTTCTAACTATCGTCTCTGCATTTTTACAAGCATTGGTTGCGATCTTACTAGTAAGCGTCTTGCTATGGGGCTTTAGCGCTTCTATGCGAATGGTGAACGACAAAGCAAACATGTTTGTTTCATTGAGTTTCGTGTTAGTCGCGGCAGTTGGTGCATTGATCTGCTGGAAAGCACTAAGAAACATCTACCGTTCAATCCGAAAACCAAAATTGAAAGTAAAAGCCATCACTACGCTTGCGACAGATACAAGCTCACCGATGAGCACTCATTCACCAATGGCACTTCGTTCGCCTCTTTCGGCTAATGCTCCAATGTTGGGTTCAGCGAGTGTATTACAACCGACGACACAGTCTAATGTGAACCACACTCATGCAGAGCATTCCCATTCGGATTGTGGATGCGGCCATCAGCATGTTGCCGATGCGGACGCAATAAACAAGGCTTCAACATTTCGCGAATATGCAGGAATCATCGTTACGATTGGCGTAAGACCATGTACAGGTGCGATTATGGTTCTGCTTTTCGCAAACATGGTTGGCTTATATTGGATGGGTGTTGTCAGTGCCTTTGCGATGGCGATAGGTACCGCATTCACAACCTCGACGATTGCCATAATGACACTAACGGGTAAGAACTTGGTAAAACGCTATTTGGAAGCAGGTAACAAGAAAAACAGTGCGTCACTCAAAGCCGCAGGTCACTATTTACAACTGTTTGGTGGTGTCTTACTTATCTTAATTGGCTTATTGCTAATGAATGGTCAAGACAGCGGTATGTCGCCAGTGTTTACTATGTAGCTATAGGTTCGCTCTAACACTGCTTTGTTGCGTCATTCGATGAAACTAAATCAGGAAGTTACGATCTGATCGGCGACATCAGTTAATCATCGTAGCCTTATGCCTGAAACTCAGTATTTTGTTTAATAATCGCTCAATCTCGGGCTATTTGATTTTCTGTCCGAATTAAGCAACAAAGCCTCGAACCAATAGTGACGAGATCGTAGAGTTTTACATCAACCCAATTTTAAAGACGGTTGCACAAAAAAACGAATAACGGTTTTATCTCTCCAGCAGGGTTCGCTTCTATAAGCCACTAAAGTTGAATGATCTCCTCCACTAGTTTGTGGGAGCCCTTCTCTTGAATCTATCTCACACAATGCCTGCTCATCCAGCAGGCTTTTTTGTACTAATTAAAACTAACGGGCGCATGGCGATTCAGGAGCTTAGGAGCAAAGAGTGACCAGATAACATAGCTGAACCAATTTGTAGAAAATGGTAAGCTAATTAGTATCTTGTATTATTGGGTGTTTAGATCCATAAAGCGATATACGCTCTGGCTGAGCCATAAAAGGTGACCACCTAAAGCAAAAGCCCTGCTTGATTATCTCATTCAAGAATTGAAATAAACGGACGCCAATAATGAATACCATTTACCAAATCAGTGATTGCCACCTCTCTGATGAATCCAGCTATGGGAACCTACGTCGAGCGCTTGAATACGTCAGTAACGATCAAGAATGCGAAGCTATTTTCCTAACAGGTGACATTTGCTGTAACCCCCTACCCGGTGACTATGTTCACTTAGAAAGGTTCGTTCGAAACCTTACCGACAAATCTATTTATGCGATTGCAGGCAACCATGATGACTCTCGCTTAATGTGTACAGAACTTAAAGGGTCGACTATCTGCGTGACCGATAGAGCCATCGTTTGTGGGCGTGAATTTCTATTTCTCGATTCGAGTTTCAAACCCAAAGACAGCGTTCACCCACTCGGTTCAGGACGGCTCGATCATCGAGGGATAGCCCAATTGAAAAAACAGCTGAGGAAAGCCAGCAACCCTGTCGTTGTTGTTCACCACCCTATCATTCCTGTCGGTGCCGATTGGATGCAAGCAATCCGTCTTGAAAACGATTTTCACGTGATGAGGGTGCTTCTGAAATACGGAGTACGAGAAGTCATTTGTGGTCACGGTCATGATCAAATAACAACGACACAACACGGCATGAACCAGTATATGGCACCTTCTACAGCTTATGGGTTCGACCACTCAATTGAGGAGTATAATCGCAGTGATAAGATTGGTTTAAGCAAGATCTCCGTATCACAAAACTCATTTGATTATCTGGCTATCTACCTTTGAATATACGGATTTTAACTTACGCGCTACAACTAACGGGTAAGCCATTCATCTAACACGGAGATGAATTGGGGGTTTATAAGATAACCAGTAGAAGCGTGCGGGTTACTTTGCCCGTCACACACATTGAGATTGTAAATTGGATAAATGTCTTTCATTCCACCAGCAAGCAAACCCAGTTTGAGCATCTCTTGAAAGTCATTTTTGATTTTGCTGTCATGAGAGATAAAGTCATCTTCAGCCGACAAGTTCACCCACCTATGAATATTCAAAGGGTACTTTTTCATGCCCTCTAAACGGCTCCCTTTCAAGCGCTCTTTTACACTCTCGTCGCCTAATGGTGAACCTAACGTAACCAGATGATCGATCTTCTTTTTAGCGCCGTAAGCATTTCGGTACTCACTGTAATGAGAAAGTTTCCATAACACGTCATCGCTGCCAAAGTAAGAGTCTTCATACCAATAATGAGTCATGTCGGGAGCAACTAATGCTATAAGTGGCTCTGCCACTTTCAAACGACTAAGCACAGAAGAAAAAGTATCTGCAAGCGCCTCTTGCAGAAACCCTGCCTTGGAAACTTGAACATACGTTTTCTTATTAAACTGATGAGACTTGTAACCTTTAAGGTCAGTCAAAACCTGTTGTCGATAGAGCGGGTCTTCAGCAGGCTTGTTCAATAAAGCGTTCGATAAGTCGCCAAAATACACGAAGCGCTTCTCGATATTCTGGAAAACTTGGAGTGAATCAGAACCGTTACAGTCACGCTGTAACCCATGTTCGATGGCATCGTACCAGAGTGATTGAAGAGATTCCCTATCAGGCTTTTGCCCCCGGCCGTGGATGAATATTATTTTCTTAGCCATACCTTAAAAACCATATTTTTTTTAACATTAATCATCGGGCGGTTATTTTCCTGAAAATTAACGTGGATAGAACCGATTAATTTTACTTCCCTTGCTTTATGCTGCCTACATAACCGAAATGCCCCCGAGCTAAACATCAACTTGTCAGTGTTTCCGCGTAAATGACCCACATATCAGGTGCAAGAATCACATGGGGTAATACTGTTAGATAAGGTTTAACTAGTGCCCTTTCAACCAGCCCCCTTTATTCTGACACACTGAAATAGGCTCTAAGGCACGATGATGTGTATTAACCACATATACTAGGGGGTAGTATTTTATACTCAGGGGGAGTATAGTTTTTTCATACACTATCTCACAAACCAAGGCTTAAGAGTTTCCATATGAAAGATGTTAAAGGTGTTTTCCGCAACCTAGAGAAGATGCTGAGAAAAGCAAACTGGTTCGAGGATGGTTGGGAGATCTATAACCGTGGAGAGTACCTTCAGTTATATAAAGAGACTTGGTTCAACCAAAAACAGGGCGGTATCCACTTTGAGACCTTTATCGAAGGGCCCCAAATTAAGCAAAAGGCCTTTCCTGTTTGCATGCATGCGGAAGAAGACTGTCCTTCCCAAGCAGAATTTATACGCCAGTTTAAAGCACTAGAAAAAGATCGCATTGAAAGTTGGAAAGGCTATAAAACCCAAGATAACAGTTACGGGATTTGCCAGAGAACCCTCCCCCTAAACTTTAAAAACCTAGAACAGCGTTTGTTCGAGGAATTCAACCGGCTGCGCTCACTTGAAGCCAGTGTAGAGAAAGTACTAGATAGGCTCTAATATGAAAAAACAGAAAAGCCCTTGTATTGATATGTGCGATTTTTCACACAGTAAAGGGTGGTGTTTAGGCTGTGGTAGAACACGAGATGAGTGTAAGGCTTGGAAAGCAATGAAGCCTTACGCTATTAATGTTCTCAAGAAAGAGCTAGTAAAAAGAAAGGCTCAAATGAACCGCTAAACCAAGCGCTATTTGATGTATGAATCCAATACTTTCAGCACCACTTCCATATCTTCTTCACGCTGAACTTTGTCATCTTCTAGTACCACATGTTCTAGAAGATGACCTTTAATGACCTCCCTCATCAAGCCATTCACTGCGCCACGAATCGCTGCGATTTGCTGCAGTACGTCTTGGCACTGTTGCTCGTCATTATCGAGCATCTTTTTCAAACCATTGACCTGGCCTTGTATTTTACTAACTCGGGCCTTTAGTTTTTTCTGATCTTTGGCGGTATGTGACATAACGTAGGTACTCAAGGTAATTAAAAACAAGCGGTTAACCCGTAATGTAGCACTTTAGCAGTACTGGGGGGTAGTTTTTCAGTACCCGCTATACGCCTTCTAGGCAAGAGTAAGGTTCGAATGGCCTACTGCTTTGTTTTCGCACGCTGCTGCAAATGCTTTATAAAGGCGCGAACCTTTTTCGCTATATGTTTTCTGGAAGCATAAAATGCATATAGAACTAAGTCTGCAGGCTGATATTCGAGCTCCACGATTTCTAGTTCACCAGCTTCAACCTCTTCACGGCAAAGCTCAGCTGGTAATATCGCAAAGCCTAAGCCGGCCAATGCTCCTGCCTTAGCAAGCTGACCACTGTTAACCTTAAATGCGGATTTGACTCGCTGCGTTACCCATTGACCCTGATCGTCTGTAAATATCCAAGGTGTACCGTTCAGTGCGGTAAAGCTACTGATACAAGGCACATGTTTTAAATCTGTAATCTGAAACGGTTTTGAGCAGCTTTGAAGTAATTTAGGTGAGGCAACGACAACACTTGGCCAACGTTGGATTTCTTTAGCGATCCAGCTGTTGTCTTCTAACTTTCCTCGATGAAAACTGACAATAACGTCAAAGCCATCGATCAAGTCCTCTTTTGGACTAATGCTGGTATCACAACACAGTGATATCGAAGGGTACTGGTTGCAAAAGGCAATAACAGCTTGAGCAAATTCGGCAGAGTCCGGCATTAAGATGTTTAATTGTCCCTGCACCTCTTGAGAGTGTTGTGTGACCTCTTCTATCGCCTGATTGAGTTTATCCAACAAGGGCTGCGTACGCTGATAAAGATGCTCGCCAGCTTCTGTTGGAGCGATACGACGCGTGCTTCTCACAAACAGTCTTACATCTAGTTGTTGCTCTAACAACGCGATATGTCGGCTAACATTTGAAGTCGGTAAACACAGAAACTCTGCCGCTCTTTTGAAGCTATTGTTCTCATAGACACAATGAAAACTCTTTAGCCATTGCTGATCAATCTTATCCAGCATATCCCCTCCCACACAATCCCATATTATTGGATTATAAAGCCAAATATTGACACTTTATTACCAAAAAAAGGCTTATACAATATTCATCACTCGAACGATGGGAATAAAGGTTATCCATGAGCTGGCTAGAAAAACTATTGAATAAGAACAACTTAAAACGTAATCGTAAAGCATCAATCCCTGAAGGTGTCTGGAACAGCTGCCCTTCTTGTACCCAAACCTTGTACCATATCGCCCTCAAGGAAAACCTACAGGTATGTCCAAAATGTGGGTATCACATGCGAATGGCAGCACGTATTCGTTTAGACACATTTCTAGATAACAGTGAGCGAGCGGAGTTAGGTACTGAATATCTACCCATAGATCTGCTCAGCTTTAAAGACAACAAACGCTATACCGATCGACTGGTCTCTGCACAAAAAAGTACAGGTGAGAAAGATGCACTAGTCGTGATGAAGGGCGAGCTACTTGGAATGCCAGTTGTCGCATGTGCTTTCGAGTTTGCTTTTATGGCAGGGTCAATGGGATCCGTTGTAGGCGCTCGATTTGTCGATGCAGTCAATAAAGCAATTGAATCAAACTGCGCACTGGTATGTTTTTCAGCGTGCGGGGGCGCGCGCATGCAAGAATCACTCATGGCATTGATGCAAATGGCGAAAACCAGCGCTGCGCTCAAACGATTGTCTGAAGCTAAACTACCCTATATCTCGGTACTCACCGACCAAACCTTTGGCGGTGTCTCAGCCAGTTTAGCAATGCTGGGTGATATCAATATCGGTGAGCCTAAAGCGAGAATCGGTTTCGCGGGTCGAAGAGTCATTGAGCAAACGGTACGGGAAAAGCTACCTGAAGGTTTTCAACAGAGTGAATTCTTACTCGAACATGGTGCTTTAGACATGATTGTAGATAGGCGTGATATGCGTAAAAAAGTGGCAAGACTTATAGCCATGATGACCAATACCACCCTTCAAAAAGCGTGAGCTGAAAGAGCGAAGGCACTTAATATAGTTCAGATCTAAGCCCTATGTATTTTTCCACGATTGATTTAACCACTGCCCCACTCGATTACTTGTTCAGAGGAGGCAGTGTTACCCAACAGCTCAGCATCACTGCGGACACGAGTACAAGTTCAATCATGCACTGCACTCTTAGAAATGGAGGACGCTATGATAGTATTATGTGTATCGTTCTCTCTATTCTAGCCTTAAAATCTCTAGATCGAGACAAAATCGATTTGCCTTTTTCTGTAGAAATAATGGCTTTTGCTGACGAAGAAGGTGTGAGGTTCCCTACCGCGCTAATGGGACCAAGGGTCTTAGTTGGAACCTGCGACATCGAAAACCTTACACTTTCTGATGCAGACAGTATTAGCCTACAAGATGCGATGCAGCAATTTGGATTGACTCCAGAGAATTTTTCGGCACTGAAACGTTCGGCTGACGACCTTATTGATTTTTTAGAAGTACATATCAAGCAAGGTCCAGTACTAGAATCTCATAATCTTGCCTTAGGTGTTGTCTCTGCTATTTGCGGTATTGAACGCCATGAAATCGAGTTCGTCGGAGAATCAGCTCATGCGGGTACTTGCCCATGCAGCTGCGAAAAGATGCCTTAGTCGCTGCCGCTCAACTTATTTGTGAGGCGGAAAAATACGCCAAAGAACGGAAGGACCTCAATATCACCGTAGGTCGATTGAATGTAGAACCAAATGTAGTCAATGCTATACCTAGCCACGCATCATTTAGTTGAGAAATATGCTCACCCAACGATAAGAGACGACTTGAAAGTGGCGAATATCTCCACAAACAATGTGAAAACCTAGGTTCTGTACGCCATTTACAGGTCAGTATGAAAAAGACATACGAGCAAATTGCTCAACCGTGCAATGACGATTTTCAGCGGAAATGGCAATCGGCGATTCGATCGTTAGGCCTACCTGAATTTCCTTACCTTCAGGTGCAACACACGATGCATTGGCGATGGCAGATTTGACACCGATAGGGATGCTTTTTGTTCGAAGTTAGCGAGGTCTTAGTCATAACCCAGCAGAATATACCTTGAGCGAGGATATGGATCTAGCGATACAGGCTATCAAGAGCCTGCTAAAAAACTAGCAAGATAAATCGCCTAGCGCATCAACATGGTTTTAGATTATCTTTTATAGCAACCACAGTAAGTAAACTGGAATAGCTTAGGAAAAAGGGGTCACTCAGCCCTTGATTTATTGATTGTTCAGCCCTCGTTAACCAGTTTCTTTACACTTAATTGAGAAAGAAGTAATTCAATCCATAGTTGGCATTGAGAATGAACTTGAGTGGTGTTCTAGTCGAATACTTTCGGGCCAACGGCTGGTCACTGTTTTCATCTTAGTATAAAAGCGTACGCCATCATTACCGTGAACATTGAGTGGTCCAAAGATGGAACGCTTCCAACCACCAAAACTGTGAAACGCCATCGGTACAGGTATTGGAACATTAACCCCAACCATCCCAACTTGAACATTGTGACTGAACTGTCTGGCAGTCTCACCATCTCGGGTAAAAATAGCGGTTCCGTTACCATACTCATGCTTATTAATCAGCTCAAGTGCATCGTCAAATCCACTCACCCTAACAATGGACAAGACAGGCCCGAAGATCTCTTCTTTGTAAACTGTCATGCTTGGGGACACATTATCGATAAGCGTTGGCCCGACAAAAAATCCATCTTCATTACCCTCTACAACATAACCTCGACCATCAGTCACGATTGTCGCACCTTGCTCTTCACCCGAATTAATGTATTCACAAATCTTATCTTTGTGTTGGCTTGTTATTACCGGCCCCATATCGTTCTCCGGCCCTTCCACTAATCCCGGCCCTACTTTCATTGAGCTAATTTGGCACGCAAGTTTGTTCACTAGATGGTTTGCGGTTTCATCTCCTACCACAACAACGACAGAGACCGCCATACAACGCTCTCCAGCCGCACCAAATGCAGCCCCTGCAATTGCATTGACCGTCATATCAACATCGGCATCTGGCATCACAAGACAATGATTCTTTGCACCTCCTAGAGCTTGGCATCGCTTACCATGTGAAGACGCTTTGGAATATATGTACTCAGCTATTGGCGTAGAACCAACAAAACTCACCGCTTCAACGTCAGTTGACGCAAGCAGCACATCAACCGCTTCTTTGTCACCATTTACGACATTAAAGACACCATCGGGTAATCCCGCTTGCTTCAGTAGTTCTGCCAACATTAATGCCGTCGATGGGTCTTTTTCTGACGGTTTTAATACAAACGTATTACCAGTAGCCAACGCAATAGGAAACATCCACATTGATACCATAGCGGGGAAATTAAAAGGGGTTATACCAACACATACGCCAAGTGGCTGCATAAGCGAATGGCTGTCAACTGCTGTACCTACATTCGATGAATGTTCACCTTTTTGAAGGTGCGGAATACCACATGCAAATTCCACAACCTCGAGTCCACGTGTAATTTCCCCGACTGCATCCGAATAAACTTTACCATGCTCACTTGAAATCAATCGCGCAAGCGTATCCATGTTATTTTCGATTTGCTCTTTAAATCGAAACAAAATGCGAGAACGCTTTAGGGGTGTTTGGCTAGACCAAGACTTGAAAGCTTGTTTTGCTGCCTTAACCGCATGTTCCACCTCGTCTGCAGTACTCAACGCTACTCGCTTTGTTTGCTCACCGGTAGCCGGATTATAGATAGGTGAAAAACGGGTCGAAGTACTAGGGGTAATCGAACCAGATATAAAGTTGTGTACCGTTTCCATGTTCACTCCAGAAATAACTCATTTCATACAAAAAAATATTCTCGTCTCATTAGTCAAAGTCATGCTCAAACCATGCAGATATCAAATTTATATAGTTGTCTTTAACTCGACTCTTGAATGTTTGATCGTCAATCTCTTTCGAAAGCCAAGCTTGTGAAGGTCGCCCAAATATGGTTCTGCCGACTGCAAACCCCTTAACAATCGAACAACATTTCGCCTCTTCAAAGCTCTTTGATAGCTCCGTCAATGGTTTATCTAGTCCTAATACAACAACACCATTGCAATGTTCGTCGTTCGTTTTAATTAGCTCTTCGACAACAAGCCAAGAATCCTTTTTCAGTCCAGGCAACTTCCACCAATCTGGTTTGATACCGTGGCTATAAATATGCTCAATACCCTGAGTGATGAACTCATCATCTTGAGGCATTGTTGGTGGCAGAATCAATTCAATAAGTAACTCGTGACCCGATTGACAACACGCGTGGTACACTTCGAGTAACATTTCTTCTTGCTGTGCTTTTAGCGTTGAATCGTCTTTAGGGTGGTAAAAAACTAGGCATTTCACGATATGCTCGATCGGCCAAGTCACTAATTGAGAACCAATATTACCATGCTCTAGCCGCAGTGGTCTTGAGGCGGGAAGCTCTATCGGTCTAGCAATCCAAAGACCTGTACCTGTAGATTTATTCAACGACGCTTGACCATACGTGCTATCACACAACAAACCGATATCCCCCGGCAGATCATATTCTGTTCGGATCTCATTCAAAACCTCCAAAATCAAACTCTTGATTTGGGGAATATCAGATAGGTTACCATTGGTCTCTAACACCATTTTCTCGAACTGACTTCGATGATCGAAAGCCAAAATGAGTAGATCTCGCCATGCTCGCTTTCGTGTTGTGACCCGATGTAAATGGTTTATTGTGTCGTCTAAATCTGGCCTTGGCACTTGATCTGAACGCGACAAATAATCATCTAATTCAGTTTTACTGGGCATTGCGGGAGAGCAACCATGTCGAGAAACCACAAGAGCACCACATGCATTTGCATAATCACATGCCCGTTGCCAACCTTCGTCATTTAGGTAGCCTCTGAGCAGTCCCGACATGAATGCATCCCCAGCACCGAGAACATTAAGAACCTCAACTTGTACACCTTTTGCGTTGATTCCACCATCGATATGGCTGGGAATCGCCGTTTCATACACGGAACAGCCTTGAGGCCCCCTCTTGCACACCAATACCGCTGATGTATTTTTGCGTACTGTTTTTAGAGCATCGAGTGTATCAATTGTGCCACCTGCAATATGAAATTCCTCTTCCGTACCCACGATCACATCGAATCGCCCCAGAACGGCTTGTAATTTATCGGTCACCGATTCTGACTCAATAAATCTCGTTTCACCATCACCTCTCGATGTTAAACCCCAAAGAACAGGACGATAATCAATGTCTAATACCGTTTTTACGCCATGTTTATTCGCGTATTTTAGAGCTGTGAGGACAGCACCCCGCGTTTTAGAATGAGAAAGATGAGTACCTGTGATTGCAAGACACTTCGAAGATGCAATATATTCTTCGCTTATATCATCAGACGTAATCGCCATATCAGCACAGTTTTCTCTATAAAAGATAAGAGGAAACGTCTCGTCGTCTTTAATCCCAAGTATCACAAGCGCTGTCAGACGTTCTTTATCAGTAATTAAGTGACTGGTGTCGACGTTCAGTCTATTCAGTTCTTCTCGCAAGAAACGTCCCATGTGTTCATCTCCAACACGAGCAAGCATGGACGATTTTAAACCTTGCAGCGCCGTACCGTAGGCGACATTACCTGAAGAACCGCCTAAATACTTTGAGAACGAGGTCATATCTTCTAAGCGAGATCCGATTTGCTGGCCGTATAAATCAACGGCTACACGCCCCATACAGATGACATCGAAACGTTTAATATTCTGACTCATATACTTCCTCCGCAATGACACACAAATACCGTGACTACTCAACGTTGTGCGCAACCCTTCAACAAGTGAAATATTTATTTCATTCTTATTCTAATATGAAACTTTCATTTTGCAAGATATTTGCTGGCACCGCGATTTCTGTATCAAAAATGCTTCCCTAAAAGGCAAATATTTAGAACTCTACGCAATGGATGCGAGACAAAAGCAAGCAATGTAATAAATGCCACCTTATTGATATTATTATTAGAATAGGAGGTTCTTATCATAACCACCAACTTAATAAACCTTGATTTCGAGATTAAGAAAAGCGAATTAAGTTTAAGTCGACGGCAAATGACGTAAGAAAATTGGTTATTGAGCATCCGAACGATAATGCATTCGAAAGCCCTTCAACAATCGCTAGAAAGGTAAAAAGCTCCGTCTTCTGCTTTCTGGGTTGGATTGCACTTTGTTAACTGATGAGATCTAATGGTGCAAAAGCTTCAGAAACGCCGTCATTTTGAACTTTATTGATGTGAAGTTCCTTGTGAACAGCGCTATTAGATTGAGATGTAAAGGATGGCCGTGATTATGACGATTTCAGAATAATGACTTCATTCCTTTAAGCATTTTTTCTGCCATCTCGGTATGATCATGCTCCCACATTCGGTCATTCAGGAACTCGGCAGCAAAGAATCCATCGTAACCTGTCGCGATAATAGCGTCTACCCACTCTCTAAGTGGTATGTTGCCTTGGCCTAGAAAATACCCGCGCAGACTTTTTTCATCCGGCCAAGGAGCATTGCTGCCTAGTCTTATGCCGTCAGAAAGGTGAACGTTATAAATCTGTGCTTTGTCAATTTTCGCTATTTGCTCGGGTGTTGCACCTCTGCTAGCCCAAAGATGCCAGGTGTCTATCACTAGGCCAAAGTTGTCACGAGAGACGGCATCACTCAAGCGATAAAAATCCTCCAGCGCCGCTATCGGAGTCCAAGCGGCACCCTCAAACTGAAATCTCACACCATATTGCTGACCAACATCCGCAATAGAGCGGATATTTTTTGCTGTCAGCTCGATATTATTTTCAATCGACAAACCATTAAGGGCTTCAAAAGCGTTCAACTGAATAGTGGAAGCGTCAAT
This sequence comes from Pseudomonadota bacterium, assembly GCA_036126475.1. GTDB lineage: Bacteria > Pseudomonadota > Gammaproteobacteria > Enterobacterales > Vibrionaceae > Vibrio. The sequence continues at coordinate 12,255 of JAYYSE010000114.1, read as the reverse complement.
TTGACGGGCAAAATCACACAGTGTCTCTGCGCTTTTAAATAACTTCGCTTGATCATCTCGGCCAGTCACTTCAACGGAGCCAATAATATCAATAGCCGAGGGTGTGATATCAAATTTATCTAATTGCTGTTTAAGTGTTTGAGCCGTCATACCTGCATTTATGTAGCGCCAAAGTTTATCTGTATGTATCTCTAGCCCCTCGTAGCCGGTATTCCTCGCCAAACGAATATCTGACATCACATTACTGTGGAGTGAACACATTCCGTGTAGTGCAAATCGCATGATTCATCCTCTGAAACCTTGTTGAAAATACTATGTTGTTTTAGCTAGTCGTTGAAATTGTCGAGAGGCTTCCTGAGTCACTAAGGGCATCACTTTGCGCATGAAGTAAATACGGTCAAACTTACTCTGTTCATTATTCATAGATTCTCTCAAGCCAAACCCAAACGCTTGACGAAGACAGGTCCCTATATTGAATTTTGCTACCGAGGTTTTTTTCAATTTCAAAATATCCGACTCCTTGATACCACTAGTGCCATGAATGACGAGTGGAACATTCACAAGGTCAGCAATTTTGGAAAGTCGCTCGTGGTCGATCTCGCTGCTAGCGCTAGTTAAACGATGGACATTTCCGATGGACACGGCAACACAGTCCACCCCACTCTCTTCGACATAGCGAGCGGCTTCATCTGGCTGTGTATAAATTGACTTGATGTGATCTCTCCCTTCCTGATAGGGCACCGAGCCTATTTCTCCTTCTACTGATGCATCAAAACATTTCGCTACTTCTACCACACGCTTGCTTCGAGCAATGTTTTCATTCAAAGATAATTGAGAACCATCAAACATCACTGAGCTAAAACCCGCATTCAGCGCATTGAACACAATTTCCTCTTCATAACAATGGTCAAGATGTAAGCACACCGGAACGGCGCTGTTTCTTGCCAACGTGAGAAATAGTGACGCTGCAGTTTCCACACCGTAAAACTCAATGACATCTTTGTTACAAGCAAGAATCACTGCACGATTCATTTGCTCTGCAGCGTCCAATATTGCTCTGGCGTCCTCATAGCCAGAGACATTGAAACAAGGTACTGCATACGAAGACTTTGAGGCCATTGGTAGTATATCGTTTAAATTCGACAGCATGACTTAACCTCACTTAAACTTGGCTATCATATCTTTGATACCCGGTATGGTATGAACCTGATATTCGTGGTGCGGGTCAAAATGTTGTATCAACGACTTATCTGACTTACCCACAATAATTGTAAAGTAATACATCTCATAACCTGGTGCTGCAACACTAGGATGATACCCTTTATTAATAGCAATGACTGAACCTGTTTTCACATGATAAACAGGACCACAATCATCTTCATGCTCATACATAAACTGAGCACCAAAGCCCATATCAGGATTAAATCTGAATTGGTATACCTCTTGATACAAAGTCTCGCGACTACCGTCTTGTTTAGTGCGGTCTTCATCATGCTTGTGAGGAGGAAAACCCGACCAGCCGCCGGCTCCGACTGTAAACAGTTCGCTAACCAACAGACGCCCTCGTTTTTTTGCATTAGTCTGGCCCAATATATGTTTTATTTTACGGTGCGTTTTGGTTTCGTCAGAACCATACTGAATCTTATCTACGTCGTCTGATCTGACACAGAAAGGCTCTAAAGTTTCTTCGAATTGTCCGCCAGCGATTAATACATCTGCTCGATCGCTCACACAATGAATGTTGGCTTCAAAACCCACGGGAACGTAAACAGACTCAGGTTCGCCTTCCCATACAGAGGCTCTCGAGCCAATGTGCTCAAATCTTTGGGTATTATTATTGAAGCTAACAGTAATATGACACGTTCCACTAGCGAGGACGACAAGGGATTCGTATCCCAGCAATGTGTAGGTGAACTCTTCTCCTTTGCTGAGTAAAACTTGGTTAAAATAACAAAGCGGCGTGGTGTCATCATTGATATTGATGATGGGCTGATTATCATTATCATGAGGGGGGATATGTTTACCCATTGTTAAATCCTTTAACTTTGGTTATTGCAGTTTAAGAAAGACGTTAGCTTGTCCAATGTCGGCATTGCTTCTGTGCAGTTGTCACTGGCAACGTTAATTGCAGCGGCACCAGAACCAAGCCGTACTCCCTCTTCCAGACTTCCACCAGCGATAAGATGTGACAACAATGCACCGGCAAAAGCATCTCCTGATCCAAAAGGTTTATTGACTTTCACTCGGAATATCCCCTGCTCAAATCGAGTCCCATCTCTACAATATACCTTGCAGCCCAACTCGCCCGCTTTAACGACAACCACTTGAGTATGCTGGTGCTGAAGCACATGTTTGGCTGTTACATCATCATCTTGGTTACCTGAGTGCATTAACGTCTCCATAACATTGAATTCCTCTCGGTTTCCGATGACGATGTCTGATAAGCCAACGGCAAGTTGGTAATACAGTGCGGCATCTACCTGATGACGCCAGGAGTATGGACGATAATCGAGGTCAAGTACCACCAATGTGTTATGTCGTCGTGCATACTGTATTGCAAGCAGCGCGGCTTCTCTGCTTGGACTCTGCGATAGAGCCGTTCCTGTAACCACCAAGACCTTTGAGCTTGCGATATAGTCAACATCAATATTTTCTGGTTTGATTGTCAAATCAGACGCACCATTTCTATAGATCAATACAGAACAGTCTTCCGGCTTCATTTCCGTAAAGGCAACCGAAGTTCTCGAGCCTTTGTCATCGAGAGATATCTGGCTAAGGTCAATACCATTAGCATCGAGATAAGCCAGCACATATTGACCAAAAGGATCATCCGAAACACAGCTGATCATTCCAACATGTTTGCCAAGTCTACTCATCGCAATGGCAATATTCGCAGCAGAACCACCCACAAATTTTCTGAAGCCGGATACTTGGTCCATAGAGGTGTTTGCCTCGGCCGCATAGAGATCAACCCCTGCACGCCCCAATACGATCGCGTCCAGACATCTATCTGAAACTATATTGAGTGTTTTCATAGTTCTGAAAGTTCAATTCTTTGGCCTGTTTTGAAAGATAATAAACTTGCCTCGGCGAGAAGCATGGCTTTCAAACCCGCTTCTCCATCACACGTATTTGGAACAATACCTTTGAACACGTCCACAAAGTGTTGCAGTTCCATTTCATACGCTTCTTTATATCTCTCAAGGAAAAAATCTAAGGGTGTTTCTGCTAAACAACCCTCTGCGCTCCACACTTCTAGCAATGAGGATTTGACATTCTCTGCTTTGATCAGCCCTTTCGAGCCATGAAACTCGATACGCTGATCATAACCATAACCAGAACGGCGGCTGTTTATGATTGTAGCCAAGCCACCACAGGCGAATTCGAGAGTAACCATTGCTGTATCAATGTCACCCTCGAGTTCAATTCTTTTGTCGACTAAACATCTTCCGGATGCGCTAACGGCAAGAACATCTTGGCCGTACAAAAACCGAGCCATGTCAAAATCATGAATCGTCATGTCTTTGAACATCCCACCGGATGCTCTCAAATATTCATTAGGTGGTGCTTGGGGGTCTCTCGATATGATTACCAGTGACTCTGGATTGCCAATTTTATTTTCAGAAACAGCATGCTTTAACTTAGCAAAACTTGGGTCAAAGCGCCGGTTAAAGCCGATCATAAACAATGCATTCTCTTGCTCAACAACAGCTAAACACTTCCTTACCCTCTGTGAAGACAAATCAATCGGTTTTTCGCAAAAAATAGCTTTTTGATAACGGGCTGCTCGTTCGATAAGAGTGGCGTGAGTGTCTGTTGGTGAGCAAATGAAAACGGCGTGAATCTCCTCATTACTGAGCGCATGTTCGGCCTCTACGACTGACGCGCCGAAACGATCAGCAAGTTCTTCGGCAGAAGGTTTGTGAGGGTCGACGACATGTACCAATCGGCAAAGTGGGTGTGAATTGATGTTGTTAGCGTGAATTCTGCCAATACGCCCCGATCCGAACAGCGCAATGTTTATCATAATAATTCCTTTATTTAAATTTACTCACGTTTTGCATTCACTTTATTGCGGTGCTGAGTTTGCCCTGTGACAACACCTAGGTTAATTATCAGCCAACTTGTGCACGTATTTTTCTGTATTTATCCAATTATGGTCCTGCTCCCATGAGAACAACCATTTTCTGTGTGGTCCCGCCATGACATTCAAATAGTAACTGTCATAGCCTGCGATGGTAGCAACAGGATGATAGCCACGTGGCACAAGCACAACGTCTCCATCGTATACCGCCATGCTCTCATCTAAGTCGCGTGAGTCAGTATAAACCCTTTGAAAACAGAACCCCTGTGCTGGATTTAGTCTATGGTAGTACGTCTCTTCAAGCTGAGTTTCTTTGCCAATTATAGCAGTGTCATGTTTATGACTCGGGTAAGAGCTTGTGCACCCCTCATTGGTGAAGACTTCCACAACTAAAAGACTGTCTGCGTCAGCGCCATCAGGTAGAATATTGTGAACAAGGCGTTGATTGTTGCCTTTTCCCCTGAACTCAACCCCAACGCTCTCGGGATCAATCCAACGACTCGGGTAGCTCCCTTTTCCAGGCGCTTTACACACGGCAAGTTCAACGTCTGTAACAGCAGTTAGACCCACGTTATCACTTGCAGAGACGTAAATTGAAAACGGCGGAATTTTCTCGAATGGAGACATTCGTTTTCCTATTTCAACCGGTGCATTATCGTTTAGCACAGCACTGATTTTACCAGATATCAAAACCAAGCATTGCTCGTTATAATCATCTACTAACTCCAACCTCTCACCGGTTTGTAGTCGATATACCTGAAAGCCAACATAAGACCACTCAGCAGTTTTTGGGCTGATATCTTGAATCAGACCTCCCCCTAATGCTGCACACTTACTTAACAATTTACTTGTCATACTGACCACCTCTAACACAAATTATAGAACATATATTTCATTTTGCACTATAATGGAAAAATCATTTCAAATGTGATAAAAAAAGGTCAAGCGATGTTTTTAAATCAAAACCAATTAAATGGGACATTAAAAAATTTGCGGTCGGCTTGCTCAAAAAATGTTGACTCAAGCAAATACCCATTCTCATCCGGAGTTGACAACAATGTTGTTATTTATGAATCTGAAACGTTTTATGACCAAATTGATATCACGGCTCTTCAAACAGAGATTGTGGATGTATTGCAATCAGGTCCAGGAGTGTTGCTGATAAAAAAAGCTTGGTCAGACTCCAAGATACTGAGTGATATGACAAATATTTTCTGGCAGATCATCGAAACAGAGTCTGACAACAATCAAGGTGACCATTTTGGTTCAGACATCCAACAATCCAATGCACGTATTTGGAATAGTTTTCAAAAGTGTGCGATTTTAGAACCTGAACTTTTCATCCACTATTTTTCAAACCCTATATTAATGTGGGTAAGTCAGGCATGGCTCGGTCCACACTATCAAGTCACCGCCCAAGTGAACATTGTGTTACCCGGAGGACAATCACAAACGCCTCACAGGGATTATCACATGGGCTTTCAAGATTCGACTGACCTGTTAGACTTTCCTGCACACATCCATAACTTAACACCTTTGCTTACGCTACAAGGCGCGGTGGCACATTCTAATATGCCTATAGAGTCGGGACCTACACTGTTACTTCCCTTCTCCCATCAAGTTGAAGAAGGCTATGTCGGTTTCCGCCAACAAGCTTGTAAAGACTATTTTATGGAAAAGGCAGTTCAAATACCTTTGGAACGTGGTGATGCACTCTTTTTCAATCCTGCGCTCTATCATGCGGCTGGGTCTAACGTGTCATCCAATATCAAAAGGTGTGCAAACTTACTCCAAATATCATCAGTCTATGCAAAATCCATGGAATTTATAAACCACAAAGAGATCTGTCTAACAGCCTACCCGACACTGCAAAACTTTTGGAAAATCCCCTCGTTTACTCCTGCGCAAAAGCTAGCGATTTTGACTGCGATGACAGATGGCTACCCATTTCCAACGAATCTGGATCTTGACCCACCAACAGACAGTATATCCCCACCAACGGGCTATCAATTGTTAGAACAAGCCTTGAAGGAAAATTGGGATAAAGCTGAGTTAGAACAACAATTAACGGCTTTGATGGCAAAAAAGGGGTCATAACGGCATGCCGTCTGTACGCCGCAGATCTTTCTCTTTAAGTTATTTCACGGTGTCAATATTGCCAACCGTCTAGCAATTGTGTGTCATCGCTACCTGAGAGAACCTCTTTTGATTGGGACACAGGGCAAAGTGGATGATTGAGGTAACAATGAGATGTCCTCAATTCGCCTGAATAACAACTCAATGGTCTTTTTAACCATGTCGACATAAGGCTGCTGGATTGTGGTTAAGTTATAGGCGGGGCTACTCGATAATTGAATATCGTCAACGCCGACAATACCCACATCGTTCGGAACATCTAGCTGAATAACATACTTGATAGCATCAATACCACCACAGGCCATAAGGTCGTCAGCAAAAAAAACGGAATCTGGTCTTTCTCTCCCCTGAAAGAGTTTTATCATAGCTTCATATCCAGCTTGATAACTAAAATCACCACCTTCAATGATTTGCCAATTAGGACAACTCTTTGACACAAGTCGGTGCACAAACCCTCTCTGACGTTCCAAAGAAACTGAAGCGTTTCTTGGTCCACTCACAAAAGCCGGAGTGTTATAGCCAGCCTCAAGAATCAAATCTGCCGCCAGAGATCCAGCCATAAAGTTGTCACAAGTGACATTGTCACACAGAATGGGCATGTTGTTTTTGCCATTGATTTTTCCTCCCCGTCCAAATATTACCACTGGAACGTCGTTAGCTACGCAACTCTCTAGTAATTCATCGGATAGAGACGCCGATGTAACAATCAATCCATCAACACGATACTCCATAACAAGATCTAAAGCAGCGCCTATATCCAACCTCTCGTTAACATTGACTAGCAAACAGTGAAAGTTGTGTTTTTGAATTTCAGAGGTAAAAGCCTCGAGCACTTCAATATAAAACGGATTGTTAAAGTCCGTTACCAATATAGCAATGAGGCTAGAGCTAGATTTGATGGCTCTCGCTAACCGATTAGGTTTGTAGTTCAAACGATCAGCGGCTTCGAACACCCGTGTTCGCATTTCGACAGAAATACTAGCGCTCGGGTTGAATGCCCTAGAGACTGCAGAAACAGAGACACCTGCAGATTCTGCAACGTCGACAATCGTTACTTTTCTTTTTCTTCCTAATCGTGAACTCACAAAGTCTCCTGTCCTAAAGATTGAAATATGAATTGGATATCTAACACTGAACATATGTCATGGAATGATGGTTTATAAAAGCCAGTCATAATGGCGTTACTTATCAAGCTATGTCATTGGTCCAAATATAAAGAAAAACCTAAGTGACTGATCTGAAGTACCCGCGAACTACATCCACTGATAACAACTAATTAGTACCAACAGTGGATGTAGATACGAATATATCGAGTTTCAATTAACGATATTCACCTGCCAATTTTTCTACTAATTCAACATTCTCTTTAGTAACAAAACCCGGACCAGAGTTAATATGATTAGATGGAATAACGCCATAACGACTGTACAACGTCAAAGCTACTACGGGTAAATAACCTTGTAAAAACGGTTGCTGATCGATACCCCACTCGATGTTGCCATCTTTTATCGCTTGCGCGATTTCATTACTAAGATCAAATGTCCCGAAATAAATTTTGCCCAACTGACGGCTCTTATCCAATGCTCGCAGAGTTGGATGAGCCGAAGTTGGTCCAAGAGTTAGGACTGCATCAGTGTCTGGGTTAGCTCTCAGATACGCCGACACTTTCTTTTCAATACCAGTGGGATCCTGGCCCACATCAATCATCTGATTACCAAGCGCAATACCCAACGCATCCGCAAAACCTTGGCATCGCTCAACTGAAGAAGGGTTAGTAATATAATGGTTCACACACACAAAACTCTCGACACCATCTGCTTTCGCTTTTTTACCAGCACCGAAGCCAGCATCATATTCTGGTTGACCGACGTGCAACATCGCGCCAACCGATTCGCTCTGCTCATGCGTTCCCGAATTAATGGTGACTACTGGGATACCCTTTTTCTGCGCTTTCGCTAGTGCGCCTTTGAGTACATCGTAATCCGCCAAAGTCGTGATGATACCATCAGGATTTGATGCTATCGTTTGCTCTAAAATTCTGGCCATATCAGCTAAATCACCGGAAGGCGGATTACGATACTCCACAACGACATCGAGCTGATCGCCAGACAGTTTGATGGCATTTTTAATCGTATTCCACCAAGAGTCTGAGTCAGGTGCGTGGCTGACCAGTACCAATCTCTCTTGCTCTGCTAACACAGGTGCAACGTTAACTGACAAAGCAATTGCGATTGCACCCACTAATTTAGATGTATTTGATATGACTTTCCGTAATACTGTTTTCATCTATATTCTCCATATATTCCCGTAAGTGGGTTAAGCTAGTACTTCAATTTTCAGCATCTGCTCTCGCAAACTCTGCTAATTCAGCTTCTAGCGTTTCCAGTTCTTGACCTCCAGACATCATCTCTAACAGTTGTTCACGAGAAATGTCATCTTTCTTCCAAGTACCAAGACTTTTACCTCGATTTAATAGCGTAAACCGGTCACCGATAGGGTATGCATGATGAACATTATGAGTGATTAATATCACGGCGAGTCCTTTACCACGTGCTCGAGCAACTATTTTCAAGACATTCGCAGACTGCTTGACGCCAAGTGCCGCTGTTGGTTCATCAAGGATCAACACTTTCGCACCAAAATGGATAGCACGGGCAATAGCAAGGCATTGTCTTTCTCCGCCTGACATCGTCCCAATCGGATGTTCACAATTTCTAACATCAATGCCCATGTCAGCCATACCTGCTTTGGTTATTTCGTTCGCACGCTTGGTATCGAATACGCTAAATGGTCCGACTTTCTTACATAACTCCCGCCCCATGAAAAAGTTACGTGTCGCACTCATCAGAGGCACTAGCGCAAGGTCTTGGTAAACGGTCGCAATACCTGAATCAAGCGCATCACGGGGAGATTGAAATTCAATCGGTTTATTCTTGAGTAAAAATTCACCCTCTGATGGTTTATGAACGCCAGCAAGTATTTTTATAAGGGTTGATTTTCCCGCACCGTTATCCCCTAACAAGCAATGAACTTCACCCATTTTTACTTTCATGTTGATGTCTTTAAGAGCAATCACGGAACCGAAAAAGCGACTTACATTCTTCAGCTCCAAAATATAATTATCCATTGTTATCTCTCCAGTAATCGAGCGGATAAAGCCTATCGTGAACCTGTCACTTTTTTACGAATGTAGTTGTTGAATAGAACTGCAATTAATAACATTACACCTAAGAATACCCTGAACCAATCTGAGTCCACTCCGGTAAAGAAAATGCCCATTTGCACTACACCGAAAATCAATGCTCCAAAGAACGCTCCGATAACCGAGCCATACCCTCCTGTCAATAAGGCTCCACCAATAACAGCAGCGATAATCGCTTCAAATTCCTTTAGGAGACCACGGTCCGCAGCGGCAGAACCAAACTCTAATACCTGGCATGCCGCAAAAATCGTGGCGCAAAACGCACTGAACATAAACAGCAATATTTTGACACGGTCCGTAGGTACACCGACGTTTTTTGCCGCATTCGTATCGCCACCTGATGCAAATATCCAGTTGCCGAATTTCGTACGCAGAAGAAGGAAAGAACAAATGAACGTCAGCAAAAACCACCATACGACAACCATAGGAATACCCGTGACGATAGGCGTGCCATCGCTGTATGTTGAAATCAGCCCGGCCTCTCCTAACCAATTAAACAAGCCAGTTCCAACGGTCCCGCCAAACGCCGCTGCTAACCAATCTCCCTCAGCTAAGTCGCTGACGCCAGACAATATGGTTTTATTTGTCAGCAGAATCGATAATGCGATGGTCAATCCACGCAGGATGAACAGAAACGCCAAAGAAACAATAAAAGATGGAAGTCCGGTTTTAACAACAATATAGCCGTTGATAAATCCAATGAACATCGCCCCTGCGAAGGCAAAAATTACCGCAGTCCAAACAGGCCACCCCCAATAAACCGAAGGTATTGCGATCATCATCCCTGCGAATCCGATCATCGAACCAATAGAGAGATCAAACTCGCCCGCGATCATGAGCAAACACGCGCCAATCGCGATAATACCTAACTGGGCAGAGACTGTTGTCCAGTTGAGAATACCATCCGCATTGAACATCCCTGAGTCCCAAGCAACTAATGAAAAAAATATAAAGACCAAAACTGCACCCGATACAGAGCCTAACTCAGGTCTTGACAACAATTGCTTAATTAGTGACTCGTCTCTAACTCGTTCATCCAATGAAGCTTTTGATGCTGTGTTTGCCATCTTCTTCTCTACCATAAGAGTTTCCTTATTTGTTCCTAAGTTCCTTGCTAATTGTTGGATGAGGGTTGGAAAAAAGTCTGTTCAATAAACACGCGACTCTTTGTAGCATCCGCTTGCACATTGGCGACATCCATTAAATCCGTATCCTGCTCTACGGTAATCCAACCGTCATAGCCAATCTCTTGTAACGCATGTTTTACATCGTCAAAGTCCACACATCCTTTTCCTAACGGACAAAAAATGTTGTCTGATACGGATTGATAGAAGTCTTTGTTGTTATCCAAAGAGGAGCGATGAACGATAGGATCAAGATCTTTAAAGTGAATATATTTCACTCGTTCTGCATAACGGCGAATCAGTTCAGCGGGGTCAATACCAGCGTACTTGCAATGGCCGGTATCAACGCAAAGAGAAAGCAAATCTTTTGGTACATCTTTCATTAGCTTATCTACTTCGTCCTTATATTCTACGAATGTACCTGCATGGGGATGATAGGTTGCCACGATGCCGTACTCGTTGCAGATTTCTCCTACTTCCTTGAGCGTCTGTACCATATATTGCCAACGTTCATCGTCAAGCCTTGATGCCGTTTTGACCTGTCCTGCCTCATCGGTCCTCGGGGAACAAACATGATCAATAATTACCAAGTAACGCGCATTTTGTTGTTTAAGAATTTGGCAGGTCCATTTCGTCTTATCCAAAATCGCCTGTTTTTCTTCTGGTCGATGAAGGTAGTCAAACAGAGTGCCCGCAATCAGTTTAAGTTTGTTAGAAGAAAGCGCCGATGAAAGTTCGTTTTGTTCGGTAGGCAGATACCCCAATGGTCCTAGTTCAGTTGCCTGATAACCTGCAGAGGACATTTCTCCTAGCACATGTTGCCATGGTTGGTTATTGACATTATCCGCAAATTCTATGCCCCAAGAGCAAGGAGCGTTTGAAAGACGTATTCTCATTTAAATTTTCACCTCTCGTTTATACGTTTATAAACCGCGCAGCAAGTTTGTGAATCGGTTCGAGACCATGTGGCTGGCCAATCTCTGAGAGAGATCCCACACTGATGGCGAATTCAATACTCGCCAAAACTAATTACAACATCCCATTAACAATCAACCCTGAGCTTCTGATATTGTTTTCAAATTATTTACTATATTATAACTAAATTAAAAAGTATTAGTGACAACGATCACATAATAGTGGTTTTTTAATGATTGAACTGTTATTATTTCGTGTGTTTTTGAAAACATTTTCATAACATTAATCGCAACATCCTCGCGGAAAACTCGTCGATTAAAGTGCATGAAAAGCAAACAGCATCGTCGCTGTCGATATTTGCCGGAAAGACTGACTTTCACATTCAAGTAATCAGAACAAAATCTTCAATAGGGAAAAGGAGTCAATGTCATGGAAACTGTTCGTCTCACCACAGCCCAAGCTTTGGTTAAATATTTATCTGTTCAAATGATTGAGGTCGCTGGAGAAGAAGTTCGCCTCTTCGGGTGTGCTTTCGCCATATTTGGACATGGAAATGTGACATGTCTAGGTCAAGAACTTTTCGAAAACCAAGATAAAATACCGACATGGAGGGGGCAAAATGAACAGTCAATGGCGCATGCCGCCATCGCCTACGCCAAAGCTAACAAACGCCAGCGTATTGGTATTGCGACCTCTTCCATAGGACCAGGCGCGACAAATATGGTCACCGCTGCAGGTGTGGCGCACACGAACCGTTTGCCTCTTTTATTATTGGCGGGGGATACCTTCCAATC
>JAYYSE010000113.1:0-24789 GCA_036126475.1 Pseudomonadota bacterium | reverse complement strand
GCTTGTACGGTGGTGTGAGATGTATGGACTCCCTACCCCGAAAGGGATACGGTCTTAATTACCACATTAGCCCGAGGAGTCCACACATGAACAAGGTTACTATTATTGCAATTGACTTGGCAAAGAACTCATTTCAGGTCTGCAAATTTAATAAAGGTAATAGCGTCGCATACAACAAGGCTATCAATCGTAAAGCATTAATCGAGCTTTTGGGAAAGCATGAGCCTGTAGTTGTAGCAATGGAAGCCTGCGGCGGAGCTCATTATTGGGCTCGCTTAGCGCAACGCCACGGTCATCAGGTAAAGATACTTCAGGCTCGAGCTGTAAAAGGGCTTCAGTTAAAGCAAAAAACTGACAAAAACGATGCCTATGCAATTGGTATTGCAGCTCAATTACCTCATATTCGGCCTTGTTGTGTTATGTCAGAAGAAGAGCAAGGACTGCAATCGCTGGAACGAGTACGAACACTTCAAATCGAGCAGAGAACAGCACTAATAAATCAAATCAGAGGGCTATTGTCAGAATTTGGCATTGTTATATCAAAAGGCATTCGTAATCTGGTGAAATCATTACCTGACGTTTTAGAAGACGGTGAAAATGGGTTGCCTATGAACTATCGTCAAGCACTATATGCTCAATCTGAGTGGCTAAAACAATATACGGAACAGATCGATGGTTATGACAAACTTATAGCGGAACATACACGTCACCATTCTACTTGTCAGAAACTGAGCAAATTGGAGGGAGTTGGACCTCAGGTTGCATTAGGGTTAACTGTTCGACTAGGTAATGCACAGGAATTTAAAACAGGGCGAGATGCTTCCTCTTGTATAGGTCTAACGCCAAAACAACATTCAACAGGAGGGAAAGAGCACATCGGGCATATATCAAAATTCAGTGCCGACAAACGATTGAGAAGCTTGTTATTCCAAGGAGCAATGTCTGTGGTGCACAAAGTTGTGCTAAGGGAACCTAGAACGGTGAAAGAACAGTGGTTAAAAAAACTGATTGAAAGAAGAGGGAAAAAAATAGCAGCGATAGCATTGGCGAACAAAACAGTCAGAACGGCGGTAGCACTAATAAAAAATAACGATGATTATCAACCAGCTCTACTAGCGGTTTAAAGAGATAAGTAAATCAACGAATTGCGAAAAAAAACGGTAAGACCAACCAGTAGAATTCAGTCGTCCTCTCTAGTACCTGGATACTGTTCGTGAGACATGAACTATTGGTGCGAATACATCAAAGGGCAGGAGTAGCTCTCCAGTTAAAGCCCGTATATAAGAGCGCATCTACCACGATATTTTCAAAATAAGTTGATTACTTTAGGGAGTCCATATAAGAGGACGGAGGCCGTGAGGCCTCCTCCTACTCGATTAAGAGACAGGCGAATTGCTGGGCTTAGGGTGTTCAGGTTGAGCTGCTTTGAGTGAGCTTATTTATTGGTGACGAAAATCTGTTCGGTCTCTAGTGAGGTCATGTCACGAACTTGGCGCCAGATGTAGTAAAAAATACCTAACGTCATTAGTAAGCTTGGAATCGCAATCGCAGGGTAGCTATATAGAGTTAATTTACCGAGTTCTTCATTGAACGCCGCAGTACCAGCAGGGCTAGTAACAATCCAAGTCGCCAGGAAATAGTTCATTGCAGAAGAGAATGCGAACGTGCTAGCGAACATGTAGTTTGATGTCATTAGGCAGCGATCAAATTTAGCTTGGTTTCCAAATTGCTTTAAACGCTCTTCAATTAGAGCAATGTTCAGCAATGTGGGCGTAAAAATCACTTTTTGGATGAATGGATAGCGAGTAAAGGTAGAGCCAAGTACCGCTAGACCGATTAAGCCAGGGATTAAGGCTTCTTTTAGAGCTAACCAACGCGTGTCTAGCTCGAAGAAACCAATGCCACCAGTTAGTAATACGCTGACAAAGCCAAGTGCAGCGATGAAGTTAAATTTCTTGTTGCGGATTAGCTCCATACCACCGTAAGCAATAGGGAAGGCGAGTGCGACAAGCAGTGCTAAACCAGTTCCGAGGTGCTCTTCTCCGCTGAACTTCATAAGGATGAATGACGGAAGAAGGACGTTAAATACGACTTCAAAAAGAGGACTCGATTTTTTGTTTTCAGTGTTACTCATAATCTCTAAATACATTGTGTTATGGATTTATTCTCAGGGATTGTTGTTTACCTCGCCTGAGATGTAAAGCCTAAAGGGGTCATGCTATGTAACGACATGTGACACCGACGACATCTTTTAAGGTGTTTTGCACGTATTGCATGCTTATAAATGCATTATGCGCGACGCTTTTTAAAGGCGTGCCCGCCAGCCGTTAGAAGGGGTTTGACCACGACTCCGAGTGCGCTAAGTTCTGGAACTGCGTCTTTTCCTACGGCAATTCGCTACATTTGATGTTCATATCGAACCAACCTGACCATTGCCATTCTGTCCAGTGCTGGTTTTCCTGTTGTGGGTACGTCTAATGGCATTCCGTGAGCTGGGTCTGCCATTAACTTATTCGGGAAGTCAGGGACTACTGCCATTGTTCGAGCAATCCCAACGAAGTCAGTGGCTGATGTCTGCAGAGCCTCATTCATTGCCGGTGCTGTTCAAAACAACCAGTTACCACCAGAGGTGTGCTAACTAACTCTCTCACCTTGACCATATAATCTAAGATATATGCTTTACGTTTAGCTATGCTTGCTTTTACGAGTCCACTTTTGTTCTTGGAACCCATCATTGACGGTCTTTCATAAGTGCCTCCGGATATCTCAATAAGGTTGATATCCTCACGGCTCAGTGCTTGAACCACTTGCATCGATTCTTCTTCGGTAAAGCCGCCTTTCATGAAATCTGCGCTGTTAAGTTTGATTCCGACGGGGAAACTTTCTCCAACTTTTTTACGAGTCGCGCGGTACAGATCGATCACAAAGCGAAGTCTGTTCTCCAGTGAACCTCCCCATTTTTCGTCACGCTGGTTGGGTCTTGAAGACAAAAATTGGCTGACAAGGTAGCCATGTGCAACGCGTATTTGCACTTCAGTATAGCCGGATTGCTTTGCAAGTTTGGCACTTAAGGCAAACTCGTTGATTATCTCCTGAGTTGCTTGAATGTATATTGTTATGTTATAACATTATCTTGGTTTGTTCTTTTGGCAAACATAGATATTGCCTCTAGAGAATATGAGCGCGCAGCAAGGAGATGAGATAATGAATGCCGTTTTAGCTGAACCTTTGGCAACGAGTTGTAATCAATCGTCAAGTATTGATGGAACGCTAGCTCATCAAGGGCAGAAGGGCCGGAATCCATCTTGTAGTGCAGCTTCATCCCCGACAGTGTTGGCTGACATTTACCAAGATGATATCAATGTCGCAATATGGCAGCGTAACTTTGATGAGAGTTTTGTATCTGAAATCAATGAATTTATTTCGGCTAACCAAAATTTTAGTAAGTCTGTTAGCGTGTCACCTGCAAACGCTTTCGACAAATTGGAATTCGCTACAGACGGAACAGCTTCAAAAGCCCTGCTAGAAAATATGGCTGAGCTGGTGGACATGTTCTGTTGCTTGTTTGAGCTTGAAGAAGTTGGTCTCCGCTTGGCTGTAATGAACAAGGCAATGTGTCCTCGCTTTCATTTTGACCAAGTACCTTGCCGATTAGTGACAACCTATCATGGCATTGCGACTCAGTGGTTAGAAAACGACTCGGTTGACCGTTCTAAACTTGGTCGTGGAAGTAATGGCCAGCCAGATTCAGCATCTGGCCTCTACAATGACGAGTCTGACATCCAGCAAATGGCCGCTGGTGATGTGGCGTTATTGAAAGGAGAGCGTTGGAGCGGAAATGAAAACCGAGGTCTTGTCCACCGTTCGCCTGTCACTTCATCTGAAGAAGCTCGATTGTTACTGACGATAGACTTCGGTTAGTTCTTTTTGGCTGATGAGCTAGATGAGATGAGCAAGCAACGGGAGTGTCGCTTGCTCTTTTCATTTAGGCGAAGATTCGAATGCGGTGGCCGTCTGGGTCAATCGCGACAAAGTTGATACCAAACACGGACTCATCTGGTGTTTGTTCGAACTGTATTTCTTTTGCTCTCCATTCTTCATATAGGTTTTCCAGAGCTTGTTTATCTGTCAATGCTATCGATAGCTCAGTGCCGCCACCAGTTACTTTGCTTATTGGCGTAAGAGTGTCAGATTGCTTGAGGGTGATCTTCACGTTGCTTGCAAAAGTTATGGCAGCAAACGTTGGTGATAGCAGTGTTGGCTCATAATTAAAGGCTTTGGAATAAAAATCCATGCTGCGGTGAATGTCAGTCACATAAAGGACAAATGAATCGATATTAAACATGTCTGATCCTAGTTAGGTTATCTGGTGTGGTGCTTCTTTGGACCACAAGAATATATCTCTAACTAGTGACAGTTTTTGTCAGTAGCGGATCACTTTGTCTGTAACCCCTTCCATGGTTTGCCACTCTTTGAGTAAGCTATTTCGTGACTTTGAATACTTTTCTTCCAGTATGGTCAATGCGTTAACCCTATCCAGCCTGAAGTTTCGATAAGCACTGCGTGTTTCACACCAAGCGACCAATACATAACAGTTTTCAAATACGCCGATCAGCATAGGCCATACGACCCTAGAACTGACTTTTGCCTTGGCGTCTGTATATTGAATTTGAGCTTTGTTTTGTTGCTTAATCGCTAACTTTATCTCCGACAGTTCAAAACCTAGATCTGCAACCCCAATGATTGAAGCAACACGAATGATATCCTCACTGCATTTAGCTTGATGGTTTGAAGGGAGCACGGCCGAGATCTTAGCAATCGCATTTCTAGCCGATTCACTGAACTCTCCATTAGCTTGCTTAGCGACCCATTCCGCTCCGAGCCGCAACGCTTCTAGCTCTTCCGAGGAGAACATCATGGGTGGCAGGGTAAAGGTAGGTTTGAGCAGGTAGCCCACACCAGCTTCGCCATCGATTTCCGCGCCTTGTGCTTGTAGTGTTGCAATATCACGATAGATGGTACGTGTACTGACATTCAGTTCTTGAGCAAGGTGATCGGCAGGCACGGGATATTTGTGACAGCGCAATAATTGAAGCAAATCAAAGAGGCGTTGGCTTCGAGACATAAGAAAACTCTATGGGCATAACGACTTATAAGATTAATCGAATGATAGGGTAAACGCTATTTTGATTGTTATAGATGAAGTAATAGGCGTGGCAGATACCAATCACATGATACTGTTGAATTAATATAAGACCCTTAGCGTATGATGTTCGCCCTTTTGCTTTGACCTGGATCTATCTTTTGGCTCACATATACCTTAAATACAATAGCTTAGGGCATTTTATAATTTATTTTAATGTGTAAAATATATCAGCTTGCTTTCAGCGCGGGAACGGTCCTGTTTCCAGCGCTATTTATACAAAATTATAGGTTTCCTATGTTAAAGAAACTCTCACTTAAGAATAAGCTGGCGATTTCTGCCAGTCTGGCCATCATCCTGGGGGGGATTTTGGTTGAAGCACTTTCATTTCGTGCTTCATTGCAGCGTTTGGATACAGAAGTTGAACAGCGTTTAGAAGGTGCATCGGCTTCATACAATCAATACGTATCGGATTGGATCTTATCCAAAGAGCGTGCGCTTACTTCTCTGTCTCAAGAGTCTCAAAAGGAGAGTTTGGTTACTCACCTTAAACAGGTTCGCGATTCTGGCTCTTTTGATAATGTCTTCTTAGCGTATCCTGATGGCTCACAAGAAAATGCCAATGGGGTAGTGTTACCACCGGGTAATGATGATCCTCGTTTGTGGGGCTGGTATACCAATGCGGTTGCTAATCCAAGTAAGGTTTTCATGGACAACCCTACGGTTGCGGCGGCAACGGGAGCGAATGTAGTGTCACTAGGCACCGCATTGCAACTGCATGGGCAGCAGGTAGTATTGGGCGCGGATGTTGAAATAACCGATATTCTAAATAGCCTTGAGCAAGTGATTCTTCCAGGGGAAGGTTACATGTTTATCGCGACAAATAAGGGTACGGTTTACACACATGCAGACACTAAGCTACTTAACAAAGATATCAGTTCACTTGGTTTGAATTTTCCAGATGTGCAAAAGGCGTTGGTGAGCGGTAAGGACATCTCCATTGAGTTGAACGGTACCGATTATGTACTGTATGCGCGTGCAATTGATGGAACCAATCTAATTACGATTAGCGTGGTGAATCATGACTCTTTAGTGGCGCCACTCTTTGATGCTGTTATCGGTCAAGTGTTGGTGACATTGCTAGTGGTGGTACTTTGTACGGTACTATTTAATTTACTTTGTACCATTTTATTTCGTCCACTAAATCATGTGTCTCAAGCTTTGGCGCAAATTGCGAACGGCAGTGGTGATTTAACTCAACGCATTCATGTTGATAATCAAGATGAAGTAGGCGAGCTAGCTCAGAACTTCAATACGTTTGTTGGTAGCTTACAGCAGCTAATCGGTCATATCCGTAGCCAATCGGAGCAGTTGAATAGCCAATCAGAACAGAGTGCACAGCGTGCAAACCTTTCGGTGAACGAGCTGAACCATCAACAGCAAGAAATCACTATGGTTGCAACGGCAGTCACTGAAATGGCGAGTGCAACGCAAGAGATCGCATCGCATGCAGAGCAAACCGCAAAAGCAGCGCAAGACTCAGCGACGAGCACCAACAGCGGTCATGCATTGGTTGTCGACACTAAAGGTTCCATTAATAACCTAGCGAATGAAGTGAACGAAGCGGGTAGTGTGATCAGCGATCTGAATAAACACGCTCAAGAAATTTCGACTGTATTAGCCACCATTCAAGGCATTGCGGAGCAAACGAACTTGCTTGCTTTGAATGCCGCTATTGAAGCCGCTCGTGCCGGCGAGCAAGGTCGTGGCTTTGCCGTAGTAGCTGATGAAGTTCGTGTGCTTTCTCAACGCACTCACTCTTCAACGGAAGAGATCAAGGCAACGATCGATGTTCTACAGCGGACAACAGCACAAGCCGTTGAACTGATGGAAACGAGCTCTAAGCTTGCACTACATTCTGTAGAAGATGCGGATCGAGCTTCTCTCGCGCTAGAAGAAATCAATACGTCTGTTGCCTTGATTAGCGACATGGCGACTCAAATTGCTACTGCAGCAGAAGAGCAAACCCATGTGACGGGTGAGATCACTCAGAATATTACGACCATTAAAGATGTGACTGACCACTTGGTGGTTGGTGCTCAGGACAGTTTAACTGAGTCGAATGAACTTAAGAGCCAAGCCGCTGGCTTAAGTGACAAAGTGGCGACTTTTAAGCTTGCTTAGGCGTCTAATGGACTGATGCCTGATCAGCCTGTCTGCGTTAAGCAATAAGCCAAAGCGACGTGCATTGCGTCGCTTTTTTTGTATGGGAAATGAGCTATCGATTTGTTCTTTAGTTTAGTTTGCAAAAGTACGCTGTAACATCCAAATATCGGCGCTATTCGTCATAAAATGTCGATCACAGGTATGTCGAAAAGCTTGACTGACTTGCTCTGAAGGGAGATGGTATTAGCAATACTCGTCTTACGCGTGTCAAGCAGTTTGGCAACTCACATCGAATAGGCTAGCTCCACTCGCTGAGTTCCTAAAATTCTCTTCTTTTGGGGTAGAAAAAATAGCAACTGATTAGCTCTTTTTACCTTTCGTTTTAATCTAGGTTAGTTCATGCCTTTCTCATTGAGCATATTACTCTGAACGACCGAGTTGAATTAACGAGCGTCATCTAGGCATGGATCTATCATGTAAATTTGGGTTTGAAGCAAACTATATGTTGCGGACACAGCGACCTAACCAATCTTTCCCAACTAATGATAAATAACGTAAATAGTGTAAATCTAATGCAAATGATAATTCATCTCATTTATTATTGCTAACCTATACATTTCAACTTTTCTAGAGGCTGTTTTGAGTACTCCATCATCACTTTTTAAGTTATCGCCACTTCCATTGGCTATTTCTGCTGTAATTTCAATTCCTGCGTTTGCAGAGACTGTTGATTCCCCAAATGAGGATATCGAACGTGTTGTTGTTCTCGGCAGTCAGTTTAATCATTACAAGGCAGATGAAGCATTTGGTGCAATGCGAAGTGACATCAGCTTACTTGACACGCCACAATCAGTCGCCGTGATCCCTAGTTCAATGACTGATGAACAATTGGCGCACAATCTAGGCGATATTCTTGAAAATGATTCTAGCGTTACCGCTGGGGGACAAAAGTGGGGCTTTCAATACTTTAAAATTCGCGGGTTCGATTTAAGTGCAAGCTCTGGATATCTTGTTGATGGCCATCAACACTTTTCATATTACCAACACCCTACAGAAATTTTAGAGCGAGTAGAAGTACTCAAAGGTCCATCAAGTATGCTTTATGGTCAATCTGGTCCTGGCGGTTTGATTAACATGGTTACGAAGAAACCAACATATGAAAACATGGCCAAAGTGGGTTTTGACGTGAATAGTAATGGTTCTACACGCTATAGCGTAGATGCAGGCGGTAGCTTGAACGATGATGAGACAATTCGTTACCGTACTGTACTTGCAAAGCAGGACTCTGTTTCTGCTAGAAAGTACAAGCAAAACGGCAAACACAATGAAGGCGATAAATTTGTTGGCTATTTGAACTTAGAGTTTGATGTTACTGAAGACCTACTATTGTCTCTTGCTTATAGTAAAACCAATGATAAATCAGGCATAGACGGTGGGCGTCTCGATGATGAAGGAAATCTTATTGGTAATCGAGAAACTATTTGGGATATGCCATGGGCGCAAACAGATAAAGAAGTGACCAACATTAGTGCTGATTTGATATATCAAATTAATACTGATTGGAAAGTTAAACTTGGGTATAACGAGCAACAATATGATCGAAACTATGTAGCCTCTCAACCAAATCAATGTAATAAAAATAATTGCTACGATGATATGGAGGATGGATATTTTATTAAACCATTTGATCGTTACGACGATTGGAATTTTCAAACGGGATATGTCGACCTAACGGGGCGAGCCTACGGTTTGGGATTAGAGCACCAGCTGCTTTTAGGTGCCAATATTCTTGACTACGATTACGCGCAAACACGTTATACATACAATGATGCAAACGGTAACAACTTCATCGAAGTTAAGCCTGGGGACAACGTAGCTAAACCGGATTTTTATAACAATAGCACACGGTCGACAAGCGATAGTTCATACAAACACTTTGGGTTCTACGTACAGGACTTGATGACTATCAACAATTACTGGAAAGTTTTAGCTGGTGTCCGATACGACGAGCAGCATAAAGAGGGCTATGGTAACAACAGCTATGCGGTTTCTCCAAAAGCCGGTTTGATTTTTAATCCTACACTGGATAGCAGTATCTACCTGAATTACTCGAAAAGTTTCATGCCACAGGGAGCGGTTAATAATCAAAGTGATGCTAATGACGGCCTTAACTTAAAACCTGAATACGGGGAGCAATACGAGTTGGGAGCAAAATGGTCATTATTTGACGAAAACTTATTAATAACTGGCGCTGTCTTTGATATTGAAGTTTCAAACATAAAAGTAACAGAAGAACTCGTTGATAACCCTAGTTTCGATCAAATCACGACTCAGTCTGGTATACAAAAACACCGAGGCTTTGAAATGGGTACACAAGGAAAAGCCACAGAAAAACTTTTCTTAGCTGGTTCTATGATGTATCTGGATGCTGAGTATAAAAGACCTGCAGACGATAGCCTGAATGGGAAGCGACCTGCTGATACACCAGAGTGGTCTGCGAATGTATGGAGTCGTTATGAAGTCAATAACCAACTAGCATTGAATCTTGGTGCAGTGTATGAAGGTAAACGCTTTGCTGATAACCAAAATACAGTATCTAAAGATGGATACATCCGTTTTGACTCGGGTGCCTCTTACAGGATGGATATTGCTGAGACCGATGTTGAATTGCGCTTAAATATTAAGAACCTATTTGATACTGAATACTTTGGCGGCGGCGGTAAAACGAGTACTACGGTCGCCGATGGCCGAGAGTTTACGTTAGGTGTCAATGCGACATTCTAAATAACCTTAACTTATTAGTATCTTTTATCCATATAGATTGTAGCCCTAAATGTCTGAGGGCTACAATCCACTCTTTGAGTGCATTACCTCCCAAAAGAAGCGAATATGAGCTTCTTTTGGGGCTGGAGGGAGGACAAAACCTGAGTAAGCACAAGACTTTAGTTATTATTCGCCGCTGAGCAAAGTTGTATGCCCGGGTCTGAATAGAGATGGCACATTTCACCTCCAAATTTTCCATATGGCGTGTCCTTAAATTTGGCTCTATTGCCATGTGCCACGCAAATCTGAGTGATATACTTTGAACGCTAGGTTTTTCGGCTGGTCACACCACGAATTATTGCGGTTTTTCTACTTCGGTCTATCTTGCACAAGAAGTTGCGCTGCTATTAAGTATCCTTTCATGGTTAAGCATTTCATATTTAGCTAGCTTGAATTGTGGTGAAGTTGTCACTTGTTGGTGCTGAGGGGACAGGTGAGAATCCCTTTTCTTATCGAGCTCTTCAATATCTTTTAAGTTTACGTATGAAATGAGGTGCGAACTAGGCACCTTATTAACATCTTTAGTCTTGCTAATTTACTATTTTTTTGTGGTAGTCTGATTTGCCAGTAAAGCAGTCTGTTTGTTTAACCCAGCAAGTGAGCACAAATAATATCAATAAACTCTTCTTGAGACTCAAGCATAGGGGTATGAGATACACCTTTAAGCGCCACTAACTCAAGTGAGCGAAATGTCTCTTTTAAAGGCAACCACGTATTCAAAGGCGCAATGCTAAAATCAAGCTCACCAATGGCGACAGTGATATCCAATTGTTTAGCATTAGGCAGCGTCGCGAGATTTATCTTGCCAAAGACATCACCCCATAGTGAATCAAGTAGTGCCGTATTAGTTGTGACTTGCTCCCAAAGGGGGAGTTCATCAAAACTAGGATCTGCCCAACGCATCGGCCCTAATCTACGGCACAAGTGCGCGAACTTTCTGTGAGGTTCTTTGTCTATGTCCTGTTTAAGTTTTCCAAGGCTTTGATCCAAAAGCTTCTTTCGCTCATTTGAGGCATTGTTCTCCCAGTATATAAATTGCCTAGTTCTCATTGCCTCTGATAGATTTGGCGGAGCGCCGACAACCATGATTTTTTTTATCTGGATATTGGTCAAACTAGCGAAATGAAGTGCCATGTACGCATGCCCGGAATGCCCCAGAATACTGGTTTTACGAATATTGAAATAATCACAGATAGCTTCAATATCCTTGGAAATGATGTCCAGAGTGATGATGTCGTTCTGCTTGTCGTTTACGGTTTGGGCAAAGCCTCGATGATCTAGGTACAGACAAGTAAAGTGCTCATGAAGCCGTGTTGGAATCACTCTTTTGTAATAATCGACACTGCCAATAATCAATAATTTCGGGCCTTTACCATGCTGCTCTACTTTGAGTTGGTATCCATCGCGCTCAAAAATTTTCGATTTGTTTGTTGTCATAATGTGTTCTCCTCAGCGAATTTTCTGTACCTTATCGTGATAGATAATCCAGAAAAATAGGTTAGTATGAGATTGAGTATTGCGATTTGTGGGATAATAAATTGGAAAGGATCGATAACGCTTGGTTGAACTCATTTATTTGTGTCTTTGAACAGAGCAGCTTTGTAAAAGCATCTGAACGTTTGCTAATCCCTAGTTCAACGGTGAGTAGACATGTTCAGCAGCTTGAAGCTGAATTAGGCAATAAATTGTTCTACCGGACAACCAGAAAGGTGACGCCAACTTCGGCCGGTGAAATGCTTTACAACGAGATCCGAGAGCCTCTTCGTCAATTGAGCCAAACATTGCAAAACGTCAGCATTTCAACGGAGTCAATGAAAGGCAGTATTCGCGTGAGCTCACCAGACATCCCTTTCATTGGTGATGTTCTCGCCGATTTTGCTCTTAGCTACCCCAATGTTTCTCTTTTTTGCGAACACAGTACGTCGATAGAAAGCGCGTTAAACAGCGATCCTGATATCGTTATTAGTTTTGAGCGAGGCTCGCTTGATGATCGTGACTGGGTTTCACGGCCATTGTGTCAATGGGAGAGTTCGGTTTTAGCTTCGCCATCTTGTCTAGCGAAATATGGCTTACCGATCACAGTTGAGGAGCTGTCCGCAATGCCTTGTATTTCAAGTTACAAAGCTTTTGCTGGCAACCCCTGGATATTTAGTGGTCCAGAAGGCTTGAAGAGTGTGGCCATTAAGTCAGACATCAATGTTGATGGCGGGTTTATCGCTAAAGCTATGGCTGTCAAAGGGTTAGGTTTTGTGGCGTTACCAAGAGAATTCTGTCGAGATGAGTTGAACCGGGGCTCGTTAGTCGAACAACGGTTAGACCTTGAACTAGCCCCACTAACGATTTACATCCATTATCGGTCAATGAGCTATCACACGCATCTCACCAAGCTCTTGGTTAGCTTTATACGTGAACGAGCGAATTCATCTACTTAGAGCGCTTATGTTACTAGTTCGCTTCTGAGAATTCTCGAAGTGCGCTCATAGCTTGATCAGCTTTGTGCTTCTGGACGAAGATATGATCGTGATAATAACCTGCAATCACATTGGCACTGATGCCGTACGAGCTAAGTTTAGTTGCGAAGGCGGCTGTCAGACCTACGGCTTCTAGGCTCGAGTGTACAGATAACGTGATCATGCTAAACACACCGTCGAAACTTAACTGCGCTTGAGTCGCCACTTCTTCTGTTAGCACTAAAGTTAACCCTTCTTTTTCTCGAAAGGTCGCCATCGGATTGAGGTGGGTATAGTCGGCTAGTCCTCCCTCTACCGTACAAAAAACATAATCACCTTCAATGATCTCAGGTGACATGGAATTTAACAGAATGTCTAAATCGGTAATGGCGGTCATCGTTTTCCCTGCGTAATCGCATTGTTTATCGTGTTGGGTAATGTAGCCAAGGTAGAGGTAAGCTGTCGTCGAGTACAATTAATAATATTTATTCACTATAAGTACGGCTAATCACATGTGTTTTTGATGCTGCATTTTTTAGTTTTTGCGGGATTTTGGGTGTGTGATATGTCAATAATGGAGATCATTCCTCTCGCATACACCATTTTTCTCCAACCATTCGACTTTTGTTAAAATTAGAGCTTTTGATCAAATTATATAAAATGTGATTGCATAAGCTTTTCAAAATAGTTTGTCCCGACTCGAAGTTCTTAATGCGATGAATATAAATTAATAAGCAATCTCATTCGTACTGTCTTAGGTTGAATTTGTAACACTGTTGCTTCACGTATTGAGCGTATAACGCTAGCTGTCTGCATTTTCGTGTTTGTCGTAGGTAACAACCAACAAACCTAAAATCTCAAGGAAAAAGCTATGTTAAAGAAAGTATTAAGTTGTTGTATTGCAGTCACATTTGGTATTTATTCCGCATCAAGTTTGGCTCAAGGTTCTGCTTTCAATTCGATAGAAAACTCACAACAACCTATTGCTCCACTGATGTTGGCTTCATCAGATGACGCGATCACCGATCGCTATATTGTTGTATTGAAACAACCGCAGATGCTAATGAATGACGCGGTTGGATTACAGCAGTTTACCCAACAAACGGTAGGCCAAATGGCCAATTCGTTTTCAATCAAAACTGACGATGTTTTTGATCGTTCCATTATTGGCTTTGTGGCAAATCTAGACGCACTTCAATTAAAGCAACTCAGACGTGACTCTCGGGTTGAATACATTGAACAAGACCAAATCCTCAGTATCGATCCTGTTGTTTCAAATGAAGCCGTTCAAAGTAACGCGATTTGGGGTTTGGACCGAATAGACCAGAGAAGTCTTCCTTTAGACCGAAACTATAATGCCAATTTTGATGGTTCTGGCGTAACGGCTTACGTGATTGATACGGGTGTTAATAATAATCATGAGGAATTCGGCGGACGCTCGGTTTCTGGCTATGATTTCGTGGATAACGATGCTGATTCGAGTGACTGTAATGGGCATGGTACCCATGTTGCAGGAACGATTGGAGGCAGCCAGTACGGTGTGGCTAAAAACGTTAACATTGTTGGGGTAAGAGTACTTAGTTGTTCGGGTTCAGGAACCACATCTGGCGTGATATCTGGTGTGGATTGGGTAGCGCAAAATGCATCAGGGCCTTCAGTCGCCAATATGAGTTTAGGTGGCGGGCGATCAACTGCATTGGATAGCGCGGTGCAAGGTGCAATTCAATCCGGAGTGAGCTTTATATTGGCGGCGGGTAACTCAAATGCCGATGCGTGCAATTCATCGCCGGCTCGTGTACCAAGTGGTGTGACGGTGGGCTCAACAACGAGCTCTGATTCGCGTTCTAGTTTCTCAAACTGGGGCAGCTGCGTTGATCTATTCGCACCTGGATCTCAAATCAAGTCTGCTTGGTATGATGGTGGCTATAAAACGATTAGCGGAACTTCCATGGCGACGCCACATGTTGCCGGTGTTGCTGCCTTGTACTTGCAAGAAAACAACGGCTTAACACCTCTTCAACTTGCAGGGTTACTGAACTCAAGAGCCTCGGAGAATAAGGTTTCTGACACAAGAGGAACCACCAATAAATTGCTGTATAGTTTGACTGATAGTGGTTGTGAACCTGATTGCGGTGGTCCAGTACCTGGACCAGATCCAGATGGAAAACTAGTTTCTGGCGTGCCGGTTAATGGACTGAGTGGCAGTCGAGGCCAAAAGGACTACTTCTACATGGACTTAGAACAGGGCCAACAGCTGACAGTGGTCACCATTGGTGGCACAGGCGATGCGGATCTTTATCTTCGTTTCGGGGATAAACCAACGCTTAGTACGTGGGACTGCCGACCTTTCCGATCGGGCAACAGCGAGACTTGTACGGTGAATGTCACCCAAAGCGGCAGATACCACATTATGTTGAATGCATACTCGGCTTACAGTGGTTTGACGCTCCAAGCAAACTTTTAATTTTAGGTTTGAATGATGGTTTCAGAAAGTGACTCATTCGTTTAGTAAGTTCAGAAGCCAGATAGCCAAAGCCTACCTTGTTGTGGGCTTTTCTTTTGGTTGTAGCAGGCAAAAAAATATGACGTTGCTTTATCAGATTGATAAGCGGGAATTTACGTCTACTTAGACAAGCTTTCGGTTAAGTCTCAGAAAGCTTGAAGCTTGTATGCTAGATTTAGTAGTGATACACAACTGGAGGTATCGATGATCTGGCTTTCGGTGAAAGTACTACAGATTGGATTTGTCCACGGATACAGGAAGTATCAACGAACAATAAGAGCTCCAGTGTAGGGCCTCTTTTCTTTTGTTTTTCGAATAAACCGGTTTTATTGTGCGTGGTAAGGAAAGAAAAATCGGTTCTGTCCGGTTTAATAACGAGTCGCGACATGACTCCCTATTAATATCTCTTAACCGATAAGCGAAAGTATGTTGAACATTGTACCTATTACCCCTCACATTGGCGCTCGTATTGATGGATTAAATCTTTCGGATTGCAGTGAGAGTGAACTCGATGATTTGTACCAGGCACTTGTTACTTATCAAGTTATTTTCTTGGGTGAACAAAGCCTCTCGCCTGAACAACACTTAGCGCTTGCAAAGCGTTTCGGAGAGCTCGAACCCGTTCATCCTTTCTTTCCGCGTGTAGAACAAGCCCCGCAAGTCAGTGTGATAGAAACTACTCGAGGTAATGCGCCAATGGAGAGTTATTGGCATACCGACTTAACCTGGCGGGAGCTACCATCTAAAGCCTCTCTATTACATGCTCAATATGTACCGGATGTCGGTGGCGACACGATTTGGTGTTCGATGACCGCAGTGTTCGATTCATTAGATGAAAGCATGAAAGACAAGCTAAGAGGCTTATCGGCAACGCATTCGTTAGTCGCGTTTGAGGGTATTGAATCGGACCAAATTGAGCTAAATTGGCATAAGTTACTGCTGAAAACCGCGCAAGAAAACCCGCCAGTAGAGCATCCGTTAGTACAAGTTCATCCAGAAACGGGCAAAGAGACGCTATATATCAACGAGCAATTTACCCGTTACATCAATGAACTCAAACGTGAAGAGAGTGATTCACTACTTCGGCAGCTTTTTGAAATTGCACGACGACCAGAGTATCAAGTGCGTTTCAAATGGAGCAAGGGTTCAATGGCGATATGGGACAATAGAGTCACTCAGCATTATGCTGTGATTGATTACTGTGATACGCCAAGAAAAATGCACCGAGTAACAGTGACCTAAGGTTGTAAATCAAGTATAAATCGAAGCGCCTAAATATTTTGACTCATCGATTAATGTGATTTATTTTTTAGCGCTAATGTTCAACTCAAGACAAATATAAGGAGGATTTTTATGAAAGTGTGTGAATTTAACTTCGCGCATATTTTTTGGTACGACCAAAACTCAAGTTTTAAAAATATCGTGCTGCGATAACCAAAACTTGAGCGAAGCATTTCAATATAACCTTCAATAGAGTTTCTTCACTCTAGTTTACTTGGTTGTTGTCAGCGAATGACAACAGAGCTTTGTTGCGCTTGAAACTTGAGTAAACAAATGACTACATTAATATCTACATCATCAATTTCTTACGATCTAACATCATGCCGATTATTTGATGGGCTTTCCTTTACCATTAAGAAAGGTGACCGCATTGGCCTTATTGGCAGTAATGGCTGTGGCAAAAGCACCTTATTACGTCTGTTAAACAAAGATTTACCTGACTGTGTAGGGAATGTTTCCTTTGCCTCGAATGCCGTAGTTGCCTTGATTGAGCAACACTTACCTAAGCGACTGTTAAGTTTCTCAATGCTCGATGCTGTGACCGATAACCTTCCTTTAAACATGCAGCAAACAGAGCAATGGCGAGCGCAAATTACTCTTTCTAATTTAGGGTTTGATGAAAGCTATTGGAACCAGCCGGTAGGCACTTTAAGTGGCGGTCAATACGCGCGAGTGTTAGTCGCGAGAGCATTGATTCTTGAGCCAGATGTCCTGTTGCTAGATGAACCAAGTAACCACTTAGATCTACCGACGTTACTTTGGTTAGAGCAGTTTCTAAAAGATTGGAGAGGTACGTTTGTCATGGTTTCACATGATCAAAGATTACTCGACTACGTCACCGATTCTACATGGGTGTTACGTGACAAAAGGGTACTTACCTTTAGCCAAAAGTGCACCGAAGCTCGAAAAGCATTGGAAGATAAAGACCGAACGGATGCGGAAAGGCAACAAGCAGAAAAGAAAGAGATCGACCGTATCGAAAAGAGCGCTCATCGTTTAACGATTTGGGGGCGTGACTTTGACAATGAAGGTCTGTCACGAAAAGCAAAAAGCATGGAAAAGCGCGCCGAAGGGTTACGCTCGACCATGACACGTTTGGATTCTGTAGAACCATGGACATTAAGTTTGTCCGGTGAACCCATGAAGGCCAATCGAATACTTGAATTGTCAGAGGTGCCAATTACCGCCGCTGACGACCAAGCGCCTCTGTTTGAAGTGCTGTTCCAGCAGATAAAGAGTGGTGACCGTGTTGCTGTGCTAGGCAAAAATGGGGCGGGTAAGTCGTCTCTTCTGAAAGCATTGTGGGCGAATTATCAGGCGTCTCAACTTGGAGATAATGGTTATTTTCATCCAAATGCCGAAGTCGGGTATTACGATCAAAGCCTGCACCAATTACGTGATGACCATTCACTAATAGATTCACTTTACTCATTTTATCCTGTTTCGCAGGAAGCTAGAAAAATGGCTTTGATTAGCGCGGGTTTTCCCTATGAAAGACACGAGCAAAAGATCGCAGAGCTTAGCGGTGGCGAGCGTTCTCGACTGCTGTTTGTTGGGCTATCGCTAGCGAAGTATCACTTCCTATTAGTGGATGAACCCACTAACCACCTTGATATTGAAGGTAAAGAAGAGCTGGCGAATTGCTTAACTCAATTCGAAGGGGGGCTACTGTTGGTCAGCCATGATCGAGAGTTGATCGAAAAATCATGCAATCGATTCTGGTACATCAATGATGGTCAACTTATGGAAATGACTTACTTAGATGCGGTGTATGAAGCGATGTCTGTCATCCATCAAGGCAAAAACGCGGAATCTTGCTCTGCTTCGATTGAGTCTAACTCTATAGTCTGTGTCGATTCTGGTTCTGAGAGGCCTAAAACAGATGATCAGCAATCGCAAACTAATGAAGAGGGTCTTTTAGAAAGGCTATTAGAGCTCGAAGAATTACTCAGTAAGGATCAAGCTCGTAAAGCAAAGCATCAGAAGTCTGATCTGCAAGTGAAATGGCAGCAAGAAATAGTTCGGATTAATGCCATGTTGGAACTGAATTAGCCTGGCTTGTAATGAACTGGGTATAACAGTGCTCAATATCTATTGTTAAGTAGGATTCGGCTCTTTAGTGTTGCATTGGCTAAAGAGCCTTTTATTACGACTTAATATAGAATAAAACACAACAGTTAAGTCAGTCTCGCAATCTCAATCAGGCGAACTTAACGCCTCGTCGGTATTATCTCTCCGAATTCTTTATTGGGTAACAAAAATGAATGTAGCGAAACATCACGAGCGACGAATACGAAATGTGTGTGACTTCATTGATAGACATTTGGATGAGTCATTAACTTTGGATCAGTTGAGCTCAGTGGCGGCGAGTTCAAAGTACCACTTTCACCGTATCTTTAAGTCGTTTATGGGGATTAGCACTATTCAGTATGTGTTGTTTGCTCGGTTAAAGCGCGCTTCTTTTCGTTTAGCTTTTGAGCCCGAGTACAGTGTCACCGATATTGCATTGGAGGCGCACTTTGAGAGTCTTGAAGCATTCTCTCGAGCATTTTCGAGGCACTTTGAGCAGACACCTTCTCAATTTAGAAAACAACCAAACTGGTCATATTGGCGTTCAAAGTATGAGTTTAACTCACCAAATAGTGGAGAAGAGATAATGGATGTGAAAGTCGTCGATTTTTGCGAAACAGAGGTTGCATTGATTGAGCATAAAGGGAGCCCAAAGCTGGTTTACAATACTGCTGCTAAATTTATTGATTGGAGGAAGTCGACGGGTTTTTCTCCGGTAAAAACCAGTGACACATTTGGTGTGGCTTATTCTGACCCTTCAGATACCCCTGAAGATGAATATCGCTTTGATATTTGCGGAAGCCATAACGGGGATGTCCCAGAAAATATCTTTGGTGTTAAGAAGGGGATCATTCCGGGCGGTCGTTGTGCTGTCGCTGTTCATAAGGGCAACCATGATTTAATCGCTAACACGGTAAGCTACTTATATCGTGAGTGGTTACCTAAGAGTGGCGAATCTTTGCGAGATTTTCCGTGCTTTTTCCAGTACGTAAATCTAGTCCATCAGGTGGATGAATGTGATTTACTCACTAATATTTACTTGCCGATAACCTAGCTTTATGTGTCACAGATAACAAGGAATGAAATCACTATTAGGCCTCGTATTAACGAGGCCTTCATATATTTGGCTGCAGGGTTAAAACAGATTAAATGCAAAAGCGCGTATATATTTGATTCAAACCTCATTGCTTGGAGGTGATGTGTAATATAATCGTTCGGTTATATAAAAACTCAATCATAAAACGAGTAAACGTCTGGGCTAAGAGAATAAAGAATTTCGTATGAACGCTATTCGTAAAGTTTATCAATATGCTGAACCGAATCTAACCCTCGTAGGTTGGATGGGCTTTGTCGGTTTCCCTTTTTACTTTGTCGTGTGGGAGTACCTATTCCCGCAGCCTTATGAAAATCTGACTGTCCGCCTATTATGCTCGGTGTTGTTCTTCGGCATCATTTTCCGTAAATACGTTCCATTCGAATGGCGAAAGTATCTGCCAGCGTATTATCAAGTCGCGATTACGCTCTGTCTGCCATGTTTCTTTTTTTATATGTTGCTGATGAACAATTGGTCCAATGTTTGGGTCATGTCTTTCATGTCGGCAATATTCCTTCATATTCTTTTGGTTCATGTCACAGGAGTGATGTTTGCACAAACCTTTGCCGGAATAGGGATTGCAACGTTTTGTGCTTGGGTGGCACAAGGCTTCTATCTTGAGATAACCATGAACTGGACACATGTGCCTATTTTCTTGTTTATCTATCTATTCGGTAACCTGTTCTATTTCCGCAATCAGGTGGAACACGAGAACAAGGTGTCCCTAGCAAAGTCTTTTGGTGCCGGTATTGCACACGAAATGAGAAACCCTCTTAGTGGCTTGTTAACTTCTATTGATGTTATTCAATCGATACTACCAAACCCAAAGAGTGGTGACATCAAAGAGCCATATGCGCTGAGCGTCGAAGAGTTAAAACAGCTGCGTGACGTCGGTGATGAGGCCATGGAAATTATCCATTCAGGTAACGATACCATCGATCTATTGTTGACGTCGATTGATGAGAATCGTGTATCTCGTTCAACTTTTAAAAAGCACTCCGCACAAGCGGTGATCGAGTATTCAATCGACAGCTTTAATTACAAGCGCACGTCGGATAAATCAGCCATCTCTTTGGATGTACAAAGCGACTTTGATTTCTTGGGAAGTGACACTTTGTTGAAGTACTTGATGTACAACCTGTTCAAGAATGCGTTCCATCACCGTAGTCCGGAAGACTTTCACATTCATGTCACCATGAGTAGCGATGACGTTACTCATCAAATTGTGGTGACGGATAACGGGGCTGGCATTTCTAGTGATGCAATACGTCATATTTTCCAAGATTTCTATACAACAGGTAAATCAGACAATTACGGGTTAGGCTTACCATTCTGTCAGAAGGTGATGCGTTCATTTGGTGGTGAGGTTAGATGCCAATCAGAGGTTGGCCAGTGGACTCAGTTTACGATGACGTTCCCGTCTTTAACGTCAAATTCAGTCAATGAGATTAAGAGTGAATTGAGAAAGTTAAAGTCGGTATTGATGGTGAGTGATCAAACCGTCCTGAATAAGAAAATGACGGAAATGTCTCGATTTATGGGATTTGACCTCACGACTTTGGATGTGGCATCAGCACTTAAAAACAAAGAGTATCAGTTCGAATTTGATTTAGTATTCGTCGACATGGAGAGTTTTGATTTGAGGGCAAGCAGCCTTGATAAGCTCGAGTCTTTGTTGTCGTTTACAGAAGCGCGAATTGTTTACTTGTATGAATATCATCCTATTCAACGGGTGAGGAACATTTCCTTTGAACCGATTTGGGTCGAAACTCAAGTATGGCTGCTGAACACCAAAGCAACGATTGACCGTTTATTGTTTGACTCGAATTACGTGATGCCCTCGGTGGCCGCTAAGCCGAATGAAAATGCGAATAAGCGTACCATTATGGTAGTGGACGATAACGAGTCTCTACGCCGTTTTACGGCGATGTTGTTGGAAAAACAAGGCTTTGATGTGGTACAGAAACAGGACGGTCAACAGGCATTAGATGCTCTAGACTCAGAGGCCATTGATTTAGTTTTGATGGATATTGAAATGCCTATTATGGACGGTGTCGAAGCTTCTCGACTCATTAGAAGCGCGAATAAGCCTTATTCTTCGGTGCCGATTATTGCACATACAGGGGACAGCTCGCCAGTCACGCTGGAGAAGATGGAGTCATCAGGAATGTCGGACTTTATTGTGAAACCAGCAGACAAGAACCGCTTATTCGACAAGATCGCCCATTGGATATAAGGGGCTTGTACGAGACTGTGTTTGAGGTTTGAAGTAGACCAAGTTAACACGAGAAAGAGCTCAGCAATAGGCTGGGCTCTTTTAGTTTTGCGACATGATAGCGTCCATTCAGTCCTGTCGTTTAGTTGATCATTAAATTAATGTGCTCAGAGTTAAACGAATTTTAGTTCTGGATGATGATATGCCTGGTGACAAACCGTAAGCACATAATCGATATCTCTTGGTGTCATATCTGCATTCACAGAGAAGCGGATGATGTTTTTGTTCTTGCCAGTCGCTGGACGACAAAATACCGCACCGAACACATCTCGTTCCTCTAAGAAATCACGCACACGTTCAGTGTTTCTCTCACTACCACACTCTAAAGCGATGATCTGAGATTCGCTGCGGATGTTAAAGCCAATCTGTTTAAGCCCCGTTGTGAGTGATTTAGCACGTTCGAATAAGACTTTGCGCTTATCGTCAGAACTTTTAATGACTGCCAAGGTTTTCTCTAAGCGAGCGACTTCTTGTGGCAATACGGTCGAGCTAAAAATAGCAGGGTAGGCGACAAAGGGCAGTGTCTCAGACAATTGTTTGGGGCCTAGAATCGCGCCAGCACGGTACGCAAAGGTTTTGGCCAAACTTACAGTAATGAAATCGACTTGGCTAGTGAGCCCAAGTGCTTCAACGAGGCCAGCACCTTTGGTGCCATGAGTTCCCAGAGAATGCGATTCATCAACCACGAGTGCACAATCAAACTCTTGCGCCATTTCGTAGATGTCGCGGAGTGGGGCAATCGTGCCAATGGTGCTGTAGACCGAATCTACAACAATGACGCCAGAGCCATAGCGCTCAAGCTGCTTGCGCAGATGGTTCATATTGTTATGCATGAACGGATGCGCGCTCGCACCTGCGGCTCGAACACCTTCCCACAAAGACATGTGGGCAAAGAAATCAATATACACAGGAGTTTGTGGTGGACAGATGGTTTGCAGTAAGCCGATGTTTGCCGCCCAACCAGACTGAGACAGCAAGCAGCTTTCCATTCCTACATAGCTCGCTAGCTCATTTTCAAAGGCGGGTTTTGAATCCTCGTCTTGCAAAAAAATAGCTGACATGACGACATTATCATCCTGTTCACCAATCGCTTGCTGGTGGGTTTGTTGTATCTGTTTGTTGTGCGACAGCGCGAGGTAATCATTGCTTTGCATCACAACTGAATACCGCCTAGGACGTTTACCTAGAACTAAGTGTGTTTGGCTTTCGTTCTGGGCAATGAGATCTTCAATGTAGTGGTTTAAGCGTTCTTCAATAAAGGAAGGTAGTGGTTTATTTTTTGTTTTATCACTCATAATTATTCTCTTCATATACAGTATAACGCCAGCGCTGACGGGTGTATATTGACAACAAAAAATTAGGTGTCATTAGCTAAGTTGCATAAATGGGCAAGCCCTTGCAAACTCAATATTTATGGGTTTTAAGGTGAGTGGGTTTCTTTACGGTAACGGGCTTTAACCCAGTTTCAATCAGAATAATAAATGCTTTTTTTATAACAAATACCGATGAGTTAATTAGAGATCAAAGTATGGGCCAAAAGCTATTTGCTGACACATTGTTTGATAAGTTCAATCAAGTCATCCAGCTGTTGTTTGGCCTTTCCCTCTAGCGCATAACCAAAGTTGATGCGTAAGCAGTTGCTGTAGAGATCAAGAGTGCTGAACAGATGCCCAAGCCGAATATCAATCTTTTTCTCAGAAACCGTTTGAGCAAACACGATATGATTGAGGTTAGGGATCTGTAGCCAAAGTACCATGCCACCTTGTGGGCTGCTTATTTTGACGTCATCAGGAAGGTTTTGAGTTAAATAACTCAGGTATTGCTGGCGTAAAGAGAGAATTTGAGCACATCTTCTTCGAACGTGTTTTGCGTATTGACCAGATTCAAGAAAGTCAGCGACAGCTAGCTGAGTAGGAAGGGTAACGCCGTAGCTTGCAGAAGAAAACTGCGCTTTGAACTCATCAATA
The DNA here is from genome assembly GCA_036126475.1 of Pseudomonadota bacterium. Lineage (GTDB taxonomy): Bacteria > Pseudomonadota > Gammaproteobacteria > Enterobacterales > Vibrionaceae > Vibrio. Next base: position 1,018 of record JAYYSE010000113.1, on the reverse strand, counting down.
TACCTTCCTGGCAAGCACCACCCTAAACGGTAGCTTGGTGATAAACTCTTCGAGACAGAACCACACCATAAAACATAGCCACCTTTGTCATAGTATTTGGCAGGCAGTGGCGTGTGCGAAGAATAAGAGAGTTCGAGATACACATCGTCTTTAATGATCGGCACTCGATATTCATTCGCCAATGCTGCCAATTTCTGCTTTTGGCTAGCAGACATATTGATCCCTTGTGGGTTCATATGCGAGGTACAGAAGATAGCGGCATCGACGCGTTTATTTTTCAGATGTGTTTCTAACTGTTGTAGATCTACACCGTCATCTAGAGATGGGATCTCGATGATCTTACGCGACATCTTGCCAAGTAATTCGAGTATGCCGTTGAAACATGGTGAGCTAATGGCAATGGTATCGCCTTCTTTGGTGCATGATTCAAGAGCGGCTTTTATTGCCGACATACAGCCAGCCGTGACCACCAGTTCACCTGGTGAAAAATGCACATCAAGCTTTGCAAAGTGAGTGGACAATGCTTGTCGTAATATCGGCTCGCCTTGAGTATCAGGGTAATGGTTTAGCCTGTTACCCATGCGTTTGATAGAGCGACGGAAACTGCGTTCTAGTTCAACGACCGATTGCTCATCATTGGTGGTGCTAGAGACTCCTAAAGGCCCATTGATTGAGTTGTGAGTCGATGAGGTTTGTCTCACCCTGGAAACTTTACTCTCAAACTGTGCCCATTCAGGTGTTGAGTGATCAGGCTTATGAGGAGAAACAAAATATCCAGCTTGTGGGCGAGAGTGAATCCAGCCCTGTGACTCTAGTTCTTGGTAGCAACTTACTACGGTCGACATGCTAACGGCTTGTTGCTTAGCTAATTGACGAAGGGTGTGGTTCCTTTGCAACGACGGTAATTTTAGCAGGCATAATCATAGAGTCTTTTCTGTGATTGCTGCTTATGAAACAACCAATACGCGTCTAAGTCACCGCTTGATTTTAGCGCCCTTAACTTTAATAACGCCTCTGC
>JAYYSE010000112.1:0-5684 GCA_036126475.1 Pseudomonadota bacterium | reverse complement strand
TGTCGGAAGCACATAAGGCTCGTTTTTCTGATGGGTTTAAGTTTGAGTTTGGAGAGAATGGCTGGCGAAAAATTTGGTTAGCTAAAGATTCGAATGGTGCTATTCGCGGCCATATCGACTTGCGTCATCATAATGGCAATTACTGTTCACACCGGGTGTTGCTTGGCATGGGGGTCGACAGCAGTGTTAGAAAGCAAGGGTTAGGCTCCAAGCTAATGAATGTGGCGATTCAATACTGCCGAGAGAACGAAGCGATTGATTGGCTAGACCTTAATGTATTGTCAAACAACCTTCCTGCTAAAAATCTTTACCTTAAAACGGGATTTACGGTTGTCGGCGAAATGGAAGACTACTATCGGATTGATGGTCAGTCGGTGTCTGAACTAACAATGACGCAGCAAACTAAAGGGTAAAAGGCCCAAGTCAATCAGGAGGCTAACATGAGTAGACCAATAGCCATTCTCATTCATGTTCCAAACATCGAGCAAGGGCTCAGCTGGTATCAAGCCGCCTTTCCCGAGTCAGTCGCCACTTATCATCCGTCTTCTGACTTTACGACTCTAGATATCGATGGTTTTTCTATTGAGATTGTACAAGCGGATGAGAAAGTTGGCTCTGGCAAAAAGGGAACAGTCCTTTATTGGTCTACAGAGGATTTTGACAAGTCACTTTTGCATTTTCAGTTAATTGGATCTCAGTTATACAGAGGTCCAATGGAGATCGAAGGTGGATTAACGATGTGCCAAGTCGAGGACCCTTTTGGAAACTTAATTGGTTTACGAGGTATTCGTAAAAATATCGCTTTTAATGAGACACGAATAGATAGCGAATAAAGGAATAACAATGATTACTATCGAAAGGCTTAATGATGCTCATATTGAGCAAGTTAATGAAATTCAGCTTGCAGATGAGCAGGTTAAGTTTGCAGGAACTGCAATGGACTTTTTGTCAGACGGTTGTGAGACCACGCATCTACATATTATTAAATATGACAATGAGGTGGTGGGCTTCTTTAAGCTTGATGTTGCTTACCCGGCTGGCTACAAATTTTGTCCTGAAGGTAGTGTTGGCCTAAGGGCGTTTGCTCTTGATAAAAACCAACAAGGTAAGGGGTTAGGTACTGGCGCAGTGAAAGCGTTATTTCCTTATCTAGCAGCCAATTACGAAGGGTATGATTGGATTTACTTAACGGTTAATTGTAAAAATCCCGCAGCCTATAACTGTTATGTTAAAGGTGGTTTTGAAGATACTAATGAACAGTACCTAGGCGGCGCTGCTGGCCCACAGTTCATTATGCGTGGAGCTATCAGTACTTAACTTAAATCTGTTTATCAAAAGGTAACTAGGAGTAAAAAGGAAAGGCCTTGATAGTTCAATATCTTGAAATTGTTACCCCCGAAATAGACACGGTTTGTGCAACTTACGCACAGATCTACGATGTGAAGTTTAGTGATGCGGATGTGAACTTAGGGGGGGCGCGTACCGCTAAGCTCTCAAATGGTGGAGTTATTGGTGTGAGGGGACCACTTCGTGAAACTGAGGAGCCAGTCGTTCGTCATTACACACTGGTGAAAGACATAGAAGCTGCAGTAAACGCCGCTGAAAAGTTGGGTGCTGAAATTGCCGTTCCACCAATGGAGTTACCACGTCACGGAATGTGTGCCATTGTCATTCAAAGTGGTGTTGAACTCGGTTTTTGGCAGCTGTAGCTGGTCGTTTACCAAAAAGTTTAAAATATAAAGTGGCATTTGTTCTAAGGAGGGGACATGTCAATTACATCCGACACTCTCAACAAGGTATGTTAATATTGCACTTGTCGTAAAAGACTACGATGAAGCCCTAGATTTCTACGTAAACAAACTCAAGTTTGAACTTATCGAAGATACCTACTTACCAGAAGAAGATAAGCGTTGGGTTGTTGTTGCTCCACCTAATTCACACGGTGTGAGCTTATTATTAGCGAGAGCATCCAAGCCTGAGCAACTGGATTTTATCGGTAATCAAGCTGGTGGTCGTGTATTCCTATTCCTAAATACCGATGATTTTTGGCGTGACTATGAACGTATGGTGTCTTTGGGAATCAAATTCGTTCGAGAGCCGAAAGAGCAAGCCTACGGCACTGTGGCGGTATTCGAAGACCTTTATGGAAACCTATGGGATCTTCTGCAATTAAATCCAGATCACCCGATGGCGAATCGATAAGCTTGAACCTTACAAGTCAACACCAAATGGTATCGGAACAACATGGACATAATCCAAATTTCAGCGGCTGATGTGCTGCCCATTCGTCATCAAGTACTGTGGCCAAGCAAACCAATGTCGTTTTGTGCGGTAGAAGGCGATGAGCATGCCTCGCATTATGGTGCCTATATTGATGATCAATTAGTTTGTGTTGCGTCTGTTTACGTTCAAGAGAAGCAAGCCAGACTGCGTAAGTTTGCTACGTTGCCAGAATACCAAGGGCAGGGTATTGGCTCTAAGGTTATCGCACACATCATCAAAGACCTACAAGCGGATCAAGTGAGTTATTTTTGGTGTGATGCCCGTACAACCGCTTTGGGCTTCTATCAAAGGTTTGAGATGCAGGTCGAAGGCGTTGAATTCCAAAAATCGGGAGTCTCTTACTACAAGATGTCGGTTCGGTGGGGCTAAAGACTTTCCCTGTAACCCTGTGCATCACTTAAAACATCAATTCAAAGTTAAGGAAGCGTATCGTGGAAGAAATCAAAGGCATTTTGGAATTCATGGCTGAAGTGGAAAAGTTGAAGGATGTTCATAGACAAACGAAGCCAGTTGGTTTGGATCGCTATGAAAACTCCGCTGAGCATAGCTGGCATGTCTGTTTGAGTGCTCTGATGTTGAAAGACTATGCGAATGAAGAGATCGATATTACCCGAGTGATTAAGATGTTGCTGATACACGATCTCGGTGAAATCGATGCTGGTGACACGATTATTTACGCCAGTGAAACGGAAGAAAACAAACTTAAAGAGAGAAACTGTGTCGAACGTTTGCTCGAGTCATTGCCGAGCCATCTAAGATCCGAATATTTGGAGTTATGGCTAGAATTTGAAGCGGGTGAGTCACCGGAAGCAAGGTTCGGTAAAGCGATTGATAGAGTGCCCCCTTTACTTCATAACATCCATGGCGGCGGTCATAGCTGGAAGAAGCACAATATATCTAAAGCTAAGGTACTGAGATTTAACGGTGAGCGCATTTCTAAAGGCAGCCAGGCACTGTGGAGCGAACTAGAGGTTCAACTAGAAGCGGCTGCCGACCGAGGATTATTGAAGTAAATTCAAATTTAGCTTGCCAAGGGTGATGGACAAGAAATGACATCATCCCCCTTCTGGGCTGTTATATGCCCTTTAGATTGTGACATTCTCATCAAAATATCGGGATGCTGTTTATTTATACAGTTGTGATGTGTATTCTCACTGCTCATCAAAAGGAGCAGTAAAAATGGCGTTCAAATACGAAGAAAAAGTCCCAAATCCAGCCGAGTTTTGTGAGATGCGGGCGAAAGCAAAACTGTCACCGAAGTCACTAAAAGCAGCCACAATCGCTTTACCAAATAGTTTATACGGCATCTCTATTCGAGAAGGTGACCAACTCATTGCGATGGGGCGTGTTGTCGGTGATGGTGCATGTAATTTTGAAGTGGTTGATGTCGCTGTTGATCCAATTTATCAAGGGCAGGGCTTGGGTAGAAAAGTAATGGAATACATCGACAATTACCTATCTTCTGTTGCACTGGAAGGGTCGTATGTTTCCATGATTGCTGATGAACCGGTGTTTTATGAGAAACTCGGTTATAAGCTTGTATCTCCTTCTAGCCAAGGTATGACAAAGAAGTTTCCACCCAAGCGTATGTAATAAAAACTTGTGGCTCTACCATGACGTTATGCAAAGAGCCTCAAGTTTAAAAGGAGCACATCAATTAATGAAAAATAGAATCTTGGCGTTATCGCTGCTTGGCCTATCAAGCTGTGTATTCGCTGATAGTGAATTACCAAGCAGTAGTTATGAAATGACCATTACGGTGGTAGAGCAATCCCTAAAGCGCGACTTTCCATCGGTTAAATTTGATTACCTTGGCCAGACGCTTACCACAAGCGTTGATGAGTGTTCGTATACTGGAACGCTCTCTGAACATAGCGACAACACGATTCTTCTATCGGCCACGATGTCATGTATTAATGAAAGTGGATCAAGCTACAGTGAGATGCCAGATTTCGCGCTTAAGCCTGAGGGTGGTGAAGCGAGTATGAGTTTTGGTGATGACGACACTGATGTGTGGACATACACCGTCACAGTAAAGAAGCTCGATTTATAGTTAACCTTCTTTAGCAAGGTGACACATTAGCCACGGCACTCTCGTCGTCTTGTGTAGCGTAACTACATGCCATGAGACGTCGATCAATATAATAAGTTAGATAATCCAACGTTAGCTTGTTACTATGCAATCAACTTTATAAATGCACATTGGTTTATATAAATGATTGATAGTAAATACATTAAGCACCCATATTACTGTGAAAACTGTAACTCAATGACTCCACACCTTGCAATGAGCAGCCATGTTGAGGAGCAAAAGGAGCAAGCGGAATCAGAAGCAAGACAGTGGAAAATAGGGATGTTGGTGAGTATATCGTAAACCTGTTTTTTAAAGACGACAAAGACACGCCTGGATTTTTCATAGACCAAGAATATCAATATCAGTGTGAGAAGTGCGGCACCAAGTCATGGCATTGATATTATGAGATTTTGTTTCAGTTGATACCTAACTTTTAGCATCTAAAACTTCAGCTAATAAGGCTCATTATGCCGTTTCCTTTTTGTTATGGAGGACAAAGGAAGTGATTTACCCAAACGCTTTAAACATCGGTGACAAAATTGGTTTTTTCTCACCGTCTTCCCCTGCGACAGTGTTCGCTCCCAATCGATTTGCTCGCGCTAAAAACTACTTGGAATCAAAAGGTTTCACTTTGGTTGAGGGCTCTTTGACGGGGAAGTCTGATGGTTACCGTTCTGGCTCTATTCAAGCAAGAGCCGAAGAGCTAAACCAACTGATTCGAGATCCTGAAGTTCGCTGCATTATGTCTACAATTGGCGGCAATAATAGCAACTCGTTATTACCGTATATTGATTATGACGCACTCATAAAGGATCCAAAGATCATCATAGGTTACTCCGACGTAACCGCATTGCTATTGGCGATTCATGCCCAAACTGGCTTAGTCACGTTTTATGGCCCGGCACTTGTTGCCTCATTTGGTGAGTTCCCGCCGCTGGTTGATCAAACATTTCAATCATTCCGTGAGTTGTTGTGCGAGAGTACAAGTCAACATCAATACACCATGCCCATGGTTTGGACGGATATTAAACACGACTGGGAAACTCAGAACTTCGCGAAGCCAGTCTACAACAATGAATGGAAGTTCATTGGCGTAGGAAAAGTCAGTGGTAGAGTGATTGGTGGTAACTTGAGTACGATGGCTGGGATATGGGGTAGCCAATATATGCCCGAAATTCTCGATGGCGATATTCTCCTTATCGAGGACTCGTTGAAGGGTATTGAGACCGTAGAGCGCTCTTTTGCACATCTATTGGCTTGTGGGGTATTTGATAAGGTGGGTGCTATCATCTTAGGTAAGCATGAGCTGTTCGATGATAAAGGAACC
>JAYYSE010000111.1:0-2765 GCA_036126475.1 Pseudomonadota bacterium | reverse complement strand
AGGTTGAGGTCACGAGTTCGAACCTCGTGTGTCGCTCCAATTTGAAAAAGGCTCGTCAGAAATGACGAGCCTTTTTTGCGTTTGAAACATACTAAAGTAATTTGAGACATGAGGTCACGAGTTGACCCCGTGTACCTAGCCGGCCGCGCCGCTCCAAATTGAAAAGCCCGAACAGAAATGTTCGACTTTTTAGTTTCTGTCTTCAGCGTTTCCATATCAGCATTCTTCTTATTCGAACCCGTACTCAAACTTCATTTCTATCAGTTAGCTTTTAAAAGCGAGATTCCATATGAACGCGTTCCTCGCGCTAGGGAATAATGGAATGGACCCACCCTTCTAAACGGCGTCGTAATGCGCCAAGATGAATATTCAACACAATCATCTAACTGAGGGTAGGTCCATATGAAAACTATAACGATTGGATTAGATATAGCCAAGAACATTTTCCATGCTGTGCATATGACATCACATGGAAAGATCCTTAGAAAAAAGAAACTCAATCGTACTGCAGTTCTTTCTTATTTCGCTCAGATAGAGCTGAGTTGTATCGTTATGGAGTCATGTGGTAGTTCGAACTATTGGGCAAGAGAGTTGGCTAACTTAGGTCATCAGGTAAAGCTCATCGCTCCTCAGCACGTTGTGGCTTACCGTCGAAAAAATAAGAATGACTACAATGATGCGGAAGCGATAGCAGAAGCTTCTCAACGAGATAGCATGACTTTTGTGCCTATCAAAACGAGAGAGCAGCAAGATGCTCAAATTGTTTTACGAATTAGAGAGCGATTAATTAGGCAACGTACTCAGCTCAGCAACCAGGCTCGCGGAATGTTACTTGAACAAGGTATTAGTATAAATCGCGGTTGGTCAACTTTTAGAAAGGTGATACCTGAAGTTTTAGAGGATGCTAATAATGATTTAACCACTACATCTAGAGAGCTTTTTCATGATTTATACGAAGAATTTAAAGCATTATGTGAACGAATCGAACTAGTCGATCAGAGAATCAAAAGCTTCACAGAAACGAATGAGGTTTGCCAGCAAGCCCAAACTGTTGTCGGGATCGGCCCAATTACAGCCATTGCACTTTATGCAGCTATTGGTCAAGGCAAGCACTTTCAAAATGGCCGGCATTTTGCAGCTTGGTGTGGTCTTGTTCCTCGTCAGCATTCAACGGGAGGTAATCAGACAATGCTAGGTATCACTAAGAAAGGCAATATACAGTTACGCACATTATTGGTTGCGGGAGCCAGAAGCGCGTTATCTCGGATGGATAAAAAAGAAGATAAGCTGAGTCAGTGGGCAATTAAGCTTAAATTGACCAAGTCATTTAATATTGCCTGCGTCGCTTTGGCCAATAAACTGGCTCGTATTGTCTGGTCGGTTATCAGTCATGACCAAGCTTACGAGCTAAAAGGAACATAACCACTAGGAGCTCAAACAGCTAGCAGCACAAGTAAATTCAAGATACTCATCAACAGTTGCGATAAATTTTACATCGATGGTATGCGGTCAAACCGCCCCGAAGAAACTCTGGCACCGTCATAGGCTCATAAAGAAGCCGTGGGAATGATAAAGAGCTTCGGGTGCTGATTACATCGGGGCCATGAGCACCATAATAATGTGCTCAATAAATAGGCCGAATATATGAAGGCAATGACTCTATTACCAAACGTGTAAAATTACTTGCAAACTGGGTGGGTCCATATATGACGTATACGCATCACTGATATCAACCAGTTCTACAGGGTGATCCCATTCGTCTCGAATATTAATAACCCATGGCATGTTATTGCTGGTTTTGAACGACTCAGAGCCTGAAAAGCTATCATCATGACTGTTGAACAAGGTGTCATTCATATCACTTGTACCTGAAAACTCTTTTAAGTGAGTTGTGCGCGATTAGCTCTTAACTGCTAACTATGTACTTCTCGTTATTAGATTTTATTGTCGATGATTTGTTGGTAGAGATACGGGTCAGTTGCCCCTTCCGTACCAATTACTAGCACTCGGCTGTCTTGAGTTAAATTCAGTTTTTCAGCGAAGTTCGGATCTTGTTTAGCGATGATAGCTGCGGCAAACCCTGGGACTGCTGATTCACCTCCTTCTATCACTACTCCCGTTTTCTCGCCACTTGCCAACATGCGCATCGCTTGCGGGATCGCCTCTTCACTCAGCGTCATGAAATCATCGGCGCCATTTTGGAGAATCGTCCATGCCAAGATCGAAACCTCACCACAGGCAAGCCCAGCCATCAGCGTCTCTAGATCGCCGGTAACTACAACGGGCTTGCCCGCTTGAGCACTCTTCTGTAAACAGTTGGCCTGCTCAGGTTCTACGATTACAAAACGTGGACGCTCAGCACCCCACAAATCCCAAAAGTAACCACAGACAGCAGATGCCAAACCGCCCACACCACCTTGCACGAAAACATGAGTGGGGGTTTCACCATCCAATTGCTCGACAATTTCAGCCAACATCACTGTGTAGCCAAGTGCCACCTCCTTCGGGATTTCCATGTAACCTTCATAAGAGGTATCCGACACAATCACGCGGTTTTTCGCTTTGGCTTCAGAATCAGCCAAACGAACCGATTCATCGTAGTTACCGGTGATGCGAACTACTTTTGCACCGAACGCTTCCATCGCTTGCATACGCCCTTCCGACACATCGCGATGAATGTAGATAACACAATCACAACCAAACATCTGAGCGCCCCACGCGACCGATCGGCCATGGTTTCCGTCTGTCGCACAGCTGACAACAAT
>JAYYSE010000110.1:0-11848 GCA_036126475.1 Pseudomonadota bacterium | reverse complement strand
CCCTCAAATTTTGCCTGCCGATCGGTCTTACCTGTGGTAACTAATCGCCCTAAAAAATCGGGTTTGGATAAATCTAATTCATATAACTGTACTTGTGCATTCACCCATGGAGCTTTAACGGCAGAGCCACTGACTATATGGCCCTTATGAGGAGTCTCTTGTACATCTACCTCTGAAAAATTATCACATCCTGCCACCATCATCATTATGCACGCTGTTAGAAAAAAACGCATTTCGACACCTCTTTAATGCATATTTATAATATCTAGTGTAGATTATTTGAAAACTTCGACAGGTAATGAGACTTCGCTCGTTGCTCCATCTATTGCGGCGGTTACGGCGTCATCCTCTGGGTTTCGGAAGTTGTATTGGTTTCAGTTGGTGAATGGCTTTCAGTAGGTAGGTGAATTTCTGATGGCTCTTCATTGGATATTTCCTCAAGCACATAGCCAGCTTTACTCACCGTGGTGAGCTTTGTATTTGTAATGCCAATCGTTTTGAGCGATTTTCTTAACGTACTGATCGTATTGGTTAGAGATTGATCAGAGATAATGGCACCATTCCAACATTCACTAAAAAGCTCGTCTTTAATCACACATCGACCATTATGGTTATACAGATAGAGTAAACACGGCATGGTTTTGGCCTTAATTTGATTAAGGTTTTATTTTCGATATTCATTATCGAACGATCGCTTTAGTGAGTTTTGAATGATGTGGTTTAGGTTGGGCGCAAGTACGATAGACGCATAATTCACGGATACAACATCAACAGATATAGGGATTATTAATAATGTTGTTTGTTTTTGGAGTAAAGATGAAAGTCTAATCAAACTAGTGTGTTACACGCGTTTTAGGCAGCATTGAAGAATATAAACAGGTAGCTTGTGTTGAATCCAAAGGCTTAGATGTCATCAGCTTACTGGTTCGATTATGTCACCTTCAGAGCAAGCAGATCTCAGAAGACGATCGACAAGTCTTAGTGGACCACATCAAAGGTTTTATTTTAGAAGAGCTAGTCTTTGCCCAAAAAATGGAATTGGAAGAAGCTGAAGCAATATTCATGGATTCTGTTAGCCCGCTATGTAATCCAGCACAATCCAAGTGAGGCTAACTGATGCTTGAGTGGAACTCTGAACACAGTCGATACGAGATGTCGGTTCTTGGATTTAAAGTGCACAGTGTCTTTCAGTCGATTAATGACGCTGACCAAAATGTGTTTGGCTACGAGACGATATGCCGAGTAGAGATGCAAGGTGCAAAGGTAAACGTTAAACGCTTCTATAAAATTCTTGAGGACTTCGGTGAGAAGTCTGAGTTTAGATTTAAGTTTTTTCCTGAACATTATGCACTTGAGAAACTTTCGGAGCTCGAGCATCTAAGGTCGTGATCTGAAGCTGTTTCTCAATGTTACTCCATGCTTTTTTAAGCACTTCTCATACGGGAACGACTTAAACAGTTTATATCTCCCGCTAATCAACGAGGAGCAGGTAGACTTGAGTCAAATCGTCGTAGAAATTGTCGAGGACTATTGCCCTTTAGCTGACATAGAGAGTTTACATCGAGGTACTGAGTACTTCAGAAACATAGGTATTTCGTTCGCACTAGATGACTTTGGCTCTGGCTGGGCGGGTTATAGCCGTATGGCAGTCGTGAAGCCTGACTACCTCAAAGTGAGCCGTGATATGTTGATTGAGTTTGCTATGAGTGGCTCTCAAGATGACAACCTTTTGGAAGAACTGAACACCATTACGACGATACAAGGTATTAAGGTGATTTTGGAAGGGATTGAGAACGTGGATAACTTACATTCTGCGGCCCAGTATGGGGCTGATTATTATCAGGGTTACCACATAGAACTCCCTAAATCTTATCCTGTAAAAATGCTAGACCAAGGTGTTGTCACGCCAGATGAAAAATTCAGGCTAAACACTTATCTTAATAAGAAAACCAGAATAACGAGTAAAAGCACTTAACTCACCAAGTGACTGAACCCGCGCTCCAAATAATCAACTTGTCGATTTCCCTTACCAGAACTATTACTCTTCGGTTCACTAACCTCTCGTGTGGGAGGTTAGCTTTTTGGCTAGTGACATCGATATGAGTGAGTTGAATTTGAATTACTTTGGATTGAACAGTTTAGACGTGGGGGAGGGCTATCAGTATTCTAATAGATGATTACAGTTCGTTTTCTGAATTATTTTCTTGGATTAACTGAATCAATTCGCTTTTGCTGTAAGTGCAATAAGCATGGAGAAATCTCTCAACCTCTTTAAGCTCAACTTGATTCACTCTGCACGATACATACCCTTCCTTCTGATCAACAACAAGCTTAATGTTTTAAAGCTGCTGCTCTTTATCCACAAAAAGACAAGTCCCTTCACTGGTACAAATACTAACGTTGGCGTTTTCGTTTAATTTAATCGAAGACCATAAATCATCAAATGATGCTTTGATCGCATTATAGTCTTTACGTTCCGCTACACCGTCTCTTGTGAGAGACATCATGCAAATCTCGTTCATAGTTTTGCTCTCTATTTACAAAAAATCTCCCAGCATTGTGAGGATGGTGGGAGAATCAATGTCATTAAGTTTAGATATTGATTTACGCAGCCTTAGCGTCGCTCTTTAGCTGTTCTAGACAACGTATGAAAGCACGTAGGTTTCGATATACATCTGTTGGATCATAAAACACGCCAACATTCTCCAATTCTATCGGGCCTGATACCGCGTTATCTAGCATTAGGCTATCAATTAAACCAAAGTTTTCTAGCGTCATGCCGATGCCATCCACATAGATTTGCTCATCGACTTGCTTAGCATTTGGCAGTTGGTCTAGGTTTCTTTTTAGGAAAAGATCTGAATTGTTGCTGTAGGCAAATACCGTTTTACCTAGCGCTTTACCAAAGCCCATTTCATAGGCTGTACCCACATCGCAGCTCGTGCCTCTGAAAGGTGTCATGTTGGCGATGACGATATCACAGCTCTCAATAAGCTCTTCATTAGCGCGGCCAATCTTTAAGCCATTTTGCTGAGGGCTAGGTTCATTCAACTCTAGAATATTGTCGAGTGGAAAAATACCCTCGAAGCCATAAGCTTCACAAATTTTCCTCTTTTGATCAAATATAGAGACAGCGTCACTCAGAAATACTTCTGGTCCTGCTAGATAAATACGTTTCACCGCTTAACTCCTGATTGGCAACAATGCTTGGATTAGTGCTGATATCTTTATCTATTGGATTGTTTAAGTGATAATCGAAAGTACACGGTTTGCTAATGTGTGGTTTTGGTGTGTTTTTAGCTTTATGGTTTAAAAAGTGATTCACAAGCGCTGTTTTGCTTAAGCTCATGATTTGAATATCACTTTGAGGCTATTTCTTGTTCGTTTTAGGCGGGAACGCGACGGTGAGCCGAACGGGAAGGTGACCTCTTGAGATGCAGAAAAATCGATAGACAATAAAAAAGCCCGAGTATGAACTCGGGCTTTGGATGTTTCTTTGTCATCAATGAAGCGACTAGATTGCCTGACGAAGTTGGAAGTAGCGCCCTTGTTGGTTCAACAGTGTCTCGTGAGAGCCATGCTCGACAATCTCACCTTGTTCAATCAGAACGATAGAATCCATCGCTTCCATACCAATCAAACGGTGCGTAATGAAGATAACCGTCTTACCTTCAAAATGCTTCTCAAACAGTGTCATAATACTCTGCTCAGTTTGCTTATCTAGGCCTTCTGTAGGCTCATCAAGAAGCAGGATAGGGGCATCATGAAGGATGGCACGTGCAATACCAACACGGCGCTTCTCACCACCAGATAGTTGACGACCACCGTCACCTAACCAGCTATCAAGACCATCGTTCTGTAGCAGCTTTTCTAGGCCAACGTCTTTAAGAATGTTAGTTAGGTGCTCATCGTTAGCATCTGGCTTCGCAATCAACAGGTTGTCGCGTAGGCTGCCATTCAAGATGTCGACACGCTGGCTTACCACACTGATCGATTCACGCAGTTGTGACTCGTTCCATTGTGTTAGTTCAATGCCCGCGATTGAGATATAGCCTTTCTTAGTATCCCAGTAGCGAGTAAGAAGCTGAATCAGTGTCGATTTACCAGAACCTGTTTGACCCACAATCGCCACTTTGTTGGTTGCCGGGATCGTTAGGTCGACAGTATTCAGAACGCTGCGCTCAGAGTCAGGGTAGTTGAACGTCACGTTTGAGAACGTTATATCAAGCGGCTTGTTGATGTCGAGTTTCTCGTCCGCGAACTGAACTTCAGGCTCTGACAGAATCACTTCATTCAAGCGACGTGCAGAAGACAGAGTCTGACCTAAATGCTGGAATGCGCCTGCGATTGGCATTAACAGTTCAAAACTTGCCATGGTTGCGAACGCCATTAACGCGATGAACGGATCTGGAGCATTACCGCCCACGCCGTCAGCCGCTAGCCAAAGCATAAGAACCAGTGTCAAACCGTTGAACAGCATGAGCGCTGCTGAAGCCATACCGGTAAGGTTAGCGTTCAAAAACTGGTTCGCCATCAGCTTCTGTTGGGTTTCTAGAATCGCATTGCGGTAACGCTCTTCTGCACCAAACAGAGTCAGTTCGCTGTAGCCTTCAATCCAATCCAGAGTGGTAACACGAAGATCCGCTTTGTGTTGTGTAAGCTCACCACCGTTACGTTTACCCAGCTTGTAGAACAAGACAGGCCAAATCAACAGCATGATAAGCAGGATAGAACCTAAGATAAGGCCTAGCGAGGCATCAAACCACATCAAGAACAGAGTTAGGAAGAAGATACCAAACACACCAACCGTTACAGGGCTTACTAAGCGCAAGTAGACGTGGTCCATGGCGTCGACATCAGCAACCAAGCGGTTCAGTAGGTCAGCGTCACGTAAGTTTGAGATACGACCTGGGATCAGCGGAGCCAGCTTTTTAAAGAAGAAGATACGCAGATCAGTCAGTAGTTTGAATGTCGCATTGTGGCTTACAACACGTTCACCCCATCGACCCGCAGTACGGCTCATTGCTAAACCACGAACACCACCGCCCGGTAGCATGTAGTTGAAGGTTTCACGTGCAATCGTTAGGCCAGCAACCGCAGAAGCGGATATGAACCAACCCGATAGCGTTAACAAGCCAATAGAAGCCGACAGAGTAGCAAAAGCCAGTAGCATGCCTAGCGATAGGCCAAACCAATGCTTTTTATAGAGTTTCAGGTAAGGCAGTAAATCACGCATCTAAATTACCCTTATTGTCTTGTTGAGCTAAGTTCGCGTTTAGCATCTCTTCGAATAAACCACCCGCAGTCGAAAGCTGAGAGTAATGACCTTGTTCAACAAGACCACCATCGCGCATAACCAGAATGTTATCGACCGATTGAAGAGGAGCGAGTTGGTGCGTCACAAGCAGGGCAGTGCGACTTTCAATGTTGCTGTTGATGCCTTTCATCACTAGCTGCTCACTACGAGTATCTAGGCTAGCAGTAGGTTCATCAAGCAACCAGAATTGGCCGTCTTGGATCATTGCACGAGCCAACGCTAAACGCTGAGATTGACCAACAGACAGGCCGCCAGAACGATCAGAAATCATGTAGTCCAAGCCATGCTCATTAACAAACTCACTAGCGAAAGATTGGTCTAGTGCGTTTTGAACCGTTTGATCAGTGATATCTTGCTTACCCAGAGTGACGTTGTCACGAATGCTGCCGTGAAGCAACAGTGGGTTTTGGCCAACCCAGCTGATCGTCTTGCGCCAAGACGCCAAGTCTAAATCACGCAGTTCAATACCATTGATTTTCAAGCTTCCTTCATAAGGCATGAAACCAAGAATGGCATTAATCAAACTTGTCTTACCCGCACCACTTGGGCCAACTAATGCCGTTGAATGGTGAGTATTCAGTGCGAATGAAATAGGGCCAACCAGTTGAACACCTTCAGGGCTCAATACTTTCAGATCTTGAGCTTCAATATTGATGCCTTGAGCTGGGTCTAGCTGAGTGTCACCTGATTTAACCTTAGTGATGTCGGTTTCTAGGAACTCTACAATACTCTCGGCTGCGCCCACCGCTTGTTGCTTCGCGTGGTAGAAAGTACCTAAGTCACGCAGAGGTTGGTAAAACTCTGGCGCCAAGATAAGAATAAACAGACCAGCGAACAGCGTAATGCCAACACCGTAGTGACCGAAGTTAAGCTCGCCGATGTAAGTGAAACCAAAGTAAACCGCCGTCATCGCAATCGAGATAGAGGTGAAGAATTCAAGTACAGCAGACGATAAGAAAGCGATCTTCAATACATCCATGGTACGTGTTCTGAACACCTCAGATGCACCTTTCAATACTTCTGTTTCAGAGCTAGTTCGGTCGAAAAGACGAATGGTTGTCATTGATTGCAAACGGTCGTAAAAGTGACCTGAAAGACGCTGAAGCGCTTTGAAGTTCTTACGGTTTGCATCTGCGGCTTTCATACCCACCAATGCCATGAACATCGGTACCAGTGGTGCAGTCAGCAAGAAGATGAGGCCGGTTGCCCAGTTTACTGGGAATACCACAACCAAAATAATGAATGGAATCAGTACCGACAAAGACATCTGTGGCAAGTAACGCGAGAAGAAGTCTTGCATGTCTTCAACTTGTTCTAGTAACAGCGTTGCCCACGTACCGGCTGGCTTACCTTTGATGTAAGCAGAACCAAGTTCGCGTAGCTTGTCTAGAATGAGCTGCCTAATGTAGACACGGATCTGTTCACCACAGCGATAACCTGCGATTTCACGACCCCATGTACAGCCCGCACGGCCAACGACCGAGAGTGCCAAGCCAGCAAAATGACCAACCAGTTCAGATTTATCGACATTCTCGATGATCAGCTGGTGAAGAATAGAGGCGAGAAGCGCTGCTTGAGCAATTAAAAACATACTTGAAAGTACGCCAAGGCTAATCGCAATTATAAGCCAGCGTTTTGCTAACTTACTTTGTTGCTTAAGCCACTTATTCAAGCTGCGTTGTTTTTTCTTATCCATTATGAAGGCTTAATGATAATTATTATTCGTTGAGGGAGGCTAGTATACAAAAGAAAGCCCAGTGGATATACCACTGGGCTTTAGGGATTTACAACAAAATGTGATGACGCCCTGCATCTACTAAGGCGAGAGCATCTATAATCAAATCTGCAATCTCAGATTTACTTATCGTTAAGGCCATCTAGGAAGCGTTCAGCATCCAGAGCAGCCATACAACCAGTACCAGCAGAAGTGATCGCTTGGCGGTAGTTGTGGTCCATAACATCACCTGCAGCGAATACGCCTGGGATGCTTGTTTGTGTCGCGTTACCTTCCAGACCAGATTGAACGATGATGTAGTCATCTTTCATATCTACTTGGCCTTTGAAGATTTCAGTGTTCGGTTGGTGGCCGATAGCGATGAACGCGCCCATTACGTCGATTTCTTCTGTGTTGTCAGACTGAGTATCTTTAATGCGAACGCCTGTTACGCCCATATCGTCGCCAAGAACTTCGTCTAGCGTGCGGTCAGTGTGAAGAACAATGTTGCCGTTCTCTACTTTATCCATCAAACGCTTAACAAGAATCTTTTCAGCACGGAACGTGTCACGACGGTGAATTAGGTGAACTTCAGACGCGATGTTAGATAGGTAAAGTGCTTCTTCAACGGCAGTGTTACCACCACCAACAACCGCTACTTTCTGGTTGCGGTAGAAGAAACCATCACACGTAGCACAAGCAGAAACGCCGCGCCCTTTGAATGCTTCTTCAGACTCTAAACCTAGGTACTTAGCTGATGCACCTGTTGAGATGATCAACGCATCACAAGTGTACTCGCCAGAATCGCCTTTAAGACGGAAAGGGCGGTTTGATAGGTCGACTTCGTTAATGTGGTCGAACAGGATCTCTGTTTCAAAGCGCTCTGCGTGCTCTTTCATGCGATCCATCAGTGCTGGACCTGTTAAACCTTCCGCATCACCCGGCCAGTTTTCCACTTCTGTTGTGGTTGTAAGCTGACCACCTTGCTGCATACCAGTAACCAAAACTGGGTTTAGGTTTGCACGAGCAGCGTAAACTGCAGCGGTATAGCCAGCAGGGCCAGAACCAAGAATCAATAAATTACAGTGCTTTACGTCGCTCATGAGGACTCCGAAATTGAATTTGTTTTAATTTATAATCGCTTAAGATTGTATGGAAAATATGGAGGCAATAAAAGTGTAAACAAGGGCTGAAGTGTAATTAATCGTTATAGTTTAGAACTTAATCGAGACAAACGTTTTCGTGGCTGGAAGTGATGTTGCAAACATACCTATTATCAACTATTGCAAACTAGTTTACTAATTTACAATCAGCCAGGACGGTAAAAGTGATTTTTGAAGAACGTATTTGTATTGAAGCATCACCTCAAGATATATATTCGCTATATGTCGATGTAGAAAACTGGAATCAATGGGATAAAGAAGTGGTCTACTCTCGTCTACTGGGTGCATTCGAGGTTGGTGTGAAAGGCGTTATAAAGCCGGCTAATGGACCTAAATCAAAGATAGTCATTACGGATGCTACACCAAATAAGAGCTTTACTGTCATGAGCAAACTGCCATTCTGCCTTCTATCATTTGAGCACCAGTTACAGGCTAAAGGAGAAATAACGGAGGTAACTCATAGGGTTCAGTTTTCGGGGTTAACCCGTTTATTGTTCGGGAAAGTCGTGGGAAAGAAAATTTATGATGGACTACCGGCTACTCTTGAAGGATTAAAAAAAAGGGCGGAGAATAATGTTTAAGCATGAGCTCCCATCGGACAGCGCAGGGCTCCAGCTCTGGGTTGCTTACAATAGATGGCACTCGGAGGTAATGAAACTCCTTAAGCCGTTAAACATCAACCATACTCAGTTCGTTATACTCGCTTCGATACTATGGTGCAACAAGAACAAAAACGAAACCACGCAAACAGAAGTAGTCAATATTACAGGCTTGGATAAGATGACATTATCAAAGTCGATGAAAGCGCTGGTTGCGAATGATCTTATCACTAAAGATAAAGGTGTTAGAGACTCACGAAGCTTTTCTCTGAGGCTCACGAAAACTGAGGAAGCTCTAGCAATAAACGCAATAGCGCAGGTGGAAGAGTTAGACCAACTATATTTCGAAAGCTTAAAGGGCGAAAGAGAACGATTTCTTTATCTGTTAGCAGGCCTTAAAGTTCTTTGAATTAAAACTCACTTTTGGACAAAAGCTACTTAGACTAAATACTTAAATTAGAAAAATGCGGATAACTTTTGTTATAGAAAATCGCTTAATGAGATGTCCAGTCTTACTGATACAGCCCAGATCTGAGCTAGTTAAGGGTAGCTAGCACGAAGCTGGACAAACGGGTTAAATTAGCAACCCATAAATTACGTTGGATATGGAAAATATGCCTAATCGTTTGTCTTGCATTAATGATACAGTTCAAATTTAATAGTAATGTTTATCTGTCGAGCGACAACAACCGCAAAAGGTTAAGAAGAACCATAATATGCTCATATTTAATTGCACAAAAGCAGCAGCAAATTTCCTATCGCCGCATAAGTACAAAGAATCAAAGCCACTAATCCAAGCAGTACCTGACTTTGACATTGAGGATGTTGGCTCACCTCAAGCCCCTATTTCACAATGGCTTGTTCAGCACACGAAACAGTTAGGCCAAGATATACTGTATGTTTGCCATGTACAACATCGGTTCACAATGGTATTTACTGGGGTTGAAAAAGGTAATTGGTTACAGTTTATGCAGTGCTTCTGGGAGCGCCTTGTGAACCACTTTTGTTGGCTTATTGAAGAAGTGTCTCTTAATATCAATAGTTCACCGCAAAACTGGGTGGATAATATCCGAACGTTGCATAGTCAGAATGGTGAGCGCCCCATTTTTTGCCTGCGTTATAGCCCAAGCGTGAATGCCAGTGCTGCACGATTTCGTTCTACCTTTGAAACTGCGTTGTATGAGATTGGCTGTTTACCTAATGATGAAGAGGCTGGGGAATTTGAATTTCATGAAAACTCCCGCATCCATTTCTCAGGATGCAAAGAAAGTATGTTCTACCCTGCACATGAATTACTCTGTAACGGCTTAGAAATGTATATGGACGTTAGTGGTAATGACTTAGACGCATTTAAGTCGTTGTCTTTTAATTACTTTGAACAAACGTTAAGTGATATGTTTAATGTGTCAACTATTACCCATGAAGATGTAGCTATGGTTTTGAACACATTAACTATTGAAAAGGGGACCAATAACAGATGATGCATTGTCCTTATCACCCCCCTCACATGAGATAGATCTCATGTGAGGGATTGATAAGTTACATGCCCCTTAGCACAACTGAGCTTTTGGCATTAGAAATTTGGTAGGGAAAACGCACGCCCCTTAATTTCGTAGAGTATTTGGTCTAACGCATTTCGGGGCAGATCTTAGCTAGCAGGCACTTTGAGAGAAAAGTGCCACGTGTAGAATTTCAGCTCTATGAAGCCTCTGGACAGAAACGTGCTAGCACTTTTTCTAAATTAGCAAATCATCAATAAGTGCGGATATGGCAAATAGTAAAAATGACGTGCAGGACGCACAATTTACTTATATAGAGGCTCGGGCTTGTTCAACTCTTGGGATTTAACGTTGGCTACGCAACGCTTAGTCCTTATTTGTTAGGGCTTGTAGCCATATATTCTCAACCCTACCTTGTCCATCTCTACTTCGAAACTCCCGAGCATATTTAAATGCTCTAGTATTGGCGTTAAATCCTGCGTTTTGTATTGCGTTGGTGCATTTTTATATGGCTTAAACTCAACTCGATGAGGCAATAAAAACCATTCAATACGCCTGAATTCAAAAGGACCATTCAAAGCGCCGCAGTCGCCTACATAATTGTCACCAAGTTGTTCTAAATCGGGAACGAAGCCATTTCGGCATTGCTGTTCACCCACAAGTTTCCACGTGCATTGTACGATTTCCAAACTTGAGTCATTAACAACCCCGAACAGTTTTCTCCATTTAGAATCGGACATGCACTTGTATGAAAATTTAGCGATATCTTTGTTTAACACCGTATTCTCCTAGAGCCCTAACGCTTATTAGACAACAAATTGTTGTCTTTCATCCTTAGGTGAGGCATTCATTTTCATATTAACTCAACTGACAATCAATACCTTATGCCACATAAAGGGGAGTTAGCGTACAAGATGTCACCTAGTAACGGAATGATGAGTTATCAGCTCAATCGAATAAGTTTTAGTAGGGTAAACGCACGCCCTCTTAATAGTGTAGAGTCTTTAATCTAAGTAATTTTGGGGCACTTTTGAGTTAGAAAGTGCCACGGGTAAAAATTCAGCCTGTGAAGGTTTTGGACAGAACTTTGTCAGTGACTTTGCTAAATAGGCAAATTACAAGTACGGCAAAGTTTTTTAGTGAAGAGCTAGTGCGATGAGTAACATCGCACCATATAAGTATTGGCTGGGTTCGTGTTAAGGGCCATTACGTAAAGTCGCGTTGTCTTAAGAGACACTACAAACACTTAAAGCGTATTGTTGCCTTGGGATAATTTCCGAAAATAAATGGCCCCTGATTTTCGTGGGTGTCTATTACTTCTAATTCTTTTTCTAGACTTTTACAAAAATTATTAGCTTGTTCTAATACCTCCTGCAATAGCGGCTCGCTACCTGACGGGAGAGCCCCCTCCTGTCTAGACATTACATACTGGCCTTTTCCTGATGGAGTAGGGCCTGTTGTCGTTGTTGCACACCCAGCTAGAACAAATAACGATAACCCCAAAAAAATCTCTTTCATTGCAGAAACTTACGCCTTATAAATTAATAAAAACTATC
>JAYYSE010000109.1:0-65597 GCA_036126475.1 Pseudomonadota bacterium | reverse complement strand
GAGTCTATCAATATCTATAACAATATGAGGCCGCACCTCAGTCTCATGATGAAAACTCCAAATGAGGTGCATGAAAAAAGCCAACAGCTGGCGCTGTTGGCTTAGTAACAAACTGTCAACGTATTTTAGGACGAGACAAATGATATGGCCTTTAATTGTTATGAGTTGAAGATAAACTTTTCAATCGCGACCGCTACACCATGGTCGTCGTTGCTTGCTGTGATATGAGAAGCGATTTTCTTGGTTTCTTCCATCGCGTTGTCCATTGCAATGCCCAGGCCCGCGTATTCCAGCATATGGTGGTCATTTTCAGCATCGCCCATACAGATCACTTCTTCGGCCGTAATGCCTAAGTGTTTGGCAATGGCTTCAATACCGACACCTTTGTTTGAGTTCGGATTTAGGAACTCTAAGAAGAAAGGTGCGCTCTGAACAATAGTAAACTGATTCTTAAGCTCTTGTGGCAATTTACTGATGATACCTGTCAGCTTCGTTGGCTCAGCAACAATCATGGTTTTAATAATTTCGTGGTCGTCTTCCAACTGAGAAAAATCGAACTCGGTAATCTCTAAGCCGTTAATGCGCGCTTCAATGCCGGTGTATTCGTTGTTCTCAGGTGTAATTAAGCCATGAACTTTGCTGAATGCATGGACATAGCCACCAAGCTGCTCGGCAAGTGCTGCGATTTCTTTTGCCGCTTTACCATTACTGATCTCGCTATGAATGATCTCTTTTGTCGATACATTCTGAACCATAGAGCCATTGTAGAAGAGTACAAAGTCATCCTCGCCGTTAATTGAAAGCTCGTTGAGTTTGCTCTGCATGCCTTCTAAAGGGCGGCCAGAAGCCAGAACGACCTTCACACCGGCAGCACGAGCCTTGGCTATTGCGTCTTTGTTCTCTTGAGAAATTACTTTATCACTGTTGAGCAGCGTACCGTCCATATCAAGAGCGATCAGTTTGTACATGTTGTTCCTTACTAAAAATAAAAAGCTAACGAAATCTAATGGGCGAGAGGATAAGGGAACTTGAAACGCTAGGCTAGGGCTTTGATCAAGTGATTTATCAGTACTCATTTGTTTGACCAAAAGAGGCAAGTGCTTTAAGGTCTGCGGTTGATTAATTTCATCAAATGATTGAGCTGAGGGAAAGTTGTACAAGATTAACGAAATGTTTGAAACCATCCAGGGTGAGGGCGTGTTTACTGGCGTTCCTGCTGTTTTTGTTCGTCTGCAAATTTGTCCTGTAGGCTGTTCTTGGTGCGATACCAAACAGACATGGGAAGCTTTGCCAGAAGACGAGACTAGCCTTGGTGATATCATGGTTAAGACAGAGGATTCACCGACTTGGTCTTCTATTGATGCTCAAGGAATCGTGAATGAATACATCAAGCAAGGTTACACTGCAAAACATATTGTGATTACAGGTGGTGAACCATGTATCTATGATCTTGTACCTCTTACTGAAGCATTTGAGAAACACGGCTGTCGCTGCCAAATTGAGACTAGCGGTACATCAGAAGTAAAAGCAACACCCGACACTTGGGTTACGGTGTCACCTAAGGTGGCAATGAAAGCGAAACTGGAAATCTTAGACAGCGCTCTACAGCGTGCTAACGAGATTAAGCACCCAGTAGGAACAAGTAAGGACATCGAGCAACTTGATGGTTTACTGGAACGAGCAGAAGTATCTAACGAGACTGTGATTGCTCTACAACCAATTAGCCAAAAAGATCGCGCGACGAAGCTTTGTATTGATACCTGCATTGAGCGCAATTGGCGCTTATCAATTCAAACTCATAAGTACTTGAGCATCGCATAGTTTGTAACATTGCAGGGTACTTACCCGTTGTAGAAAGCTCGTCAGTTTTAGGTAGGAATGGAAATGAAAAAAGCAGTTGTAGTGTTTAGTGGTGGTCAAGACTCAACCACGTGTCTAGTTCAAGCATTAAAAGAGTATGATGAAGTTCATGCGATTACGTTTGACTATGGTCAGCGTCATAAACTAGAAATTGAAGTCGCTGAATCATTGGCAAAAGAGTTAGGCGTGAAGGCGCACAAAGTGATGGATGTGACTCTATTAAATGAGCTAGCTATCAGCTCTTTAACTCGTGACGATATTCCTGTTTCTCATGAACTGCAAGAGAACGGTTTACCGAATTCGTTTGTCCCTGGTCGTAACATTCTGTTCTTAACGCTTGCTGGTATTTACGCATATCAAATTGGCGCAGAAACGGTGATTACTGGCGTATGTGAAACGGACTTTTCTGGCTACCCTGACTGTCGTAATGATTTTGTAAAAGCGATGAACTCTGCGTTAGTACAAGGTATGGACAAGCAGCTAGATATTAAAACGCCACTAATGTGGCTCAACAAGGCTGAAACTTGGGCCTTAGCTGATCAATACTCAGCACTTGAGCTAGTGCGTACTAAAACTCTGACTTGTTATAACGGCATCATCGGCGATGGCTGTGGCGATTGTCCGGCATGTGAACTGAGAAAGGTTGGCCTAAACGACTACCTAGGTGATCGCGAATCTGTCATGGCTGAACTGGTTCGTAAGCAGGCTGAGAATAAATAATCTCAGTCAGGTTAATGGGGTCGTTATACGCATCAATAATGCAGTTTCGGCCGTAACTTTTTGCCTGGTATAGAGCTTGGTCAAGCACTGAATAGAGCTTATCGAAGTCACTTAATGCGTTTGAGGTTGCTAAGTAAGCACAACTTGCGGTTACATTAAGTGACTTTTCCTTTCTGATAGAAAAACGGTGCGTGATATTACATAATATAACTCTTCAACTCTTTCTCTTACTTCCGATGAAGTGGTGTCTGTCAGCACTATTACAAACTCTTCACCACCTAAAAGACCAAACAATTCTCCGCTCAACAAGTGTTTTCTGATTTGTCTGCTAATGTGGACGAGTGCTCTGTCCCCAGTTGGGTGACCATGTCCATCATTGATTTTCTTATACTTATCTAAGTCTAATAAGATTAGAACATGCTGTTTATTCATTTCTTGAGAACGCTTCACCCGTTTAATTCGTCTTATGATTTCAGTTCTGTTGTACGCTTTGGTCATAGCGTCAATCGCAGCTTTTGAGCGATTTGTTCTATTCGCAATTACCATAAAACTCGCACCACACAACAACAAAATCACAATGATGTTGTAAAGCCAGCGTGGCGATCCATTTTTTCGATATGAAGGCGATCAATGTTCGCTTGTTGCAGCAATAAGGAGCTCTCGAGTTCTTGTTCATATTTGATATGGGTAATATCGAGCGCCTCGAGTGCGAGTCTATTGTCTGTATCTCGCGCTTCCATCTGAATGGATGAATATCGTTTATAATAGATAAACGCTTGTTGGTAATCATTAAGCGCCTCAGCCATCAGTTTCTTCTCTTCGAACATATCACTGACAGCCAGATAAGCATTGATACGAATCCCATCATTGTTCAACTCATTGGCAGCCTCGAGTGATTCTATTAAATAGCTTCGTGCCAAATCATAATCTTGTGTCTGCGTATAGGCTTTACCTAACCCTAAGCTAGTGAGTGCAATGCCGTAGTTATGGGATGACTCTCTTAGTAAATTCTGCTCTTTTTCAAAGTGATAAATCGCTAAGTCGCTTTGGCTTTGATTTAAATAGAGATCAGCAAGGCTGTGATGAACCTGAGCCTTCACTAGGCCGGAAGCATCGACTCTAAGGGCAAGCGCTTCCTCTAGGTATTGAGTTGATTTTACATACTGTTTTAGCTCTTTGAGTAAGTTACCAATATCGTTGTAAATCCCAGAGATATCATGCCCTTTTGGGAATGCCTTGATCAAAGATAGATAGGTATTTAACGCTGTATGGTAGTCACTACGAAAATGATGATTGTTCGCGATGACCCGATAAGTAATGAACTTGCCAGAACAGGATCGATGGCATCATGTAAGTCGGATTCAAGCCCGAGCAATAGTAGTTTGCTTGATGATATTTAGCTTATTCGTTGAGGGAGCGATATAATTTGTACTTAAGTAGTGCTTTGCCGGTTGAATCGCACGAGATTGCAGTTTTGCTAACAGCATCAGGAAGCGTTGTTGTGCGAGCTCATACTGTCCTTGATTGTCTTCAACGAGAGCGGCAACAAATGCTTGCTCTATGGCTTGATACTGATTGTCATTAGATGCAATCCTATAAAATGGTTGATCTCGCTCGCTCATGTATTGATACAGAAGAGCTGAAAGGTAGAGCTTTTCTCCATACGAGTTTGTACTCATGTAGCGTGTATGAAGCATGGTCAATGCACGGGAAGGAGAGTGGATCAATGTCGTAAGATAGAGTGCATTCCAATCAGCATTTGGAGTGTCGATACTAACCGTATTTGGCAAAGTGATAGATGAGTTTGAAGAGCGATTTGGAGTGACTAGCTGGTAGTGGGTTGCAAAGCTAACCAAGAATATAAAGCTATGGAAAATCGAACGCGTCAAAGTAACTATCAATCAGGATAAAAAAAGATATTCTATGATTAGCTTGATCTTGCTTCATGTTTTGAGGGGGATTTGTAAGAGGTATTGCGAACTAGGTCTCTAATTTATTTATTTTTTCAGAGAGATATCGGCCGTACGGTTCGGTTCGTACGGCCGATATTTGAAATTAGATGTATAATTTCGCTAGGTCAGAAGGTTCAAGCTCTTTGCCTTCTAGAGATTCGTTCCAGTTAACACCTACCAGTACGCCATCTTCAGCAAGAGTTAGTAGCCAATCTTCGACAAAGATGTCTAGTGGGATTTCTAATACTTCAAAGTCAGCCCACTCTTCAACGTTGTGAGTTTGAGCATCTTCTTTTGAGGACCAAAAAGGCATCACTTCGCTGTTTTCGAATTCACTTGAGTCACATGCTAGCCAACCTTCTTCGTTGCGAAGGCCCCATACCAGTTTAGTTTCTTGAGTTTCAGAAACGAAAAGTTCTAGATTTGCTTGAGTATCAGCTGTTAGTTTGCTCATGGATTAGTTCTCTATGTTGATAACCTAGGCAGGTTAACATTATAGAGGGCTTAGGTACATGCTATTCAAGGAAATATCATGGCATTGAAACGTTAAATTCAGATAACGTTTCAGTACAGTTAGGTGCGATGATAGCTACTTTTTGATTTTAGTAAAAATGTGTCATTTTCCGATTACTTATATTGAAGCTTTTACTAAATCAACATCAACTTGTTCGGTCTTTATTACTGAGTGTTGGTCAAATACTTTTGTCAGCGAGTCACCGAGAGTGTGATGAATAGCATCGGCATGAGGGATGCTGAACCTTAGTGGAGATAGCCCTACAATGCAGGTGGTAAATCACTCAGTAGGAATTATTCGCTCATCGAAACACGCAAAAAAAGTGGCTGTCAGCAATGTTAGTGTAGAGCGTTGTAATCAAGTCAGTTGATGTGAGAAAGCTAACCCAGACATCTTTGAACCATGAGGCACACTGGTTAAATAATTTCTTAAGTCAAGAGTGTTCGGTGATCGAGTACATCTTTGAAACAATTCCTCTTTTAGTTTGCTCTTTCGATACGCGAATAATTGGCGCGTATCATTCAGCGCACGATTTAAATACCCATCAAAACCGGTTTTTAAACTAAAAAATCGAGACATCGATCACGCAAAGGTTAAAAAATAACCACTATTGTTGGTTTGGTCAGTAAGAAATTTAGATGATTATTACGATTTTCTCAGATATTTGAAAACAAACAAAACCGATTTTGAAAGCCTTTATAAGAGTGAAAGAACGGATACTAAAATGGCACTGGATACTCAAATAATAAAATCAGCGCGGAAAGATCTGCAACAGATCTTAGCGGGCGTTTATTCACCAACTCAGCTAAACAAGCTTGTTCAAAGCTTGATTGAGGCCATGAGCAAGTTCAAAACGATTGAGAATAAAAAACAATGGGTAGACCAAAATGATGTCATGCTCATTACATACGGTGACTCAATCCAAGAAGAGGGCAAGGCTCCTCTTCAAACTCTGAAAGCATTTTTAAACGTTCATGCGAAAGACATATTATCTGCCGTTCACATCCTACCTTGCTTCCCATATACCTCTGATGATGGTTTCTCTGTGGTTGACTACTGGAAGATCAACCCTGACCTAGGTGATTGGAACGACGTTCAAAATTTATCTCATGACTACGATCTGATGATTGATGGTGTAATCAATCATATTTCTCAATCAAGCCGCTGGTTTCAAGGTTACTTAAAAGGTGAAGAGCAGTATCGCGACTTCTTCACAGAAGCTGACCCAAATCGTGATTACAGCTCGGTAACACGCCCACGTGCGCTTCCACTTCTGACGCCATTCGACACTACTCATGGTATTAAGCATCTTTGGACAACATTTAGTGAAGACCAGATTGATTTGAACTTCCGTTGCCCTGAAGTTCTGCAGAAAATCGTTGAATTACTGATGTTCTACTCAGAGCAAGGCGCTTCATTTATCCGCTTGGATGCGATCGGCTTTATGTGGAAAGAGCTGGATACGCCATGCATTCACCAACCGCAAACTCACGCACTTGTTCAAGCAATGCGAGCAGTAATGGGTGCCGTCGCGCCTCACGTAAAACTCATCACAGAGACAAACGTCCCTCACAAAGACAACATCAGCTACTTTGGTAATGGTGAGAACGAAGCGCACCTTGTATACCAGTTTCCCCTCCCACCGCTAACGCTGCACACGCTGCAGACGGGGAATAGCACAAAAATCGTTGATTGGATGACAACTCTTGAGCCTTGTTCCGAACAAACAACCTTCTTTAATTTCCTAGCATCTCATGACGGAATTGGTGTTCGCCCTGTTGAAGGGATACTTAGCACAGAGCAGGTTGAGCATCTACTTAAGGTAGTAAAAAGCAACGGCGGTCGAGTTTCTTATAAGAACAACGGAGACGGATCACAAAGCCCGTATGAGTTGAACATCAATTATTTTGACGCGATTCGTGACAGCAACGCTGACTACCAAACCAACCTTGACCGATTTATGGCTGCTCAATCGCTTCTTTTATCAATGGCGGGGGTACCGGGTATCTACGTTCATAGTCTGTTTGGTTCACGGAACGATATCGAAGGTCTTGAGCGCCTAGGTTACAACCGTGCAATTAATCGCGAGAAGCTAGACCGCCATACACTTGAAACCGAGTTGGCAATTCCAATCTCGCATCGCAGTCAAATTCTTGGCCGGTTTAAACAATTACTGAGTGTGCGTACCAATGAAGAGGCCTTCTCTCCAAGTGCGTCGCAGCGCATTGAGAAAACTGACTCGCGCCTTATCACTTTTGTTCGTGGTGAGAAGGTGATAGTCGCAATTAACATTAGTGCAGAAGAGGTAAAACTAACCACATCATTGCTGCTCACTGATGCTAAATGTGACCTCATTAGTAATCAACAAGTCGCTGAAACGGTTACATTAAAACCATATCAGGTGATGTGGATCAGTAGGTGAGAATATGAAGTTTTTGCCGCGATATCGGTGGCAAAAATATCTATTCACATCCATCCGATGAAACTATAACAACTAATCCTACAATAAGGATAATAATGATGAAACTTAAAACTCTAACCCTTGGACTTGCTGCTGTTGGCCTATCGCTATCAAGCATTACTTATGCAAAAACAACTGTAGAATATTGGACAACTCAAACGCAATCCGATCGTATCAAAAGTCTCGAAGTTATGGGTGATGTATTTGAAGCACTCAATTCAGACATCGACGTTAAAGTTGTTGCTGTTGACGAGAACGATATGGCTAAACAGATCGCCGCTGCTGCTGCATCAAATACATTACCTGATGTCATTGAGGTCGATTCAAATTTATCGCTCGCATTTTCTGAACAAGGTATTGTCGATCAAGTTGCAACCACTGAGGTAGTCAAAGCTGTTGGTATAGATCGCTTTTATACTGGAGCTCTAAACCTTATAAAAGATCAAACGAAAAACCAATACGTCTCTGTACCTTACAGTGGTTGGGTTCAAGGGATCTGGTATCGTGCAGATTGGTTTGAAGATGCAGGTCTAGAGCCACCCACAACATGGGAAAACATTCAAAAAGCTGCAGAGTATTTTAATAAACCTGAAGACAACCAATATGGGATCCTCATTGGTACAAAAGCAGACAACTTCGCTGAACAAGTTTATACCCAGCTAGCTATGTCTAATAACGCTGGTCAGTTTGATAAAAATGGTAACCTCATTTTTAACTCAAAGGCACAAAAAGAAGTATTAGATTACTACAAAGGGCTGTCGAAGTTTACTCCACCTGGACCTCAAACTTGGCGAGCTCGGGATTACTACCTACAAGGTAAACTTGCAATGTTCTTCTATTCCACGTACATCATGGATGACATTGCACTGGCTGAAGTCGCTGCTAGCTCACTCTCCAACGAGAACTTTAAAGATCTCAAAGGTGCCACCTTCGACCCTGATTTAGCGAAAAACACTCGCCTTGTTCCCACGATTTCCAAAGCAACGTCGTCATCATACGGCACACTTGTTGGTTTCTCTATCATGAAAAACGATGACAAAGCTGAAGTTGAAGCAGCAAAAGCGTTCGTTGAGTACATGAACGAGAAAGATCAGGTTGTCGCTTATTCACACATGGCGCCCGGCGGTCACTTACCTATGCTGCGTGATATTGCTGGAACGGATGAATTCCTCAATGATCCAAAAGGGATTTTTGCTAACTATGGCAAAGACTCTATCAAAGAGATCATTGCAGGCTTTGATAACATCAAAAACTTCTCTGTTGTCGATGGTAAGGCATTCCCTCAATCTGGAGAGATTTTCTCTAAACAGATCATCCCTCGAATGATCTACAGTGCGGTCATTGAAGATAAAGATACACAAGAGTCTTTGAACTGGGCTGAAGAGCAAATGAAGCAACTTATTGAAAAATAATTAATTCAATAAAGGTGCTCTGACATCCAACAATACCATTCTAAATAAAGCATTTGTTTAAGCTATTTTAGTAAGCAAACTTTAAACGGAGGGCTAGCGTGAGGTTTTCTAGCCCTGAATTAACAAGGAGCTGTTTCATGACGGCATTAGAGAGAGCAGAGGCTCGCTTTGGATGGAAGCTTGTCGCTCCAACAATAGGCATCATTGGGCTTTTGATACTCTATCCCATTGTTTTTAATGTCTACCTAAGTTTTTTTGATGTAAAACTGAACGGAGATAAGACATTTGTTGGCATTGAGAATTATGCCAAACTTCTCTCAAACTCAAATTATTACTCGTCAATCGGAACAACGGGTATTTATCTTTTTGGTACCGTTGTTGGGACAACAGTACTTGGACTAGCCGTCGCATTGCTGATGCGCGAGCCTTTTAAAGGCCGTGGTCTTGTCAGTGCAGCCGTCCTTATGCCTTATTTTGCGCCTGTTATCTCAGTAGTTTTCGGTTGGCAATTTCTTTTTGACCCGGTAAACGGTGTTTTCAATTGGCTTATGGTTGACGTATTGCATCTATGGGATGCGCGAGCGAACATGATCGGAGAACCCGATTCCGCTATTTGGGTCGTAATCCTCTTTGATATTTGGAAACACTTTCCAATCGCTTACCTGTTAATTTTATCCAAATTAACCTCTATTCCTAAGGATCAATATGAGGCCGCAGCAATCGATGGCTATGGCCCTATCGGTCGTTTTTTCCATGTCACTCTGCCCGAAATTTATTTCGTCTTAGCGACTGTGGTGATCTTGCGTTTAATTTGGAACCTGAATCGTTTTGAAGACGTATACCTACTCGCACCGAATGTAGAAACGCTCCCAGTATTTACTTATTATCAAGCATTTACTGGCGTAATTGACCAAGGCCTTGCCGCCGCGACATCCGTTATTCAATTTAGCGTTCTATGTGTGCTGATCTGGTTTTATGTGAAGAAAATTCTAAAGTGGTGATTGATTATGTTAGGTAAATCTACTTTAAAAAGTCGCATTGGATTTGTATTCGCTATTTTCATTTTGGTTAGTTTTTGCTTACTTCCATTTGCTCAAATCTTGTCAACATCGTTGAAACACCAATTTGATTGGGGAAACCCATCGCTCATCCCGCAAGTAGTCAACTTTGGGGCCTATAAAGAGCTACTTGGGTTAACGGAAGAAAAAGTTGTAGAAATCCCTGCTGCGATTCAAAAAATTCTAGACAACCCTAAGTTGTCGCAGGTTAAAAAAGACGCCATCATGGCGAAATACGTTGATCAGAGTGATGTGTTTCCCTTTGGTCGATATATGCTTAACAGCTTCTTGGTCTCTGCGGGCGCTGCGGTTGTAGCCCTCATTTTCGCTGTCATGGGTGCGTATTCCATCTCCCGCTTGCGTTTTAGTGGTCAAGTTGTTGTTCAACGTTCGGTGTTATTCGTTTATATGGTCGGTGGTGTCCTGTTAATGGTGCCCTTGTATCAAATGGCAATGAATGTTGGGCTCGCGACAAATATGTGGGGAAGCGTTATCAGCTTGTTCCTCATCTATATAGTACAGACACTTCCCGTTGCTCTTTATATGTTGGGTAACTACTTCCGCACAATTCCATTTGCATTGGAAGAAGCGGCAATGATGGACGGGTACTCGCGTAAAGAAGCGATCTGGAAAGTGGTACTGCCCCTTTCTCTACCAATGCTTGCAACGGTGTTTATGTACTGCTTCATCATTGGTTGGAACGAATACCTATTCGCATCGGTATTCTTAAAGCAATTTAAAGAATTCTACACACTACCACTGGCTCTCCAAGAGTTATTTGTATCGAAAAACGCTATTTGGGATCGCATAATGGCAGCTTCCATGCTGACTCTCGCTCCTGTTGTTGTGTGTTTCTTGTTCGCTATGCGTCATATGGACGGTGGTAAAACTGACGGTGGTGTCAAAGGTTAATTATTATGGCTGCTATTTCTCTAAAAAATATTGTAAAAAACTATGGTGATACTAAGGTCGTTAAAAGCATCAGCCTAGATATAGAGGACGGTGAATTTGTTGTATTGGTTGGCCCTTCAGGCTGTGGAAAATCGACCACACTTCGTATGGTTGCGGGTCTCGAACAAGCTACATCAGGTGAAATCGCTATTGGTGAGCGCGTGGTTAACGATGTGGAACCCCAAAATCGCAATATCGCTATGGTGTTCCAGAACTACGCACTTTACCCACACAAGACCGTTAAAGAAAACATCGTGTTTGCACTTCGCCGCCTAAAAATGGATGAGGTTGAAATTCAACGCCGTCTTGATGAAGTGGCAAAGATGCTAAAGCTTGAAGAGTACCTAGAACGCAAGCCAGCTGATTTATCCGGTGGTCAACGTCAACGGGTGGCAATGGGTCGTGCGATTGTTCGTGATGCGGACTGTTTCTTATTCGATGAGCCACTGTCTAACCTCGATGCGAAACTGCGTAACCACATGCGTACTGAGATTGCGCAAATTCACAATAAGTTTGGTCGTACAAGTGTGTACGTAACGCACGACCAAGTTGAAGCGATGACGCTTGCGGATAAGGTTGTGGTTCTACGTGATGGTATTATTGAACAAGTCGGCTCACCAATGGAGATCTTCCTCAATCCGAATAACATCTTTGTCGCAACCTTCATTGGTTCTCCATCGATGAACATTCTGAAAGGTCGCTTGTTCACTGATCACCTAGAATTGGGTCAGTACACACTGCCGCGCAATCTTCTAACCAATGTGTCATTCGATCAAGATATCGGTGCCGAAGGTATGGAAGTGAAAGTAGGTATCCGTCCTGATTTCTTCAACGATAAGAACTTCTTCGGCGAGAGTGATTCAACATTTAACTTTGCTGATTCATTGGTTGAACTTGTTGAGCCAATGGGCTTTGACAAAGAAGTCTTATTTAAAATCGGTGAAGAGAACGTCAAAGCGAGACTCGATCTTCGCTCTGAAATCGCTCGTGGCGAGAAAATGGAACTCCTATTGGATCTATCACGACTCTTGATTTTTGATAAAGAAACAGAGAACCGCATCTAAAACTCTTCACCACTTCAACTTCTCTTCAGGGGGAGAGGGGAATGGTTAACTAAGCAAGTTGTTAACGAGTTTAAAATCAGACTCAAGTTTTGCTTCAAACTCCGAAATATGCACAAGCACGGAGATAGAAGTTCCCATTAAACTGTAGGCCTGATAGGGGGGCGATTTGAGTTTCAGCCTATTCCGTTTAGTCAAGTTTTTTTGGGGGAGATTTAATGCCAGCGCACTATCATACGAATAGATAGAACACTAAGCTACCACTTAAGTGGATAAGCAATGACTCCGAATAAGCAAAGACTTTTTCGGTATCTGACTCGAAGGCGGTTTCAAAGTGTTAAAGTCCATTGGAAATAATGTCAACCGATTAATTGAGTGCTTTTAAAATTGTGCCAATAAAAATATGATATTACGCTCATCAAAGCCAAAAAAGTTAAATATATATCTTTTGTTAAAATGAATTGCGAGTTGAATACAATAAAGTGTTTTAAGTCAGTGCTTAATTATATTGGAGTAGTCTATGTCGATTAAAAAGCTTGCAGAACATCTTAGTCTTTCGAAATCTACGATTTCGCGTGCTCTCAATGGCTATCCTGATGTAAATCCAAACACTCGCCAAAAAGTTCTGCAAGCAGCGAAAGATATCGGCTATAAGGCTAATCCGACAGCAAGGCGCTTAGCCTCAGGTAAATCGAGAAACATCGGTATCATTCTGCCTGCAAATACACGTATGTTCATTTCTCCCGCATTCTCTAAAGTACTGGCTGGTGCCTCTGCATTTTTAACCAAATACGATTATCAGCTAATTGTTACCACCACCGCTGAATGTCAAGAAGAGCAACAAGTCTATGCGGATTTTATTTCGAGCGGTATGGTCGATGGGCTTTTCATTGTTCGTACCCGGAAGAACGACGAACGTATAGCAATGCTTAACGAGCGTAATTTTCCTTTTGTTTGTCTCGGCTACATAGAGGGTTTCAGAGATGATATGTTTGTCGATGTGGATAACAATAATGCATTTTATCAGCTGACCAAACGTCAGATTGATCTTGGTCATAAACGTATAGCATTCCTTGATGCACCGATCGAACTTACGCTATCTCAATCACGTAAGCAGGGGTACCTTAGAGCAATGAAAGAAGCGAATCTTGAAGTCAATGAGCAATGGCTGCGCAATGGAGAGTTAGACGAAGACGCAGCAATGATAATGACTCAAGAAATAATGTCTCTCGCTCAATACCCTACTTCGATCCTTTGTGCCGATGACATTATGGCGCTAGGTACTATAGCTGCGTGCGAAAAATTAGGCTATGAGCCAGGCTTTAATATTGCGATAGCGGGCTATGGTGACTACGAGCACAGCCGCTACAGCAAACCCTCAATAACCACATTGCGCTACGACACACTTACCGTAGGCGAAGAGATGGCAAAATTGATGATGAATCGGCTAGAAAATACAAATTTCACGATTAAGAACTGGTATCAAGCCGAGATCATTGCCCGCAAATCCGACGCTAACGTCTTAATTGAATAGAGGTGAAAGTTGTCATTAATTTCGATCTGTTCAAAGAATGTCTTGATGTGATGGGCCCACATCCTTTCTAGCATTGTTGTACCTATAGTGTGGTATAACAATGCTAGAAAGGAGTAACAGTCAGTATCGATTTGAATATTTGACATAGTACAACTAGGGCAAGTCTCTGGGAAGCAATCAATTATGGTATCCGTGTCTTTTACTCGGGTGAGTTTTCAATGATGCCCTTTATGGCCTTCTTCAGTTCCTCTAATTTCGACCGCCAGAGCGTTAATCATCTTTCGCTCTGGCGATCTTTAGGACTGTCTGATGAGGGCGAACTTGAAGAGACTTTAGGTGGAGAATTTTAGTCTTTGGTGATCAATCATACCTAAAGACGGATTAAGTGCGCCAGAAGACAATTTTCATGTCAATAGAACTTTATGAACACTTACTAACTAGATATTTAAAGTCCATGGCTTTAGAGAACCTTACAAGCGAAGCCTTTAAGGTAGAAACCTTCTGGGTAGCCCGTGTCGGTTAGGTGGTCGGCTGCTTGCTCGAAGCGCTCGACAAACTTAACGGTTCTGCCTGCATCAATCGCTGCGTCTGCGATGATTTTTTGGAATAGGTCTGTACCCATTAAGCCAGAGCAAGAATAGGTGAGTAGCGTGCCGCCTGGTTTTAGGATCTGCATTGCTAACATGTTTACATCTTTATAGCCGTTTGCACCAGACGTAAGGTTGTTCTTACTTGAAACAAACTTTGGTGGGTCCATGATAACAACGTCAAACTTTGTACCCTGGTCGCGGTACTCACGTAGTAGCTTGAAAACGTCCGCATTAAGGAACACGGCACGTTTTTTTGAAATATCAAACTCGTTAAGTTCAGCGTTGAATTTGGCTGTATCAAGTGCGAGTTGAGATACGTCAGCGTTGATAACACGCTTCGCGTCGCCTTTAAGTGCGTAAAGGCCAAAACCGCCAGTGTATGAGAAACAGTTAAGGACATCTTTGCCCTTTACGTATTTCATCGACTCTTTACGGCTGTCGCGCTGGTCCATGTAGAAGCCTGTTTTGTGGCCTTCCATGATATTTACACTGATCTTAACGCCATTCTCTTCAATAACTATAGACTTTGGTGGCTCTTCACCGTGAAGAACGCCAACCACTTGTTCTAAGCCTTCTTTCTTACGAACCGCTACATCTGAACGCTCGTAGATGTTGCAGTCTGGGAAGCATTCGATTAGAGCTTCTACCAATACGTTTTTGTTGAATTCAGCACCTGCGCTGAGAAGTTGGCAAACCAAGTAGTCTTGATACTTATCAATGGTAATACCCGGCAATCCGTCTGATTCCGCAGCGGTCAGGCGGTAGCCCGTTAGGCCATCACGTTCAATGATGTCTTCACGTAATGATTGTGCGTCTTGAATTCGTTTTACGAAGAATACTTTGTTGATTTCTTCTTTTTCAAATGTCCAAACACGTGCTCGAATTTGAGAAGATGGAGAGTAAGCTGCCTTCGCTAACCACTGACCATTGTGAGCATATACGTCTACCGTTTCACCCTGTTTTGGCTCGCCCTCGACTTTATCGATACCGCGTGAAAATACCCATGGGTGTTTACGGCGTAATGATTTGTCACGGCCTTTCGCTAGATGAATAGAAGGAGTCATAATTTACTCTGTTTGTTGAATTTGAAGGAAGGGTATTGTCGGGGAAGTGCAGGTGAAAAGCAAATAAGAAAGGGCTACGCGAGTAGCCCTTATCATGATTTTAATCAGATAGATTGCAATATTCGAAATATTGCTTTTGAAAGACCAATATTATGCTTTAAGACCTGTCAATAACCCTTCCATTGTGTCACTTTGCTTACGAAGCTGGTCAACATTAGAATTACTCTTACTGATCATTTCACAGATGCTATCTGATTGATGACGAATTTCTTCGACGCTCTGTGCAATGTTGTCAGCAACAACACCTTGCTCTTCAGCTGCCGTCGCGATTTGAGTACTGCTATCAGAAATTGATTGGTTCTTTTCAGCGAGTGAGCCGATTTCAACATTCACTTCAGACATCAATGTTTGTCCTTCATTTGCGTTGTTCACCGTCACTTCCATCAGCTTTGTCAACGATTGGCTGTTACGTTGTAATGATTCAATCATGCTTTGGATCTCAACCGTTGCTTGTTGAGTTCGACCGGCAAGTGCGCGAACTTCATCGGCAACAACCGCAAAACCGCGGCCTTGCTCGCCCGCACGAGCCGCCTCGATAGCGGCGTTCAATGCAAGTAGGTTGGTCTGTTCTGAAATACCATTGATGGTTGTCACTACTTCATCAATTTGCGCTGCGTTTGCATCCAGCTCTTCAACGGCTTGTGAAGCAGATTGAATCTCTTGAGATAGGTTAGAGATAGATTCCAGCGTGTTTGAAACCTTAACTTGGCCACTTTGTGCAACACCACGAGCGTCCACAGTCTGTGAACTCGATGCATGAGCCAGGGTTGCTACCTCACGAATTGTCGCAGCCATTTGTTCTGTTGCGCTTGCTAAGCTGTTCAAATGTTCTTGCTGATTGCCTGAGATGTCTGAACTTTGTTGCGTCGACTGATTTAGGTCAGAACTAATTTGCTGCATGAGTGCTACAGACTCTTGAATCGAAAGCACCATGTTTTGCTCACGTTCCGCAACTTTGTCGATAGTAATTGCGATTTCACTAAACTCATCACGAACCGGGAAGTAGTTCATACGACAAGTTAGGTCACCATTCGCGAGTGTGCTCAGTGCTTTGTTCATAGAGAACATCGCTCCGCCAATGAAAGTCATGATGTAGTAAACACCGAGTGCAATCAAAGTTAGGGTTACCGCAATGATCGATATTTGAGTTGCTGAAAGCGCAGACCATAGGTTTTGGTCGTGGTTAGCAACCAAGTTCAATGCACCATTCATAACTGAAATAGAGCCTGCGCCATAACCAAGGGAGATAGTTTCAGAGCTATTAACCAGTTGAACAACTTGCTCCTTGGTGAGTTGACCAGCTTCGATAAGCCCCTTTACTAAGAGCAATTCTTCTTGATAAAGGTGGGCCAGTAATGAATTCGCTGCACTATCTAAAACGAGAGCTAATATAACAAGAGCGAGAAGAGGTAATAAAAAGAGGAGATAGAATTTTTCTTGGATTTTTAAGTGGATGAGATATTTATCAATCCAACGAAATGGGATTTCTTTCATAATCGTTATACTCGAAGTAAGTCCACCAATAAACGGTGAATGAATAGAGTCTCAACTATACCATTCATATAATTTATGAGGCAACGTAATGAAAAATTCACAATCTATATTTGTCGTATCAGGCGTAGTTCAGTGTGTTGGCTTTCGATATCACACCAGTCGACAAGCTCAGAAGTTAGCGATTTCAGGGTACGCTAAGAACTTAAATGATGGTCGAGTTGAAGTGTTGGCTGTTGGCGAAAGTGGTCAGATAGACAAGTTATACCATTGGTTGCAAGTGGGTCCTGCGAGCGCATCGGTAGACAATGTGGTTAAGCAAAGGGTGGGAGAGGATGAAAAGCGCAATGTGCGTATTGGGGAGTTTCAAATACTGTAGCTAACTGACTACAGTATTTGATTGAGATAGTCAGTAATTGGTTGTTACAGACATTTTGCTGGTTTAGGTAAGCCTGCGAGTTTAGTCGCTTGTTTCGCTGGGCCTTTTTTGAATAATTTGAACAGGTATTTACTGTTGCCTTTTTCAGGACCGTGGGCTTTTTCCATCGCTTTAACAAGCATACGAACAGCAGGGGAAGTGTTGAACTCTTCGTAAAAGCTCCTTACAAAATGCACGACTTCTAGGTGTGCTTCAGTAAGCTCAATGGCTTCGTCTTGTGCAAGAATTTCAATCATACCTTCTTCCCATTGTGTGTAATCCAATAGGTAGCCTTGAGCGTCGGTTTCGATTTGCTTACCGTTATATTCAAACATGTTTGGTCCAGAATCCAATTAACTATTTAGACAGGGTACATGACCAAGTTTACTTTTCTCAATAGTTATCGTAGCGATCTTGATAAATATTGATCCTATAGATACAAAAAAGCCCAAGAGTTGGACTCTTGGGCTAGATATTCTTCAATTAGGCGAGTTATTAGTCGTCGCTGCCCATGATGCCTAGGATGCTTAGTAGGCTGATGAAGATGTTGTAGATAGATACGTATAGGCTTACTGTCGCTGAGATGTAGTTAGTTTCACCGCCACGGATGATGTTTTGCGTTGTTAGCAAAATAACACCAGTCGAAAACAGGATGAACATACCGCTCATTGCCAATGACAGAATTGGCATTTGTAGGAAGATATTTGCAACCATACCTACAAGTAATACGACGAAACCTGCTAGTAGCATACCGTTAAGGAAAGATAGATCACGCTTAGTCGTAAGAGCGTAAGCCGATGCACCCATGAATGCTAATGCCGTGCCGCCTAGAGCAGTTAGGATAACATCCCCCATGCCTGCGCCAACGTACATATTTAAGATTGGACCGATGGTGTAGCCTAGGAAGCCTGTAAACAGGAACGTGAAGACTAGACCCATGCTGTTGTCACGGTTCTTTTCTGTTAGGAAAAGTAGGCCGTAGAAACCAACTAGCATCATGATAAGACCAGGACGAGGAAGGTTCATCGCCATAGATACGCCTGCTACAACAGCAGACCAAAGTAGTGTCATGGACAGTAGTGCGTAGGTATTACGCAACACTTTATTGGTTTGCAGAGCACTTTCTTGAGATGCTGTGCGTGAAAACATAGGGCTGTTCATAATCTTCCTCGTAAGGTGACTTCAATAGTTATTAGTACATTTATGGGGCTGAGAGTTCGAAAAATCAAGTCTTATAGTCCAGTTGTATACTTAAAATAATAATCAAAATAGCTGATTAAGTATTTTTGAAGGTGTAACAAAGTATGTCTTATTCGGATATCAAAGTGCACGACGCCCGATGTTTAACCTTTATACTTACATTAACCATTTATATCCTTCTATAAACAACTATCAATTTTAAAAATAAAAGACGACCTAAGCCACCTCTCTTAATTATGCATCATAACACATTAATGATGTAAGATTTGACTCAAGAAGTTTTGAGTTCGATCGGACTGCGGATTTTCGAAGAAGTCGACAGGGTTGTTCTCCTCGATGATTTCTCCGGCATCCATAAAGATCACTCGGTCGGCTACTTCTTTCGCAAAGCCCATTTCGTGCGTTACACAAAGCATGGTCATGCCTTCTTCCGCTAATTCAACCATAACGTCTAGAACCTCACGAACCATCTCTGGGTCAAGTGCCGAAGTTGGTTCATCGAACAACATTACTTGTGGGTTCATGCACAATGAACGTGCAATCGCTACACGCTGTTGTTGACCACCAGAAAGCTGACCTGGGAACTTGTCTGCTTGCTCTGGTATCTTGACACGTTCTAGGTATTTCATCGCAATCGCTTCAGCTTCTTCTTTCGGCATCTTCTTCACCCAAATTGGAGCTAGGGTACAGTTTTCTAATACCGTAAGGTGAGGGAACAGGTTGAAGTGCTGGAAACACATGCCTACGTCTTTACGTACGGCTTCAATGTTTTTTAGATCTTCAGTTAGCTCATTACCTGAAACAAAGATGTGTCCTTTTTGGTGCTCTTCTAATCGGTTGATACAGCGAATCATCGTTGATTTACCCGAGCCAGAAGGGCCACAGATTACGATTTTCTCACCTTTCTTAACTTCTAGATTGATGTTCTTAAGAACGTGGAACTCACCGTACCACTTGTTCATATCTTTCAGTTCAATCATCAATTCTTGAGATTCGTTGTTTTGTTGTTGCGTCATAATACGTCCTTGATCTATTTAACTATCGTTTGTGACCCGTGTGAAGTCTGTTTTCTAGCCATATCGAGTATCTCGACATACCAAAACAGAACACCCAGAACACTAACGCGACAAATACATAACTTTCTGTTGCATAGCCTAACCACTCAGGATCGGTGTTCGCCGCTTGACCAATACCCAGTACATCGAACATACCGATGATAAGTACCAGACTGGTATCTTTGAACAAGCCAATGAATGTGTTCACGATTGATGGGATAGTGATTTTCAGTGCTTGAGGAAGAATAATCAGCCCCATCTTTTTCCAATAAGTTAAGCCCAGTGCGTCAGCGGCTTCATATTGTCCTTTTGGAATAGCTTGCAGGCCACCACGAATTACCTCGGCCATATAAGCGGCACTAAATAGAACCACACCTACTAGCGCACGGAATAATTTATCGGTCTCAGAGCCCGCAGTAAGGAATAGTGGCAGCATTACAGATGCCATGAATAACACCGTAATCAGCGGAACACCACGCCAAATTTCAATGTATACAGTACAAATACTACGGATGATCGGCATTTCAGAGCGACGGCCAAGTGCCAGGGCGACACCAATCGGCAGTGACACAACGATACCCACTAACGCAATGATAAGCGTAACAAGTAGGCCACCCCATTTGTGCGTATCAACCACTTCCAATCCAAATACACCGCCGTATAGCAAGCCAGCAATGATAAATGGGTAGATGTTTACGAAGAACAACC
Organism: Pseudomonadota bacterium; assembly: GCA_036126475.1. Classification (GTDB taxonomy): domain Bacteria; phylum Pseudomonadota; class Gammaproteobacteria; order Enterobacterales; family Vibrionaceae; genus Vibrio. The sequence goes on along the minus strand of JAYYSE010000109.1, from coordinate 45,488 downwards.
AAATCCAAGTGCGTTTAGGTGTTTTCTCGTAGGCTAATAGCGCGACAAAGATAGCCAATGTTGCGTAGAAAAGGCGAGGGCGCCACAGTTCAGCTTCAGGGTAGAAGCCATACATGAACTGATCCCATCGAACGCTGATAAATACCCAGCAAGCCCCTTCGCTAGTACAAGCATCACGAGTTGTTCCGACCCAGTCTGCATTTAGGAAAGCCCAATCGAACGTTGTCCAGAGTAATGAAAAAGCGATGTAACCCAGAACAACGGTAACGATACTGTTGATTGGGCCATTAAAAAGATTCTTTCTTAACCAACCGACGACACCAACGGTATTAGCGGGAGGTGGAAGATCCGGTTGAAATTGATGTGTGCTCATATTATCTCTCCACCAATGCTACTTTACGGTTATAGATATTCATTAACGCAGAGGTCAATAAGCTTAGCGTTAGGTATACACCCATGGTCATGGCAATAATCTCGATTGCTTGACCTGTTTGGTTGAGAGTCGTACCTGCAAACACAGAAACTAAGTCAGGGTAGCCAATAGCCATTGCTAACGAAGAGTTCTTAGTAAGGTTTAAGTATTGGCTAGTTAACGGTGGAATGATGATTCGCAGCGCTTGAGGAATAATAACCAGTTTTAATGTGCGAGATCGAGGAAGACCTAGAGACATCGCTGCTTCTGTTTGACCGTGGCTAACCGCATTAATACCAGAACGAACGATCTCTGCGATAAAAGATGCCGTATAGATACTCAAGGCTAATAAAAGAGCGGCTAATTCAGGGATGATGCTTATACCACCTCTGAAGTTAAAGCCTTTCAATTCTGGATATTCCGCCGAAATCGGCATGCCAAGAACAAAGTAGACAACCAGAGGTAGACCAAAGATCAAGCTCAATGCGATTCGAAGCATCGGGGTTTGTTGACCAGTCAATTTCTGTTTGTTGTTAGCCCAAATATTAATGATGATGGTGGCAATGATGCCAACAATTAACGCGCCGATAACTAAGCTGCTTCCTTGTTCAAGAACAGGAGCAGGCAAGTAGAGGCCACGCACATTTAAGAATATAGCTTCACCCAAACTGAGACTTTGTCTTGCCGATGGGAGAGCTTGAAGCACCGCGAAATACCAAAAGAAGATTTGAAGTAGTAGTGGGATATTTCGGAAGATTTCAATGTATACCGCTGCAAAGCGGCTCACTAGCCAGTTAGATGACAGTCGAGCAACCCCCATAGTGAAACCAAGTACTGTGGCTAGAATAATGCCTAGCACTGATACTAAAGCGGTGTTTAATAAGCCGACAACGAAAGTTCGACCATATGAGAAGGTTTCGTCGTAATCGACGAGGGTAAGGCCGATACCAAAACCCGCTTCTTGACTTAAAAAGTCAAAACCAGTGGCGATGCCCCGGGCTTCTAGGTTGGTAAGGGCGTTATTTATAATAGTATAGAAGAAGGTGCCAAGTGCTCCGATGGCGATGATCTGGAAAACAACAGATCGAAAAGTCGGGTTGTATAACAGGTTAGCACTTTTAGCTTCGGGTTTTTCCTGGGAAGGAGTAAGAGTGTTGTTAGGTTTCATACTGCAATAACCTCAAATCCATTTGATATTTAGGGCGGAAAAACCGCCCTAAATCGTGTTACTCAATTATTCATTTTTCGGTTTGTTGCAATCTCGCTAAAAAGCTTGATTGCAACGTTTACGAACAAGTAATCACGTCGTGTGCTATTAACGGATTGGTGGAGCGTACATAAAGCCGCCCGAATTCCATAATGCATTTACACCACGATCGATTTGAAGTGGAGAACCTGTACCAACAGTACGCTCGAAACTCTCACCGTAATTACCAACTTGCTTGATGATTTGGTAACCCCAGTCGTCACGAATGCCAAGGCCTTTACCTTGAGGACCGTCTACACCAAGAATACGCTTGATATTTGGATCTTTTGACTTAAGCATTTCGTCAGCATTTTTAGAGGAGATACCGTACTCTTCTGCATTAACCATTGCTGAAAGTGTCCACTTAGCAACGTTGAACCATTTGTCATCATCTTGGCGAACAACTGGGCCTAGAGGCTCTTTAGAGATAATTTCAGGAAGTACTTTTGCAGATTTTGGATCAGCTAGGTTTAAGCGAAGCGCGTATAGACCAGATTGGTCTGTAGTAAGAACGTCACAACGACCTGCGTCGAAACCTTTAGATGTTTGTGCTGCAGTATCAAATACCACTGGCTTGTAAGACATACCATTATTACGGAAGTAATCGGCTAGGTTTAGCTCAGTCGTTGTACCTGATTGTACACATACAGAAGCGCCGTCAAGTTCTAGAGCGCTGGTAAGGCCAAGATCTTTCTTCACCATGAAGCCTTGACCATCGTAGTAGTTAACGCCTACGAAGTTCAGACCCAGAGCCGTGTCACGATGCAGTGTCCATGTTGTGTTACGAGACAGTACGTCGATTTCGCCAGATTGAAGCGCAGTGAAACGCTCTTTTGCTGTTAGAGGTACATACTTAACTTTAGTCTTGTCACCGAGTACAGCCGCTGCAAGAGCTTGACAATACTCAACATCGATTCCTTCCCATTCACCTTTTGAGTTTGGGTTAGAGAACCCTGGTAGACCTGTACTTACACCACAAGTTAAGAAGCCTTGAGATGTGACTTTGTCCAGAGTGCTTTCTGCCGCTGATGCTGATGTTGCCATCATCGCAGTTGATGCAGCTACTACTGAAGCAAGAAGTGTTAGTTTATTTGTCATTTGTATCCTTCCTTGTTAACCAGGTGACACCTGATACTCGTGCTCATTTGAGTTTTTCTATATGTGTTGCGTTTTCTATGACCTTGTTGTTCAAATCAAACGAGTTGCATTTTGCAAATGAAACCGTATGCGATTTAATCAACTGTTTATAAGGTTAGGAAAGGATCTGCAGTTTCACAAATGTATAATTTAAAAAGATTTTTGAATGAAATCACAAATCCGAACACATTTAGAATGACCAAATGTTAACTTAATGTAAATAGCGCAAAGGTTCACACTGTTGGTGCAACAAGATTTAGATTTTTATATTGATAATCGACCAGATAAAAATCCTGAATGAATCTCACACCGGTAAAATATTAAACTTAAAATAGATTGAAATTTGGTCAATAAATATTTTTATGACACTTCGATAGTTATTAATATGCACAAAATTTGGTAGCATGTTTGAATAGTTATTGAAGTCATCTCAAGGAAGAACATGCGTTATTTCCCAATGTTTTTGGATGTAGAGAATAAGCCTATTCTCGTGGTCGGTGGGGGTGAGGTTGCTTGCCGTAAAGTGGACAGCTTGCTGAGGGCCGGCGCGGATGTCACTTTAGTTTCTCCCAAGGTAGCACCTTACTTACAACAGCTTGTTGATGAGAACAAATTTCGCTGGGTGCAAAACTTTTACTCGTCACAAATCATCTCTAAAGATTACCTTCAAGTATGGGCGACCACAGACAACCCTACCTTGAATCATCAAGTGTATAATGATGCAAAGAAACTGGGTATTTTAGTCAACGTGGTTGATGATTTGCCATACTGCGATTTCATTACACCTTCAATGATTAATCGTGGAAGAATCCAAATTGCGATCTCCAGTGGTGGAGCATCACCTGTTTTGGTGAGAAATATTAGAGAAAAACTCGAAACAGTACTGCCTCAGAATATTGGTCTTCTCGCAGACTTTGGTGCATCAAAACGCAACTCGATCAAAGAGTCATTTCCTACCGTCGATGAACGTCGCAAGTTTTGGGAGCGCTTTTTATCGTCCAGTTTTATCGAGCAGGTAACGGATAGAGAGCAATTAGAAGCGCATTACCAACATGCACTGACAGAAGGCGTTGATAGTGAAGGGCAGGTAACTTGGGTCGAATTTGGTCAAGATGTTGAGTTGCTGTCCATGAAAGCGTTACGCTTGATGCAGGAGGCTGAGCTGGTATTGGTTCCCAAAGATTGCCCATTTGAATACGTGGACCTGTGTCGTCGTGATGCTGAAAGAGAAAGCTATGCTAATAGCGGAGAGCTCTCTACGAAGCTTGAGCAAGCAAAAGCCGAAAACTTAAGAGTATGTGTGTTCATCCCACCAGCAAGCGTTGAATTTAACCTCTTAGTAGGAAAAGACTTGAAGCTCTCTTCTGCTAAGGTTTTAAGTTGAAGGTATCAAGCATAAAAGTATGGCACTTATAGTAGTCATATACGCCTAAGGGTTTCATTACTAGTTAGGGATATGCCAAACCAAACAACTAGGTCAATAAAAAGCCACTTCGCAGGAAGTGGCTTTTTGCTATTTCGAACACAAATTGTGATTAGGATAGAGCAACGGATAAACGAGGTTGCTCAAATCCCAATTAGTCGCGGAAGTTATCGAATTGGAAAGGTTGACCAAGTTCACCGTTACGAACTAATGCCATAACAGCTTGTAGATCGTCACGTTTCTTACCTGTTACACGTACTTTTTCACCTTGAATAGACGCTTGAACCTTAATCTTGTTGTCTTTAATTAGCTTAACGATTTTCTTTGCAACATCAGTTTCGATACCTTGCTTAAAGATAACCGTTTGGTGCCAAGTGCGACCTGTTTGATCTGCTGCTTTCGCTTCCATCGCGTTAGGATCAACATTGCGCTTCGTTAGGTTACTGCGAAGAATATCGCGCATTTGCTTAAGCTGGAAATCGTCTTGAGCAGTCAGTTTTACCGACTCATCTTTGTAGTCAAAGCTTGCGTCAACACCGCGGAAATCGAAACGAGTCGATAGTTCACGGTTAGCATTGTCTACAGCGTTACGTAGTTCTACTGCTTCTACTTCAGAGATAATGTCAAATGATGGCATAGTGTTATTTCCTTAAGCTAAGTTTCTATCTTTAATTGCTGTTGCAAGCATGTCTAACATTGTCGCGGTATCTTCCCAGCTTAGACACGGATCGGTAATCGACTTGCCGTATTCTAGGTTGTTGATATCCGTCATTGGCTGGTTACCTTCTTTAATGAAGCTTTCCGCCATGATGCCTGCAATTTGATTTTTGTTAGATTTGATCTGTTCACAGATGTCTTTTGCAACGTCTAACTGCTTGCGGTGTTGCTTCTCACAGTTAGCGTGGCTGAAGTCTACGACTAATCGTTGAGGTAGGTCGAACTCGGCCAGTTGCTTACATGCGCTATCAACAGATTCTGCATCAAAATTTGGACCTTTATCACCACCACGCAGAATGACGTGACCGTATGGGTTGCCTGAAGTACGGTAAACCGTCATACGACCATTTTTATCTGGTGAGTAGAAGTAGTGAGAAGCTTGTGATGCACGAATTGCATCAATAGCGATCTTGATGTTGCCGTTTGTCGCGTTTTTGAAGCCAACTGGGCAAGATAGTGCTGAAGCCATTTCACGGTGAATCTGAGATTCTGTAGTACGAGCGCCAATTGCACCCCAAGTGATCAGGTCTGCAATGTATTGACCCGTGATCATATCAAGGAACTCAGTCGCGGTTGCTAGGCCAAGCTTGTTGATATCAAGCAGAAGCTGACGTGCTTTGTTTAAACCTGTTTCCAGTGCGTATGAACCATCAAGGTTTGGATCGGTAATTAGACCTTTCCAACCTACAACTGTGCGAGGTTTCTCGAAGTAGGTTCTCATTACAACAAACAATTCGTCTTTGTATTGTTCTTGAATTTGGCTCAGGCGCTCAGCGTAATCAAGTGCCGCTTCTGTATCGTGAACAGAGCAAGGGCCTACGATAACTAATAGGCGGTTATCACGACCAGTTAGGATATCTTCGATTTGGCGGCGAGAATTTGCAATACGCTCAGCAACGTCGTCAGTAATCGGGTGTGCATTGCCTAATTCGGCAGGAGTTGGCATAGGACCCAGAGCTTGAGTTCTCAACTCATCAGTTTTTAATGGCATGTGATAGCTTTTTTATTCTATTGCGAAGTGGTTAAGATAGCGGAATTGAACCGAGGAATAAACTCTCTTAAGTCAAAGTTATCTCTGTTATTATTAATATTCTTATTTTTATCAGCAGCACGACGCTAAATACGGGATTTTCACTTGTATTAACAGGCAGCTATCGGTATTTTCGTTTGAACACAACATAAAAATGCTGGAGCAGCAATGACTCAAGAAAATCAAAGCACTTTGCACCCAGAATTAGTCTTAGGCGATGTGCTGCCTTCTTATGACGACAATAATAATTCCAACCACTTATATGTCTCTCTCTCTGAATTGGTCATGGATCGTGTCTTCTACCATCCAAGTATTGAAAGCCATTTAGATACACTTTCTGACATAGAGAAAACCTCTCTAGCTGCCATTCTTGGTGGCACAAGCGTTGATGAGCATTTCGTTTCTACCATAGTTACGGCGATTCAAGCGGCAGCTCGACCCAATCATACTTGTGTACGTATCGCTTTAAGCAACGCTGACAGCTATGGCTTTCGTTCGCTGTTAGGCGGCAATTGTGAAGTGGAAGAAATAAACCCAGCACTTGGTGTTCGTGGTGTTGCGCGTTATGCGACACAAGAATACAGCAAAGCCTTTGCTTTGGAGTGTCAGGTCGTTAAGGCTCTGCGTGAACAAGGCATTAATGTGGAAGTGATAGTTCCTTACGTACGCGCATTGAGCGACGCGGCTAAGATCATCGATTTACTTGCAGAACAAGGTTTGCCTCGTGGTTTGAATGGCTTGAAGGTGTTGTTCTCATGTGATGTGCCATCTGCGGTTCTACTGAGTGAACGTCTACTGCATTACTTTGATGGTGTGGCAGTGAATGTCGACAGCCTAGCGTCTTTCACGCTTGGTGTTGATAAGCAGAATGAAGCGCAGCAACACGCTTTTGACCCACAGAACGAAGCGGTAATTACGCTGCTAGACATGATTGTGAAAGCGACACAGAACGCTAAGAAACCCGTTTTACTTGTGACTCAAGGTCTGATTGATTATCCGCGCCTACAAGGTTATATCGCTGACCTTGAAGGTGTTGAAACCGTCGTGACGGCGTAATTTAGCTTATTGCTTTAATTAATCGACTTGCTGTATGAGTCGATACTAAGCGTTAACGCCTTGAGAATAAAAGAGATGTCATTATGTGATGATATCTCTTTTTTTGTAACATTTTTTTGACATTTTCATCGCTAGCCGATTAACTGGTCTGATGACTAATTAGGCTAGGTGATTCGAATGTTAACTCCTCTACAAAAAGCAAATTTCTATTTAAGTATGTTTGGCTTTTTCAAAGTCCCACTCATCTGGCTATGTCGACCAAAGCTTCTGGTACTCGACAACGAGCGTGTAGAGGTGAAAATTCCACTCAGAAGACGAACTAAAAACCATTTAAATAGCATGTACTTCGGTGTTTTAGCTGTGGGTGCGGATGTAGCAGGGGGCTTTCTTGCAATGAGTAAATCTCAGCAGCAAGGTGAGAAGATCTCTTTGGCGTTTAAAGAGGTGACAGGTAACTTTCTGAAGCGCCCTGAAGGTGATGTGCATTTCACTTGTACTGATGGTGAAATGATCAACACTATGCTGGCGGAAACCATGTCGACCGGGGAGCGAGTGAATCAGCCAGTAACCATTATCGCGACGTGTCCATCTCTTCATGGCGATGAGCCGATGGCAGAATTTACGCTCACGCTTTCTATCAAAAAGATCCCATCTAGAAAGTAGTCATAAGTAGCAGTTCATAATGATATTGGGTGCGGTTTGGACCCAAAAAACGGTATGTAAATGTATGTTCACATACCGTAATCGCAATACTGGTCGTAGCTCTATGACTCTTGTGTGATTTGCTCGATATCGACAATCTTTGAACGGTTCATGACGATCTTCCAACGATAATAAGTGGGTTCATTGTCGTGGTTGTTTTCTTTGATGATTAGGTTGAGTAGATGACGCTTCTCAACGGAATCTCGACTCACTTGGCCTTCATTCAATCGATAAATCTTGTTTGAGCCCTTATCCATTAATCGTGTCAGCGCTCTTAGGCTGATTGATAAGGTTTCACGCGTTTCTTCATAGCCACTCATAAACGTTGATGTCGACATCTCCGTATGCGAGCGGTAATGTAAGATTTGTTCTTCACGCTGCACCACACGTCTCTTACGTATCAACTGAATGCGGTCTGCGAGTTTAGAAAAGCTTGCGTAGTCTAACCACTCGAGTTTATGACCAACTGACTTATTGGTCGTTGGATCGTAATAGCGACGTTTCCACTTTGGCTTGCCTTTACGAAGCCAGCGCCAAAGAATGTCTCTTAAATCGTCTTTGAAGATCTCACGTAGCGCATAGATGAAAGACATCGCGACAATGAAAGAAGCGGTAATCTCTCCCAGGAAATCTCGGGCTAAGATAACCGTTGTGGTTACAACCACCATCACTAAGCCTGTCGCAACACCTTTCACAGCTCGTTTCACGTTTTTCCCCATTGAGGTGGTTTTCTCTTTGAGTACGATAGGATGCTCAATTAAACGACGCAGTAAGCGCATTTTGTTACTCAAACGGGTTATGTCTTCTCGTACCTTAGCAGAGTTATAGCGGTTCAGTTTTCGGTGAGCTGTCTCTTTATCGCAAAGGGTTAAGAGGCGCTCTTTAATGGTTGAATACTCGCTACCACGAGGCATGTGTGACACTAGCGATAGGAATTTTTGCTCGGTATACCAAGATAGGTAGTTGTCGATATTGGCGTAGTAGCGTTTCAGGTTTTCTTCATAAGGAATACTTCGACGCAGCTTCTTTAATATGTCTAACGCCAGTTCGATGACCTCATCCACTTCGTCTGCGGTTACGTCGTCACTATCATTTTTGTTTAAGCTGCTTACGGCTTTATCTAAAGCGATAACATATTGGTAGGCGAACAAGCTCAAACTTACACGGTATTGAGTGGTAGATAGTCGTCCACGTTTTGCCAAACGGCTGTGTACCAGAGGCAGTAGTGTTTTATCACTGTAGTACGCGCGTTTTTGAGTGATTGAGCTATAGAAAAATGCGCTCTCAGAAAGGACTTCTGGAGTGAGTCCAAGTTCACCGGGAATGAATAGATAAACATCCATGTCGAGCTTTTTTGTCTTAGCCATTGCATGGTTAATTTTGAGTGTTATCGCATCTTGTTTATCAACGGTGATCAACGATGGCTCCTAGAATGTAAAAATATGAATGAAACTAGCGAAAGCATATCAGAGATCACGTATAATCTCCGCCAAATTTAAAGTAGAGACAATCTTGATGATTAATATTGGTCAAATAAACAACTTAGAAGTAGTAAAACAAGCAGATTTCGGTGTATTCCTTGACGCTAGCGACTATGGAACGGTGTTGCTGCCGAAACGATTTACTCCTGAAGGTGTTGAAATTGGTCAAAAGTTAGATGTGTTCTTATACATTGATTCTGACAACCAGATCGCTGCAACGACTGAGAAACCTATCGCACAAGTTGGCCAGTTTGGCTTGATGACTGTTGAAGGTGTAAACAGCACCGGTGCATTCATGAACTGGGGCGTGAAAGGCAAAGACCTACTGGTTCCTTTCAGCGAACAACGTGGTCGATTAAACGAAGGTCAGTCAATCTTAGTATATGTGTACATTGATAAAGCATCTAGCCGCATTGTAGGTACAACTAAGTTTAACAAATGGTTAGACAACACTCAGGCGAATTATAAACGTAACCAGCAAGTTGACTTAATCATCGCTGAACGCAGCCAGCTAGGCTACAAAGCGATCGTTAACGGTGAACACTGGGGTATGATTTTCCCATCAGACATTATCGGTAAATTATTTATTGGTAAGACACTGAAAGGCTACATTAAAAACATTCGTGAAGAAGACGGTAAGATTGACCTTTCTCTTCAGAAAGTGGGTGTAGCTAAGATGGATGACCTAAGTGTTAAGATCTTAGACTTGCTTGAGAAAAAGGGCGGCTTTTTGCCTTTGAATGATAAGTCTTCACCTGAAGCGATCTTCTCTGCTTTCAGAACCAGCAAAGGTACATTCAAAAAAACCATCGGTGGTTTGTACAAGGCTGGCAAGATCTCTATCGATAAAAAAGGCATCAGCCTAGCTAAATAAGCCAAGCCCTCGGTTATAAAAAAGCCCAAACTTTCCGGTTTGGGCTTTTTGTTTGTTCGTCTATGTGCCTATTCAGTGATAGGGTGTAATTTCTTTCTAGAACAGGTTCTTATCACGCACTAATTCTCGAGGCAGGCCGTTTTTCACTCGATTGCCAACCCACTTACCAAGGCCAATGATTGCGCCATTGTATTTGACCAGCACTTCACCTTTGCCTGATAAGCCTTCAGGGCGAACGTCTCGTCCCATGAACCATTCGCGAGCATCTTCAAGAGTGAGCTCAACGATGTTTTCTTCATTGCCTGTGGCTAATGTCGTTGCCACTTGGTGTTGCCAACGGTAGCCTTTTTTATGGGTTTCAGCGATCTTGATGCCCATGCGAGAGAAACGGAATTCACCGATTATTGGCTCCAATGCTTCAGGGAATAACCAGACGTCTTTGTCACGAGTCCAGACTTGAGTATCTGATGGTAGCTCGATATCGAATGCACTTAAAAGCTGCGCTGCAACTTCTTGGTGTGCTTTCTTCGAAGCCTTCTCGAATGGGAACTTACCTAAACGCTTTTTCACTTCTGGTGGTGTCACAGACGCTAATTTTCGGATACGAGCAACAAAGAAACCTTCAGAGTCATAAACCTGAGGGAAGATGTGTAGGAAGCCTTCTTCTGTTGTGGTTGCTTTCGCGTTGTCGAATAGGGATTCCAGAGATTCAAACTCGACCGCATCGCCAAATGTCTCTTTTAAGTGATGACACACCTGTTGGTTTTCTTCTGTACTTAACGTACAAGTCGAGTAGACCAAAATACCATTAGGTTTTAGAGCGTGGAATGCACTTTCAATCAGGTCTTTTTGCGTGTCAGCAATCTCAACAACCGATTGATACGTCCAGTTCTTCATAGCGTCGGCATCTTTGCGGATTGTGCCTTCACCAGAGCAGGGCGCATCTAGTAATACAGCGTCGAATTGTTCAGGTAACCAGCCACCAAACACTCGACCATCAAAGTTACTGAGTGCTGCATTTCTTACGCCGCAGCGTTCAATGTTAGCGTGAAGCACTTTAACTCGGCTTGCTGCGTATTCATTGGCAACCAACACACCACGGTTGTTCATCAGCGCTGCTATTTGAGTGGTTTTAGAGCCTGGAGCCGCAGCTGTATCTAGAACTGCTTGATAGTTTTCTTCACCTTGGAAAAGAGCTGACGGTGGCATCATTGAGCTAGCTTCTTGGATGTAGAACAAGCCAGACATGTGCTCAGCAGTATTACCTAGTGGCGCTTCAGTTTCATCAGCAGTGATCCAAAAACCCGTTTCACACCAAGGTACTGGTTCCAGTTCCCAACCTTTATCTTTCGCGCGCACTAGAAAGTCTTCAACACTGATCTTAAGAGTGTTTACTCGAATACTTTTACGAAGTGGCTTTTGACAAGAAGCGACAAATGAAGCCATATCTAAATGGCTAGGCATAATGCTTTCAATATGAGTAAGGAATTCTTTTGGGATATATACGTTAGCGTGCAAAAGGGTATCTCGATTTTTAGCGTGAATGCGGGCAGTTTAAAGCAAAATGAGACTGTCCTAAACCAAATTTGCTTCAAACAATAAAAATGCAGCCCTAAGGCTGCATTTAGATGTGAATTGTCGGTTATTCGCTCAGAGAACTGGATCTATCGAGCCACGTCTATGGGTGAGGGATAGCCGTTCTCCACGATTTCCATTCGTCTTCTGCTTTAGGGTACAAGTAGAATGACTGGTCTTCTTTTGCTAAAGGCTGCAGTTCATCAGTCGGCGGTGTTGAGAAAGTAATACCACCTCTGATTAAGCTATCGACAGTACCGGCCTTGATGTTCGCACCAGACAAGCCGATAGACACATCCACACCTGATACATTCCAGAACACACTGTTTGCACGAATTAAGTAAGCGAACTCTGGTTTGATTTGAATGGTAGAGATAATGCGATCTGCAAACTCACCAAGTTGAATGTCAATGACTGTACCGATTTCTAGCTCGCGGAACAGAATTGGCGTACCTTCTGATATCGAGCCACGGCTCTCGCTTTGTAGTGTGAAAATCTTGCCTATAGGTTGAACTGGACCATTACTTAGCTTGAATGCTGTGATTTTGTTTCCTTTACCCGGCTCAACTTTAATGTGCTTAGAAATCAGAGAAGAGACATTCTTAATCCCGTTCAAACCAATCTCCGGCTCAGCTAGCCAAAAATGGCTGCCAGAAACGGCTATTTTATCGACATACACTGGGAGGATGCGAGCCGTAATCTCAATGCCACCTTTAGTGAAATCCGGAACGACTGAAGTCACTTCACCGACATTGACGCCTTGATATTTAATTGGCGTGCCTTTGCTGACTTCTTGATCACCTGAAGACGTAATCGTGATGGCTCGGCCAAATTTACGAGCAGATTTAGAGTCGTTATAGAGCTTCCAAACATCACCGAGTTTGTTGTCGATACCCGGCAGTGAATCAAATGCAATGCCGCCTTGAATTAGAGTTTTTACCGGAGCCGCTTTGATACTAATACCAGACAAAGACGCGTCGACCTCAACACCTGAACGATTCCAAAAAACGGTATTTTTGTTTAGTAGGTGCTTGTAGCGGTTTTCGATGGTGACTTGGATTCTTACGCCGCCGTCAGCAAGCTGAAAATCACTCACACTACCGACTTGTAGGTTGCGGTAGAGTAGTGGACTACCTTTAGAAATTGACGGTAACTCACTTGCGAAGAGCGATAGTGTTTTAGAGCCAGATTGATTGAGCTTTGCAATCTCAGCGAGCGATTTGCTTTGGAAAAGTTGGTAGCTTGCTCTTGTTTGATCTTTACCTTCACTTACGAAGCTAATTGAGCCAGTCAGTAGCTGCTTTGCTGGTGGAACCGTCACACTTAACCCCGACTCCGTAAGCTCAGCACTTGCACTGCCGGTTACGAAGAAGCGGTTATTGCTTTTGATAAGATGAGCGTATTGGTTGTCGATCAACGCATCCATGAACACTTCGTGCTTATCGCTCCCAGTGCCAACGCCATCAACTAAACCCACTTTGATGATTGAGCCAACAGGTATGCCTTTATAGAGCAGTTGTGTACCTACATCGAGACCAAAAGAGTTGTTCGAAGTAAGGCGAATAGCAACGGATTTTTCTTGCTCTTGACTATATTCCGTTTTGCGAATTGCAGTGAAACGTCGTGCTTTTTTACCTTCACCCGGCACTAGTGTTAAGAAGTTGCCCGTCACCAAGTTAGCGATGTTTTTCATTCCTGTCAGTGATAGTTCAGCTTCTTCGAGAATGAACTTACTGCCACTGTTAAGGAAATCACTGAACGCAGGTTGGATAGCTGCAGATGCGATGACATTTTCACGGCCTTCACTGAGTGATAAGTCGGTAATTTGCCCGATTTCGATGCCGCGGTACATGATTGGGGCGCCCGTTGCACTGATCTTATTGTCATCAGGAACAGCAATCTTAATAGAGATACCACGACCAGCGGTTTTTAGGTCTGGGTAGAGCTTGAACTTGGTGTTCATCTCAACTGGCTGACCATCTCCTGGTGAGTCTACGGCAATAGAACCACCTAACAGAGCGCTTAGGCTTTCCAAGCGGACATCAACACCAGAAAATCCAATACTTGCCCCTAAGCCACTGACGTTCCAAAAACGGCTTTGGTCGGTAATGATATGGCTGTATTCATCTTTAATAGCTGCTTGAATCGTGACTGACTTTCCGTTTTCGTTAAGTTGGTAGTTGTAGACCTCACCGATCGGAATCTTTCGATACACAATCTGAGAGCCAACAGATACGCCCCCCAAATCTTTTGTGGTCAGTGATATGTTCAATCCATTGGCAGCTAACAAGTCTGAAGGTGCAGACTCTAAAGCTTGGAAAACAGTTTCTGGCTCTAGTTTAGTCTCACTGGGGTGGATCGCAATGTAGTTACCGGATACCAACGCATCTAGCCCAGAAATTCCAGACAAGCTTGCGGTCGGCTTTACTAACCAAAAACGAGTACCTTTAGACAGTAGCTTTTTTGCTTCCGGATAGATATCAGCATCAACATAGATGTTAGATAAGTCTTTCGAGAGGGTAATATCGCGGACCATACCCACCTCTAAGCCTTGGTAGCGAATTGTGGTGCGTCCTGCGACCAAGCCTGCCGCATCTGAGAAGTAGATCTGCACACGCTGGCCTGCATCATGGACTGACTTCATGACTAGCCAGCCTGCAAGTGCGACGGTGAGGATCGGCAGAATCCACAAAGGAGAAATACCTTTATTTTTTCTGACTTCCGGTGAATATGATGTTTGTGATTGGTTATTGTCGTTCATTCACTGACTCATCTTTAGAGGTATAGTTATCCCAAATTAGCCTAGGATCTAAGCTTTCCGCTGCCAGCATTGTTAGAACAACAACCACGCTGAAAGCGACTGCACCATAACCTGGTGTGAAGTTTAAAATTTGTCCGCGGTCGACCAATGTCATCATTATCGAAATAACGAACAGATCCATAACGGACCATTTCCCCACCCATTTCACGATAAAATAGATGGTCATGCGTTGTCTGTGGTAAAGCGCTCGTTTCATTTGAATACAAATCAGTATGTAAGCAAGTCCAAGAATTTTGGCCACGGGAACGACAATACTCGCAATAAAAATGATGGCAGCGATGCCGTACATGTCGCTATTAATCAAAGAGGCGACACCGGAAATGATCGTATCTTCGAGTTGTTGGCCGTTTGTAATAAGAATAGATATAGGAATCACGTTCGCTGGCACAATCGCAACGGCGGCAGCAAAAAGCAGTGCCCATGTCTTTTGTATCGAGTAAGGCTTGCGGTGATACAAAGCATGATGACAACGGACACAAGCGTGACCGTCAGGCTGAGAAAGGTGGCAGTTGTGGCAGTGCACGTTCTTGTTTTTGGTAAAACTATATTCCGATTCTTTTGCCCACGCTTCCCAATAGCGGTGAACACTAATGCGGCTGACCAGCAACACGCTAACTAGCTGGAGTAAGATCAGGCCAACCAAACCGGGACCAACAAAAATGTCGGAGTAGTCTTGCAGCTTAAAACAGGAGATAGCTACGCTCACTAAGAACACATCCAGCATCATCCAATGTTTTAAGGTTTGAATGATAACCAGCGAGTAGCGAAATGGTGTAAAGAGGCCAAAGCGAAGCGAGAAGTGGCTGATTAATACAGAACTACAAACGAGCAACGGCGCTATTGAACTACAGAATAGAATGAGTAAGCCGAGCAGTGGAAAACCTTCATTCATCAAGGTAAATACGCCGGATGGAAGCGTAGCGGGGATCATCACCCCGATAAGACGAATACTAATGAAATCAAAAAAGTGGGACGGGATAAACAGCAACAAGCAGGTTATCGCGATTGCTAGGTTTCCAGACAGGCTAGGTGCACCACCTTGGTAAAGTTGGGTACCGCACCTCGGGCAATAGGCGGATTTTCCTAATGGGATGTCCACTTTGTCGATAGGAAGTTCACAACCCTGACACAAACGAACAGAGCTGCTGTCACTTTGATGCTTGGTCGTTGATAAACCTTGGGTTAACGATGGGGAGGTCATGCGACGTCCCGCATTGAATTGTGTGTCAGTTTAGAAGTGTGGTGTATGTGATTAGGACAATAACTATCAGGCGTGCGATTGCACACTGCCATAGAGTGTTTGATATAGTCCTTGTTGTTCAACCAGTTCACCATGTGTTCCCGTCTGTGTGACTTGTCCATCTTCTAAAACATAGATTAGATCGGCTTGTTTCACCGCTGATAAACGATGAGCCACGATTAAAGTTGTGCGGTCTTTCAAAAACTCACTCAACGCTTTATGTAGTGCAGACTCTGTTGCTATATCTAATGCTGATGTTGCTTCATCAAGAATAACAAATTTAGGGTTGCTCAGCACCATACGAGCAATGGCTAGACGTTGTCGCTGGCCACCTGAGAGCCGAACACCGTTCCTACCAATTTGAGTATCCAAGCCGTTACTTAACTGCTTGATCACGTCTTGCATTTGAGAGACATCAAGCGCACGCCACAACGACATTTCATCATAGTCAGCTCCAAGGGTCAGATTATGCCTTAATGTATCGTTGAAGAGTATAGGTTGTTGTAAAACAACAGCAATTTGATTGCGTATAATATCAAAACTGATGTCATCGGTAGTTTCACCGTTATAGCGAATACATCCAGAGTCAGCTTGATAAACCCCAATTAGCAATTGGATTAGCGTGGATTTACCGCCACCACTTGCCCCAACCAATGCCACTTTTCTACCAGCAGGTATATGCAGTGAGAGGTTATTCAAAACAGTGTTTTCTATTGTGTAAGAGAATGTAACGTTATCAATGTCGACCGACACTTCTTCATCATCATTGAACGGGTTCACTTTGCTGACAGGGCGTTTCTCTTCTTCTAGTTGTAGAAGGGCATTTATACGTTGCAGCGCTGCTTTAGCGCTATACCAAGAGAATTGAATACCGAGCAGCTCTTGTACCGGGCCTAACATAAACCACAAGTAGCCGAATACAGCAAAGATTTGACCAATGGTTAAGTCACTGAACAACACCATTAGCATCGCTACCGCGCGAAACAGTTCAAAACCTAGTAAGAAAAGTAAAAAGGAAACTCTACCAGCGGCTTCTGATTGCCATGCATATTTGTCAGCATCAATTCTCACTTGGTTCGCTTGAACCTTGAGTTCATCAAGGAAAATACGTTCTTTGTTAGCTGCACGCAGTTGATAGATACCGTCTAGTGTCTCTACCAATCGGTTTTGAAAACGTTCAAATGATTGGTTCTCGTGTTTCTTAAGGTGCTTAACTTTACTGCCTAGTTTACGTGAGAAGTAAATGACAACAGGGTTGACCAGTAGAATGAACAGGCCTAAACGCCACTCTAGCCACAATAGAACGATCGCAGTGCCGAATACAGTTAAAAAGCTGATTAGGAATTTAGACAGTGTTGAACCAATAAATTTATCAATGGTCTCTATGTCTGTGATCAAGTGAGCATTGATTCCGCCACTGCCTTTTGTCTCGTACTGTCTGATGCTGATACGACCAAGTTTGTCGATCATTTTGCTGCGCATCTTGTATGTGATGGTTTTAGAGACTAGGGTGAACTGACGCCCTTGAAGGATGTTTAGCCCTTGGCTGACTGTACGCATTAAAATGACAAGTAAAAGAGTTAGTGCAATATAGCCGGTAGGGCTTTGCATTGAAGTTGGCAACAGATGATTCATCATCTCAAGCCCAGATGCTGGCTGGTCGAGAAGTACCTCGTCCACCATAAGTGGCATGAGCAGTGGAATAGGGACACTGATTAGTGTCGCGAGTACCGCAATTATGTTGGCAAACACCAGTTTGGACTTGTGCTTTTTTACTTGAGTTATCAGCCAAGAGCGGCTAATAGTGTCATATGAATTGGTCATTTTAATGAGAATAAGTCCTATTTAGGTGGGTGGTCGCATTCTACTGTGTTCTCTTAATAATGGAAGTCTCAATTTAATTGGAAGTTAATAATGAAAATAGAACATTACCACCGCTTAACCAAACAAGCCGTTGCATTAATCGAATCAGAAACCGATATGATCGCAAATTTGTCAAATATCAGTGCATTACTGTCGATGGAACTTGACAATCTTAACTGGGCAGGCTTTTACTTAATGAAGGGCGATGAATTGGTTCTTGGTCCATTTCAAGGTAAGCCTGCATGTGTGCGTATTCCTGTTGGCCGTGGTGTATGTGGTACGGCAGTGGCAACGAACTCTGTTCAACGTATATACGACGTGCATGAGTTTGAGGGTCACATTGCTTGTGATGCGGCAAGTAACTCAGAAATCGTAATTCCGTTTTCGATTGATGGAAAAGTAGCGGGTGTGCTTGATATCGATAGCCCAAATGTTGGTCGATTTAGCGAAATTGACGAGGAAGGACTGACGTTTTTCATGGCTGAAGTGGAAAAGCTGCTTAATTCGCACGCGAACAAGGCATAAATTATTCTGTTACTGTGGTTTTTCCCAAGCATCTCTCTATAATACGTGAAAAATATTTTCTTAATGCTCGCGGAAAACCGCAAAAACCAGGAACCCACATGGAAAACACTGAAAAGTTAAAAAACAGCAAAGAAGTTATCGCATATATTGCTGAATGTTTCCCTAAATGCTTTACTTTAGAAGGTGAAGCGAAGCCACTTAAAATTGGTATTTTTCAAGATCTTGCTGAACGTCTAAATGAAGACGACAAAGTAAGTAAGACACAGCTTCGTGCAGCGTTAAGACAGTACACATCATCATGGCGTTACCTGCACGGCGTAAAAGCTGGTGCAGAGCGTGTTGATCTAGACGGCAACGCGTGTGGCACACTAGAAGAAGAGCATGTTGAGCATGCTAGAGCTACACTTGCAGAAAGCAAAGCTAAAGTTCAAGCTCGTCGTAAAGAGCAAGCACAAAAAGCTCGTGAAGAAGGCAAAGCGAAACCTAAGGCGAAGAAAGCTCCACAGCCTCGTCGCCAAGCGCCTAAAGCACCAAAAGTAGAAAAGCCTGTAGAAACACGCGCTTTGAACGTTGACGAATTCATCGCTGGCAAAGAAGTAAATGTGAACATGGGTAAAGGAAACATGGCTGCGACCATTGTTGAAATCAATAAGGAAGATGTACGTGTTCAGTTAGCAAACGGCCTACAAATGGTTGTTAAAGCGGAGCACTTGCGCGCTTAAAGGAGATACTCCTACGCATGAAATGCCGTTCAAAATTGACACTGATTGCTGCTAGCTTTTTGCTAGCAGCTTCAGCTCAGGCTCTTGAAGCCAAATTAAATCAGGACGATTTACCTCTACTCGCTCCTGAAGTCCAACACGAAACTGCTAGTAAACGTGTTACTTCTCGATTGACTCGTTCCCACTATAAACACTTCAATCTCAACGACGATTTTTCTCAAGCTATCTTTAATCGTTACTTAGAGATGCTAGATTACAATCGTAATATCTTCACTCAAGCTGATGTTGACTCTTTCTCTGCGGCATCGAAACAAATTGATGACCAGTTAAAAGCAGGCAACAACCAGATAGCTTTCGATGTTTACAATTTGTCTATGCAGAAGCGTTTTGAACGTTTTCAGTATGCACTGTCTTTGCTCGATAACGAGATTAAGTTCGATACCGATGAAACTATTGAACTGAATCGTAGTAAGGCTGCATGGCCGAAAGATATCGCTGAAGTGAATGAGCTTTGGAGAAAGCGCGTTAAATACGACGCGTTGAATCTAAAACTGACTGGTAAAGAATGGCCAGAAATTCAAGAAGTTTTGGAAAAGCGTTATAACAATGCGATGAAGCGCATCACACAATCGCATAACGAAGATGCATTTCAGATCTACATGAACGCATTTGCGCGAGAGGTTGACCCTCATACTAGTTATCTTTCTCCGAGAAATGCAGAGCAATTCCAATCTGAGATGAACCTATCTCTGGAAGGGATTGGTGCTGTGCTTCAAATGACAGACGACTACACCGTTATTCGTTCTTTAGTTACTGGTGGACCTGCTTCTAAAAGTAAGCAGTTGAGTGATGGCGACCGCATTGTAGGTGTTGGTCAAGATGGCGAAGAGATTGTTGATGTTATCGGCTGGCGTTTAGATGATGTCGTGCAACTTATTAAAGGCCCGAAAGGTACTAAAGTTAAGCTGCAGATCTTGCCTGAAGGTAAAGATGCAAAAAGTCACGTTGTCACAATTGTCCGTGACAAGATTCGTTTAGAAGACCGCGCTGTTAAATCAGAAGTTATCGAGAAAGATGGTAAGAAGATTGGTGTACTTGAAGTACCAAGCTTCTACGTTGGTCTTTCGAAAGATACTGACAAGTTGATTACTGAGCTTAAAGAGCAAGGTGTTGAAGGTATTATTGTCGATCTTCGTAATAACGGTGGTGGTGCACTGACCGAAGCAACGGAGCTCTCTGGTCTATTTATCAAAGAGGGACCTGTTGTCCAAGTTCGTGACAGCTATGGTCGTGTCAAAGTGAACAGTGACACCGATGGTAAGATTAGCTACCAAGGGCCGCTAACGGTTTTAGTTAATCGCTACAGTGCATCGGCATCTGAGATCTTTGCTGCAGCAATGCAAGATTACGGTCGAGCGATTATTCTAGGCGAAAACTCTTTTGGTAAAGGCACGGTACAACAGCACCGCTCTTTGAATCATATTTATGATTTATTTGACAAAGAGTTGGGCTATGTTCAGTACACAATCCAGAAATTCTACCGTATCAACGGTGGCAGTACGCAAAACAAAGGGGTAGTTCCTGATATTGCTTACCCGACGCCGATTGATCCAGCAGATACCGGTGAAAGTGTTGAAGATAACGCACTACCTTGGGATAGTATCGACAAAGCGAAATACTCAGTGTTACAGCGTAATGACGAGCAAATAGCTGCGTTAACGGCTAAACACCAAACTCGTATCGCGACAGACATGGAATTTGGCTTTATCGTGCAAGATATTGAAAAATATAAGGCAGATAAAGACGACAACGAACTTTCTTTGAATGAAAAAGTTCGCCAACAAGAGAGTGACGATGCGGAAGCACTTCGTTTAGAACGTATCAATCAACGTCAAAAAGCTGCTGACTTAGAGCTGTTTAAAACGTTGGATGATGTTCCTAACGATTATGAAGCGCCAGACGCTTATCTTGATGAGTCGGTTGCAATCATGCTAGATATGATCAACAAATAAGTTTACTTCCTGTTGAAATTAAAAAGCGAGCTTAGGCTCGCTTTTTTTATATATTCGGACTGATATATCTTTATCTACTTGTTTATTCTGGTTTTTATTGAACATTAGTGAGGGAGTACCCCGTGAGTTTTCTAGATTTCCATTTGGTTAATAATGACATTTAAGTTACTTTGCATTTAAAATTTAGTGACTTGGATCATATTTTTTCGCTTTCTAATCATTACGTGCCTAAGCTTAAAGAAAACGAGGGGACGCTTATGAAATGGATTCTATTATTTTTATCTTGTTTAAGTTTCGCTGCTTTTGGGAGCGAAGTTGCTCCTAATGGTCAACAATCAAAAAGTGACAGCAATCTATCCCATTTTGATCTCCCTTTGTTGCTCGGTGATTGGTATCTGATGAATCCGGATCCAGAACAAGGCACTGAAAACTATAGAGCAATCAAGTTGACTCTCGATTCAAACTACTCGTTTACTATCGATATCCAGAAAAAAGATTATAGTGTCGACCATTGGGGAGGTTTATATAACGCCAATGAAGACACAATCATTTTGGGGTTGAATACATCCGATCCGCAAGTCTACTCATACAGCAGTAATCACAACATGCTAAACCTCAACGGTGTAATGTTTACAAAAGCATTACCTAATGCACTGGCGGGAATTTGGTCGAGTTCAGAGCTGTCCGGCAGTGACTTAAGAGCGAGCAATATTCAGAAGATGGATTTGGTCCTTCAGCCTGACTTTATATTCATGTTCCGTGTCTCTGATGATGCGGGCAGCGAAGTGATTCGTCGTGGTGTCTACTACACGGAAGGGGATCAACTGGTTCTGCTTTACGAAGATGGTGAACATGGTACTCGTTACACGTTAAACAGTGATGTACTAACGCTCCAAGGTGAGGAGGGAGACATGTTTGCGGTGCTGAATCGTATTCGTTAAATGTCGTTGTGGTCTCTGAGAACCGAGGGTATTGATAATATGGTTTCAGGTTGTTTATTAGGCGTTCCTATCTGATTTGATTGATAAAATAGCAAAACATGGAGGCATTTTCTAACAATGCCTCCTTTTTTTAACATTCCTCTTGTGTTCTCGGCGTTCAACCTTTAGATATATAAAGTTAAAAATAATTACGTATAACGATCAAAAGGAACTCGTCATGGCACATACACCTCAAGCCAAATATCGTAAAGACTATCAATCACCATCTCATACTATTTCTGAAATTGATCTGACCTTCGATTTGTACGATTCAGCATCCATCATCACAGCGGTTTCTAGTGTTAAGCAAGAGAAAGACAGCTCGACATTAGTATTGGATGGAGAAGGTTTGAAGTTGGTTTCTGTTTTGGTTGATGGTCAAGATTGGTCGCAATATGAACTGTCTGAAACTCAACTTACGTTAAACGAACTTCCAAAAGAATTTACGCTAAAGGTCGTTACTGAAGTTAATCCTGAAGGGAACACGGCTCTAGAAGGCCTTTATAAGTCTGGCGGCGCGTTCTGTACTCAGTGTGAAGCGGAAGGTTTCCGTCGTATCACTTACTACATGGATCGTCCTGATGTATTGGCAAAGTTCACGACTACTGTTATTGCGGACAAAGCAGAAAACCCATTCTTATTAAGTAATGGTAACCGTGTTGATGAAGGTGAGGCAGAAAATGGTCGTCACTGGGTTAAATGGCAAGACCCGCACCCGAAACCAGCATATCTTTTTGCTCTAGTAGCAGGTGATTTCGATGTGCTTCGAGATGCCTACACCACGCAATCGGGCCGTAAAGTTGACCTAGAAATCTTTGTTGATAAAGGCAACCTAGATCGTGCAAACCATGCAATGGTGTCTTTGATTAACTCAATGAAGTGGGATGAAGAGCGCTTTAACTTAGAGTACGACCTTGATATCTACATGATCGTAGCGGTTGATTTCTTCAACATGGGGGCGATGGAGAACAAAGGTCTCAACGTATTCAACTCTAAGTTTGTTTTAGCGAACGACCAAACAGCAACGGATACCGATTACTTAGGTATTGAAGCGGTAATTGGTCACGAATACTTCCATAACTGGACGGGTAACCGAGTGACTTGTCGTGATTGGTTCCAATTGAGTCTGAAAGAAGGTTTAACCGTATTCCGTGACCAAGAGTTCTCTTCGGATCTTGGTTCTCGCGCAGTAAACCGTATAAACAACGTACGTATTATTCGTGGCCCTCAGTTCGCAGAAGATGCGAGCCCAATGTCTCACCCAATTCGCCCAGAAAAAGTGATAGAAATGAATAATTTCTATACTCTGACAGTGTACGAAAAGGGCAGCGAAGTGATTCGTATGATTCATACATTACTGGGCGAAGAAGGTTTCCAAAAAGGCATGAAGCTTTACTTCGAACGCCACGATGGTACGGCAGCAACGTGTGAAGATTTCGTCGCAGCAATGGAAGATTCATCGGGCGTTGATCTGTCTCAGTTCCGCTTATGGTACAGCCAATCTGGTACACCGACTCTGTCTGTAGAAAGCCATTACGACGCAGATAAAAAACAGTACATACTAAAAACTCGCCAGGTAACCGCGCCAACGCATGAGCAAGCTGAAAAGCAAGCCCTGCATATTCCTCTAGACATCGAACTGTACACAGCGACGGGTGATGTGATTGAGTTACAATGTAACGGCGAACCAGTTCACAATGTATTAGATGTGAAAGAAGCTGAA
This sequence comes from Pseudomonadota bacterium, assembly GCA_036126475.1. Lineage (GTDB taxonomy): Bacteria > Pseudomonadota > Gammaproteobacteria > Enterobacterales > Vibrionaceae > Vibrio. Next base: position 21,949 of record JAYYSE010000109.1, on the reverse strand, counting down.
CAGACTTTTATGTTCGAGAACGTAAGCGAGAAACCAGTGCCATCATTGCTGCGTGAATTCTCTGCACCAGTAAAACTTGAATACGACTATTCTGATGAAGAGCTAATTTTCTTAATGGTGAATGCGCGCAATGAGTTTTCTCGTTGGGATGCGGGTCAAATGCTATTGGCTAAGTACATTCGCAGTAACGTTGAGAACGTTCAACAAGGTCAGAAGTTTGAATTATCAGCCTCTGTTGTTGATGCATTCCGCGGCGTACTACTGAGTGATTCGCTAGAGCCGGCATTCATCGCAGAAATGCTTTCACTACCAAGCCACAATGAAGTGTCAGGCTGGTATGAGCGTGTTGATATTGATGCTGTCGCTTCTGTGCTTAACTCGATGAAGGTGACGCTAGCAGCAGAGCTTGAAGATGAGTTGGCTGCGGTTTATCACAGCCATGCGCTAACGGGCTATACAATTGATCACGACTCAATTGGTAAGCGTACTTTGCGTAAAGTTTGTCTAAGCTACTTAGCTCATACAGAGCAGGGTAACGACCTGGTTGTTGAGATGTATAAAACAGCAAACAACATGACTGACACTATGGCTGCAATGGGCGCGGCTAACAGTGCAAAATTGCTTTGTCGTGAAAGCTTGATGGCAGATTACAGCGACAAGTGGAAGCATGATGGTCTTGTTATGGATAAATGGTTTGCGCTGCAAGGTACCAACCCAAGCTCAAATGCACTTGAAGTGATCAAAGAGTCTATGTCACATCAGGCATTCAGCTTGAAGAACCCGAACCGCACACGTAACTTAATTGGTTCATTCTTTAACATGAACCCGGTTCAATTCCATGATAAGTCGGGACAGGGTTATGCGTTTGCTGGTGAGATCTTACGTGAACTAAACAGCAGTAACCCGCAAGTTGCTTCGCGTCTGATTGATCCACTGCTTAAGTTCCGTAAGTATGATGACGAGCGTCAAGCACTTATTAAAACAGAGCTTGAGAAGTTGAAGAACATGGATAATCTTGCAAAAGACCTGTTTGAGAAAGTAACAAAAGCACTAGAAGCTTAAGTGAAGAACTCAATAGTGTGATCAGCTTGCTAATAAGCGGTTTACTCATATAGAAAATTCATCAGTGGTAGAGAGCATCTACCACTGATTTTTTTTATGGGGGATCGAAATTTAAGTAAGCTAAAGTTAACTCCCTAGTATTTTAGACAGAACGTTTGTACAGTTAGACATCGTTAAGTGCCAAAAAACAATGGTACTGTACATTTATACAGGTGTCGTATGAATCACTATATTTTCCAACTTAACATCTCATATCAGCAATTTTTGGCCAGTTATTCGGGTGCAGCAAGTCAAGTTCAAGTAATAACAACAACAGGGTTGCGCATACAGTTAAATGCAACTCGATTCAGACCTTTTCTTACACAAATAGGGGTTAGAGGGCAATTTAGACTGACAACTGACCAAAAAAATAAGTTTATCAAGTTGGAAGCTCTGTAAAGCTTGGCATACCTAGTGAGTTAAAAGGAATCTTAATCACATAATCAAACATTTCACCTCCTACCACAGTTAAAACAATTAACCATTTTTCAATAATGCTTTTACAATGAACCAATGCATTACCTTTGCTTAACTCGTTAGTAGACAAGCGCTCAACGGCGTAATTCAAACACCAGATTAAGTGATACCCCTAATAATAAAATACAATACTAATTGTGGAGTGTGACTATGACCGCACGTGAAACTGTGGTTCCAGTTTTACTTGAAAAAGTTTACAAGCTGATTCAAGACAAACTTGACCTTGCTCATCGACCTCTCGTAACTCAACTTGCTCAACACTTGTTTAGTAACGTTTCTCACGACGATCTGACTCAGAGAAACGAATCCGATTTATATGGTGCTGTAGTTAGCTTATGGCACCACATCAACGAAAAGAAAGCCGACGAAATCTCGGTACGCGTTTTCAACCCGACGGTAAGTCGTCAAGGTTGGCAGTCTACTCACACTATCGTTGAGATAGTGGTACCAGATAGCCCATTCCTTGTTGATTCTGTAAAAATGGCACTTACTCGCCTAGATCTTTCTTCTCACCTTATGTTGCATAATCCAACACAAATCTCTCGTTCTGATTCAGGAAGCGTAGTGGGTGTGAGCAGTGGCGAGGGTGTTTTCCAATCTCTATTCCATATTGAGGTTGACCGTTTGAGCAGCAAAGCTGAAATGACGGCATTGAAAACAGAACTTCTAGACATTTTCACCGATACAAGCTTAGTGGTTAACGACTGGCTTAAAATGGTTGAAAAACTGAAAGAAGTAACAGACCTGGTTGAGCAGCAGAAAGACACCATTCCAGTAGACGGCCAACGTTTCGATGAGACGTTGGCGTTTCTTCGTTGGTTAGGTGAACACAACTTTACATTCATGGGTTATAAGGAATATGACCTAGTTTCAGTTAATGGCGATACTGAGCTGCAACCGACCAAGGAGCAAGGTCTTGGTTTGTTTGCGAATTCAGATCGTGTACGTAACGTTAAGTTGTCTGAATTTTCTGACTCTGCACGTCTAGAAGCGAAAAAGCCATATGTACTTATCGTAACCAAGGGCAACACGGCTTCACGCATTCACCGCCCAGCTTATAATGATTACATCGGTATTAAGAAGTTCGATAAGAACGGTAAGGTTATTGGTGAGCACCGCTTTACTGGTCTTTACACCTCTGCGGTTTATAACCAAACCGTTGAAACCATCCCTCTAGTTCGTGAGAAAGTAGAACGAATTTTGGATGCAAGTGGTTACCGTGAAGGTTCATATTCATACAAAGCGCTGCACAACATTCTTGAAAACTACCCACGGGATGAACTGCTTCAAGCTCGAGAAGAAGAGTTACTTGAAGTAGGAACCGGTGTTGTGCAAATGCAAGACCGTGATCTTCTACGTTTGTTTGTACGCAAAGACCCTTTTGGACGTTTCTTTAGCTGTATGGTTTACGTAACAAAAGATCGTTACAACACCGAGCTTCGTCGCCAAACTCAGCGCATCTTGAAGCAATACTTTGGCTGTGAAGAAGAAGTTGAATTTACAACGTATTTCTCTGAAAGCCCGCTGGCAAGAACACACTATATTGTTCGTGTTGATAACAACAACATGAATGTGGACGTGAAAACAATCGAGCAAAATTTAATGGAAGTATCGTCTACGTGGGATGACCGTCTATCTGAATCCATCATTGCAAACTTCGGTGAGAGCAAAGGTCTTCCACTGTCGAAAGAGTACATGCGTGCATTCCCACGTTCGTACAAAGAAGACATGATGCCCGGTTCTGCTGTTGCAGATATTGAGCGCCTAGAAGCACTATGTGAAGATAATAAACTTGGTATGCTTTTCTACCGTCCTCAGGAAGAAGCGGCAGACTCGAAAGCAGTACGCTTAAAGCTGTTCTACCACAGTGCAGAGCCAATCCACCTTTCTGATGTGATGCCAATGCTTGAGAACTTTGGCTTGCGTGTTATTGGTGAATCACCATACGAAGTTCGTAAGACTAACGGTACTACTTATTGGATCTTAGATTTCTCGATGCTTCATAAGAGTGACCAAACGATTGATCTTCGTGAAGCTCGTGATCTTTTCCAACAAGCATTTGCAGCAATCTGGGCTGGTGAATTAGATAGCGATGGCTTTAACCGTTTGGTACTAGGTGCAGGTCTATCTGGTCGTGAAATCTCAATTTTACGTGCTTATGCTCGCTACATGCGTCAAGTTGGTTTCCCATTCAGTCAACAATACATTGAAGACACCTTGTCTCACTACCCAGATTTAGCTAAAGGTCTAGTCAGCTTATTCGGCAAGCGTTTTGATCCTAAACTAAAGGGCAGCGCGAAGGGCCAACAAGATCTTATCAAGAAGATCACTGAACAACTCGATCATGTTGAAAGCTTGGATGATGATCGTATCATTCGTCGCTACATGGAGATGATCACTGCAACACTTCGTACTAACTACTACCAAGTAGACGAGAACAAGCAAGCTAAGCCTTGGTTGGCTCTGAAAATGAGACCAAGCGAGATTCCAGATATTCCAGCTCCAGTGCCTGCGTTTGAAATTTTCGTATACGCACCAGATATTGAAGGTGTTCACCTACGTGGCGGTAAAGTGGCTCGTGGTGGCCTTCGTTGGTCAGACCGTCAAGAAGATTTCCGTACCGAGATTCTGGGCCTAGTTAAAGCACAACAAGTTAAGAACACGGTAATTGTACCTGTAGGTGCAAAAGGTGGTTTCGTTTGTAAACGTCAGCACACTATGTCTGGCCGTGACGAGATCTTTGCTGAAGGGCAACGTTGTTACAAGCGCTTCATCCGTGCACTACTAGACGTATCAGACAACATCATTGAAGGTGAGGTTATCCCACCTAAGAATGTGGTTCGTCATGATGAAGATGACCCGTACTTAGTTGTTGCAGCCGATAAAGGTACAGCAACGTTCTCTGACTTAGCGAACTCTGTATCTGAGGAGTACAACTTCTGGTTAGGTGATGCGTTTGCTTCGGGTGGCTCTAACGGTTACGACCACAAAGCAATGGGTATCACAGCAAAAGGTGGTTGGGAGTCGGTTAAGCGTCACTTCCGTGAAATGGGCATTAACTGCCAGACTACAGACTTCACTGCTATCGGTGTTGGTGACATGGCAGGTGACGTATTTGGTAATGGTATGCTGCTATCTAAGCACATCCGTCTACAAGCGGCATTTAACCACATGCACATCTTCATTGATCCGAATCCAGATTCGGCATCAAGCTGGGTAGAGCGTGATCGTTTGTTCAATTTACCTCGCTCAAGCTGGGAAGATTACAACAAAGAACTGATTTCTCAGGGTGGTGGCATCTTCTCTCGTCGAGCTAAGTCTATCTCTCTAACGCCTGAAATTCAGAAAATGCTGGGCACCAAGAAAGCATCAATGGCGCCAAATGATTTGATCAAAGCGATCTTATCTATGGAAGTCGATCTACTTTGGAATGGTGGTATTGGTACTTACGTTAAGTCTTCAAATGAAACTCACACTGATGTTGGCGACCGTGCTAACGACGTGTTGCGTATCAATGGCGGCGATTTGAAAGCAAAAGTTGTGGGTGAAGGCGGTAACTTGGGTATGACTCAATTGGGTCGTATTGAATATGCGCTTACCGGCGGCCGAGTGAACACAGACTTTGTTGATAACGTGGGTGGTGTTGACTGTTCAGATAACGAAGTGAACATTAAGATCTTCTTGAATGGCTTGGTGTCTAATGGTGATCTAACGGTTAAGCAACGTAACCAAGTTCTAGAGTCTATGGAAGATGAAGTTGGTGAGATTGTACTTGATGACGCGTACTGCCAAGCTGAGTCTATTTCGGTGACTGAACATCAGGGTGTGAGTTTAGTTAAAGAGCAAATCCGCTTCATTCATACAATGGAGAAAGCAGGGTATCTGGATCGTGGTCTAGAATACATACCAGATGACGAAACTCTGTTAGAGCGTGAGAAGCAAGGTCAAGGTCTGACACGACCAGAGCTATCTGTATTGATCGCTTACGGTAAGATGGTTCTGAAAGAAGATCTTGTGAGCGACGATATCGCGAATGATGAGTTCCATGCTCAACAATTGATGCAATACTTCCCAACTGAGTTACGCCGTAATTACTCTCAACACATGGATAACCATCCACTGCGTGCAGAGATCATTGCTACTGCACTTGCTAACCAAATGGTTAACGAGATGGGTTGTAACTTCATCACTCGTCTGCAAGAAGAGACGGGTGCAAACATTGTCGATATTGCCAATGCTTACGCGGCATCACGTGAAATCTATGGTTTGGGTCAAGTGCTTAAGAGCATCCGTGAACTGGATAATATCGCTTGCTCACAGGCTCAATATGAGTTGCTGTACCACGTACGTCGTACACTGCGCCGTTTGACTCGTTGGTTGCTAAGAAACCGTACTGGCAAGCAATCTGTGAAAGCACTAGTTGAACTTTACCAAGGCGATGTAGTAGCTATTACTGAGAAACTGGATGAAAATCTAGTTGCTGCAGAAGTAGAAGAACATCAATCAATGGCGCAAGTATGGATTGAGCAAGGCGTAACCGCTGAATTAGCGAATTCAGTTGCGCGTCTGTCTAGCTTGTACTCAGCACTGGATATATCCACAGTGGCTCGTGAAACGGGTAAAACAGTACAACAAGCGTCTAGACTTTACTTCAATCTGGGCGACCGTTTGTCTCTGCACTGGTTCTTGAAGCAAATCAATGGTCAAGCAGTCGATAACAACTGGCAAGCATTGGCACGTGCTGCATTCAGAGAAGATCTGGATTGGCAACAACGCCAGCTGACGGGTCAGGTACTTAACTGTAGTTGTGGTTCAGATCTTGATGTGATTAAAGCGCTCGATGAGTGGATGGAAAGTAACTCTGTTTCTCTCCACCGCTGGGAAAGCATCCTGAACGAATTCAAAGTGGGTTCTGTGCATGAGTTTGCTAAGTTCTCAGTTGCGCTACGTGAATTGATGCTACTGAATCTAAACTGCATGTCTAAAGACTAACGATTAGATAGACAGTAATAAAGGGCAGGCCATTTGGTCTGCCTTTTTCGTTTTGGGGTGCGATTGGTTTGGGCTTATAGAGTGTCAGTCAATTCACAGTGGACTAAAGTGATTCGTGGGAAAGTGAAGTAGTGGTACTCGATCTGCTCATTATACGATAACGTTTGCTTAATAAAGAAGCTCATTTGTTAGCAAACTCGATTATCTTACCCTTACAGCCAGTAATAGATTGAATAGTTGGGGAAATAAGTAAATAATATCGCCCCGTTTACACGGGGCTTTTTTCTATCGGAGGCACAATGCTTTACCGTCTAGCCAGAACTGGCTTTTTCCAACTTGATGCCGAAAAGGCACATGATCTCGCAATTCAAAACTTCAAGCGCTTTACTGGCACACCTATTGATCTTTTGTATCGCCAACAATTACCTCACCGACCTGTAGAGTGCATGGGTCTTACTTTTAAAAACCCAGTTGGCTTAGCGGCTGGCCTAGATAAAAACGGCGAATGTATTGATGCATTTGGCGCAATGGGTTTTGGCTTTGTAGAAGTAGGAACTGTTACGCCACGTCCACAAGCTGGTAACGATAAACCTCGTTTATTCCGTCTTGTTGAAGCTGAAGGTATCATCAACCGAATGGGTTTCAATAACCTAGGTGTAGATAACCTTGTTGAGAATGTTAAGAAGTCAAACTACGACGGAATCTTAGGTATCAACATTGGTAAAAACAAAGACACACCAATTGAAAAGGGTGCAGAAGACTACTTGATCTGTATGGAGAAGGTATATCAATACGCGGGTTACATTGCAGTAAATATCTCTTCACCAAACACACCTGGGCTACGTTCGCTTCAATACGGCGAAGCACTTGATGATTTGCTGTCTGAACTTAAGGCAAAACAAGCGGAACTAGAAGAGAAATATGGTAAGTATGTTCCTCTAGCTCTTAAGATTGCTCCGGATCTAAGTGATGATGAAATCAGCCAAATTTGCGAATCATTGATCAAAAATAAGATCGATGGTGTGATCGCAACAAACACGACTTTGGATCGCTCAATCGTTGAAGGCATGAAACACTGCGACGAAGCGGGTGGTCTAAGTGGACGTCCAGTTCAATCTCGCAGCACTGAAGTAGTTCGTAAACTTCACCAAGAGCTAGGTGACCAACTTCCGATCATCGGGGTAGGTGGCGTTGACTCTTATGTTGCTGCAAAAGAGAAAATGATGGCAGGTGCTAAGCTTGTTCAAGTTTACTCTGGTTTTATCTATAAGGGTCCACGCCTCGTAGCTGACATTGTCAAAAACCTGTAGTTTACAAACTATGGTCGTTATAGAACATCAATATCAGAAGTATCTATAAAGTGACATCGTCTTACTAAAAGAGACACTGTAACTCCCTGAGTTGTAGAGAAAAGCGATAAGAAAGAGGAATTCATTTCCTCTTTTTTTTTTGCCTATTGCTCAGTAAAATTACTGCAATTGAAGGTAATTTTGCGTTTTACCTAATGGAATGGTTCAACAGTGTGAGACGAAATGATGCTTAAACCTAGCGATACATGGAGTTGGTATTACGATGAGCAGCAATGTTCATTAATGCTAAACCTCGGAGAGGATATGATTTTCAAAACGAATCTGGTCCGCAATAAGCTGGTGGACTGCGCGTTTCGAGATAATGAATTCACCGTTGATGACGCATCCTCATACCAAACCTTCAAAGAACAAATTTCTGGCTTAGAGCTATCTGAGCCTCGCCAAGCAGAACTAGCGCTTTACTGTGTGGCTGCTAAGCGTTTCCACAAACCTATACAACCCAAGAGCTGGTTCTTCGCACCTCAAGGCGCAGGCCATGAGTATCCTCAGGAAGGGGATATTGTACAAATGAATAACGAGCATAGCCTTGGTTACTTCATCGTTTTAGAAGTGGGCGAGTGTGCGAGCTTATGTGCATTTGTAGACCTAGAAGAGTTCCTACTGACCCCTTCAAAGGGGTTACGCTTTGGTGATTCGATTAAGGTGATGCACGATAGAATGCTTGATGCTAACGCGATTCTGCATCAATCTCACCATATTGCGATGGTTGGCTAACCCAAATTTAACACATCATTTCGGCCATACGTCGCAGCGAACAACCTCATCAAACCTTCCAAAAAATCGGCTTAATAGCCGATTTTTTTGTGCCTAAAAAAACTCACCCTGATAAATGCATCACTCATTAACCATCAAAATAGTGAAGTTTAGACGATTTTTTTACGTTAATTTCACCTTGTTTACTTCCCCAAAAATGTAAATCACCCATATTTATTCCCTGTTTTTGTTCTTTTGTAGCTAATTTTCAACCTTATTTTTGGTTTGGTATATACCAAATTTGGCGTGAATATAAATTCACAAAGGTGAATTGCTCGGAAATTGGGTGTTCAACGAGTGAGTTCGTTAGGTCTTATTTTTTAAGGGGATGTGGGTAAGCGATCGCTTCAGTAATGAGTGTTTGCTAGCCAGTTAGTCGAAAGATTCAATGAAAAGACGAGTTTAGAGTGATGCTCTGGTAACAAAATCAGGTATAATCGAGCTCATTTTTATCAATAAAAGAACACTATGAATCAATATCTAGCGGTTACCTCAAACGGCCTTGAGAATTTATTAGTTGAAGAACTAACCCAACTAGGGATTACAAACGCAAAACCTGTTCAGGCAGGTGTTAAATTCAAAGCCACCAATGAGCAAATTTATCGTTGTTGTTTGTGGAGTCGTTTGGCTTCTCGATTTGTACGTGTCCTTTCTGAATTCACTTGTCAGGACGACATGGATTTGTACCTATCGACCACTGCGGTTAACTGGGTGAATCAATTCCATAGCTCTAAGCGTTTTGTGGTTGACTTTAATGGTACTAACCGCGAAATCCGCAACAGCCAATATGGCGCGATGAAAGTGAAAGACGCTATCGTCGATTGCTTCGAGAAGAAGTCACTACCTCGTCCTTCTATTAGCAAAGAAAACCCAGACGTTCGTATTCACGTTCGTTTACACCGTGACAAAGCGATTCTTGGCCTTGATATGGTCGGCAGCGGTCTTCACCAGCGTGGTTACCGTCCTGAATCAGGTCGCGCACCGTTGCGTGAAACTCTTGCTGCAGCGATTCTTCTTCGTAGTGGCTGGGACGCAACAAAACCTTTCTTAGACCCGATGTGTGGTTCAGGTACGCTTGTGATTGAAGCGGCAATGATGGCTGCGAACATGGCTCCGGGTGTTAAGCGTCAGAAATGGTGTTTCGAATCTTTAGAAGATTTTCAACCAGAGCTATGGGCTGAAGTTAAGTCAGAAGCGAATGTTCAAGGTCGCCGTGGTGTTAAGAAAGTAGAGTGCAAGTTCTACGGTTATGATAACGACGAGCGAATGATCAAGACTGCACGTGACAATGCGCGTCGTGCCGGTGTTGAAGATTTAATTCAATTTGAAGTAGGCGATGCTGCACTTGTTAAGCGTCCTGCTGAATTCGACAATGGCGTGGTTGTATCAAACCCACCTTATGGTGAGCGTCTAGGTACTGAGCCTGGCTTGATTGCACTTTACACCGCATTTGGCGCACAGCTTAAGGCGGAGTTTGGTGGCTGTAACGCATCTATCTTCTCTAGCTCAGACGAGCTTTTAAGCTGCTTGCGTATGCGTGCAGATAAACAGTTCAAATTGAACAATGGTGCGTTACCGTGTCACCAGAAGAACTACTCAATTTCCGATCGTCCTATGTCAGAGCGTCCAACAGAGCAGCAAGAACAGCAGATTGCGCCTGATTTCGCGAACCGCCTTAAGAAGAACATCGGCAAAATTGGCAAGTGGGCTAAGAAAGAGCAACTAGATTGTTACCGTATCTACGATGCAGACTTACCTGAATACAATGTAGCGATTGACGTATATCCAGGTCACCTTGTTATTCAAGAATACGCTGCACCTAAAGATGTACCGGAGGAGAAAGCAAAGCGTCGTCTAACCGATATCATCCGTGCTTCTATTCAAGTGACTGGTGTTGAAGCCAATAACGTTGTGTTGAAAGTTCGTCAGAAGCAAAAAGGCCGCTCTCAATACCAGAAGCTTTCTCAAGATTCGTCGAACCTAGAAGTAAACGAGTACGGTGTTAAGCTGATTGTTAACCTTCACGACTACCTAGATACAGGTTTATTCCTCGATCATAAGATTACTCGGCGTCGTATCGGTGAAATGGCGGCAGGTAAGGATTTCCTAAACCTGTTTGCCTATACAGGTAGTGCATCTGTACATGCTGCTGTGGGTGGCGCACGCTCTACAACTACTGTTGATATGTCTAATACCTACCTAGAGTGGGCGAAAGAGAACATGGAGCTTAACGGCCGTGTAGGTCGTCAGCATCAATTTGTTCAAGCTGATTGCTTACAGTGGTTGGCTAAAGAGCAAGGCTCGTATGATCTGATCTTCATTGATCCACCAACCTTCTCAAACTCAAAGCGTATGGATCAATCTTTCGATGTTCAACGTGATCATATCCAATTGATGGAAAACCTAAAGCGTCTGCTTCGTGAAGAAGGTACGATTGTTTTCTCTAATAATAAACGTCACTTCAAAATGGATTTAGAAGCATTAGAAGAGCTAGGCCTTAAAGCTCAGAACATCTCTGCTAAGACATTGCCTCTAGATTTCTCTCGTAATAAGCACATTCATAACTGCTGGTTGATTACACATAAGTAATCAAGAGATTGTATAAGGATATATAGTGCTGACTCTATACAGTACAGAAGGGTGCCATCTATGTGAGATGGCATTCCAACTCACGGAACAGTTAAACATTAGCCATCATGTCAATGTTTTTGATATTGCATTCGATGATGAGCTCTTTTCCCGTTACGGGGTCACTATTCCGGTGCTCAAATTTGAAAGCTCTGACGGTTCTCAACACTCAGAGCTTAACTGGCCATTTGGCTTGTTAGAACTTAATGATTGGTTAAAGAAGAATGGCATTACTTACAATTCATAATGGGCAGTTAGCGTTTGGCGATCACCCATTATTAGACCGTGCAGACTTCGCACTGCAAGAAAATGAGCGTGTTTGTTTAGTAGGGCGCAATGGTGCCGGTAAGTCTACGTTGATGAAAGTGCTTTCTGGCAGCATCATCATGGACGACGGCAAGATGCAAATCACGCAAGATGTGGTTGTGTCTCGCTTGGAACAAGATCCACCGCGTAATGAAGAAGGTACAGTTTATGATTATGTGGCTGGTGGCCTTGCTGAGATTGGCGAGCAGCTAAAGATCTATCATGATCTTCTGGACCTGATCGCAACCGACCCTAGTGAAAAGAATCTAAACCGCCTTACTCGCGTACAAGAACAGTTGGATCACGCTAATGCATGGCGTTTTGAAGATCGTGTAACTAATGTTCTGGGCGCTCTAAAGCTGACTGCGGAAACTAAACTGACAGACCTGTCTGGTGGTTGGCAACGTAAAGCAGCTCTTGCCCGTGCGCTTGTGTGTGACCCTGACGTGCTTCTACTAGACGAACCGACTAACCACTTGGATGTTGCTACTATTGAATGGTTAGAAGGCTTCCTGAAAGACTTCCGCGGCTCAATCATCTTTATTTCACACGACCGTGCATTCATTAAATCGATGGCAACACGTATCGTAGATCTTGATCGCGGTAAGCTGAGTTCTTTCCCCGGTGACTACGAAAATTACTTAGTTGAGAAAGAAGAAGCGCTTCGTGTTGAAGAAATGCAGAACGCTGAGTTCGATAAAAAGCTCGCTCAGGAAGAAGTTTGGATTCGTCAGGGCATCAAAGCTCGTCGTACTCGTAACGAAGGTCGTGTACGTGCACTTAAAAAGCTACGTGAAGAGCGTTTGAATCGTCGTGAAGTGCAGGGCAAAGCGGTTATCCAAATCGATGATGCACAGCGCTCAGGTAAGATTGTATTTGAAGCTGAGAACATTAACTTTGGTTTCGAAGGCAAACAGATCGTTAAAGACTTTAGCTTCAACATCATGCGTGGCGATCGTATTGCACTGATTGGTCCGAATGGTTGTGGTAAGAGTACGGTTCTTAAGTTGCTTCTTGACCAGCTAAAACCTGATTCTGGTCGTTTGCATTGCGGTACGAAACTTGAAGTGGCGTACTTTGACCAATACCGTGAAATCCTTGACCCAGAGAAGTCGGTTATCGATAACCTAGCGGATGGTAAGCAAGAAGTAACAGTAGGTGGCCGTGAGCGTCATGCGCTTAGTTACTTACAAGATTTCTTATTCTCGCCTAAACGTGCTCGTACTCCTGTTAAAGCGCTGTCTGGTGGTGAGAAAAACCGCCTGTTGTTAGCTCGTATTTTCCTTAAATCGAACAACTTGCTGATTCTCGATGAGCCAACCAACGATCTAGATATCGAAACTTTGGAACTTTTAGAAGATTTGCTTGCCAACTATCAGGGTACGCTTCTTTTAGTAAGCCACGATCGTCAGTTTGTAGATAATACAGTGATGACAAGTTGGATCTTCGAAGGCAACGGTGTGATTGAAGAATTTGTTGGTGGCTATCATGATGCTCAGCAACAGAGAAAGCAGGCCCTTGAATACCGACAGGTTGAAAAGCCATCAAAGCCAGCGAAAGTGGTTGAGGAAACTCCCAAAACTGCACCAGTTAAAGCTAAACCTAAGAAGTTATCGTATAAGCTACAGCGAGAGCTAGAAGCGTTACCACAACGTTTAGAAGAATTGGAAACACAAATTGAAGCTCTTCAGGAAGAAGTTAACAATCCAAACTTCTTTTCGAAATCTGTAGAGCAGACACAGCCAGTTTTAGATAAGCTAACTGCGACAGAGCAGGAGCTTGAAGTTGCATTTGAGCGCTGGGAAGAGCTCGAGGCACTACAACAGGAAAGTTAAGAAGTAATAATGACTTGTACTAAATTTAAATTAACAACAGTTGCAGGCCTAGTATTGGCTGCAACTAATGCCAACGCTGCGCTGTATAAGGTAGTTGAAGTAACGCCATCCTTTGCCGATGACGATAAAATATCTGAAATTTTTGGTGTGGCGATTCAGCCTGGTAAAGCTGTAAACGCTAACGCACAATTGCCAGCATTACCTGATGATGAGTTACCTCTAGGTTGCTTTGATTCTAATGCAACTAACTGTGCGGACAGTACATTTAAACTTGCTGGTGAAACTCGTAATACGGTCGAAGCGGTAAGCTATCGCGAAGAAGTGCCGTTCGCTATGGATGCTCCGTTCCAATACATTCAAGAAAGGGACGACTTTAAAAACTACTGTTACCGAGAGCTTAGATACTCAACTTGTGACAGCTGGGCTGAAAAGCGTTGGGCAACTTGGAGTAAGGAAAAAAATGACTTGAGTTACGTAAATGCCAAAGCCTTTGTTGAAGGTGGCGCTACGTTTGAGAGCCGTAACACAGTTATTAACTCTCTAGATAATACAGCTCAACCACTAGGTGTTAAATCTGAAGGTGGTATCCGTAATAATGCATTGTTTACAACGACAAGTGGACCTACTGGTACTTCTGAAACGCGTGCATGGAAAGCAATTACCGCAAGTAACGGTTCTGTTTACAATATAGGTAGTGTGTCTGAAAAAGGTCCTGGTACTGATACTTCAGATACGACGTTTAGCTCAAAAGCTGCAATTTGGGATGGTACGACGACTAAGAAAATCGATTGGATTCGTAGCGGTAATGCTCAACAAGGTGATTACTTTGCTCAAGGTAGCATGCGTTCAATTGTTGAATCAAACTCTGTTTTTTATGGTGTTGGTTATAATACTGCCGATGGTAATGGCGACCGACAAGACATGAATGCTAGTGTCTTTGTGAGTGATTCGTTAGATCTAACGAGTGCGACATGGACAACTAAGCAGGTTAGTGGCGCAGAAGCTAAATCAGGCTCGTCTCGCGATGATGCGATATACAGTAACTCCGTTGCGGCTGATATTAACGACAACTTGTTTGCAGTTGGTTATGCTAAACGTAATGGCTATGTGCCAGAAAACGGCAGCGCAGGTAATAAGCTTTTCGTTGTGACTGATGCGACAAACCCAACAGCAACATTCTTGTCCGGCGGTATTTTCTTTAGTGGTTCTAGTGGTGAAGCTAAAGCGGTTAACAACTACAATGAATTTGTCGGGCAGATTGATGCAGAAACGACTCGCGAGGTTAGTGGCCGCGAAAGAAGACATAGAGGCTTTATATATCCCTACAACGTATCTTCATCGGATGATGCGCGTCGTCTAGATATCTTTAACGGTCAAGCTTGGTGGCTAGATGATTTAACTAATGATGGTGACGTTTCTGGTGAAAACAACAAGTTTAGAATCATCGACGCAACCGACATTAACGATGCTGGTGTAATCTCGGCGACTGCGATCAAGTGTATGATCGACACAAATGGAAATGGTCGAGGAGACAAGGACCAAGCATACGATTCAACGTCTCACAACTCATACTGTGGTGGCGCCTCATCCAATGCGGTAGAAGAGGTTGTAGCGGTTAAGCTTGTACCTATTGCTGGTGCAACCAAAGCTGATATTCAAGCTCGTAGTGCCGACTCAGAGAAAGTCGACCGTCAAGGTGGTAGCCTAGGTTGGTTGTCTTTGACTGTACTTGGTCTGTTAGGGTTCCGTAGAAAATTTAAATAATTTTTTCTCTTGAGCCCGAGTTCACAATTCTGAACTCGGGCTTTTTTTCGCCTTGAGAAAATCGAAAAATTGGTCGATTCTTAAATTTGGAGTCACAAAAACTCCGCAAGGTTGTAATCATTGTATGTTAGTAAATCGAAATACCCGTATGAGGACTGCACTATGAAGAGACAAAAGCGTGATCGACTAGAACGAGCACAATCTCAAGGCTATAAAGCTGGTTTAAACGGTAGGTCACAAGATGCTTGCCCATACAGCCAAATGGATTCTCGGTCTTATTGGTTAGGTGGTTGGCGAGATGCCAGAGATGACAAACAAGCAGGTCTCTACAAGTAGATAGAGCGCAACGAATTCAAGGTCAGGGCTCCATTGTTTAAAAAACAATGGAGCCTTGTTAGTTTTAAGGGGAGGCAAAGTTTACAGACGGCAAAGAACAATGTTTCTATGATATTCACACTCTATCCATTGCTGGTGGATTTGGCATTTCTTCCCCTAAAGTAACCTTTAATACACTATAACTAAATATCTTGACGTCAAAAATAAAGCAGCCATAGGCTGCTTTATTTAAATCTAACTATCCAATTAGAATGCTGACGTATCTTGGAAAAGGCCAACTTTCAAATCTTTAGCAACATAGATCTCTTTGCCATCAACAAGCACACGACCGTCTGCAAGGCCCATAACTAGGCGACGGTTAACAACGCGCTTCATGTGGATCTCGTAAGTTACTTTTTTCGCTGTAGGTAGGATTTGACCTGTGAATTTAACTTCACCAACACCTAGAGCACGGCCTTTACCTTCACCGCCAACCCAACCAAGGTAGAAACCAACCAGCTGCCACATAGCGTCTAGACCTAAACAACCAGGCATTACTGGGTCACCAGGGAAGTGACAATCAAAGAACCATAGGTCAGGAGTAATATCGAGCTCAGCAAGAACCAAACCTTTACCGAAATCACCTTCAGTCTCAGACATTTTAGTGATGCGGTCCATCATCAACATGTTTGGTGCTGGTAGTTGAGGACCTTGTGGCCATAGTTCGCCTTGGCTTGAAGCTAGAAGCTCTTCGCGAGTGTAAGAATCACGTTTGTTTTGCATTATCAATTACTCCGATTTTTGATAGGTGCATACTAGTGAACAGGTGTACGCTAAACAAGTCCGATCAGTACTAGACAAACCAGTTTTTGATGCGTCCCACAATTCCCATTGGGTGCTCATGTCTTTCAAAGTTTTCAATACGTTCCGCGATTTTGCTAAGAACGCTTTCTTCTTCATCGTCTCTAAATGGTTTGTTCATAATTAGAGGAATAGCTTCGTCTACATTTGACACAGACCAGATGTGAAATTCTTCGTTTTTGATGCTTTCTATAAGGTCCGGTTTAAGAGCAAGATGTTTTAGATTCGACCTCGGCAGAATGACGCCCTGTTTACCAGTGAGTCCTTGGTGCTTACAAACATGGTAAAAGCCTTCGATTTTCTCATTAAGGCCACCAACGGCTTGTACACGACCAAACTGGTCGACAGCGCCTGTTACAGCGATCTGTTGGTCGATAGGGTATTCAGATAGCGCGCTTACAAGAGAGCAAAGTTCAGCGAGAGAAGCGCTGTCGCCATCAACTTCACAATACGATTGTTCAAACACGACAGATGCAGCGTATGGCAATGGATCCTCAAGGTTTAATGCGCTGCTAACAAATGCTTGCATGATCATCATGCCTTTTGCATGTAAGTTACCACCAAGCTCTGCTTTACGTTCAACATCGGAAATGTCGCCATCACCAAAGTGAATAACGCATGAAATACGTGCAGGTTCACCATAAGAGATTGGGTGACCTGGAACGTCGATGACGGTGAGACCATTTACTTGGCCAACTTGTTCACCTTCGGTTTCAATGATGACTTGGCCATCGCGAATGTCATCTAGAGCGCGCTCTGGAAGATATGATTCTCGATTGTATTTGTGTTGTTGAGCTTGTTGTACATGGTGGATGTCAATTTCACCGTTGTTGGCTTCAACCAGTGCCTCACTCAGCAACGCGTTGTGCCAAATTGGACACAGTGGAATGTAACTTTGATCTTCCGTTTCTCGTGCGCCAGCGGTCAAAATCGCCGTTAACGCGTTTTGTGTAATGTTTGGTAGATTATAACGTTGCACAAGCCACTTAAGGTAGCCAAGGTATTGAGTCAAAGTTTCTTCAGATAGCTTAATGTCTTGTTCAACTTCACTGAAAAGACAAAAACCAGTTTGAATATCGCTATCTAAATAATCAAGATCACCGAGTTGCGATCGGTCTCCCACGACAATTAATTTGATATTGTACGTAAGAGGAAGCGTTGGTGATTGATTCAAGTGCTCAGGGTTACTGCTGATTGGGTCCACAGCTTCACTAAGCAGTGCTGACTTTAATAGTAACCAGCTTCCCGGATTAGCTAGAATTAAATTGGCTGACACGATCAGATAACCATTGTTAGCTCTAGCGAGTAAACCGGGTTTCGTAGCAACAACTTTGCCATCACGCGATTGAACTTGATCAAACAGAGAGGTTGCGTTCAAAGATTCGGTTTTGATAACCGGCTTTGTATCGTCATCTAATTCAGCAACTAAAGATTCAACGATCATTTGGCGATAGATCGAGTTGTCCGGAGAATTCACCAATAACACACGTGAAAGGTTAGATAAACGGACAAAGCGAGTTAATGCATCTCTGAATCGGTGTTGAATAACTGAGAATGGGAGAGGCGAGATGTCATGGTATTGCTCTAATTGAGCGTTATATTCGTCGTACTGAGGCGTAACATGTCGCCAATCTACTTGTGTCATTTAGGTTTCTGATTAGGATAATAAGGTAGGGAGTATATAGAAAAACTGATCTCGCTTGTAGCTCTATATCGACACGATCAATCACGGGGCGAATATAAGTATGATCTTGGTCTATTCTTTCAAGACAATAATTGTTAAATTGTCCATTTTGGGTTACGCTGTCACTAGGATTAACACGCGAGATTAGACATGAAATATCAGCAACTTGAAAACTTGGAATGTGGTTGGAAATGGAATTATCTGGTCAAAAAATGGAAAGATGGCGAATCGATCACCTGCCATATTGATTCAAGTGAAGCTGAGGTTGCAATACAAGCGCTGTTAAAGCTTGAGCATCAACCAACAGGCGTACTTGACTGGATCACCGACAACATGTCTCCAGAGCTCGATAATAAGCTTAAGCAAGCGATCAGAGCGAAGCGTAAACGCCACTTTAACGCTGAGCAAGTTCATACTAAAAAGAAATCAATCGACCTCGATTACCGAGTGTGGGAAAAGCTATCTCAAAGAGCGAATGAGCTGGGGTGTACTCTGTCTGACGCCATCGAATACCTAGTAAGTGAAGCATCTCGTAGCGAACAGGCGAGTAAGACGGTAACGAGCCTTAAAGAAGATTTAAGCAAGCTTCTTTCTGACGATAAATAACCATCAATATTAATGGTGACTTTATGATATATGTAATCTTAATCTGTGCAGTGTTGATATTTTGGCTGGTTGCGGTCGATAGGCCTGTACTAAAAATAAAATTCAATGATGGGGCTATTGATCAATTCAAAGGTCATCTACCACCGAGTTTCAAACACAATCTTCAAGAGATTGGCCACAATAATGCGTTTAAAGGTGAACTGAAAGTGTACGCGAAGCGCTCTGGTTACATTCTGAAGTTCACTAAGGATGTTCCAAAGAGTGTTCAGCAGAGAATTCGCAATGTTTTCCCGTATAACGGCTTTAAATCGAAAGGCTCAAAGAAAGCGTAATCTCTTATAATTACGTGTTCTCTAAGACAACACCATACTAAGTTAGTCCTAAACACCTCTCCATTTTCTGCATACTGTTTTCAATTTTCACGAATAGAGAACAGTATGAGATATCAAGTACTTTTATTGTGTTGTTTGTCATCATTTGTGATTTCAGACGACTCTTTGATTAACCCAGTCGCAAAAAAGATTAAAACCAGCGTTCTGAAAGGTCTCAACAAGAGTCATATTGAGCTAGAAGGGTATTGTGATCTTATGATTGAGATGAAGCATGCCAAAGGCTATACACTAATCAAAAAGGTTAGAACATCTGGAGATAGCAAAATCTGTAAAGAAGCTAAAAAACACTTGCCTAAGCGTAAAAAGTTTAAGTATATAGCTTTCCTGAGAAAATATATTCGTCTCCACATATCAGAATAACTACAACCTGATGCACTATAACTAAATATCTATAGTTTTAGTGAAACAATTTCGTGAACCAATCTCTAATTTCTATTAATATTTAGCTCACTTATAAAGTCGGCATATGCTGCCAAAAAGAAGATTAGGGCAAAGGAAAGTCTCGGTTGTTGCTAACAAATATAAATTACCCCCCAGAAGTCACAGATATCTCTAGAAAAGTTTCAATTAACGTTGAGACTCGTTTTACTAAGTGGTTAATATCTGAAAAGTATAAACTTGACCAATCCACGGTCGACACGCTACTTAGCTTAGAAAATAGATACTGCGAGAGCGTCATCTTTAATGAGGCAGACCGAATCTCACATAATCAACGTATTCTTTTGCGTTGTGAACAAGACAGAGTCAATGCCAAACGTGAGAAGATAGCGGCCAAACAACAAACACTGCGTTACGTTATTGACGATGTGAGTGACGCGGCTTCAGCGCTCATGTTAGAGAAGCTTCAAGGTACACTGATAAGCTCTCTGTTCACACAATTGCCTGATTACAATCAGTTTGCGAGCGTCGTGTATTCTCCATCTTTAAACTTTTCCAAGTTATATAAAATTTCATCGGAGAGTCGGGGACTTAGCTCTAGTCTTGTTGAGTTTGTTTCCAATCGTGAGTTTACAGAGAAGTACGGTAAGAAATCGAAAATCATACTCGACCCTAAAGTTGCAGCAAAGCAAATTGGTATAGAGAACTGTCGTTTGTTGTTTCCGTTACTAATGAGCCAAAAGTTGATTAAGTGGAACGACGGTAATATCAAGCATATTGTACCTAAGGTTTGGCAACACTTGGTGGTGACTTCGAATGCTACGCGTATAAGACTACAAGAAACGTCCGTTAAAGATCCGAACGTTGGCATCCTTCTTGGCGTTTTGAGAGTGTTACCTTTATTCTTGATTTGTAATCATTTTTCTTCAACTTTCGAAGATGCCTTGGTGAAAACTATGCTCGGTTATCGAGATGCTAGTGACAGGCATGAAGAATATTACGCTTGTGCTGAAGTCATTCCAAATACACAGTTTCTGGAGTCTATGGTAGAGCAACTTGAGCTGAAACTCCTTCAGAAGCTCGTCGAATTCATTGATTGGAGTCCTGGCAACCAGTTTATACAGAGAGCGTTGTTAGAGGAAGTAAACGATGTTCCAGTATTAGAACGAACTCTTCACGGAGCAGCATTAGCTCAAGGAAGAAAGTTCTCTATTTTTGAAGCTCTTAGCAACAGTGATTTCTTTAATATTAAGCACAAACCTTATTGGTTCTCGAATGTTCAAATGTCAGCAACGACGATTGAGCAAATGCAGAATAGGGTACCAGGTAAAATAACCGATAAGATGTAAAGAAAAAGAGCCACAATTGATGTGGCTCTTTTTCTTTTAGCTACACTGTCACCTTTGTGGTAATGACAATTGAGGAATTATCAAAGGTACGTTTTAGCAAACGACTTCAAAGGTGAATGAGTCCTGTTTGGCTATTGCTTGTTTGACTGGAATACCTAAACGTTGGCATGCCATTAGCAGTTTAAGCTTTCTATCCGCCGGAGCGTGCTCTGAGAGAATGACTGAGGTCAGGCACTGTTTGTTAAGAAACAATTTATTGCCTTTAAGCTCTTCGTTAGGCAGTACCCAGCGATATTCTCGTTCATAGCGCCAATTGGAGTGCTTTACCTTAAAGAGTTCGGTACCTAAGCGTAATGGCGGTAAATTCTCTAACAAGGGTAAACAGATATTGTTTGGATGATCTTCATATTGGACTGCGAAGCAGTTTAGGTTTGCGTCACCCTCATAAAAGTTAAGGTCATATTCAATACACATACCTTTGAAGTTATCACCATACTGAGACCACAGTATTGGGTGGTCGCTGGACTGTGAGAAACACATCACCTTAAAATCATTTTGAAGGCATTGGCTGAAGATGTGGTTAGAATCAAAAGGGTTATTAAAGGATTTAGCGTAATCAAACCACAACGAACACTCGGATATAGATTGTATATTTCTATCATGGAGCGATCTGAACTTATAAAGTTTAGGCAACATATCAAAAACCTAGTTTACAACATTTTCTGATGTTAACACTTTAATTGGTAATGCAACTCCGAATGCACAGCATTTGATTGCTTAATCACCTTATTTTTAATTATAACTGTTTGACAGATTAAAATTTAGACACGAAATAGTGGCCTGTTTAGGTGGTTTATTTAGCCATACGTCGCCCCTTAAGGTTTCTAGAATAATGTTAAATAAGATACAACGTAACGTTTGAGTTTATTAAATCACGAAAAAGGGAGACTTAGACCCGGTAGTAATGCTTGCTTTGAATAGCAAAGCTTTACTCAAATGGGGCTTTGTTGCGTAAATCGATGGAACCAAATCAAGAAGCTACGATCTGATCAGCTACACCTTTTAATCGTCGTAGCCTCATGCCTAAACCTCGTTACAAAACAACTAACTGGAAACAGTACAATCAAGCCTTAACCAA
>JAYYSE010000108.1:0-12169 GCA_036126475.1 Pseudomonadota bacterium | reverse complement strand
CTGACCAAATTTATGTTTTATAACTTACATTTACGTTTTACTGTTACTTTTGGCGCGTTTGTTTGGTGCGCAAAAAACACGACTCCCTCAATCTAGCGATCTCATACTCTTTATCTATCGTGACACTGCTGTTTAAAATTTGACGGCGCTGCTCCAAGTAGCGCTCAATTTTTTGATTTAACGCTAATTCTCGTCGCTCTAATTCCACCATTCTTTGTGCTGCTTTGGTACCAATTAACGTCTCATAAGCAATGTAGCGTTTCTGCTCATCTTCGTAATTCGCCACCTGATTCAATTGCGCAGAAATAAGATCGTCTTGGTAAACACGACTGATCTCTTCTGGCATTTCATTCAACTCTTCTTTAAGTAAGTAATTGTAATCATTATTCGAGACGGCAATATCTTTGAGAGACATTTTCAAAATGGTTACTTGACGATGGAAGTTTTCATCGCTGAACAGTAGTGCCTGTTCCTCTATGCTAAAGAATGAGAGCTGATGTTCGCGCAGGTCATTATCGATTCGAATCAAATCATCAAGGCTCAATGCCTGTTCCACCTCAATTGACATCAATAGCTCTTTATAAAGCAGATATTGCTCAAAAAGATTGTAATGCTCAGGGCGATAGCGTTCATGGTTTCTTGTCATGAATTCTTTAACCCTTGTTTTTAACTGTTCGATATCCATCGTCGAGTCATCAAAACCTGACAGAAAATAATCAAACATATCACGCAATGATGCTTGGTCGATTTCCGTATCCTGTTGGGAAGGCGCTTGAAGCTCATCCTCTTTCAAAGAAGCCTTGGGCTTTGCAAACTTTTCGACTTGTTCAATCTCTTGCGGCATTTCTGCTGACGCGATTGGCTCTTCAAGTGAGCCTTGTAAACTTTGCGTCTGGTGTGAGCGGGGAATAGGTGCATTAAAATAGGCTACACTAGCAGCCAAAGCAATCACAGTGATAACTAGCATAGCCTTATTCATTGTTATAAGCCCTGCAGTTTTAAGCGGTTCGCATGTTGTCGATAAATGCTTGGAACAGATAAAAACAGTGCCGTATGTCCTAGAACTTGGTTAATTTCGTCCACATGGTTCATTCGATAACTATCGTTAATCACTTTACCTAGGTGTGTGCTGCAAACACCAACCATTCCGTCATTCTCTTCGCCACCCAAGATTGAAGAACCAAAAGCCAATAGACTCACTGCCTTCAGCGGTCCATCAACCAGCGCATCTTTCGGGCTGGTCAGTAATCGGTTACCACTCCATGAGTAGTAGTAAACAGCATGATCGATGTTATTTACCGTAGTCGTGACAACAGGCGCACCTTGACCGCATTTTGTTGTTGTTACACCTTCTGGGTATTTCTTGTTGAATGCCAACGACTCATGCGTAGTCAATGCTTTTAACGCACCAGTAGCATCAACCGGTAAAGTAGAACCACTCGATAGGTATTGAGTTATTTTCGAAAGATACCCAATGATATTCGCGCCAGCGCTATTTACTAAGGTGCCATCGGGAGCTACGGTATAGAAAAGGTCAGCAAACTTGGAGCCTTTGTTTACTCCACCAATACTGGTCACAGAGGCCACGAGCTCAGGGGCAACCGACGCGACATAGCGGGAAGTCGGTCCGCCGTGGCTATGCCCAACCAAGTTAACTTTTTTTGCTCCTGTTCGAGCAAGGTACTGTTTCACCTGCTTCAAAAGTTGCTCACCGCGAACCTCAGTGGTATTTGCAGAGGACACTTGTGCGGTGAACACTTTGGCTCCATCTTTACGCAAGGTTTGAGCTATCTGATAAAAATAGTCATAACCTTGGATGTCATCGAAGCCTAAAAAGCCATGAACTAATACGATTGGGTATTGTGTCTCTGTGTATCCCTTACTCGGTGCAGCACTAACCAAGTGACTAAAGGTAGCCGTAAACATCATTACGATGCTTATTATGCGTTTCATTATTATTACCCTTAACTGACTCTATCTAAATGAACTTACTCTTTATGTCCATTGGAGCATATCAATCAAAGAGAAAGGGTAAGTGGGAGTAATGGATTGTAAGAAGCGTAAGTATTTCAATGATTTGAATTAATGATATAAACCCGGAACAAATCGAAGCAAGTGTTCTCTATTTGTTTGTGACGCCCTAAGTAAACTGAGAGAATACAACGATTGGAGTAAGTGATGAGTGACACGCAACGTAAGATTAAATGGGGTATCGCAGGGCTCGGCAATATCGCGAATAGATTCGCCACAGCGCTAACAGAGCACTGCTCATTTGGCGAACTCTACGCGGTGTCAGCACGCGACCAATCAAGAGCGGCTCTTTTTGCTAATAAGTTTGATTGCGATAA
This sequence comes from Pseudomonadota bacterium, assembly GCA_036126475.1. Classification (GTDB taxonomy): domain Bacteria; phylum Pseudomonadota; class Gammaproteobacteria; order Enterobacterales; family Vibrionaceae; genus Vibrio. The sequence goes on along the minus strand of JAYYSE010000108.1, from coordinate 9,821 downwards.
AGCTTATGGTTCTTATGAAGCCATGGCTCAAGATCACGATGTTGAAGCAGTGTACATTGCCACAGTACACCCGTATCACAAACCTCTAGCCAAACTATTTCTAAGCCATAATAAGCACGTCTTGGTAGAAAAACCTGCTTTTACCAACCTTGGTGATTGGTTAGAAATGAAAGCCCTGGCAGAACAAAATGGCGTAATGTTGCTAGAGGCAATGAAGACCGTCGTATTCCCAGCTTATCGCGAGCTTACATCGTTTTTAACCAGCAACCAGATTAAGCTTGATTCGATAGAAGCCAGCTTTGGTAATGAGCACGACTACGACCCTAACCTGTTTATCTTCAACCCGGATTTAGCCGGCGGGGCAACACTTGATGTTGGAGTGTATGGTCTGTGGTTCTTCTACGATTTATGTCGCACTCTTGAGATTACGCCTTCTCTACCTAAAGTCGAAATGTCGAGCCTCTATGAAGGTTCGAATGTAGATACCGATTCATGCTTCCAGTTCTCTGGAGGGATCAACGCGACCATATCGGCTTCGACGGTAAGAAACTTGCCACGCGCAGCGCGATTAACAGGCCCAGATATCGCCATTACGATTAAAGAGAAGTGGTGGAACCCAGCCCATATAACGGTGGAGTACAAACAAGAAACCTTCACCATCGAGCACCCCATTCAAGGTAATGGGTTCGAGTATCAAATCGAGCACTTCTCGCAACTTGTATTAGAGGGAAAACTTGAGTCTGATATCCTAAACTCAAAGATAAGTGCACAGGTTCTTGAAACCATGGAAAAAGCACTCGCTGATGCCGGCTACCAACACTTAACTCAACCTAACATTTAGGAATTCGAATTGGGCAACATAAAGCGCAAGCTTGAACTGTACGAAAAGATATTTCAGGCTTTTGGGCCTGGGGTATCACGCTGCCAAGTCAGTCAAATCGCAACGCTTCTACATGTGAGTGAGCGTCACGTTCAAACCCTACTCAAAGCAATGACAGCGCAAGGCTGGATTGAGTGGCAAGCCAGTTCAGGACGCAATAAAAAGGCACAACTCACGTGTCTGATTGAACCGATGGAAGCGTGCTACCAATACGCACAAAGCCAAGCAGATTCCGGCAACATCGAGCAGGTTTTCAGCACCTTAAGCTTTAATGGACGCAATGCTGGTAAGGAACTGCAAGCCTTTCTAAATAGCGCTAGTCAATCGGCGCAGAGCGTCGCGTACATTCCCTTTCACCGTGAGCTCGAAGCGCTTCACCCTCAGCGTGTGCTGAGACGTACCGAACGTTTCTTAGTGATGCAGATTTGCCAACGTCTCACCTCTGTACAACAAGGTAAATTATATAGCGACTTGGCTTATCATTGGCAACCCAATGAAGACGCAACAATCTGGCGTTTCCAAATTCGTGATGGTGTGCAATTCCACAATGGCCGAACACTGGAAGCTCAAGACATCGCACACTGTCTGAGTTTACTCTCTTCATGCAAGTTATGGCATCGCTGCTATCAACATATTGCTGAAGTCTCTGCGTCTTCAGGCAACATTATCACAATAAAACTCAGCAAGACGGATTGGCATCTACCCCGATTACTTGCTAGAGCCGAAGCATCGATTTTTGAGCCTAATTCTGTCGATAGGTTGGTCGGTTCCGGTCCATTCTCATTGGCGATATTCTCAAACAAGATGCTAAGACTGAACCGCAATGATGCTTATTCAAGTCAGGTTCCGATACTAAATCGAGTCGAATTATGGGTTTACCCAGAGTGGGCAGAGAGTAAAGCGTGTGCTCAAAATCAGGTGTGCGTAAAAATGCCTGAAAAGACACTCAAAGTTGGCGAGTACAGCTGTGCACATGCGCGAGTTCACGGCTCTACTTTTTTCAAAATTCAAAATCCAAAGTTGTCTTCTACCAACCGAACATTCACCGTCGAAGACACCTCGGAATGCCAAGCTTTTTTCAAGAAATCTTCAGCGCCTGGTGAGACTAAACTCACCGTCGAGTATGGGGATTTTTCAACGATAAAAGACGCTGCTTTATGCAGCATTATCGATGAAAACCACTCATTCTCTTCTTGGTTAGGCTTCTTCACCCGTTTCCCTTTCGAAGATTTGTCGCTACCCGTTGAGATGCTCGCAAACATCGAGCAGGCTTTAACCTCAATTCAGTGCGAACCAGACTTCGAGCAAGCCGCCATAACGCTCTTGAAACTCAAATGCTGGCTATACAAGACTGAAGTTGTGGTCGAGCTTAAGCAAGAGGCATTCAATCTAGAAGTATCTGAAAAAATACACGGAGCACGAGTAAATGGATTCGGTTGGTGTGACCTCGATAAGTTGTGGGTTAGCCATATTTGATTCTATCTTTAATAGAGATAAGTCATTGTACATATAGACTTACCATTAACACTCCTCTGTCATAAGCAATACGTGCGGGTGTTAAGTTGTAATGAAACTAGGCTAAAACCATAGAACCAGTAGAAGGTAAATCATGAACCGACACCTAAAAGGCTCAATACTGCTCCTCAGTGCATTTTCTTTTAGCAGTATGGCAAGCACGACCTGCAACTCACTTACGGGCTGTGAGAAAAAGTTTTGTGAGATCGAGTATCAAATCGAACAAGCTAAGCAATACGACAATCAATACAAAGTCGATCGACTCACAACGGCATTAAAAGAGGCAAAAGAAAACTGCACCAACGAAGGTTTGAAAGACGACCTTCGTGAAAAAATCGAATCTAATGAAGAAGATTTGGCTGAATACCAAGCCGACTTAGAAAAAGCCAAACAAGGCAACAGATCGGACAAAATTAAAAAATATCAGCGCAAGATAGAACAAGAGCAGCGTAAAATTGATGACTTAAAGCAAGAACTGTCTGAAATCCCTTAAACCAAATTCGCGCACATCGAAGCGGCTTCAATAAAAAAATGGTCTTACTCATTCGTAAGACCATTCACAAAAGACCGCTATCAATCTGCGACCACAGTCAACGCCAATGGCTTATCCAGCCAACACAACCATAGACTCTTTATAGATGCGATTGGCCACCTTGTAGGCTGCGGGTGACGTCAGTCTCTCCTTACATCGGCTCTTAAATTGCTCGATATCTATCGCCTGAGCATCCAATAAATACGTCAGCTCACTCAACGAGTTAGCCTCAAACACGGCTTGTCCGAGCGGTGTGCATGCGTAGCGGCTCGACTCTTGATAGCCAATAGCTATCAGTACCGAATCCGGTAACCCCCAGAACTTAGCAATGGTATAGGTGAGACGAATAGAGTAACTGTTGATTAAACGCTTCAACGCCAATGAGTTAGGCGGCACAGAAGGGTCAACATGTTTGAAAGCCTCCACCATCATCTGGAAAATGATCATCTTACCAAGGTTACGGATCAGCCCAATAAAATAGGCGCTAGCCTGGTCTTCTTGAGATGGCGACTCTTTCATTAACTCCTTTGAAAAAGAAGCCGTTTGGATGCTGTGGTTCCAAATTTTCTCACCGAAATGGCGCCAATAAATATTGTTGCCCGGGGTAAAATTCTTCATGTACGAATTCACTACACCCTCTACCAAACCTTGTGAACCCATATTTAAGAATGCGGTTTTTAGATCGGTTACCTGTTTATCACTGCGTTTGTAGTATGCGCTGTTCGCTAATTTAATCACATCCGCTGCCATGCTCGGCTCTCGCTCAATCACCATTAGCAGGGCATCAACATCAAACTCATCACTCTGTAGTTCACCCATTAATATCGTGACAGAAGCCGGCATTACAGGCAGTTCATTGAGAAGCGCTTTAGGAGAACGAATCAAACGTTCAACTTGGCAGGCCACAAAGTCGCTAAATGGATCAGATTCAGTTCGCAGACATGACTCTCCAAACAGATAATCAAGAAATTCTCCATCGTGAAGGCTCATCGCTTTATCGACGATTAATGATGATGGTTCATTTGACGAAGACGGAACAAAGATCGAAGGCTTAACAGCCGCTTTTACTGGAGAGCAGCCCTGATCGGAGACGACTTTTTGAGAGGCACTTTGTGAGGAAGTTATTTGCTTACCTTGCTTGGAAGCGAAAGGGGAAAATAGTGCCTGTAATACCCTTTTAAACATCAATACGGCTCCTAGATGAATACAACATAAATCGGGATATATAACACTGGTGATTATCGCACAGGCGACTCATAAACCATACAGTGATAAATGAACCATTAATTTTTTAGCTGTATATAATCTATTACTCATCAAGCTGTTAAAGCAAAATGATGTATCTCTTAAAACAAAAAGAGCGAGCTAATAACACTTGCTCTCTCATAAATTGGGACTATGAAGCTCATTAAACTAGCGCTCAGCGACTTCCAATACTATCTTACCAACGTGTTTTTTCTTCAAAAATTCATCTTGTTCTGTATGGACATCGGCAAGCGGGAAAGGCTACGCAACAATCGCCTTAGTCTGCTGTTTTCAATGCGGTTAACTCAGTTTTGAAACAATTGTGGCTCTAACACCGTACAACCGAAAAAGTTCAAGTCTTTTAGATAAAAAATACGTACATCAAGACCATCGCATCACCAATCGCACCAGACACGGCATAACGACCATGCGCCTTTAAGACTTCAAGGAATTCAGGCCACTTATCACCGGCTACTAAATCGATCACAACGTTAACGGTGCTTTCACCCAAGGCTTCGACCAAATCATCACTCGGGTAACGACCTCATCAGCACCGAGCTCTAGCAACTGTTGGTTTTTACTTTGGCTAGTAATCGCAATCACATGTGCACCACAAGCTTTTGCCAATTGAATCGCCGCAGAACCCACACCGCCTGATGCACCATAGATCAACACGCGAACGCCTTCAGTCACATTAGATCGAGCCAGCATGTTTTCTGCTGTCGAGTAAGAACATGGGAAAGATGCCAGCTCTACATCTGACATAGAACTGTTCACTGCATATGCATGTTTCGCGGCAACTTTGGTGTACTCTGCAAAACCACCATCACACTCAGAACCGAAAATACCATAGTTGTGGCAGATCTCGCCCATACACTTCCGTTAAACAAGGCTCGATAAGAAAACGCTCACTCTACCCATGTCAATATTCAGATTCATGGGCAGTGCCTTGCGGTATTATCAGCTTGTCGAAAAGCGACACCGTGCATGATCGCTCACTCACAGGCATCCTCAATTATTTGTTGTGGAATCAATGACGCAGACATTAGATTCATTTTGCTCTCTCACTATTATCGGGAATTACGCCCCCAATTAAGACGATACCCAGTCTGAAAAGACGAACGAAAAACGAAAAATATTTTACGAATTACAATGCGTTCAAACACCATCACTCTTGAGTGTCTTGCGTCTTGTTAACAATCAGCTCTCGCAGCCAGCGATGGCTAGGCTCAGAATCAAAATAACGGTGCCACAACAAGAATAACCCACCTGGTACCAAATCGATGGGAACGGGCTTCATCACTAATTCACCGCTATCGATATAATCGCGCACCGAGTTGTATGGATAGCACATCAACAGGTCGCTCTGCTTACAGAGTTTAATGGCACTAGTGATATCAGATACATTCGCGGCCTTGTTGATCTCTAACTGCTTAGCGTTAAGTACTTCCATCAATAACCAGTCGCCCGCTCCGCCCGTCACCAATTGTATGTGACGATACTTAAGAAAGGTGTCGAGGTTCCACTCCTCTTGTAAAGCAGGGTGATCGTTACGCATCAAACAAACGGAATAATCCAAGCACAACTCAACGAAATCCAATTCATCCGGAATACATTGCACATGGGTTGAAGCACGTTCATCTAATTCAAAAATACCGATACCAAAATCGACTTCGCGCTTGAGTAAACGCTTGAAACTATCACTACTCCACGTTGAGCTGTTGATGGTGATATGGGGTGCATCTGCAAGCGCTGTCGGCATAAATTGCGGATAAACCGCTGTGTAGGCGGTTTCAACAAGGTCTATAGTGAAAGTACGCTCGCTCTCCTTAGGATCAAACACCTCAGGGACAGTTAGCTTTTCAATTTGTAGCAAGATTTGGTGGATCTTAGGCGCTAACAAGAGTGCTTTTGGGGTTGGGAATAACCCTTTAGACTCACGCTCAAATAGCGGGTCGTCAAACAAAGCTCGCAGCTTGGTGAGTTGTTTGCTTACCGCAGATTGGCTCAAAAACAGCCGCTCTGCCGTTTTGCTCACACTGCGTTCTTCAATCAGAACGTGTAAGCACAACAGCAAATTCATATCGCATTTAAGTAAGCTTTTAACATCGACCATGATATTCCCCAAATTCAGGTTAATGATGATTATTTGTCACTTTAAATCATATCATGCTCTTGGTAAATTGAGCGTATGTGAGTTAACACACTCAAAGAATAATAGAATTAAGGAATACTCATGGATTTTCTAGCACTACCAAAGATTGACTTACACTGCCACCTAGACGGAAGTGTTCGCCCAGATACGATTATTGATCTAGCAAAACAGTACAATATCGAACTACCTGAAGACCGCGATGCGGTTGTTCAATCTCTAACTGTGCCAGAAGATTGCAAAAACCTAGATGAGTACCTAGCTTGTTTCAGCCTGCCACTAAAAGTGATGCAAACTGAAGAAGCGATTGAGCGTATCTCTTTTGAGCTTTACGAAGACGCAGCACTAGAAAACGTTAAGTACCTAGAAGTTCGTTTCGCACCAATCCTACACGTGAATAAAGGCCTGTCTCTTGACGCGATCATTGCAAGTGCAGTGAAAGGCATGAAACGTGCTGAAGAGAAATACGACATCAAGGGCAACTACATTATGTCTGTACTGCGTATGTTCCCTAAAGATTCAATCAAAGACGTGATCGATGCAGGTAAGCCATACCTTGGTAAAGGCGTTGTAGCATTTGATATTGCTGGCGGTGAAAAGCCAGGTTTCTGTGCTGAGTTCCCTGAATACACGCAATACGCTATCGAGCAAGGCTACCGAGTGACGGTTCACGCAGGTGAGCAATGGCACGGTCAAAACGTTTACGACGCAGTCACTATGCTGGACGCTGAGCGTATTGGCCACGGTGTTCACATCCAAGGTAACGAAGATGCGTACAACATTGTGAAAGAGAAGCAGGTTGCGCTTGAAACTTGCCCAACAAGTAACGTTCAAACTAAATGTATTCACAAATTCAGCGATCACCCTATTTCTGAATTCAAGAAAGATGGCATCGTTGTAACAATCAACACAGATAACCGCACTGTATCTAACACAACAATGACTAACGAAGTGAAACGCGTATGTGAAACTTTCGACCTAACAAAAGAAGATTACGCAGAAATCTACAAGTACTCAGTAGAAAGCGCATTTGCTTCAGACGAAGTAAAGCAGCACCTAATGGGTTTCGTTAAGCAAATCTAACGGTTAAAAGCGCCTTTTTCTGAAGAACTAGGCTCACTTAACGCTAGTGCTTAAAGGCACAAAATAGGAAGAGAAAGGCTGACGCCTTTCTTTTTTTATGTCTATTTATCAGTATTCTGATACCAATATTGATTCGCAAGATATAAACCATGAACACAAAAACAGAGCTCGAAAAAATGCTCACTGGCGAAGTGTTTAACGGCGCCTTACCAAGGTAATCCACAATATGCTCAAAGTGACCACGCCCCCGATTAATTGAGTCATACATTAACAACAAAGCCACAGCTGGCGCTGTGGCTTTGTTTTTCACTAAATAAACTGACAGGACAACTAGCTCAGTAGCCAATAACTCACTGGATTGTCTGGGCACTGATAAGGTCCACATTCAACAAAGGTAGCGATAGCATTGAGTGCAACCACGACGATGGCTAATAAGCACGCCACACGCCCCAAATTATTCATCTTATAAGCTTCTTGCGATGGCTCTTTATTGGTCAATATTAGAATGACGGCAACCGCTAATATAGTCGCAGCAAATAACACGAAAGCCCAAGTGTAATAGTGCATTCCAAAGATAGGACTACCATAGCCTGGTGTGCCTGGAATCACATGCAGCGAGACCTGACGAAGTGAGGTAGCGACACCATACAAGGCACCGATCAAAACAATGCCATAATGACGAGGTTGAGGTCCGTAAACTACATTCAACATAAAGCCAAACGCGACCATCACGAAACCGATGCGCTGCAATAAACACAGCGGGCAAGGCAGCTCATGAAGAACAAACTGAAGGATAAAGCCTATCAACAGAACGGCTGTCATACCGAGTGGGCCAAGCGTATTTAGGATCGTTAACTGATCTCGATTCATGTTAGCTCCTTACAATAAGATGGGTAATGAATCAGTCGCATGGTGATTAAACCAATACAACCCTAGGATCACGGAGCCCGCAAAAAAGCCATAAGCTGCGGTCTTCTTGTCGAAAAAAGCGCATAACATCGCCACGAGTAATAGTAGAAACAGTAAAGACATCATAAGAGGTATTCCCTCGCTATTTATTAAGTCCAGTCATATTGAACGTCAAAATGAATATCCACACCTACGCCACAAACAGCATTCAAAATTGGCAAATTTATGGATTAAGGATTAAAAATCATCAATTTAATACTTGTTAGTAAGCGTTAACCTGTCAAGTTTCCACCGCTAATAAAACGCCTCCGCCAATAGAAGAAGCAAGTAACGCGCCGAATCAGTAAAAGAATACGCACCTCAACACCAGGCATACCACGAAACGGAGCACAGATATTAAGATTAGATACACTTACCAAATAGGTATAACACATAAAGAGTGAATGGTTAGGAAACTTAATGAAAACAACACGGTTTTTCTCTGTCCTATTTCTTACCAGCCTTACCGTTCCCAATATTATTTCGCCTAACTACGCAATCGTTCTGCCCAGTCAACATAAGCAAGAGAGTGATTTACAAGGCAATGAAATATCTACCCACGATGTGATTACTTGGGAGCTCAACCATAGTGGTTTGATATTTGGATCTAATGCTAACCAAAACCTTAAAACCAATATTTCGGCCGTTGGCTACATGTACAACCAAAAGTTAGAGTTAAACTCAGGTTTACTCGAAGACGAGATTAGAGAAATAGCTGAACGATACGACATCGATTACGAAGATTTCTTTTTACACTTTTCAGAAGACACAATCCTTGCAGAGACAGACGCAATGCACGCAGGTTTTGCCCTTTACCAACCACCACCTTGGGATACCGATGTCTTTGAACATTTCCAACAAGGTGGTGCACTCTACCTTTATCACTCTGAACAATTCGATAGTGTAGATTTTGAGTTTTCACGCTTTGCACAAGGTGGGAATTTTGAGATTGAATATCCTTTTGAGATAAACGCAAACAATCAAGTCACTACATGGTCTCACCTTGTTGTCAGTGAAGATAACACCGAGAACATGACTCAGAACCAAGCACTTACCTGGCAAGTGCCTTCTGATTGGATAAGAGCAAGCACTCATGACGGTAGTGGCAAGAGCTATGGCGGGCTATCGAAGTTTTGGGAACAACAAAGAAAATTAGCAACAGACCAATACTCCACGATCGCTATCTATTACCTCAACTACCATCCCATGCACAGCTACTTCAAACAGTGGAAAAGTAGTTACGTGTATGGGATCGACAACACCACAACAGATAATTTCTGGAAAGCTCGCGTACCAAAAATATAGCTTACAGGCACACAGCACTGCTCAAAGTTGACTTGGGTGTGCCTTCAGAAGCCATACCAAAGGGCTTCCAAACACTTACACTAATGATCTCAACCCGTACTCCACAACCTGAGGATTACATGATTGTTGGTAAAGCGTCACAACCCCGCACCGATCACCCA
>JAYYSE010000107.1:0-42770 GCA_036126475.1 Pseudomonadota bacterium | reverse complement strand
ATCTCTACAACCGACGGTTAACCCGCGACAGTAATGGTCACAAAGTAAGATCTAGCCGCAACATAGGTACCATTAGCATAATCTTTAAACTTCACGTCACTCAGCGCTGGTTTACTTCCAGCAGTGCCAACATTTTCTGTTAGGTAAATGTCCTCAGATGCCGCTGTTGGATTTGCATTAGAGACCCGTCTTAAAACTCTCGGTGATCGAAACAAATCAAAAAAGTTCGAAGGTTATCGCTCGTCACACCAGTTGCTCATAACTTGATTCCACTCGTTACGAAGTTGATTAAAAATAGATCAGGAAGTGGGTTTATATGAGGAGAGATTTATCTGCTTTTAGTGAGAAAAGCACATAGAAAGGAAAACTGTTGATTTTGATATGCTTATCACTCAATTTAGTATAATCGTTTGCTTAGGGCATCAATTCACCAATTAACACACAAAATAATCAAACCCCACAAAACCAATAGAATTAAGAATGCATCAAGATGCACTACTACCTTAAAGTTCCATTCTTTAGATCATTAGTGTGATCAAACTCACCTTAATAATTGCAATTTTCACTCTTTCTCACTTTTATTTGAGAACAAAATCGCTATTATGCTCGCCATTCGGACACACAAACACGCATGGATTAGCGGGTTACTTATTTCAAACATAGAGAGTTCCATTATGCGTAAATCACTTTTAGCTCTTGGCGTAGTTGCAGCTGCAGCAGCAATCCCTGCTCAAGCAGAATACTTATATGGCTTTGGCGGCATGTATGCTGACTACCAAGTTTGGGACCAAGGCTTCGGTAACGATGATGACAACTTCGGTGGTGATATTTCTGACCGTAACCAAGCTGTTATTGGTATCGAAGGCGGCGCTGCATTTGACTGGGGTCAAATCTATGGTTTCTACGACTACGAAGGTGTTGACCGTTCTGGTGATGATCGCGGAGCTTCAACCAAAGGTACCATCCATTACAACCTAATGGACACAAAGGTTAGCCTTTACGCACAAGTTTACAATACAGATACTGATGCTGGCTTCCATGAGCAAAACCGTGTCCTAGGTCTTGGCTATACAGGCCTAAGCGGTGACGGCTGGGCGTTCACACCATTTATCGGTGCACACCAAATCAACTCTGGCGATATTAGCGGTTCAAACGGTGGTATGGCTGGTTGGGTTGGCTACTACAACACTGACATCGCAGGTCAAAACTTCACGTTCTCAACTTGGGGTGAATACGAATTCGCTCGTAACGATGAATACTCTGCTGTTCAAGGTGGTGATTGGGGTCTAAATGGTAGCATCAACGCTCTTTGGAACTTCCACAAAAACTGGTCAACAGGTGTACTATACCGTTACACAGTAAACAAGCTAGCTCGTGAAGACTACCAAGATCTAATCATCTACCGTCTACAGTACAACTTCTAATCAAGTTAAAACTTCATTAGATAAAATGGCACCCTCGGGTGCCATTTTTTATTGCTTTCATTTAATGCCTCGCTATCCTTGCAGCATCACTTTCTTATCTCGGTATTGCTGTGAACATCACTATTGTTGGTCCCGGAGCGATTGGCGCTTTATGGGCGATAAAACTGCTTCAAACTGGTCATAATGTGTCTTTGTGGAGCCGCTCTTTTGGACCTTCTGTTGACCTATCTCTTGACGAGCAAGTTTCGATTTCCTTTAGCAATAACGACAAAGAAAAGCTTTCAGAAAGCGATTTGGTGCTCTTCACCGTAAAAGCTTGGCAAGTCGAAGATGCTATCACGCCACTGCTTCAATATATCGACTCCGATGCCATCTTAATGTTCATGCACAACGGCATGGGCGCTGTCGATGCAATAGCTGATCTAGTTAATACTCATCCAGTTATATTAGCGACCACCACTCAAGCAGCATTCAAACCCGACCGCAATCATGTGGTTCACACAGGTTCTGGTCAAACTCAGTTAGGGGCTTTTAATCAAAATGGAAAGAAATGCACCTTCTTAGTCGATGTCCTCAATCACGCACTGCCAAGCGTATGCTGGAACCCAGAAATAAATACCGCTTTGTGGACCAAACTCTCGATCAATTGTGCAATCAACCCGCTAACTGGCCTTGAGCAAATCAAGAATGGAGAGCTGTCCGAACCACGCTTTAGTAATACTCTAACCGCGATAATTGAAGAGTTAACGCAAGTTATGCAGGCTGAGGGCATTAGTTGCTCCTTCGACGAATTGAAAACTAGTGTCAACAACGTTATTCAAGCGACGGCAAAGAATAACTCCTCAATGAAACAAGACATGTTCTATCAAAGAAGGACCGAGATAGATTTCATTACTGGCTTTCTATTAAAGACAGCACATAAGCATAAAATCGACGTTCCCGTTAACCAAACACTCTTCACACAAGTCAAAAAACAAGAAAGTAGCTGGAAGAAACAAGATTAGCCTGCACCAATCAATAAGTCGCGATAAAATAATGATACCGCTCAGCATAACGCTGGCACCAATTTCCAAGATTTAGGTAAGAATAGATGCTTGATATCAATCACATCCGAGAGCAGTTCCCTGCGCTATCACAAACCATCAATCAGCAACCACTGATTTACTTAGATAGCGCGGCAACCACACAAAAACCTCAGGTAGTTATTGATGCCATTAGCCAGTATTACTCCAAGCAGAATGCTAATGTTCATCGTGGTAGTCATAGCTTAACCGCGCACGCCACCAGCCAATTTGAAGCCGCTAGAGACAAGGTCGCTCAGTTTATTGGCGCAGCCTCATCGAAAGAGATTATCTGGACTCGCGGTGCCACCGAAGCACTCAACCTTATCGCTCAAACTTACGCTAGAAGCACCCTTCAACCAGGCGATGAAATCCTAGTGAGCGAAATGGAGCACCACGCCAACATCGTCCCTTGGCAAATCGTAGCAGAACAAACCGGTGCTAAAGTCATCAAAATCCCGATGACATCTGACTGCGAATTCGACCTTGCTGCTTTTAATACATTGTTAACGAAGCGAACTAAGATTGTCGCTCTGGCTCAGATAACCAATGTGACGGGTTCTCGACAACCGATTGAGCACGTTATCGAAAAGGCACATGAGATGAACGCCGTGGTTGTCGTCGATGGCGCACAAGGTATCGTTCATGAACCTGTGGATGTTGCCACTTTGGGCGCAGACTTCTACGTATTCTCAGGACACAAACTCTATGCTCCAGCAGGGATTGGCGTACTTTACGGCAAACTTGAATTACTTGAAGCGATGCCGCCATGGCATGGCGGTGGCAAAATGGTCGAACGTGTCTCTTTTTCTGGCACCACGTTTTCTGCACTGCCTGGTAAGTTCGAAGCAGGCACACCAAACGTAGCAGGAGCTATCGCATTAAGTTCAGCAATCGAGTGGTTACATCAGTTTGAACAACAAGACGTTGAAGATCATATCCACCAGCTACAACACAAAACTTATCAAGCACTAAGTCAATTGGACGACATCCAAATACTCGGTTATAAGCCCAATTCGAGCGTAATTACTTTTGTTATGGATGGCGTTCACCATCAAGATATTGCAACATTACTCGACCAACAAGGTATTGCCGTTCGCGCTGGTCACCACTGTGCACACCCATTAATGGATGCACTCAAGGTAAAAGGAACCGTGCGAATTTCATTTGGCATATACAACAATATGGATGATGTTGAAAAGCTCGTAGCGGCGATAGAAAAAGCCGTTGATATGCTTTAGGGGATGGCGAGATTGCCTATTATGCTCCTCCGTCGCTTTAGGGAATGACGAAACACCGTTAGAATTCGTCATTCCAGAACTGAGGAACGAAGTATCTGGAATCTCTAATAGCAATACTATCCAAACGAGATTCTTTATTATGCCCCTTCGTCGCTTTAGTGAATGACGAAATACAGTTAGAAATCGTCACTCCAGAACTGAGGAACAAAGTATCTGGAATCTCTTTAAAGCATTATTGTGAAAAAGTATTGGGACAGTTACGAACTAGAAAGATTCTTGATCTGCTCAACAATCGCTTTAAGTCCATTTCCTCTTGAAGGGCTCAAATGCGTAATCAAGCCAATCTCTGCGAAATAACCATCAATGTCGAACGCTTGAACTTGCTCTGATGTTTTACCGTCATATGCCACCATTACTAACGCAATAAGTCCGCGTACAATGCGTGCGTCTGAATCGGCACAAAAGTACCAAACACCGTCGACATTCTGCGAAACTAACCATACTTGGCTCTCACAACCAGATACCACTACCTGCTCACTTTTGAGCTCATCAGGCATTACTGGCAGTTTCTTACCCCATTGAATTACTTGGCGGTAACGGTCTTCCCAACCGTTGAAAGCCTGCATTTTTGCGACAATATCATCACTAGTAATTTCTTTGCCGAATGGAGAGCTCGGGAATGACATCATTTTTATATCCAGTAAATTCTTATTAGACGTACAGTAGCGAGTTACTTACTGTGCTTTTGAATGATCTTTTCTACAATACGCGAAACGGCAACAAAGCCAAAAGTCGCGGTTACCACGGTTGCAGCACCAAAACCGGTCGCGCAATCCATACGTTTTGGTCCTTCTGCTGTCGCTTTCGCCGCGCATACGCTGCCATCAGCTTGTGGGTATTTAAGCTGCTCGGTCGAGAACACACAATCGATGCCAAACTTACGCGCAGGATTCTTAGGGAAGTTATGATGACGACGCAGCGTATCTTTCAGTTTCTTCGCAAGCGGATCTTGAATGGTTTTAGTCAGATCAGCCACTTTAATTTGCGTTGGGTCGATTTGCCCACCCGCGCCACCAGTGGTGATCACTTTGATTTTGTTACTGCGGCAATACGCCAATAGCGAAGCCTTAGCCTTCATGCTATCAATAGCATCCAGCACAAAATCGAACTCTTTCGACAGGTATTCAGCCTGGTTGTCAGGACCAATAAAATCGTCAATCAGATTAACTTTACACTCAGGGTTAATAAGCTTAACACGCTCGGCCATCACTTCGATTTTGCTCTTGCCGACCGTGCCCGACATTGCATGAATCTGACGGTTGATATTCGTAACACACACATCATCCATATCGATCAATGTCAGCTCACCCACGCCAGTACGCGCAAGCGCTTCAACAGCCCATGACCCAACGCCACCAATACCGATCACACACACATGTGCCGCTCTAAGTATGTCGACTTCACTATTACCATACAGGCGACGAGTGCCACCGAATCGTTGGTCATAGTTTTCTGAAGCTGGAGTGGTCAATTCACGCATTGTTGCCGCCAATTTATTTCTGAAAAAAAGAAAAGAGTGCGTTTTATACGCACTCTTGAATAAAAAGTCTAGGGGATTAGCGATTCGCTTTCAATGCCCTATTTTATTGTCGTTTACTCGACCTTTTCAGGTGGTAAAGCCCACGGAGCTTCTGTCGCGCTACCATCTAAGCCCAATTTCCACACTCGGCCAAAATGTTTGTAGTGACCCGCTTCAGTACCTGCACGTGGTCCCATACCGTGGTAAAGATCCAAGTGGTTTTGCTTAACCGCACCACCCGTATCTAAAACTAGTAACAGTCTTAGTTGGTGTACCCCACTCCAAGTACCATCGGCATTTAGCAGCGGTACTTCTGCAAGAATCGGCGTTCCCATTGGTAAGATAGAGCGATCACCTGCAACTGCAGCCATTGGTAAGAGAGGGATACCTGCGCTGCCCATTACCGATAGGTCATCTCTTGCTTCAAAGAAAACGAAAGATGGGTTTTGTTCTAACAGCTCTTTAACGACTTCAGGGTCATTTGCCAACACCCACTCTTTGATCGCCTTCAACGACATCTTTTCGCGGGGAACCAAGTCTCGCTCGATCAACACACGACCAATGCTCACGTAAGCTTTGTTGTTTTTTCCTGCGTACGCAAAATACTGCAAGGTATCGTCATCACCAAAGTGCACGAACCCGCTGCCTTGTACTTCCATCATGAACGGGTCGATACGGTTGGCAGCGTAGCCAAGTTCAAGCCCTTGACCGTCTAATGCACCATTGTAGATCTCTTCACGGGTTGGACAGTCTTTATCGCATTCCGGAAGGCCATAAACTGGGTAACGATACTCTTCATTCGCTTCATGGCGCAGTTCCATTACTGGAGAGAAATAGCCAGTGAAAAGCACATTACCTTGCTTATCTCCACCACCAAGCTGAGCCGTTTGAACACCAAAGTTTGCGAGTTCACTTGGGTCACCACTCAGCATCGCCCACTCATTAAGTTGCTTGTATAGCGGCTCGTAGATTTTCGCCATCGACGGTGAGCGAGACACAACCATCTCAGCTTGCTCCGCAAATGTCGTGTAATCTCTTGGTTTATTAGACTCTACTACATCGACCTTATTTAAGGTGCGAGGAAATTCATCATCAAGGTGTTGTTGAGCGAGATCGGTGGGTTGAGCACAGCCAAATAAAACAGAGGCAGCGACAAGGGGAAGCCATTTTTTAATCACAAGAGTCATCCTAAAAATTCTATGCATCGAGGATGACAAAAACGATCAGATAACACAATCTTAGTTTGTAAGAGTTTACAAGGAGATAACCTATCGGACGGAGTTATCCGTGTGGCCTTTTAAACGAAAGACGGGATTGTAATGACTCTCTGAATCCAGCGTCATTTCTGTGTTGTCAGAATTGCTCATACGGAAGCGGTACGTCTTATCTCCCGCTTTATACTCGAAGTAGTTGCCGTCAAATTCAAAACTGGTCGCGATAATCGAACCAGCGACAGACACTCCATTGGCATTCAACACAAACTCATCCGTTGCATAATGAGCCACATCTTGCTCAATCCAAGTGCCATACAGCAAATGATTTGGCGTTGCAGCCTCCTGCAAACGAGTGATGACATCACCATAAAGCGATACGACAGCAAACGAACCGACCAGAGCCAGCACCATCAGGCAACGCTCTACGATCTTGCGCTTCAATGGAGATTGATTGCGCTGTTCAGCCTCACTGTAGAGGCCTTTAGTCATCTCATCGATTTTATTCTTTTTTGTTAAAGCTTGTGGCATTCGATTACTACTCATGAAGATGCTGTGCGCATTCTACACTGAGACACTTTATATAATGAAGCCAAGATGGGAATTGTTTGCGCTTTATTCCAAAAAGATGTTGTTTAAATTTGAATTTAAATGCTAAATTATCGAATAAACAAACAAACTGGACTTGTTCTGTGAAACTAAGAAGTACAGCGCTAGTAAAAGGCTTTAGACAATCAACCCCCTATGTAAACGCACACCGTGGCAAAACCATGGTCATAATGTTGGGAGGCGAAGCCGTTGCCGATAAGAACTTTGGTAACATAATTAGTGACATCGCTCTGCTCCACAGTCTTGGAGTAAAGATTGTTCTCGTTCACGGTGCAAGACCACAGATCAACCAACTGCTGACGAAACAAGATTGCCACACACCCTATCACAAGAACATTAGAGTTACCGATGAATATGCTCTGGGTGTGGCTATGCAGGCTGCTGGACAGCTTCAACTAGCCATCACCGCACGTCTTTCAATGAGCTTAAACAATACGCCAATGGCAGGCACTCAGCTTAACGTGATGAGTGGCAACTTCATTACAGCACAACCACTGGGTGTGGATGATGGCACAGACTATTGCCATAGCGGACGTATTCGTCGAATCGATATCGAGGGGATTAATCGCACGCTCGACCAAGGTTCAATCGTGTTGCTTGGCCCTATTGCTAGTTCCGTTACAGGCGAAAGCTTTAACCTACTCTCAGAAGAAGTCGCAACCCAGGTAGCGATTCGTTTAAAAGCCGACAAGCTTATTGGCTTTTGCTCTGAGCAAGGGGTACCAGACCAAAACGGCAATGTGCTCGCCGAACTCTTTCCTAAAGATTCTAAACAGATTCTTGAACGCTTAACCGAAAGTCAGAATCCAGTTGAAGACATTAGCACCGGAACCATGCGCTTCCTAAAAGGAGCAATTTCCGCTTGTCGTGCGGGCCTACCTCGTTGCCACTTAATTAGCTACAAAGTGGATGGCGCCCTGATCCAAGAACTGTTCTCTTTCGACGGTATTGGAACCCAAGTGGTGATGGCGAGTGCCGAGCAAGTAAGACAAGCTCAGATTGACGACATTGGCGGTATCTTTGACCTTATTCGCCCTCTTGAAGAACAAGGTATCTTAGTGCGCCGCTCTCGAGAACAGCTAGAGCAAGAAATCCACCGATTTACCATTATTGAAAAAGATGGACTGATTATCGGTTGCGCAGCGCTTTATGCATACCCAGAAGATCATATGGCGGAGATGGCTTGTGTGGCTATTCATCCTGATTATCGTGATGGCAACCGCGGGCAAATATTACTGGATTATATGCGTCATCAATCGAAGTCTCGTGATATCGACCAAATTTTCGTTTTAACTACACATAGCCTGCATTGGTTCCGTGAACAAGGGTTTTACGAGATTGGAGTTGATAAGCTACCGATGGAAAAACAGGGCCTATACAACTATCAACGTAACTCAAAAATCTTAGCGTTAAATGTGTAAATAAAGTTTTGGACTAGAGTCTCACTTCAAAGGGAAAATAATTGCAAATGTAATCGTTTTCTATAATAGACTTATTAAGTATGCACTTTAACTCACAAACAGAATTGTTTAGAATTTAGTCGCTTTAACAAAATAACAAATGTTTTTATTGGAATAACCACCTCGAATGCCCTATGACACAAATCATTTGAGCGAATCGAAGTGGTTACTGCACGGATTGCTATACCCGTTATCGATCAGCAGGCGCTTGATGCTCTGGTCGTTGATATAAACAGCAAAAAGAGCAACATTGATATGAGAACCATTGTTTGTAACTCGCTGCAAAGTTTTTGGGATATGGCTGATAACCAATTCTTAGAAGGGCTAGACGTACACTGCGTGTTCCCTGTGAGCGAAAATCTAAAAGAGTTTATTTTGAATTGCCAAGCAAAATACAAGATAAACCACATATCGTTTACTCGAGCGTTTTTAGGCACTGATTCCTAGCGCGATCAAAGCAACCAGGGATGGTTTCTTTGTAAAAATATCTCATTTATTTTTAATGAGTTAAGCGACTTCCTAAGCCACTCACTCGCTCTGTTTTCACCTTAATTCCACGCTTCAATACGTTCGTATCACTGAACATCATTAGCCGTTTTTTCGCACGCGTAATCCCAGTGTAGATAAGCTCTCGTGTCAAAATTGGGCTGAAATCTGGTGGCAGAATCATTAAGGTCAAATCAAACTCACTACCTTGGGATTTGTGAATTGTCATCGCATAAGCGGTTTCATGATCAGGAACTCGGCTTGGTAGTACCGCTTTCACACTGCCATCAGGCAATTCAAAATAGACCTTTAAACGAGGCGTTGAGTCAGGTTGGCTTGAATCCGCCTCAAGCATACAGATACCAATATCACCATTGTATAACCCCAAGCCATGATCGTTACGCGTTACCATCACCGGTCGCCCGTGATACCACAATTCATCATTATGTGGATTCACTAAACGCCTTGCGGCAAGCGCTCTTTCTATTCTGTGGTTGAGGCCATTAACACCAAAATCACCTTCACGAATAGAGCACAGTAGTCGGCATTGGCTGAACAAATCGAGTACCGATTTGGCTCTCGCTTCTTGAGTTTCTAGCTCTCCCAATGGAACATTCATTCGATTGAGATACGCGCCATACTCACTAACTAAGGTACGCAGCATCAAGTTATAGCTGTCGCTCGATAGAGGATGATTTTCGATATCGCCAAAACCTTTGGCAAACACTTGGTCTACTTGATTTGCAGAGCCGTTATTGATTGCTTTTGCCAGCTGACCAATACCAGAACGCGCATCGAAACGGTAACTCTTCTGCAGCATACATAGGCTGTCTGCAATGGCAGGAGGATTAACGACTCCCGCTTTTGCCTGCTGTGAATTGGCTATCGCATCGAAACCCGTCATCTCCGCAATCAAGTTGCCTTGTGCGCTGCTATAACCAGCAGAGTTAAACGAACAGATGTCACCTAACACTGCCCCAGCCTCCACGGAAGCAAGCTGATCTTTATCCCCAAGTAGAATCAGCCTTGCGTGTTCAGGGAGCGCATCCACCAGCTTATACATCATCGACAGGTCGACCATCGATGCTTCATCCACCACCAAGATATCAAGGTGAAGTGGATTACGTCGGTTGTGTCTAAACTCAGCACGGTTGGGAATCGCGCCAAGTAATCGGTGTAAAGTGCTCGATTCCGTTGGTATGTTGGCTTTAACTTCAGGCGCTAATGGCAGTTGCTCAATCGCTTTACCGATTGATTCTGTTAAACGCGCCGCCGCTTTACCCGTTGGTGCAACTAGCTTAATCGTTGGGGTTTTACCTTGGCTCAGTGATTGCTCGACCATCGCCGACAATAACTTAGTTACCGTGGTTGTCTTACCGGTTCCTGGCCCTCCGGAAATCACCGCAAAACGACGACTCAGTGCCACCGCTGCCGCCACTTTTTGCCAGTTCAAACATGCTGATAGCGGTACCAAATCGTCTAGAACATCTAAGTCCGTTACCTGCTTAGCTTGGACGATCGTTTGGTCAATTGTCCCCCAATTCAGAGATTGCTCATCGACGATATCAAGATGATCACACACCAGCTGTTGGCGTAGTACCTGAGACGTTTGTTGGTTTGCTTCAGCCTTGGCTAAGGCGTTAAACAGAAAGTGATAGCTACGCGCAAAGAGCTGATTGAGGGTTTCCGTCAGCGCCTTTTTCTGTTCAATATTGAGATCTACCGGCTTACTTAAACGGTTTAACGTGTCTGCCAGCACAACCTCGTAGTTCCAGTAACGCTGTAAGTAGACACGCTGCCCATCAAACATCATCGGCTTAACACAGTCATTGGTTGATCCAACCAAATTGGACGATTGAAGTACCGCCAACCAATCAATACCTAACAACTTTTGATTCAATTGCAAAGCCGTTTCACCGTACAACCCAAGTAACTGAGCTAGATCTGCCGTTTGTTCATGGCCTGTCGTATGCTGCTGTATCAGCTGAATACAAATGTGTCCTTTGCCTAATTCATGGCTCACAACACCAGCAAGAAAGCCGATCTCTTGAGAGTATCTCGTGGCTTGCTGAGCAATAAAACGAGAAAATTGATAATCCAACTGACGAATAGATCCCTTATCCGCAAGAAACTTGAGTACATCCATAAGTTGCTCAGGAATAAGTGAAATTGGCTTTGCTGTGTTCGCAGTATCTATGCTGGTATTAGTGGTTGTTGTTGTCATTATAAAAGTCCCATCTGTCCAGTTTCATCGTCATTCAATTGTGCTGAACGTCTGTCTATCACTTTTCCGTCAATCAATTGATCCATTTCATCAAGTAAAGCCAGCGTTGGTTTAGCGGAGAAAATACCTTGCTGAGATTGGCCATCCATTCCTCGTAAGAACAGATAGTACACGCCACCAAAATGTTGTTCGTAGCTGTAATTGGCAACACGACTACGTAAGAAACGGTGCAACGCCAATGCATAGATCTGATATTGAAGATCATAGCGGTGATCGGCCATCGCCGATTTCAATGCTTCACCATGGTAGACGGCAACATCATCTCCTAAGTGATTCGATTTCCAGTCGAGCACATAGTATTTACCTTGATGCTCGAACACCAAATCGATGAAGCCTTTCAACATGCCTTGCACGGTTTGGAAACCTAGGTCGCCCGCTTTAGCCGATAACGGATCGTGATATTGAATGGTTTGATTCAATTCAGATGCAGCGAGCACTTCGATTGGCAGTAAGAACTCCATCTCAACTAAGCGTTGTGTTGAGTCTTTCTCGCTTAGTTTTAAGTTCTTGCCATCCAATGCGGTGTTCAGCACCGTATCAACCAGTTGTTGAAGCACAGGTAGCCACTCTAATTCGTATTGCTCTGACTCTAATAAGTGAGTGATTACTTGCGTATTGTGTTGACTGGTTGCTGGCTCGGTAAATTCAACCTCCTCAAACAAGGTGTGCAAGAAAGTACCCGGACGAGCACCACGAGGGAACGTAAAGATAGAGCGTTCAGGTTCAATCAACTCAGACTCATCCTGCTCATCTGCCGAGTCAATATCAAAACCAGACACCTCAATGGTCGCGTCATGACTCGCACCGTGACTGCCTTGCTTTACAAGCCCCGAGTAACTGGTAATACGCCAAGCCCTGTCGATGGAAGCCTTGAGTTCGTTCGCATGTAAGTCTTCACTCAATTGCTCCGTTTGTACAAACACTTGCTCGTAAGCGGTTGGTGTTTCGGCTAGCAGGACACTTGAGTTCTTGCTCTCAATGGCTGCAAGAGCCTGATGCAATTCGGCAATACCTTGCTCTTGACCATTTTGAACCAAATAGCCCATCGCACTCAAATGCACGCCGGTAGGCTCTTTGGTTGAACGCCCTTTACGCAGTGGTGCCATGCCAATGAAACAGCCATAAACGGCACGAGTCAGCGCTACATAAATCAAACGCAGGTCTTCCGCGAGTCGCTCTTTATCCGCTTGGGCTAAAGCACTATCACTACCGGTAATATCCAGTACTGTGGTGTCTGAATCATGGTCGTAGAATTTGCCTTCGCTCGCTTCTCGGTAACTCGCAACAAATGGCAGGAATACTAAGTCATATTCCAAACCTTTCGACTTATGGATAGTAACGATTTGAACCAAGTTTCTCTCTGATTCAAGGCGTTGAATGTCATCTTCATTACCGCCTAAACCATTTTGTGCATCGGAAATCGCTTCTGCCAACCAACGCAACAAACCATAGTCGCTGTCGAGCTCTTGTCTTGCCTGTTGCAGCAATTCACCTATGTGCATCAAATCAGTGAGTGAGCGCTCACCATTTTCTTCTTCCAGCAAGCGTTCCGCCAAATGTCGCTTGCTGATCACGCTGCGAAGCATTGGTAACACGCCACGCTGTAGCCATAGCTTGCGATACTCACGAAATTCGTTAACCACATTTTCCCACACCACTTCATCGTTGTTGAGTTCATCCAATGAAGCCGCATCCAGAGCGAACAATTCAGAGGCCAAGCTCGCGCGCAATGCACGGTCGTTTTCAGGGGTCATCACAGCTTGTAGCAAGCGTTGAATATCTTGCGCAACCAAGCTGGTGAATACACTGTCTCGGTTCGAAAGATACACACTTGCAATGCCTTGTTCAGAGAGCGCATTCTTAATCAGACGACCTTCACTACCAGTTCGAACCAAGACAGCAATATCACCCGCACTCACGGCATGTTGTTTTTTGCCGTTATCGAAATAAGCTTGCTGATTTTGAGAAGCAGTCAAAATGGTTTGAATTTGACTCGCCGTCGCCTCTGCCATTGCCTTGTGATATTCGCCCTTTGGTAACGGCTTTTCTTCAGCCTCTTGCAACCAGAAGGTGAGTGCGTGCTGAGTTTCACCATTCATTACCCATTGGCGCTTATCGGCAGATGGACTGGCTGCAACAGGCAAAAATGGAATGTCTTGATCATAGATAAACGGACTGTCCGAGTTCATAAATACCTGGTTTACTGCGCTGACCATATCAGCACTCGAACGCCAGTTGGTGCCTAAGGTGTAGTGAGCACTAACTTGGTTTCTCGCCTTAATATAGGTAAAGATATCTGCGCCACGGAAGCCATAAATAGCCTGCTTTGGGTCACCGATCATAAACAAACCACACTGCGGATTATCGAGATAAATTCGGCTAAAAATACTGTATTGCAGTGGATCGGTATCTTGGAATTCATCGATCATTGCTACCGGGTATAAGGTGCGAATTCTTTCCACCAGCAATGATTGCTCATCGACATCAATAGATGCAGATAACTGAGTCAGCAGGTCATCAAATGACAACCATTGCTTCTGCTGTTTTGCCTTGGCTAACATAGTTCGACAATGGGTAATCGCGTGCGCCAATAAGGGAGCCTTCAAATCGGCTGGGTTATTTAGAAAATCTTCAATCGCTTCGAAAACAGCGTGCTGAGGTGCAGTGCCTTTCGGTGTTTTTTCAATTAAAGTGGCTTGAGAGAACTTTTCTAACTTGTCTGGATATTGATAATCATGAGTGTCGCTCTGTGCCCATGCCGTCACCGCTTCTAACCATATCGGCAGAGATTTCTTGGTGTAACTGCGTTTGTTCACATCCGAAGCAGAGATCAAAGCCAAAAAGTCCGCTTCGGATTCACACCACAGCGCTTTAAGTTGCTTCACTTTATCTAAGTTTTGGTTGTGCAGGGTTTGCAAATCACCTGACATCGCATCGACGGTTAGCTTCAATGGAGAGCCCGTCAGATAACGATTGACGTCTGCCAATAATGCAGCCGGTGAACCCCAGATATTACGAACCTCACCAACCAGTTGAATCGGCAGCGGATAAAACTGCTTACGCCAATAGTCGGCTACCACTTGCGCTTTAAGATGGCCTTCATCTGTCACAAACTCATTATCAAATCGGCTGCCAGACTCGAAGGCATTTTGAGTCAACATACGCTGACAGAAACCGTGAATGGTGTACACCGCCGCTTCGTCCATTTGCCTTTCGGCATTAAGCAGTGTTTTTGCAGCGCCAACGTGGTCTACGATCTCTTGCAGCAAAGGAGCAATCACTGGGTCGTCACTTTGCCCGCGAGCAAACGCAATGCGCGCATCATGGATTCGCGCACGGATACGATCTCTCAATTCTGCGGTTGCCGCTTCAGTAAAGGTCACTACCAAGATTTGGTCTACTGTCAGCGGCTCATGGTGTCGGGTTGCTTCCAACAGCTCACCTTGTGGTGCTGCCGTGCCGTGTCCGAGCAGTAGGCGTAAGTACAAGCCTGCGATGGTAAATGTTTTACCTGTACCCGCCGAAGCTTCAATTAAACGCGCACCATGAAGTGGAAACGTCATGGTGTTGAGTGTCTGCGGAGCAATTACCTGAACACTGCTTTTGGTCGTCATGCCTTACTGCCTTCTGATAAATATGTTGTTACAAATGTGACTTAGCGTGGAAAACGCCATTCAATTTACGTCCTAAGCTGATTTGTTAATAGTTAGTGCGATCTCTCTCACGGATCAATTCGGATAGCCTCGCTACTATGCGCCCACGAGTTCAGGAGCGCGATTCGAGTCTTATACTCATTGCCTACTTAGAACCACAGAATAATGGTCCCTCTGACCTGTGGCCGTACAGCGAACGCCCTACACTAATAATGATTTACTGGCGGCCACTTTATTTCCTGTACCTTACTTCTCTTCACCTTGATTCCCTTCACACTGAAAACAAGCACCCCAAATGCTTACCAGCGACTTTCTTTCGTCTTTCATTGACTCTGCGCACATGCGGTTGATCTTGTCGATCACAGCCACTTACTCCTGATCTTCCAGATCGGCAGCAGCCAACCTTGCCGCCTGTAACACAAGCGTTGAATACATGCGTGACTCAGCAGCCAGCTCATCATCCCACTTAGGCCAAATACGCGAGATGTAGGTATCTCGCCCCTCGCCAGTGAAGGCGAAGCTGTCATTAAAAGTATCGGCCATTTTCTTGAGCGATTTCTCTTCATCATCGACCCACTTACCGCGGCTAAAGCCCGCTTCAACGCCTGCCAATGCGGTTTTGGGGAAATACGGAAGTGGTGCTGTCATACCTTGATAAAACAGTCGCACTAACTCAGCCAATAAACCCTTCGCCTGCTGTGCATTGCCGATAGGTTGTAACGTTTGGTGAACCACGCCCTCTTTTCTGTCATAACCAATTATATGAGTTGTTTTGCCATGCTCCATAACCGCACAACACAGGTGATCAATCCATGCAGCCAAGTAGTCTTGCGAACGAATTTTACCGCTACGGAAGCGTACTAAGCCCGATTGATAATTTTGAGTCAGCCAACCCATCAAACGAACCGGTTTGCCCTCACCTAGCACGTCGAATTCAATATTTACCTCGAGATCTTGTTGTGGCTGCCCACTTACAAATCGAATCTCTTTGGCTAAGTCTTCCGCTTGAACACGGTTGGTTTCAAACTCGATATCACCAAAAGCACCAACTGGTAAGCGACCTTGTGCTTTTTGCTCAGAAACAAACAAGCGAACCGCTTCATCCGCCCCTTCTGGGTTATCCAGCAGCACTTGCAGCAGAGCACCCTTAAGCTGGAAGCTCTCCAAGCCATTAAGCACGAACGGCTCGTCGTCTTCCATTACCGGAAGCGGTGGCTCGAACACGACTTTTAGACGACGATTAAAGAAGTATTGCACGGGCAAGCGCCAGAAACGCTGTAGCTCAACCAAATCGAGTTCTAACGGATAAGTCGCCCCAAGCAAATAGTCATCCAAAGCACGATTAAATTCACCACTGCGCTCACCTGAACGGTTAGCCGCAGGAAGCCACTCTTTGGCGTAACTCAATACATAGCTTTCATCACCTAGTGTAAAGGCTGCCGGGCTAAACGGCGTCATGGTGTGCTCAAAGCTGATCGCTTGAGTCAGCTTGATACCAGAATCATCACTTGGTAGCGCTTGATCGTCACTTAGGCAGTAGTTCTGCTGGCAGTACTCAATCAACTCTGAAACCAACACCGACGGTACTCGCTCAGTATTATCTTGAATCGAGCGGCCGACGTAACTGATGTACAAACATTCTTGCGCCGACAACATCGCCTCTAAGAATAGGTAACGGTCATCATCACGACGAGAACGGTCACCGGGACGAGTACGTCCGTTCATCAAATCGAAACCTTCTGGCGGCATTGAGCGAGGGTAAACACCGTCATTCATGCCTAATAGACAAACGGTTTTGAACGGGATAGAACGCATCGGCATCAGAGTACAGAAGTTCACTTGCCCCGCTAAGAAACGCTGACTGATACGCGCGCCCGACAGTTTATTATTTAAGTATTGGTAGATAATGCTTGGCGATAGCTCTTGTTCGTACAAGGCATCATCAAGCTGTTCATTCAGTTGAGAAAGTGCATCGCGAATCGACTTAAGCACCACCTCGCCTTCTAACTCAACGGCGAAGAAGTCATCAATCATTTGCAGCAAGGTTTCACGCCACATATCGATGGATTGCGTCTCTGCAAGGCGTTGACGGTAATGGGCAATACGATCAATAAAGTGCGCTAACTTACCAGCAAGTTCGGCGTTAATGCCCTGAACTTCGTTATAAGCTGCAATTGGAGAGTGTTCAGTTTCAAACAAACCTGCAGAATCCGACATCGCATAGCCCAATAGCATGCGTTGGATACCAAATAGCCAGGTATTTTGCTCGGTGGCAGGCAAATCAAACTCAGTTGCCGTAGACGAATCGACACCCCAACGGATACCTGCTTCTTCAACCCATTGCTTAGCTTGCTCGAATTGAAATTCATCAATGCCAAAACGTGCCATCATCGCTGGTATTTCTAGTAGTTCTAACAACTCAGACGCTAAACAACGCGTATTCGGTAACGCGACCAACTGCATGAACGCGGTCAGAATCGGGCTCTCTTGGTCTGCCGTTCGATCCGATATCGAGTAAGGGATATAACGCTCACCCGGAGCATTACCAAATACCGCCTGAATCGCAGGACTGTAAGCATTGATGTCTGCCACCATCACAATGATGTCGCGTGGCTTTAATGTCGGGTCAGCGTCAAACATTGCTAGCAGCTGATCATGAAGAACTTCAACCTCACGCATAGGGCTGTGACAAGCATGCACTGTCAACGAGCGATCGCCCAACTCAACCACCTGTTTATGGCTACTTGAATCTAAGATGTGATCGTCTTGGTGTTCTTCTAACTCAAGAATATCGGCTTGCAGTTGATGCAGCAGGCTGTCTCTCTCGACATCAATAAAGAATTCATGCTCTTCGCTGTCTGATTGAGACAGCAGGAACAAATTGTCTCTGCCTAGCTTACCCATGGATGCGAGTAAGCTATTGCCTACTGCTTGGCTAGTATGCAGCTCATCTTCGACATTGGCTTCAATACCATCTTTCAGTGGCGAGACTTCGCCTTCTAGCTGAGGCAAGCCATCAACCAAAGCAAACTGCTTACGACGCTGCGTTTCTACTCTTGCCAAGTATTTACGGTCACGAATATCACCCCAGTAATGTTGGCAAGGGTTGGTAAACATCAGGTGAACATCAATCTTTTCGCCAAGCGCTTTCAAAGCATCCATGTAGCGAGGGGGCAGCGACGAAATACCAAACACAAACAGACGTTTCGGCAGGTGTTGTAATTGCCCTTGTTGGTTAGCTAATGCTTCAATGAAGTCGTGATACAAGTTACCACGGTGATATTTTGATTGGCCTTGAGACAGTGTTTGCTCGTAGAGTGCCTTCCACAAAATTGGCTGCCAAGGGTGCTCTTGTTGCCCTTCACTATCAATCAATTCTGCAACGGGCTCGCCCGCTTCCCACATCGCCATCCACTCAGCTCTATACACCAAGTAGCCATCGAAAATATCGGCAATTTTCTCGGCTAATTGATACAACTTAGAGCCGTCTTCATCGTTTTCAAGATAGCGCTGTAGGGGTAAGAAATCGGGGTGGTCAAGTTTCGCGGGCAGCAAACTCATTAGCTTCCACGTCATCGCTTCTTTGTTAAAAGCACTGCGTTTCGGTACGTCAGGAAGCACTTGGGTAAACATATCCCAAATGAAAGTTGCTGGAAGAGGAAAATCGATATTTGCTGCTACACCAAACTCTTTGGCGAGTTCCATCTTAAGCCATTGAGACATACCCGGGCTCTGAACCAAGATCTGCTCTTTTTCGAAAGGATTGGCTAAAGGGTCACTTTTGATCAAGTGAACGAGAAGAATTTTTAAAGTATCAACTTTATTGGAATGGTAAACAGTAAACAAAGTGCACTCACGCTAATCTTGCCACAATATACTGCCAGATTAGCATAAGTGCTGAGTTTGGATTAGGAATATAAGCTTATGAAATACCGAAAGCTTAAGGTCCGTTTATCTTTTGAACTATTGCCCTTTACAATCTGCCCGCTATCTCACTTAAAACACGATGAGGTTTGTAGTTCATGTAGTAACGAACAGCAACATAACCCACCACCAAAGTAGCCACAATCAGTTCAAGGTATGCAAGGCCAAATACTTGATTAACGTAATGCGCTTCAATGCCTTGTGCTTGCATCCACGCAGCCAATTTAAACAAGGCTGTTGCACCAATCACGATTGGGAAGGTAAACGCTGCATAGCCAGGGCTGAATGGCAGACGCAGTAGTTTGAAAAACGCCATGTAGATAATGAACGTCATCAACACCGCAATACCAAATAACAAACCAATAATCACTGGTGAAGGGCTAGCAGTAACGGTTAAGTAACCCGCCAAAGATAGGCTTGCTGGTGCTGCCATGATCGCAATCGTTGGTTTTGCGGCATTTGACACTTCGTGAGAGGAGATCAAACGGTAAACCATCAGTGGTAGCATCACAGCGTAAACCAATAATCCGAATACCAAAGTCGCGTTCGCTACAGGCTCTAAAACTGGATTACCAGAGAAAGAAACGTCTGCCACAATGATACCGATTGGCGGTACGAACCAGCTTGGCACCATGTGGTGAATCTCAAACTGTTTTGCTCTGTGGTACAAAAAGCTCACCAAGAACACAACATGTAAAGCAACCGCCGCTAGCCACATCGCTTCTTGAAAGAATTGAGAAATCGGCGCTAAAGATGCTGATACCACCATGCAGCCCATCGCAAATGTTGGAACCACACTACCCACCACTGGGTGAGCAAGATCTTCACGCAATAGATGGCCATGAATCAGAAACTTCACAGCTAAAACAAGAAGTAATACCGCCGCAATACCCGCACTGATCCACTGCACTAAACCAGGAGTGTGCAAAATACCTTGTGCGACTAAAACGCCATCCCAGCACCAGCCTAAGCTTGCGATTGCAAGTGCTAACCCTGCCATGGGTGTTGGAGCTCCTGTTAATCTATATTTAATACGTTGAATCATGTGAGCCTCTCTTAAACTTAATTCACTAAACTTGTGAACTCATCAGCTTGTTGAAGCCATAATACGCTTGCACTTCGTAAAGGGATATCCACTTATATATAACAAGTGTTCATCAATACTGAACAACCTATTCCACCAGCAGCGTAAAACTAGGAACCTGATGGCTAATATCTCAATCAAACAGCTCAAAGTGTTTGTCACCATTACCCAACATTCGACACTTACCGCTGCATCGGAAGCCCTGTTTCTCTCTAAAGCCGCGGTTAGCATGGCACTCAGTGAAATGGAAAAACAGCTAGGCCATTCTCTATTCGACCGGGTCAACAACCGATTGATTCTCAACCAAGAGGGACATAAGTTGCTCCCATTGGCCGATGAGATATTACATCGTGCTGCTGGTATTGATGTTTTGTTCCGTGACGACCAGCCCTTGAGTGGCAATCTCAAGGTTGGCGCGAGTGACACGATTGGTAATCAGGTTGCGCCTTTTATTTTGTCTGGCTTTCGAGAAAAAACTCAGCACCAAGACCAAAGCTTGTTCATTTCAAACAGTGCTCTGATCTGTCAAAAGTTGGTGGATTATGAACTGGATATCGCGTTAATTGAAGGAAAAACACTCCATCCAGAGTTAATCTCAAGCCAGTTTAGTAGCGATGAGATGTGTATTATCGTTAGTAATCAACACCCTCTGGTAGCAAAAGAGCAAATTGCATTACAAGATCTAGAGAACAGCCACTGGATATTGCGTGAGTCAGGTTCTGGAACCCGTGAGTTTTTCCTACGTGCGGTCGCACCGCGAATCGAGCACTGGTACGAATCATTTGAGCTAAACACCACAGAAGCAATCATCAACTCTGTTTCTGCCGGTCTGGGCTTTGCCTGTTTGTCTCGTTTAGCAGCTCAACGGGCGATCAATTCTGACCGAGTAAAAGCACTTAATGTGCCACTCGATATGAAGCGCCGATTCTGGATGCTAGTCCACAAAGACAAATACCAAAGCCCGTTACTGAAATCTTTCATGAGTTATTGTGAAGACTGGGCGACACATCAAGATTGAGACCGCATAGTGCGAGCTCCAACTGGACTTTCAGCCTCAGAAACTGTATAAAAAGCCAGTAAAATTTATCAAACTTAGAGGATTAACCATGGCTGTTATCGTCAAGTACGTGGTGGAACGCAACGGAGAAGAGAAAATGACTTTTACCTCTAAAGCCGAAGCTGACGCATACGACAAAATGCTGGATATGGCTGATGAGCTTTTTGAACTGTTAGGCAAAAGCGATTTAGTTGAAGATGAAAGTAAGCAAGAAGAACTTGCAATGTACCTAGCTAAGAACAAAGAAGAAGTTCTTTATGCATTAGGTGCGAAGCGTAAACCAGCTCCGAAAAAAGCGAAGAAGCTTGAAGCGGTTGAAGACGCAGAAGAAGATGCAGCTTAATTAGCTGAAACTTTCTAAAAAACGCCAATGACACCTCTAATCAGAGTCAGTCATTGGCGTTTTTTTTCACATGCTTCAAAGTGAATTGATAGACTCAAAACGCAACAGAAGGTGATAAGAAACAGCACTAAGTATCCCTGCTTTATCACCGACAATGCCAATACTGGCAGTGATCGGTAGGCAAGGCG
This sequence comes from Pseudomonadota bacterium, assembly GCA_036126475.1. GTDB lineage: Bacteria > Pseudomonadota > Gammaproteobacteria > Enterobacterales > Vibrionaceae > Vibrio. The sequence continues at coordinate 21,166 of JAYYSE010000107.1, read as the reverse complement.
CTAATGAAAGTGAGCGAACAAGCGCACAGTGCACCGTTTGTTTAAATGAACATTCAAAAGGAATATTGACTGTTATATTCGTTCATTTGTGATGTTCTGCAGTATTTTCTCATTGCAGAAAAACATCTCTCAAAAGACAAGCAATATCATTTTACAGACTTTATCCCGATGCGCCCTTTCATAAAGAGGGCGCTCTCTTTATGATGAACGTAATTAAATTAACTTTGCTAACGACGACGCTGGTTATTCGAGCCGCTGTTATGAAATAGCAAAATCAAGACTCAACACATGGAGATTCAACATGGCTTTCTTTTCACTTGCCTTCGGTACGGCAACCAAAAACCGCGACAATAAAATCATTGAAGCGTTCTTCCCTAGCCCACTTCTAAACCCAAGCGACGCTCTAGTAGCGGCTGTTGGTGAAGTAGCAGGTTACACTGAAGGCAACCAAGCTATCGAAATCTCTGCTGCACAAAGCGCAGAACTAGCGAAAGCATTCGCAGCAAACGACGATGCAGCAAACGCATCTTTCGCGGAAAAAGCAGCAGCATCTGAACAGCCACTTGTTCTTGTCGTTCTTGCGACAGACGAGAAGCCAGCATCTGTTGCTGAAGGCTTCCTAAAACTGCAACTCATCTCTAACCGTCTAGTTCAACCACACGGTACAGTACTTGACGGCATCTTCGGTCTACTGCACAACATAGCATGGACAAACGAAGGTCCAATCGATCTTCCTGAACTGGCTGAGCGTCAAATCGAAGCTCGCCTTGCAGGTCGTGCTCTATCTGTAAATTGCGTAGACAAATTCCCTAAAATGGTGGATTACGTCGTACCAACAGGTATTCGTATTGCTGACACTTCCCGTGTTCGTCTTGGCGCACATGTGGGTGAAGGTACAACAGTTATGCACGAAGGTTTCATCAACTTCAACGCTGGTACAACTGGCGTAAGCATGGTTGAAGGTCGTATCTCTGCAGGTGTTGTTGTCGGTAACGGTTCAGACATCGGTGGTGGCGCTTCTATCATGGGTACTCTCTCTGGTGGCGGTACTATGGTTATCTCTATCGGCGAAAACTGCCTACTAGGCGCAAACGCAGGTCTTGGCTTCCCAATGGGCGACCGTTGTACTGTTGAGTCTGGTCTATATGTAACGGCTGGTACGAAAGTTCGCATGCTAGATAAAGAAGGTAACGAAGTAGAAATCATTAAAGCTCGCGACCTAGCTGGCGTTTCTGATCTGCTGTTCCGTCGCAACTCGATCACTGGTCAAATTGAGTGTCTAGCGAACAAGTCTGCTGTTGAACTGAACAGCGAACTACACAGCAACAACTAATCAAGTATCCGATGCTAGAAAATACGAAGCCGCTGGGGTGAAATCCAACGGCTTTCTTCATTCTTTTGCTAGTATCCAAAAGTATGTCCCCCCTTAATCCACTAACATACACACTTTCTAACAAATTCACCTTATCCTGTGACACACGGCAGAAACAGCTCAGAGGAGCAAATTCCCTGCTAACACCTCACTAAATGGCCATGATATTTTGAACGGTGTTTTATTGTTTTGTATAATCATCTCAATTGAGCCACTCATTTCGAACAAAATTCTCATGCACAGTTTAAAAAACTCCACAATCTATCAAAGAAAGTTCACCCGCATTGTTATGGAGTAGACTACCTTCGTAAAAACATTCGATTTGTTATGTGGGGATTGCTCAATCGCCAAGTTACTCAAGGAATGTACGATTTACAGAAGGATAAAAAACTAACAGCTGTCTTTGAAAACGACTACAAGCTCTTTGAAAAGCCATTGAAACCATTCATCTCTCCTCGTTTCTCATCCATCCAGATGGCTAAAGCTGATACGATCGCATTTTCAAATTTTAACTGATAAGTTTGATAGCAAAGTTATCAACCTTTATGAAAAACCATTCGAGATAACAACCTTCAAAGATCGGAATGGTCAACCTTACAGGATTGAGCTTTATCCAGGTGAGTCAAGAGAGGGGTCTATCGGCATTAAGCTTGTAGAATTGCATTCTGGCCAGACCATATATTCAATTACGTGTAACCTCTCTGAAGATGAAAATGACAGAGTGTTACACATAGGTTGCTTACAAGGAACCAACCGTCATGTCATTGATAGTAAGATTAAGATTAAAGAAATAACTCGAACACTTCACGGCCTTCGCCCTAAAGCTCTAATGCTCTAATGCTCTAATGCTCTAATGCTCTAATGCTCAATTTGAGCTTAATGTTTGCTAGGTATTTTGAAGTGAACAAAGTGATCGCAGTATCAAATAAAGGTCATGTATATCAAGCTTTGCGATACTTGGGTTCAAAAAGAGGTGCTATTAGCAGTGATTATGACTCTTTGTGGGAAGAGGTGGGCGGACAAAAAGTGAGTAAGTTCTTTTATCAGATTCCAGTTAAATTAGAGCGCAAAGACCTGACTCATTTAAAAAGAAGTAAGCGTAACCTCTACTCAAAAAGGTACGCTCTACTTGATAAATTGGAGGAGGATCTGACTGAGTCTTTATCAAAAATTGCCTTACCAAACGAATCAAGCAATTCAATTATATGAACCGAAGTGATGTCATCCACTCTGATAGTAAATAGACAATGATAAAAAACAATTTCCTCGTTTATAATAACAATTAATTGTTGAGCAACCTTCAAACATACTGACCAAATGAACAAAAAAGCGCAGACATTTCGATCTGCGCTTTTGACTTCTGCTTAATCTAATCAGATTAACACAGCATGATTAACCCACGTTCTTACGTGCGTTTTGGAACATACGCATCCAAGCACCATTCTCGCCCCAACCTTCTGGAGACCAAGAGTTAGCCACTGTGCGGAATACACGCTCTGGGTGAGGCATCATGATAGTCACGCGGCCATCCGTCGTTGTTAAACCTGTGATAGCGTTTGGCGAACCGTTCGGGTTGTTCGGATATTGCTGCGTTGGGTTACCGTGGTTATCAACATAACGTAAAGCAACCGTGCCTGAATTTTCAATCGCGTTTAGGTGGTCGTTATCACGCACCTCTACGCGGCCTTCACCGTGAGAAACTGCGATTGGCATACGAGAACCTTCCATGCCGTCGAAGAATACAGAATCTGATTTCTGAACTTCAACTAGACTGAAACGTGCTTCAAAACGCTCTGATTCGTTGCGAACGAAACGTGGCCAGTACTCTGCACCTGGGATTAGTTCACGCAGGTTAGACAGCATCTGACAACCGTTACACACACCTAGAGAGAAGGTATCTTCGCGCTTAAAGAAGTTTTCAAATTGTTCACGAGTCGAATCGTTAAACAGAACCGACTTAGCCCAACCTTCACCAGCGCCGAGTACGTCACCGTAAGAGAAGCCACCACATGCTACAAGGCCGTTGTACTCATCCAGTACCGCTTGACCAGTAAGAATGTCGCTCATGTGAATATCAGTCGCTTCGAAGCCAGCACGGTCGAACGCTGCTGCCATTTCAACATGAGAGTTAACACCCTGCTCACGTAGAATCGCCATCTTAGGTTTAGCGCCCGTGTTGATGAACGGTGCAGCGATATCTTCATTAACATCGAAACTCAGTTTTACGTTCAGACCTGGATCTGAGTTGTCTTTCTTCGCTTCATGTTCTTGGTCAGCACAAACTGGGTTATCACGTAGACCTTGCATCTTATGCGTCGTCTCAGCCCAGATAGTACGTAATTCAGTACGGTTACGTTCAATCACGACAGACTCACCAGACTTAATCACTAGCTCATCAGATGCTTCAACAGAACCGATTACGTGTGAACACGCTTCTAGGCCGTTTGCTGCAAGAGTTGAAAGAACAGCGTCTAGGTCGTCGTTACGAACTTGGATTACCGCACCTAGCTCTTCGTTGAATAGTGCAGCTAGAGTATCTTCGCCTAGAGCTGCAATATCAGCATTAACACCACAGTGACCTGCGAATGCCATCTCAGCAAGAGTAACGAATAGACCGCCATCGCCTTTATCGTGGTAAGCCACTACTTGGTCGTTAGCAACTAGTGCTTGAACGCCTTCGTAGAAACCTTTCAGTTGTGCTGCGTTGTCTACGTCTGCAGGCTTATCACCAAGCTGCTTGTAAACTTGCGCTAGTGCCGTTGCACCTAGACGGTTCTTGCCATTACCTAGGTCGATAAGAACTAGTGAAGTGTCGCCTAGTCCTTCCAGGTTATCAGGGGTGCGAAGCTGAGGCGTAATCGTCTTACGAACATCTTCAACACGAGCAAATGCAGTGATAACAAGAGATAGCGGAGACGTTACTTCTTTCTGCTCGCCGTTCTCTTCCCACTTCGTCTTCATTGACATTGAGTCTTTACCTACTGGGATAGTTAGACCCAGTGCTGGACATAGCTCCTCACCAACGGCTTTCACCGCTTCGTAAAGACCTGCATCTTCACCTGGGTGACCCGCTGGAGACATCCAGTTCGCCGACAGTTTAATGTGTTTGATATCGCCGATGTTAGTCGCTGCGATGTTTGTGATTGCTTCACCAACCGCTAGGCGAGCCGATGCGCCGAAGTCTAGAAGTGCCACTGGCGTACGCTCACCAAGAGACATCGCTTCACCATGGTAAGAGTCGTAGCTTGCTGCCGTTACCGCACAGTTAGCAACAGGAACCTGCCATGGGCCAACCATTTGGTCACGAGCAACAAGGCCAGTTACCGAACGGTCACCGATAGTAATAAGGAATGTTTTCTCTGCGACAGTTGGTAGGCGAAGAACACGTTCAACAGCTTCGTTAATTTCGATACCAGAACGGTCAATCGCTGGGTTGTTCGCTTTTAGCGTTTTGGCATCACGGTGCATCTTAGGTGTTTTACCTAATAGGATGTCCATTGGCATGTCGATTGGCGTGTTGTCGAAGTGTGAATCTTCAAGTTTAAGTTCACGCTCTTCCGTCGCTTTACCAACCACTGCGTAAGGTGCACGTTCACGCTTACAAATAGCGTCGAACGTTGCCATGTCTTTGTCTGCAACCGCCATTACGTAACGCTCTTGAGATTCGTTACACCAGATTTCAAGTGGGCTCATACCCGGCTCATCGTTTGGCACGTCACGTAGGTTGAAGATACCGCCACGCTCGCCATCGTCTACTAACTCAGGAAGTGCATTTGAGATACCGCCAGCGCCCACATCGTGGATGAATGCGATTGGGTTCGCATCACCTAGCTGCCAACAACGGTCGATAACTTCCTGACAACGACGTTCCATCTCTGGGTTTTCACGTTGTACCGAAGCGAAATCGAGATCTTCAGAAGAAGAACCAGAATCCATTGAAGATGCCGCACCGCCACCAAGGCCGATGTTCATTGCAGGACCACCGAGAACGATTAGGCTTGCACCTACTGGGATCTCTTTCTTCTGAACGTGCTCGTCACGGATGTTACCAAGACCACCAGCCAGCATGATTGGCTTGTGGTAACCACGTACTTCTTCACCTGCGTGAGAGTTTACTTTCTCTTCGTAAGTACGGAAGTAGCCTAGTAAGTTTGGACGACCAAATTCGTTGTTGAATGCCGCGCCACCAAGAGGACCTTCAAGCATGATATCCAATGCAGTAACGATACGACTTGGTTTACCAAAATCTGTTTCCCAAGGTTGAACAAAGTTCGGGATCTTAAGGTTAGATACAGAGAACGCTACAAGACCAGCTTTTGGCTTACCACCGATACCTGTTGCGCCTTCATCACGGATTTCACCGCCTGAACCTGTTGATGCGCCCGGCCATGGAGAGATAGCCGTTGGGTGGTTGTGCGTTTCAACTTTCATCAAGATGTGTGTTTTCTCTTGGTGGTAGTTGTACTGGCGAGTTTCTGGATCTGGGAAGAAACGACCTACTTCAGAGCCTGTCATAACAGCTGCGTTATCTTTGTATGCAGAAAGTACGTTATCAGGCGTCACTTCAAACGTATTTTTGATCATTTTAAACAGAGATTTTTCTTGCATAACGCCGTCGATAGTCCAGTCAGCGTTGAAGATCTTGTGACGACAGTGCTCTGAGTTCGCTTGTGCAAACATCATTAGCTCGATATCAGTCGGGTTACGTTCAAGCTTAGTTACAAAGCTTTCAAGTAGGTAATCAATCTCATCTTGTGCAAGAGCAAGACCTAGGGTAACGTTTGCTTCTTCAAGCGCTTTACGGCCGCCTGTAAGAAGATCAACTTCCGCATAAGGTGCCGGTTCAGCAACAGTGAACAATGCTGCCGCAGATTCGAAGTCAGTGAAAACCACTTCCATCATACGATCGTGAAGAATCGCTTTCAGTTCAACCAGTTGAAGCTCAGAAAGTTCTGTAGATGTCTCGATGTAAAAAGCGGTACCGCGCTCAAGGCGAACGACTTTATCAAGACCACAGTTGTGAGCGATGTCTGTCGACTTTGAAGACCAAGGAGAAATAGTACCTGGACGAGGAGTAGCAAGTAGCAGTAAACCTTCAGGTTCATGCTCTTCAATCGTTGGACCGTAAGTCAGTAGCTTTTCTAGCTTCTCAACTTCAGACGCGTCTAGGTCTGCTGTTAAATCAGCAAAGTGGGCAAACTCAGCGTAAATACCTGTTACAGGCAAGCTTAATTCACGACAAAGCTCTAAAAGCTTGTTTACACGAAACTCAGATAGAGCTGGGGAGCCACGCAAAATTCTCATGTGCTTAGGTCTCTTATGCAGTTGATTAAGGTGATATTGGAATAAATTCAGTGGGTTAAAGAGAAAACCTAACTGTTTTCTTCGAAGCTATTCCCCAAGGTTTAAAAACCTATGCCGATTCCACCTCTTCAATGCGAGCGCATTATAAAGCATTTTTTTTTGTGACGTAACACCAAAAGCAACCGTTTGCGTGATTTTTTTCATGTTTCTGAGCAAATGGTGTTTTTGCTGCATTTATCACCACTTTTACATCTGTTTAATGAAACCTGCTTTGCCAGTCTGGCGGGGTTTGGTATAAAGGGGCTTCCACTTTTCGAGATTTCATTTTGATGCCTAAATTTTCTCTCATCTTTTTCTCTAAGTCCTTTCTGCTGGTTATCGCTCTGTTTGGGCTAACCGCATGCCAGATTGAGTCTGAGCCTAAAAGTGTCCTCGAGCAGATACGAGAGCGTGGCGTGCTTCGTGTCGGTACTCTGAATAACCAACTCTCTTATTACATCGGTCCCGATGGCCCTGCTGGTCTCGATTACGAATTGGCCCGTGAGTTTGCACAAGAACTGGGGGTTAAGCTTGAGGTTAAACCGGCTTACCGCCTATCCGGCCTCTTTCCCGCTTTAAAGAAAGGCGAGATCGACCTTATCGCTACAGGGTTAACACAAAACAACAAGCTGACACGTGCTTATCGTGCAGCGCCGGCTTATTACTATGTAAGCCAACAGGTGGTGTACAAAAAAGGCCAATGGCGTCCAAGAAACCTAGATCAACTGATCAAGTTTGAGAACGAGCGCCAGGCTGAATTCATCAAAGCGCAAGCTGAATCAGAAGACGCATCACATAAGAAGACTCTGACGCCCTCTTTAGTTGTGGTCAAAGACTCGCACTTCGAACCAACACTTAAGCAATTACAGAATACGCACCAAGACTTCATCTACGAAGCAGTTAGAGATGCTGATATCAATGACTTGCTAAAAGAAGTATCAACAGGCGAGCGCCTATTCACGGTTGCCGACTCAATCGATCTGTCGCTGGCACAACGCCTATACCCAGACGTAGCGCTGGCGTTTGAGCTAACGGAAGACCAGCCTATCTCTTGGTACTTAGAGAAGTCTGAAGATGAAAGCCTTTACGCATTGCTGATTGAGTTCTTCGGCAATCTAAAACAGTCTGGTCAACTTGCTTTGCTAGAAGAAAAGTACATTGGTCATATTGGCACTTTTGACTACGTTGATACTCGTGCCTTTATCCGCGCACTAGATAGCAAGCTACCCAAATGGTCGCCACTGTTTCAGAAGTATTCGCAAGAGTTTGACTGGCGTTTGATTGCCGCACTGGCATATCAAGAGTCGCACTGGAACCCAGTCGCACGCTCACCAACTGGTGTTCGTGGCATGATGATGCTGACACTGCCGACAGCGAAGAGCGTTGGTGTGACCAACCGTCTCGACCCTAAACAGTCGGTACAAGGTGGTGTTGAATATCTGCGCCGTATCGTGAACCGAGTACCAGATTCAATCACGCAACACGAGAAAATCTGGTTTGCGCTTGCTTCATACAACGTCGGTTACGGACACATGATGGACGCACGCCGCTTAACCAAAGCGCAAGGCGGAGATCCTGATGCTTGGGGTGATGTAAAAGACAGGCTACCTCTACTAAGACAGAAGAAATACTACAGCCAAACTCGCTATGGTTATGCCCGTGGTGATGAAGCTAGAAACTACGTAGAGAACATTCGTCGTTATTACCAAAGCATCATCGGCCACGTTAATAAGCGTAATAAAGAACAAGAAGAGAGTCTTGAAGGGTTGATCGTTATTCCACCTTTAGAAACTTCTGGGGCTGCATCCAGCATCAGCGCTGCAGAATCAACAGTAAGTGGTTCTGAGTCTTCGAAATAGAAACCAAGAGAGCAATGCCTTCCCACATTGCTCTTTTTTATTGCGCTTTCTATCGCTTACACAGAGGAGTGATGTGGATAAAAGACCGTGATAAAGGCTGTGTCATATTACAGTAATAATCGCCCCTTATAACGACTCACCACAATCAAAATTAGCGTTCTGTTGCGCTAGGCCATTGGCCGAAGTTAGAGGCTTAAGAATAGAGTTGCTCTTCTAAGTCAGCTTCGCGCGACAGAACAAACAGACGAATCACACTATAATTAAATCGTTAGTCCAAACGACACAGTCAGACGACCAATAGGAAATCATTGAAATGATGAAGAAACTGAAATCGAAACGCCTTGATAAGACAGTTGCTGCAAACCGTCGTAAGCGTATGCTTTTAAATAATAAGAAGAAGATCATTTGGCGTAACCGTGCTTTCATGCAGATGCTTGCCGAGTAAACGCATGACCAAGTAAGTTTGTTTGGCACTCTAACGGTGAGAGTGCCTTAGTCTCACTGCTATTTCTTTTTACGAGCCTTGTCAGCTTCCAGCTGCTGTTCTTCCAACAAACGCTCTTGCTTGCGCTTCTCTTTTATCTCTTTGCGACGTCGCTTGAAAAACGCCTGTAATTGCTCGCGACACTCATCCTCTAATAGGCCGTGTTCAACATCGGCATAGTGATAAGAAGCTTGGCTTTCAAACAAGTTCAACACCGTCCCTGCCGCACCTGCTTTTAGATCTGGCGCGCCAAAAACAATGCGCTTAACTCGGCTATGTAACAAGGCACCGGCACACATAGGACATGGCTCAAGCGTGACATACAAGGTGGTATCAAGCAGCCGATAGTTTTCCAGAACCTGCCCCGCTTTGCGCAAGGTCTCCACTTCAGCATGTGCTGTTGCGTCATGGCTGCCAATCGAACGGTTCCACCCTTCGGAGATAATCTCACCATCTTTTACCAGTACGGCACCAACAGGTACCTCTCCCTCACTCTCCGCTTTTTTGGCCACTTCGATAGCTCGTCGCATGAAGATTTCATCTTGAGGGGTGAATTGATGGTCTGACAAAGGGGACTCCAAAAACAAACAATAGAAACAAAAAAGGTATGCGATGAAGCATACCTAATATTAGTGATGATGCACAACAAAGAGGTGATGAACAATAACCACGAGCTAGAAAATAGAGGTTAGTTTTTAATTTTAACTATATCTTTATCTCTTTCTAAATAATAGAAAAAGCCCGCACATTTCGGTGCGGGCTTGGTAATGAATAAAGCTTAATTTTGCTTAGTTCAATCTTACATTGTGTAAGTGTAAGGTGCTTGGATACCTAGTGGAATACCAAGAGCCCAGTAAGCTAGCAGGAAGATAGACCAACCGATTAGCATTGCAATCGAGAATGGCATCATTAGAGAGGCTAGAGTACCGATACCTGTAGACTTAACGTAGCGTTGGCAGTAAACAACAACCAGTGGGAAGAACACCATTAGTGGAGAGATGATGTTAGACACTGAGTCACCAACACGGTAAGCAGCTTGAGATAGCTCAGGAGAGATACCCACAACCATTAGCATTGGAACTAGGATTGGGCCGATAAGTGCCCACTTAGCCGAAGCTGAACCAACAAGAAGGTTAACTGAAGCCGTTAGTAGAATCATACCAACGATCGTCGCTTCACCAGGAAGGTCCATCGCTTTCAGGCCTTCAGCACCGTAAAGTGCCAGCATAGTACCGATGTTTGATTGACCAAATGCCGATAGGAACTGTGCACAGAAGAACGACATTACAATGTACGCGCCCATCGTAGCCATTGTCTCAGACATCGCCTTGATTATGTCATTGCTGTTCTTAAATGTACCCGCAACGCGGCCGTAAACGATACCTGGGATGATGAACAGGATGAAGATCAGAGGAACGATAGACTTCATAACTGGTGCAGAGAATGCTGTTAGCTCACCTTCAGGAGAACGCAGTGCAGAGTTCTCAGGGATTAGAGCCGCAACAAGCAGACCAATACCAGCAACCATTGCCCAACCTGCGTATTTGAATGCTTTTGATTCGATTGCAGTGAACGTACCTAGATCAGGTGCTTCTTCAGCATCTTCATCAACTGGCGTGTTCGCTAGGCGAGGTTCGATGATCTTCTCAGTTACGTACCAACCGATAGAAACAATAAGAACTGAAGATAGGCCAGTAAAGAAGATGTTCGCTAGAGGGTTAATCACGTATTCAGGGTCAAGAACGTTTGCCGCTGTTTGCGTGAAACCAGCTAGTAGTGGGTCGATACCTGAAGGAATGAAGTTCGCAGAGAAACCACCAGATACACCAGCAAATGCTGCTGCAATACCCGCTAGAGGGTGACGACCCGCAGCGTGGAAGATGATACCGCCAAGAGGAATTACTAGCACATAACCTGCATCAGCTGCTGTGTGAGACACGATAGCGACCAAGATTAGCATTGGCGTAAGTAGCTTAGCTGGCGTGAAGTTCAGCATTTTCTTAAGGCCAGTCGTAATGAAGCCTGAAGAGTCTGCAACGCCAACACCTAGCATAGCAACAAGTACGATGCCTAGTGGTGCGAAGCCTGTGAACGTAGTAACCATATTCGCTAGGAAGCTAGCAAGCGCTTCACCAGTCAGTAGGTTATTTACTTCTAGAGCAGCACCCGTTTGAGGGTTGATTAGATCGAATGAAAAATTCGACAAAAGTGCAGATGCTACCCATACGATAATTAGAGCCCAGAAAAACAGGATTGCTGGATCTGGAATTTTGTTGCCGGCGCGTTCAATGAAGTTTAGAAAGCGATCCATTCCACTGATCTTGTCAGTCGATGGTGCTTTTTTTACGGCTTGGTTACTCATTGTAACTCCATATGTGATGTTGTTTGTTTAGGCCTAATATAAATTTTTACCACGGCCTATTGGTACAATACATATTCTATTAAAAGCCCCCATAAAAAGCACAAGATTCCACCCTAAATTCCATAAATGGAGACATATTTTGCAAAAACACCATACAACTACAACAATATAAAAACACAAAAAACACAAAAAAACACCATTCCATATACATGAATTTAACCAATAATTAAATAATGTCTGAGGAGTGAAAATTGCCCATAAAAGGAGTGGCGTAAGCCTTGGCATGCAGTAAACGTTTGCTTAGGGATCAATCAAACTCACTGTATTTCGAGAGCATAGTTTCGAGGTGAATACTTTGCTTACGGTTCATACGATCTTGCCATGCGATTGTGACAATAATTTTTTTGAGGGCACCAGATAAGGCTCCGCTCGCATTAGTAACTTCACATGTCATCGAATATTCAGAACCCGATAAACCGGATAACGGATCTGAACTCGCGATGTTGAGACAGTAGCTCGACTGATTTAGTTCCTCAAAGGGAATAAGCCCTACCGCACCACTAACATTGAGCGCGCGAGTTCGATAAAACTCCATCTGCCTTTCTGCAAAATGCAAAGCTTCGACACTCTGGAGCGCATGATCCGACTTTTGTTCCGCATACACCTGTAATTTAACCAGCCCTAACGACGCAACGCCAATCAGCAGAAAAGAGATAAGTACCTCGAGTAAACTGAAGCCAGAATTATTAGAAATCATTCCACGAACCTCGCTGCCATTGGTAAGTTAAAGGCGGGTCACTTGGGTTCGAATCCGCACGGAAATCCATGTCCATATCCCCCACAATGGTCGTCACTCCCGAGGGAGAATCAAAGATAAGGCCACCAGAAGGTAAACCGGAGGCAAACTGAATCCCGACACTCTTTTTAATCACGCTAGCCTCATCGATATCTTTGATAAAAGGCGCAAACACGTTGTTACCCGCAAGCGAGTTCCAAAAGTTATCGACTCGCGTTTTCACATGGCTCTTCTGGTAATCAACCAAGTGATAAATCACCCCGTTGTAGGTCATGGCGCCATTCAGCGCGAGCACACCATCTTGAATCACGAGAAGTTGAGAGGAGTTATTTGCAGCTACTACCGCTGCATTGATATGACAGTTTCCCTCAATCCACAGCCCTTTGGTTTCGCCTATCGTAAAGTGGTCCATGATCTCATGGCCACACTCCGTCGCGTTCAATAGCTGAACATACTTAAACAAGTCCGTATCTTGCGACAGGTCGAGAATGTTTTGTTCCGTTCTAGCCATGCCAAAGAAGGTGTAAAACGGATTCATATTAGGATCAGGATTGAAGTCTTTCTTGAACGGCGGTGGGTTGGTTCCTTGGTAATAATCAGGGGCATAGATCGAATAGGAACTACCGGAAGTGCCTTTCGGTATCGCCGTTTTATAATCGCTATGACAAACGCCATCGAAACCAGAAAAGGGACCATCAACAGTAGGGTTAAGGACTTCTAACCCCAACACCTGCCCTGAATCATCGTGAGTAGCATCATATTGATAAGTAAACAGATCAGCAAAAGAGACACTGACACACTCGTATTCATTACCACTGATTGGCTCTTCTTTCGCTGTGGGTTTGAGACTTAACGCACCAACTATCTCTATTGGTCCTGTCGACTGAATTGCTCCCGTTCCTAACCGGGACTGTTCTCTTATCGTTTTAAAAAGGGAGTTGGTGTTCGAAGAAGACATCACCAAATACGTACTAGAGCTAGCCGTGCTCGACACATCGATTTGAGGCTGGTTTTCATAAGGAGAGCACCAGCCCGCAAAGTCGGCTGGGCGAGTACTGGTATCTTGTATATCAGCAACACTTTTATCTAATTCAAGTAGATAAGCGTAAGTACACTCCAGTCCACCTTCCGATCGCCAATGTGCTTGCCTGCCTTGAACTTCATTTTGGGCCACTTTCACCTGATGGAAAATGCTTCGATAGGAGCCTAGCGTCACGACTAATGCTCCAAGCAAAAGCACCGATGTAATCAACAATGTCACTACGCCATGCTGCTTTGCATAATTCCTCATTGCCAATTCCTCTGCTTAATAGAAACAGACACTGACTTGGTCACCGCAGCTGTTGGAATTGATGCAGTTATACTGATATCCGTGAGCGTGCTCTTTATCGAGTTCTGCTCTAATACCCGAGACGTAATATTGAACTCATCGACATCCATTATGGTGTCATCAAACAATGAATAGCAGCCAGTAACCTGTTCAAACGTGGGGATCGCCTCAGATACCGTGGTGCCTTTCTCACATATTTGCAGTTTGGTGCCGTTTTTTTGGTAAACAATATTGCGATAGTTTTTATTGTCACTCGAACCCTCTCTAAAATAAACAAAGCCGACCGCAACACCACCACTCACTTGAATCGTATTGCTTGCACCAGATAACTTGATTGAGTAACCGTTTGAGCCGTCGTAACCCGCTCGTTGGATATCTTCTTTCATCACTTGTATGGTGCTAGTTAGGTTTTGTAGCAGCAGTAACTCAATGCCCTTGTCCTTGGCTATTCTCTGCCCTGTAATAAAAACACTGCCGATAATCGAGATAACGAAGATACCAATAACAGAGGCCACCATTAACTCAACCAATGAAGTGCCTTGTTGCTTGCTGAGTCCGATCACAACGGACTTAACACGCATCATAGCCATACTGCGCACTCGACTCACCACACACTTTTATGCGCCCGGGAGGGCTAGATAATTTAATCAATAAACGGTCGGCTGAAGATGTATTGGGAGAAATATAGATCGTGCCTCTGGCTGGTCTCCCCCTGACACTCTCAAAGCTGATCCTTTCACCTGTGTAGTTGTGAGAAAACGAGACATCGCGAAATGGTTCGCCCGACAACTGCAGTAAAGTTTCTCCAGTGAGATCTTCAGTCGGCTTCAACCTTACCGTCCAATCACCAGTCGATTGCACTTCATTTTTTGCGGTAGAAAAATGCACCCAGAGATCCTGATTCCTTTTCACCGATTCAGACTTAGCTTGAATTAAGAAACCGTTGAGCTCCCCTGCCAACCGCTGCATCTTGACGGATTGAGTCACCGAACTAAAACTCGGGGCAGCCGTCGCTATCAGTATCGACAGTACCGATGCCGTTATTAACAGCTCTAATAAAGTAAACCCGCGAGTCATTTCCCAAATTCCTATGTAATTCATTGCGTAACCGTATTTAATCTTGCAGCGATGCTACCACCGGAGAAGAATGTACTGAGTTATAAAAGGAAACTACTCGCGATGATTCGAAAAAATATATGCAACAGTAACAACACAAGCATGAGAGGGATGACATTGATCGAGTTATTGCTGGCTGTGATCATCGTGGGAATACTTGGTGCAATCGCCTACCCGAGTTATACCAAGCACATCATGAAGGCCCATCGTGTCACCGCGTTGGCCGACCTGACCAAGATACAATTAGAGTTGGAAACCCTATACATGGGCGATTATGCCTCTGCAGCGCAAGGGATTATTTCCGCCGGGACATGCAGTTTTTGCGATACCGATACAAGCCGATACACGCTCGCTATCTCAGCAAGCAGCACCACCTATACTATTCAAGCTGAGCCGCACGCCCCACAGACAAACGATGACTGCTTAGACTCAAAGACTGATATTTTGGAGCTACACCACTCTGGTGTCTCAGAGCCAGAAGCGTGTTGGAAATAACGAGGCAAGACAATCAAGCTAATGCGTCACCTCTTTTCTTTTTTCAACAGACACAAAAAAGCCTGCTACATGAGCAGGCTTTCTATTTTCGTCATTAAGTTAAAGTATCGATAACTCAATATTTCAATAACCTAATTACTTAGTTAGGTCATCGAAGAAGTTTTTAACGCCACTGAAGAAACCTTCAGACTTAGGCTTATGCTTGCTTGCCGCTTCGCCGCCACATGTCTCTTCAAACTCACGTAGAAGTTCTTTCTGACGAGAGCTTAGCTTAACTGGCGTCTCAACCACTAGCTTAACGATTAGGTCACCCACACCGCCGCCACGAACGCCTTTCACGCCTTTGCCACGCATACGGAACATACGGCCCGTTTGTGTCTCTTCTGGCACTTTAAGGTTCACACGACCATCCAGTGTTGGAACTTCAACTTCACCACCTAGAGCTGCCATAGAGAAGCTTACTGGTACTTCGCAGTAAAGGTTGTTGCCATCACGTTCGAAGATGTTGTGCTCTTTTACGTGAACTTGCACGTACAGGTCGCCAGCTGGAGCGCCTTGCTCTCCCGCTTCACCTTCGCCAGATAGACGAATACGATCGCCAGTATCAACACCAGCAGGGATCTTAACACTAAGTGTTTTCGTCTTCTGCTTACGGCCTTGACCGTGACAAGAGTTACATGGGTCTTTGATGATCTTGCCTTTACCGTTACAAGTAGGACAAGTCTGCTGAACCGCGAAGAAACCTTGACGCATTTGTACTTGGCCGTGGCCATGACAAGTGCCACAAGTTTGCGCAGAAGAGCCTTTCTTCGCGCCGCTACCATTACAAGTGTCACATTCAACCAGTGTTGGTACTTCAATCTCTTTAGATACGCCACGAACTGCTTCTTCTAGAGTCAGTTCCATGTTGTAACGTAGGTCTGAACCACGTTGTGCACGTTGTTGACCTCCACCACGACGACCGCCGCCGAAGATGTCGCCAAATACGTCACCGAAGATATCGCCAAAGTCACCTTGACCGCCGCCGAAACCGCCGCCGCCACCCATGCCGCCTTGTTCAAAAGCTGCATGGCCGTATTGGTCGTAAGCTGCTTTCTTTTGAGGATCGGTTAGGATCTCGTACGCTACTTTTACTTCTTTAAATTTGTCCGCTGCGCTCTCATCACCCTGGTTACGGTCCGGGTGGAATTTCATTGCTAAGCGCTTGTACGCTTTTTTAATATCGCGCTCTGATGCATCGCGGCTTACGCCTAATACTTCGTAAAAATCACGTTTTGACATGTTCTAGGTCACCAAATAATTGCTACTACCGAAAAGTAACTTCAGTAGTCTGTGTATCAATCTAGATAAAGGTTCGAGATTCGAGATTCGAGATTCGAGATTCGAGATTCGAGATTCGAGATTCGAGATTCGAGATTCGAGAGCCATTATCTAGATTGACAAGCTTAAATACAAATATACGGGCGTGAGAGTTTCCTCTGACGCCCGCACTAATAAGTCATTGAGACTATGTAATTTCTAAGCAGGTAGCTCAACTTCTAACATGAAATTAAGCTACTCTGTGACGAAATTATTTTTTGCCGTCTTTAACTTCTTCAAACTCTGCGTCAACCACATCGTCGTCTTGCTTAGGTTCCTCACCCGCTTCAGCGCCAGCTTGCTGTGCTTGAGCTTGTTGTTGAGCAATTTCCATTAGCTTCTGAGCTGCTTGCATAAGTTCTTGAACTTTAGCGTCGATAGCTTCTTTGTCGTCACCAGACTTAACTTCTTCTAGTGCCGCGATAGCTGCTTCGATCTTCTCTTTCTCGTCTGCAGGTAGAGCTTCACCAGCTTCTTCTACTTGCTTCTTAGTACCATGAATCATTTGGTCAGCTTGGTTACGTGCAGTTACTAGCTCTTCGAACTTCTTGTCCGCTTCTTTGTTAGCTTCTGCTTCTTGTACCATTGCTTCGATCTCTTCCTCAGACAGACCGCCTGATGCTTGGATAGTGATCTTCTGCTCTTTACCAGTCGCTTTATCTTTCGCAGATACGTTTAGGATACCGTCAGCATCTAGGTCGAAAGTTACTTCGATTTGTGGCATGCCACGTGGTGCTGGTTGGATACCTTCTAGGTTGAACTGACCAAGAGACTTGTTGTAAGTCGCTTGCTTACGCTCACCTTGTAGTACGTGGATAGTTACCGCGCTTTGGTTGTCTTCAGCTGTAGAGAACACTTGATCCGCTTTTGTAGGGATAGTTGTGTTTTTCTCGATTAGCTTAGTCATTACGCCACCCATCGTTTCGATACCGAAAGATAGAGGAGTAACGTCTAGAAGTAGTACGTCTTTAACGTCACCAGCTAGTACACCACCTTGAACTGCAGCACCCATTGCTACTGCTTCGTCAGGGTTTACGTCTTTACGAGCTTCTTTACCGAAGAACTCAGCAACTTTAGCTTGAACCATAGGCATACGAGTTTGACCACCAACTAGGATAACGTCAGTGATTTCGCCTACAGATAGGTCAGCATCCGCTAGAGCAACTTTTAGAGGCTCAAGAGAACGTTGTACTAGGTCTTCAACTAGAGACTCAAGCTTCGCACGAGTCACTTTGATGTTCATGTGCTTAGGACCAGTCGCATCAGCAGTAACGTAAGGTAGGTTTACGTCAGTTTGAGTAGTAGAAGAAAGCTCGATTTTCGCTTTTTCTGCTGCTTCTTTAACACGCTGCATTGCTAGTGGATCAGTTTTAAGGTCGATACCTTGCTCTTTCTTGAACTCATCTACTAGGTAGTTGATCATGCGGTTATCGAAATCTTCACCACCAAGGTGAGTGTCACCGTTAGTTGAAAGAACTTCGAAAGTCTTCTCGCCTTCTACTTCATCGATTTCGATGATAGAGATATCGAATGTACCACCACCAAGGTCGTAAACAGCGATAGTGCGATCACCGCCTTGCTTGTCTAGACCGTAAGCTAGAGCAGCAGCAGTTGGTTCGTTGATGATACGTTTAACATCTAGACCAGCGATACGACCAGCATCTTTAGTTGCTTGACGTTGAGCATCGTTGAAGTAAGCAGGAACAGTTACAACTGCGCCAGTGACTTCTTCGCCTAGGAAGTCTTCAGCTGTTTTCTTCATTTTCTTAAGAACTTCAGCAGATACTTGAGGAGCAGCCATTTTTTGGCCTTGCGCTTCTACCCATGCATCACCGTTGTCAGCCTTAACAATGTTGAAAGGCATGATTTCGATATCGCGTTGAACTTCTTCATCTTCAAAACGACGACCGATTAGACGCTTGATAGCGAACAGTGTGTTTTGAGGGTTAGTAACAGCTTGACGTTTTGCAGGTTGACCAACTAGCGTCTCGCCTTCTGTGTATGCGATTACTGATGCTGTTGTACGTTCGCCTTCAGCATTTTCGATTACGCGTGGTTTGTCGCCGTCAAGAACAGCAACACAAGAGTTAGTAGTACCTAAATCAATACCAATGATTTTACCCATCAGGCTATCTCCGAAATATATTCTATTAAGTTTTTGCTATACCCACTGATGTGGGGGTGGTAATTAGAGATTCAACCCTAATACACAAAATTAAAGTGCAAATACAATTTGCTTTCGTATGCACCATAGATAAGGGCTCACGATACCTTTTCAAGGGTAGAAACGGATTTTTTTACATTTATTTTAATAAAAAGAATGATTGGGTAAGAATGCATATCATTAACACACTAATAAACTCGGAATTCGATTCAAAAGCACCGTTTTTCCTTGTGTGGAAAACATCTGGTGTTGCTGTACAAGCCTTATGGCTAACGATCAACGCTAAGAAAAACTCAACACAACCGCGCTGCTCCACAGCACCCCAAATAATATCTATCTTTATCATTCAATAAAAAACGGAGCCACTTGGGCTCCGCTTTCAATCAAGGCTTTCAACATAGACATTGTCTATAGAAGGAAGAACTTTAAATTAAGCTTCTGCTTTCTTCAGTTCAACTTCTTCGTCTGCTTCAACGCCGATTTCGTTTTCAGATTTAGCAACGATAGTGTTTACCGCTGTGTCACCCACTACGTTTGAAGAAGTACAGAACATGTCACAGATACGGTCTACAGCAGCAACGATTGCTAGGCCTTCTGGTGGTAGACCTAGTTGGTGTAATAGAACACCTACCATTACTACACCGCCACCTGGAACACCACCAGCACCGATAGACAGTAGCAAGATAGTTAGACCTAGAGTGAAGATATCAGCAGTGTTGATTGGCTGACCAAATGCGTTTGCTACGAACATAGTTGCTAGTGCGATGTAGATAGATACACCAGACATGTTCATTGTTGCACCTAGTGGTACACCGAAGCCCGCTACTGACTTAGATACGTTTAGCTTGTCAGTAAGAGTGCGCATTGTTACTGGGATTGTCGCGTTCGAACTTGCAGTAGATAGTGAGAATAGAACTTGCTCTCGAGTTGCACGTAGGAACTGCTTTGGAGAAATACCAGTGAATGACCCCACCATCATCGGGTAGAAGAAGAAGATCCAGAACACAAGCATTGCAACAACAAGCGCTACGTAGCCAGCTACTGACATTAGCGTGTTTGCATCCAGTGTTGCACCTAGTTGAATCATCAGAGCGAATACACCGTATGGCGCTAGGCTCATTACTAGGCCGATAAGCTTCATCATGATTTCGTTAGCCATCTTGAATGTCTTGATAGCTGGGCCACCACGAGAATCAAGCGCTTGAATAGCAAGACCTGTCAGAATCGCCATGAAGATGATTTGTAGCATGTCGCCGCTTGCGAATGCTTGTACTGGGTTGCTAGGAACGATGTTCACAACAAGAGAGAAGATGTCTGGTGTTTCTGTTGTTGTAAGTGCAATCGTCTCAGAAACAGTACCTGCTAGGTTTGCACCCGCACCAGGTTGGAAGATAAGACCAATCGTTAGAGCAGCAGAGATCGCGATGATGGTGTTAATAATGTAAAGACCAAAGGTTTTACCACCAAGACGACCAAATGAACGGATATCTTTTAGTTCAACGATACCGCAAACAATAGATACATATACAAGAGGCACTACTAGCAACTTGATAAGTGATACGAACATACCACCAGCACCTTCTGCAGCACCAAGTAGGTAAGTATCAAAAATAGCGATTCCGCTGAATAGGTACTGAATAGCAGTACCAATAATCAGGCCGATAAACAGGCCTACAAAAATCTTACTTGAGAGCGATTTATCCATCGTTCTTCTCCAGTCTGTTGTGTTTAAAATTTGTACTTTTATAGTTGTATATGCGAGTAATATCGCTATATGGCAGTGGATTTTACATACAAAGATAACAATTAAAAGCATTTGTTTACAAAAATATCACAATTGTGACATCAAAACATTTTCTTATTTACAACTAGTTTCATAATATAAAACTCTAAACCGCTGTTCTGTATGAAATACAAAGAACGACATCCTTAATGCAGTTTGACGGACTATTTACGCGGATTCTCAAGTGGTAGACATAAAAAAGAGAGGCATAAGCCTCTCTTCTTATTTCACATCAACTAGTGAATTATGTTGTAACTGCTGCTCGCTTGCTCAGTAAAAGGTCGAACCTTTCGCTATGCAAGCACCACTCAATTACTTAGCAACCATTACCATTGCAGGACGAACGACACGACCGTTTAGCTCATAGCCTTTTTGCATCACGAACATAACCGTGTTTGATTCGTGATCTGGGCTTTCTTGGATAGACATCGCTTGGTGGAATTCAGGGTTGAACGCTTCACCTTCAGGGTTGATCTCTTTCAGACCGAACTTAGCAACTGTGTCTACGAATGTTTTGTGCGTAAGCTCAACACCTTCGTATAGTGGCTTAACCACTTCGTTTTCAGCGTCTGCAGCTTGCATTGCACGCTCAAGGTTGTCGATAACAGGCAGTAGGCCTTCAGCAAACTTGTTCAAAGCGAATTTACGCGCTTTATCAATTTCTTGCTCGCTACGGCGACGCATATTTTCAACTTCAGCTTTA
>JAYYSE010000106.1:0-33066 GCA_036126475.1 Pseudomonadota bacterium | reverse complement strand
TGTTGATGTTTTCTCTTCACTGAAAGGCATTGGTGTTGACCAACTGCGTAACAAGATGGATGAATGGTTCGCGCCAGCGCTTGCTGATCAACTCATTGACGAACTAGAAAACGAAGAACACAACGATTCAGAGTAGTCTCTATATATAGGGAACACATAGCGAATCGATCGCGATTCCAAGAGATCGCACCTTATCAATACCCTGCCTTATATAGGTGGGGTATTTTTTTGTCTATAAATTAGCGGTTTAAACTCAAAAACCGAGAATAGAAATTAAGATAAACTCGTTATAAACAGCAGAAGTGAACCATACTAAAAGACAAACTTTTATAAACAGTACAATGAGAAAGGAACACTCTTGTGGAAAATGCCCCTAATCGTAATAGCGCTGATAATGGTTTCATTTTCAGGACTCGCCTCTGAAAAAGAAGCAACGGAAACGCCACTGATCAACGTTGATATGACTTTAGACCTTGATGGCATGGAGAGGTATGCTCAAGATGCGAGCCAGTCTCTGTAGGTAATATCTCAGTCACTGCAAGCCATCAGCAAGAACCCTAACCTTAGTGACGATCAACAACTGGCGCTTAATCAAACGGTTGAAAGCATTAACAAACTCGCCGACACCACCAAAACCTCGCTCAAGCAACTGCCACAAGCCTTAGACCAACATTCACCCACTCAATACACCGATAAAAAAGACGCGAGCGATCAATCCTTTATCGGCACTTTGTAAAATAAAAGTTATTTCAAATGATAAAACAATCATTTTATGTGTGGATTTAAATTACTAATTGCTGATTGAATTCCAAATTGACAATAAATGGAAGAGATAAAGAAGGCACTTAAAAAGCGTAACAAAAGTACTAGAAATGGAGTGTTTTTCAGGGGAATTGTAGGTTAGAAATATTTTTCTTTCGCGCAAGAAAAAACGCCCCAGTCAAATACTGACTGGGGCGGCTGAATCAGCCTAATCCAATAACGTGAAACAAAAGGTCTGAAAGATAGAACATCTTACCTCTGTACCCTACGAGATTTAATGTACAACAATTGCTCAGAAATGAAAACAATTTTTGTAGTTTTTTTTCATGAATGTTTTATTAAAACACTTAAACCCTTTGCGTGATTGAACTTTATTTTAGACAAAAAAAAGCCAGTGTTTGTGCACTGGCTCATACTAATTTGTTCAATAAGGTCAAAAACTGCTTAGTGGGCTTGATCCCAGTTGTCACCGTGACCAGCTTCCGCAACAAGCGGTACATCTAGGTCAGCAGCAGATTCCATCAATTCTTGTACTTTACTTTCAATTTCGGCTAAAGATGACTCTTCCACTTCAAATACCAATTCATCGTGTACTTGCATCAATAGCTTAACTCGGCCATCACCTTCCGCTTGAATCCATTCATCAACCAATAGCATGGCTTTCTTAATAATGTCTGCCGCTGTACCTTGCATTGGTGCGTTGATCGCTGCACGTTCAGCGGCCTTACGACGCATACCATTACGCGATTGGATTTCAGGCAGGTGCAGACGACGACCGTAAATGGTTTCAACGAAACCCTGCTCTGAAGCAGCACTACGCGTGTCTTCCATGTACTGCATCACACCAGGGTAGCGCTCGAAGTAAGTATCCATGTAGTGCTGTGCTTCACCACGAGGAATACCAAGCTGCTTAGCCAAGCCAAAGGCACTCATGCCGTATATAAGACCGAAGTTAACCGCTTTAGCACGACGACGTTGCTCAGAAGTCACATCCTCAATATTAACTCCAATGATCTCAGCTGCCGTTGCCGCGTGGATATCTTTACCTTGTTGGAAAGCTTCTAGTAGCGCTTTATCACCCGATAGGTGCGCCATAATACGCAATTCAATTTGAGAGTAATCGACTGCTAGAATCTTCCAACCATGCTGTGCAACGAATGCTTGGCGGATACGACGGCCTTCTTCATTACGAATTGGGATGTTCTGTAGGTTTGGATCCGTTGAAGACAAACGACCAGTCGCCGTTACCGCTTGATGATAGGAGGTATGAACACGACCCGTTTCTGCATTGATCATCTTCGGCAGCTTATCGGTGTAAGTAGACTTCAGTTTCGCAAGACCACGATACTCAATGATCAATTTAGGTAGCGGGTAATCTAGCGCCAGTTCCTGTAGTACTTCTTCATTAGTTGAAGGCGAACCTGATGGCGTTTTCTTGATAACAGGCAAGCCCATTTTCTCGAACAGAATCGCTTGCAGCTGTTTCGGCGAGTTCATGTTGAACTCTTGCTCTGCAATCTCGTAAGCTTTTTGCTCTAACTCATCAAGACGAACCGCAATCTCTTGTGACTGTGCACCTAGCAACATGTCATCGACGAATACACCGGTACGTTCAATGCGAGACATGACTGGAATCAGCGGTACTTCGATCTCTTCATAAATCGCTTTTAGCTTTTCGTCTTGCTCGATATTTTCCATTAGGCGGTTATGCAGACGCAGTGTTACGTCAGCATCTTCAGCCGCATATGGAGACGCTTCACCCAGCTCGATCTGGTTGAACGTCAGTTGTTTCTTACCTTTACCCGCAATCTGCTCAAACGAGATGCAGCTATGTTGTAGGAAACGCAACGCCAAACTGTCCATATCATGCTTACCGCCAACGCTATTGAAAACGTAAGACGCTAGCATGGTGTCATGCTTGATGCCTTTCATCTCAATACCGTAACGCGCTAAAACGCTCATATCGTACTTGAGGTTTTGACCCACTTTAGCTTGTGCATCATCTTCAAGAATCGGCTTAAGTTGCTCTAGTACCCAATCGCGATCCAGCTGTTGTGGGGCGTCTAGGTAATCATGAGCAACTGGTACGTAAGCGGCTACACCTTCTTCAGTTGCGAACGATAGGCCAACCAGGTTAGCCACCATGTAATCTAGGCTGTCTGTTTCGGTGTCAAAAGCAAACACCTCGGCCGCTTTCAACTTCTCTAGCCAAGCGTTGAAAGTCTCTTCATCAAGAATGGTTTCGTATTTGCTACGATCAATCGTCACTGCTGAAGTGTTCATCTCAACGGTTGAGGTTGCCGATGTGCCACTGCTGCGTGCGGCTCCAGACTTTTCATCAGCTTCAACGACACCAGTACCGCCCTCAAGAAGCTCATTCAACCAAGACTTGAAGACTAATTGACCATATAGCTTAATCAGCTCATCGGTATTTGGTTGCGTTTTTACGAGTGATTCTGGTGTCTCTTCAAGCTCAACATCCAGCTTAATCGTCGCCAGTTGGTAAGACATTTCAGCGTTATCTTTATTGTCGATAAGCTTCTTAGCCATCGTCTTAGAGCCACGGAAACCAAGCGCAGCAATATCATCTAGGTTTTGGTACAACTTCTCGATGCTACCAATGCCTTGCAGTAGAGCTGTTGCTGTTTTGTCACCAACACCTGGAACACCAGGTATGTTATCCACTTTATCGCCCATCAAAGCAAGGTAGTCGATGATAAGCTCTGGTGGGATGCCAAACTTTTCGATAACACCTTCGCGATCCATCACCACGTTGGTCATGGTGTTGATCAAAGTAACGTTGTCATCAACCAGTTGGGCCATATCTTTATCGCCAGTACTGATCAAAACCGGCATGCCCGCTTTAGATGCTTGAGAAGCCAGTGTACCGATCACGTCATCCGCTTCAACGCCTGGGATCGAGATAAGTGGCAGACCCATTGCTCGAATCACATTGTGCAAAGGTTCGATCTGGCAACGCAGATCATCCGGCATAGGTGGACGATTAGCCTTGTACTCTGGGTACATGTCATCACGGAACGTCTTTCCTTTCGCATCAAAAATAACCGCAATACGATCAGAAGCAAATTGACGCATCATGCTGCGCAGCATGTTAACTACACCGTAAACCGCGTTAGTCGGGATATCACCATTGCTCATGGTGCCAGGGTAAGCATGAAACGCGCGATATAAGTAAGAAGAGCCATCGATCAGAATCAATGGATTATCAGGAATACGAGCCATAATGTTTGTGTATCCAGTAAGTACAGAAATTATCTGTTAAGAATGCCACGTCTGTTGGTTGGATTCCACGTTGTCGATCCGTATCCGTTCACTCGGTTGTGTTCGATATAATCAATTTGTTGTTATTTTTTGTTCTTAGACACAGGCGTTCTGTGGATAACTCTGTTTATATTATTTATCCACCCTGTTGAGAACTAAGGCGGACAAAGCAAAAAATAAAATTAAACAATTGAAAATAAAGAAAAAAATTACAGATCGAACAGATGATCAACGATCTTTTTAAGATCTTGCGTTGTGGAAAAGAATGCTGATGGCGTTTTATTCATAAAAATACGGGCCACTAAATATGCATCCTGTTGAAATGGTAGACATAAAAAAAGCGACACCCGAAGATGTCGCCTAGCAAAAACCGGTAAAGCCATTCAAATTGAATACCACAGCTTTACCTAAAAGCTATAAATTACACTGGAAGCAATGTGAGCAATGTCGTGTCAAAAAGAACTTAGTACAAGTTCGCGAGAATTCTGTTGGGTAACCAAGTTGATACTTGATTACTTAACATCCTTGTGAACATTTCCTCATTCCCTAAGACAGGATTAATAATAATGATTCTCATTTGATAGTCAACCATTAAATGATAATAAATCTCATTAAATTTTAGTCGACTGATTAATGCCACGACTTCAACACGTTGATTGAACAGATAACTGTTTTACGAAGTGAATGCGATGTTCTTGAATATTCTCTTTTTTTTCCAGTTTTTCGATTTGGTAACCATTTCTCAATAGTAGACGTAGCATGGCAGGAAACTGATTACGCGATTTCACTTTGAGTTGTTGGTAGCCTTGTTGTTTCACCCACTGCTCTTGAACATCTAATTTAGCCTGTGCGACGCCTTTGTTTCTCGCGAGCGGCGATACGCCACCAAACCAACTGTAAAAAGTGTTCGGTTCCAATTCATAGCCGATTTTAAAACCTAGTAGCACACCCGCTTCTTCCGCGACTAAAATCAAACTCTTCTTGCCTGATAAGCGCTGCGCAAGGGAGGCCACACTCTCTTTTTGAGCAAACTCGTTAATCTGCTCAACAACCGAAACCACTTCGTCCAGCGAGCCTTCACGTATGATGACTGACATACTTTCCACCCTCATAAAAGAAAGGGTTGGCACGACGGCCAACCCTTTAAATAATCTTATAGCTTAACCTAAAGTCGTTACTTTTCTCTTAGATGCTCAGCGGCCTTTGCATTGTCTTCAGCTAGCCACTCAGCGACATCTTTAGCGAAGTAAGTTAGGATGCCATCCGCACCAGCACGCTTAAAGCACAGTAGTGATTCCATAACTGTATCGCGCTCTTTCAGCCAGCCGTTTTGAATCGCCGCTTTATGCATCGCGTATTCGCCAGACACTTGGTATGCATACGTAGGAGCTTGCAGCTCATGCTTCACACGGCGCACGATATCTAGGTAAGGCATGCCTGGTTTCACCATCACCATGTCCGCACCTTCGTTAAGATCCATAGCGACTTCTTGGATGGCTTCATCACTGTTTGCAGGATCCATCTGGTAGTTCTTTTTGTCACCACCTTTCAGGTTAGATGCACTGCCGACAGCATCACGGAATGGACCGTAGTAGCACGACGCGTATTTCGCAGAGTACGCCATGATTTGAGTGTGAATATGACCCGCTTCTTCTAGCGCTTCACGAATCTTACCAATACGACCATCCATCATATCCGATGGGGCAACCACGTCAGCACCCGCTTCAGCATGAGACAGTGCCTGTTTGATCAACACTTCTGTTGTCTCATCATTCATCACGTAGCCATCTTCATCGATGATGCCATCTTGGCCATGTGTGGTGAACGGGTCGAGTGCGACATCTGTGATAATACCAATGTTCGGCACATGTTCTTTTAGTGAACGTACAGCACGCTGAACCAAACCTTCAGAGTTATGGGCTTCAGCTGCGCATAAACTTTTAGCATCTTGGTTCACGACTGGGAATAGAGCAATCGCAGGAACCCCCAATTTAGAAAGGTAATCCGCTTCCTCAAGCATAAGGTCGATCGACAGGCGTTCAACACCCGGCATAGACTCTACAGGCTCGCGGCGGTCTTTACCCATTAGGATAAACATTGGGTAGATTAGATCATCCACAGACAATTGATTTTCTGCCATTAGGCGACGGCTAAAGTCGTGCTTACGCATACGGCGCATACGGCGACCTGGGAATTGACCTTGAATTGAAACAGACACTAGATTCTCCTTGCCTAGTCTAAGTACCGAAATACTTAGATATGAAAAGTGCTAAATACAGGCAAAAGCATATCACTGATGGCTCAGGACGCTAACAGTAAAATATAAAACCCACTCAAAAACAGGGAGAAATGGCAAAAAATGACCTTCTCCTCACACTGCCGTATACTCATGACAACTCAGTAAAGACCGTATTCAGGACAAAACAATGATCGACACCCATGCTCATATTTACGCTAGCGAATTCGATGAAGACCGCGAACAGGTAGTGCAGCGCGCACTGGCTCAAGGTATTGATACGATTCTACTACCAAACATCGACCTTGAATCTATCGAGCCAATGCTAGCAACGGAAGCTCAATTTCCGGAAGTATGTCGTTCAATGATGGGCTTACACCCTTGTTATGTTGACGGAAATATTGAAGAAACGCTAAAGACCATTCGCGCTTGGTTCGATAAACGCGACTTTATCGCGGTGGGTGAAATTGGTATCGACCTCTACTGGGACAAAACTTTTAAAGCCGAACAAGAGATGGCCTTCGTTACTCAACTGCAGTGGGCAAAAGAACTCGACCTGCCGGTGGTAATCCACACTCGAGATTCAATAGAAGAGACCCTGACTCTACTAAAACAAGAACAAGATGGCAGCTTACGTGGTGTATTTCACTGCTTTGGCAGCAGCCTAGAAGAAGCTCAAGCGATCAACTCACTCGGCTTCCATCTTGGTTTAGGGGGTGTTTCGACCTTTAAGAATTCAGGTATGGATAAGGTGATCCCACACCTAGATATGGACTACGTTATCTTAGAAACGGACTGCCCTTATCTAGCGCCAACGCCAAACCGTGGTAAACGCAATGAACCTGCGTACACAGAGCTAGTCGCCAAGCGTATTGCAGACCTACGATGCATCACTCTAGAAGAAGTTGAAAAGATCACAACAGCTAACGCTAAATCATTGTTTAATTTATAAATAATTTGAATAACCAATTTTTATTGTTTTCAATAAAATTTATTTGTCAATAGTAAGTTATGTGTATATTATCAACCGTCTGCATATAGAGGTAGTTAATAATGTGTGACCACTCACAATACTTACAACGTCAGCATCGAACTCTATGGCATAAAATCTTGGGCATTAAAGAGCTCTATATATGCCAGAACTGTGGTTATCAGTTGAAAATTCGATAACGAAGAAGAATAAAAAGCGGCCTAGGGCCGCTTTTTATTATAAGATTTTTACTGAAGAGAGCTGGCTTACGATTCAGCTTCTTCCTCTTCATCGCCACCTGACTTGCGCACATAGAAGCGAGCGAAGAACAAACCGATCTCAAACAGGATACACATTGGAATCGCCAACAGTGTTTGAGAAATCATGTCTGGCGGTGTCAGCATCATACCGATAATAAAAGCACCCACGACAATGTAAGGGCGCTTCTCAGCTAACGCTTTAGGTGTCGTTGCACCTGTCCAACACAACAAGATGATCGCCACTGGTACTTCAAAGGCAATGCCAAAAGCAAAGAACAATGCGAGTACAAAATCAAGATAACTCGATATGTCCGTCGCAAACTCTACCTGCCCTAACGAGATAGCCGTAAAGAAGCTGAATACCAATGGGAATACCACGAAGTAAGCAAACGCCACACCACAGTAAAACAGCAGAGAACTTGAAGCCAAAAGTGGCATGATCAAGCGCTTCTCATGCTTGTACAAACCCGGAGCCACAAAAGCCCACACCTGATACAAAATAAACGGTACCGCGGCAAACACAGCGGAGATTAACGTTAACTTTAAAGGTGTGAAAAATGGCGATGCAACATCGGTTGCGATCATCGTCGCCCCTTCAGGTAGACGATCTACCAAAGGTGCGGATACGAATTCATAAATATCATTAGCAAAATAAATTAGCCCGATAAACACCACTAGAACGGCGAGAATCGATCGTAGTAGTCGATTACGTAGTTCTAGAAGATGGCTAATTAAAGGCTGTGTCTGCTCAGTCGAAGACATTTCAAACCTCTTAAACAGGAAGATCGAAAAGGAGTCGCGTATATCTGGCGACCCCTCCTTGCGAGACTATTCGGCTTTTTTATCTGACGGTGCTGAAGCTTCACTGTTTACCTGAATGGTTTCAGATTCGACAGTTTCCGTGACACTAGGTGTAGTCTCACTCGGCTTATCAGACTCAGGCTTAGCGTATGGACGTTGAACTTCAGCAGCGGCCTGCTTGAGCTCATCGACTGACGCTTTAAGGTCTGGAGATAAATCTTCCATACCCATTTGTTCCGCCTTGCGTAGATTTTCTTGTAGCTCTTGCACCTTAAGCTCGTGAGAAAGTTCATCTTTCACACTGTTTGCCATACTTTTCGCCGCACCCACAAATTTGGATACACTGCGAATTGCCACAGGCAAACGCTCAGGCCCTAGAACCACTAACCCAACGACAGATATTAATACCAGTTCCCAAAAACCGATATCAAACACGATTTACGCCTGCTCTTTGTCTTTCTTTGTTTCAGCAGTCGATTCTGTCTTCTGCTGTTCAATATTCTTTGGTTCGAAGTCTGCGTCTTTCTTATCTGCAGGCTTTTCATCATCGCTCATTGCTTTCTTGAAGCCTTTAACCGCAGAACCTAAGTCACCGCCCATACCGCGCAGTTTCTTTGTTCCGAATAGCAAAATTACAATTACAGCAATGATTAGAAGTTGCCAAATACTGATACCACCCATTGTCATTGTCCTCGGGTCTGTCTACACAAAAAAATATAAAGAGAGTCTACTGTCTAACGACGGTAAGCTCGCCAACTAAGCAGCCAAAATATGACACCTGCGATGCCACAGCCCATAGATAGCTGCTCATAAGGGCTTGAAACTAATATTGCGGAGCATACGACTAAAGTGGCTCCAACGCCAAACAAAAACTTTCCAGTTGCTTGCTGACGCTTACTCTCTCGGTAACCTTGATAAAGCAGATCCATTCTGTGGTTCATCGCTTTACCTTGGCGCAAGCTGTCGTAAAGTAATTCTGGCAGCTCTGGCAGTTTTTCTGCCCAGAATGGCGCGCGCTCTTTGACTGCGTTAATCACAGCTTGCGGCCCTACCTGATTCATCATCCAGGTTTCAAGGAAAGGCTTTGCGGTTTCCCACAAATCGAGTTGTGGATACAACTGACGACCTAACCCTTCAACATACAACAAGGTCTTTTGCAGCAGTACCAACTGAGGCTGAACCTCCATGTTGAAACGCCTTGCTGTATTAAATAAGTTTAGCAACACATGGCCAAATGAGATCTCACCCAGAGGCTTGGCAAAGATCGGTTCACACACCATGCGGATCGCGAACTCGAAGTCATTAACGTTGGTATCATGCGGTACCCAACCCGAATCAACGTGCAGTTCTGCAACTTTACGGTAATCTCGGTTGAAAAAAGCCAGCAGGTTTTCCGCTAAATAACGTTTATCTTCGCTGCTTAACGTGCCGACAATGCCACAATCGAGACCAATCCATTGAGGATTATCTGGGTTATCTGGGTTAACGAATACGTTGCCCGGGTGCATGTCTGCATGGAAAAAACTGTCTCGGAATACTTGGGTGAAGAATACCGTCACACCACGTTCCGACAGCAATTTCATATTGGTGCCGTTGGCTTTCAAAGTCTCTACATCCGACACTTGAATACCATAAATACGCTCTGACACCATCAAGGTTTCGCTGCTTAAATCAGGAATCACCTCTGGAACGTATAGCTCTTCACTGCCTTCAAAATTACGACGCAGTTGAATGGCATTTGCAGCCTCTCGGCGTAGGTCCAATTCATCAATTAAGGTTTTTTCGTACTCGTGAACCACCTCAACCGGTCTTAAACGACGTGCTTCAGGAAGCGACTTAGCGACTATACTCGCCATTCGATGCATCAGTTTTAGATCTGCATCAATCACCGGGCGAATATCTGGTCGAATTACCTTCAGAACCACCTCTCGGCCGTTCTCTTTTAACTTCGCGGTATGCACCTGAGCGATCGACGCTGAAGCAAGCGGTGTAATATCGAAGTCGGTAAACCAGTTATCTAAACTGCCACCCAGTGCCTCCTCCATATCCCGCTTGGCCAGCTCACCATCAAACGGTGCCACTTGATCTTGCAAAAGTGCCAACTGATCAGCGATATGAGGGGGGAACAGATCACGACGTGTCGACATCATCTGTCCAAACTTAATCCACACCGGCCCTAGCTCTTGCAACGCCAGACGTAGACGATGCCCTAACTCTTTATCTTTGTGCTTGTTCTTAATCCAAAACAGTGACTTTCTCACCAATAGCGGCGCTTTGGTCAATTGGTGCTCTGGCATCAACTCATCAAGGCCATATTCCAACTGTACCTTGATAATATGATAAAGACGTTTCAGTTCTGTTGGGGTCATGCTTTCTCCAACAGAGCGTTTAACTTAGCTTCAAGGCGTGCAGCTGAGCTTTTTACGTCATCAACCTGATCGCAAAAATGTGCCACCTCTAATGGCGCAGGGGCAATTTTCCACTCCTCAGTCAAAACCTGAGCGAAGTGGTTTTGATGTT
This sequence comes from Pseudomonadota bacterium, assembly GCA_036126475.1. GTDB lineage: Bacteria > Pseudomonadota > Gammaproteobacteria > Enterobacterales > Vibrionaceae > Vibrio. Next base: position 22,235 of record JAYYSE010000106.1, on the reverse strand, counting down.
TCGTCGCCTGCTTTGCCACAAGGTCGCCAACGTTCTTAACGCCTTGTACCAAGGTATGAGCCACCACATCACCTGTCACGCGAGACAACCACTCTTCCAAATCAGGTTTGCAGTCTGTCATCAGCTGAGAAAACTTCTGTGCCAACTGAATATCACCTTCCAAAATCAGCTTATCTTGCTTGATAAGCTTAGTAATATTCGATTGTTCGCGGAGTTCTGGCAATACAGATAGATTCAAAGATAAGTAGCAATCAGGTTGCCCTTCGTATTCTGACAACACATCAATTTGTTGGCTAAAAACGAACGTAAGTGTTTTATTCAACTCTTTCAAATTGACTTGAATGATCTGCCCTTTTAGACGCGACAAACGACGAACCAGTGCTGGATCATCGTTTACTAGCGTATTCAAAGAGGTTTCAATAACCGCGGTTACCAATGGATCAAATGGCATGACTGTCCTTACCTTTAAAAACGGATAAGCCTTGACCTATCCGTTCTATCTTTATTCTTATTTTCTATCTAACACGCTCAACGTGCTTGCTACCAAGCTCAACTAGAACTTGTAACCTCGGTGCAGCGCTACAATGCCGCCCGTTAGGTTGTAGTATTTCGTATTCTCAAAACCGGCTTCTTGCATCATGCCTTCCAGTGTTTCTTGGTCTGGGTGCATGCGGATAGATTCTGCAAGGTAACGGTAGCTGTCTGCATCGTTAGCGATCAACTCACCCATTTTTGGCAATAGGTGGAATGAGTACGCATCGTATACTTTAGACAGTGGCTCAAGTACTGGCTTAGAAAACTCTAGAACCAAGAGGCGGCCACCCGGCTTAAGCACACGGTACATAGAGCGCAGTGCTTTATCTTTGTCGGTTACGTTACGCAGGCAGAAGCTGATAGTGATGCAATCGAAGTAGTTGTCTGGGAAAGGCAGCTCTTCAGCATTCGCTTGTACGTAATGTACGTTGCCAACAATACCGCTATCACGCAGTTTATCGCGGCCAACATTCAGCATTGAATTGTTGATATCAGCAAGAACTACATGGCCTTTTTCACCAACGATACGCGAGAATTTCGCCGTCAGGTCACCAGTACCACCACCAAGGTCTAGAATACGCTGACCAGGGCGAACGCCACTGCAATCAATCGTGAATCGTTTCCACAAACGGTGAACACCACACGACATTAAGTCATTCATGATGTCGTATTTAGCGGCTACAGAGTGAAATACCTCTGCTACTTTCGCGACTTTTTCGTCTTTCGCGACTGTTTCGAAACCAAAGTGTGTGGTTTCTGACTCTACTGCTGAATTTGTCTGCACGCTTGTGTCCATAATGCTGTTATCTACCATGGTAATTTCTCATCGACAGCACACTCTGTGTTTAGAGGCGCTGCGGCCGATTAGTTTACTTTATCCTCAGCGGGTTGTCTTTCTACTAAGGAGGCATTTTCTGAAAAAGCCTCATTTTGCGCCATTTCTGCCAAGCCAATAGAGATAGGTTTCTTCACCTCAACGCCAAGTTGCTTGAAGCTTTCTGCCTGACGAATCACATTACCTCGGCCTGTTACTAGCTTATTCATGGCACCTTGATAGCTTTGATTGGCTCTATCTAGAGAGCTACCAAGACCTTCCATATCATCGACAAACAGACGCAGCTTGTCGTAAAGCTTGCTTGCGCGCTCGGCAATCACCTGAGCGTTCTGATTCTGTCTTTCATTGCGCCACAAGTTATCAATGGTGCGCAGAGCCACCAGCAAAGTAGTTGGGCTGACCAAGATGATGTTTTGCTCCATCGCGTCTTTCACCAAGCTTGGGTCAGATTGAATCGCCACTTGGAATGCAGGTTCAACAGGGATAAACATCAGCACGTAATCCAAGCTTTGGATGCCTTTGAGCTGATGATAATCCTTCTGGCTCAGGCCTTTGATGTGCGATCTCAGTGAGACCAGGTGATCACGCAATGCGGCATCACGCTGCTGATCGGTTTCGGCATTGAAGTAGCGCTCAAACGCGACCAACGCCATTTTCGAATCGACGACCACTTGCTTATCTTGTGGCAAATGGACAATCACATCGGGCTGATAGCGCTTGCCTGCGTCGTTCTGTAGGTTCACTTGCGTTTGGTACTCGTGCCCTTCTCGCAGACCAGACTCAGCAAGCACACGTGCCAGTACCACTTCACCCCAGTTACCTTGTTGTTTGTTGTCACCCTTGAGCGCCTGCGTCAGATTAACCGCTTCACGAGTCATGTTTTCATTAAGGCGCTGCAAGTTTTTCAGTTCATGTACTAGGGTATGACGCTCTTTGGCTTCTTGGCTAAAGCTATCGTTAACCTGCTTCTTGAAGCCTTCTAATTGCTCTCTTAGCGGTGAGAGTAACCCTTCTAAACTCTGCTTGTTTTGCTGATCGACCTTAGCAGTTTTGGTTTCAAACAGCTGATTGGCAAGATGCTCGAACTGCTGCTTTAAGCGTGATTCAGCCTGCTCTAAGAGCTGTAGCTTTTCACTGTTAGCAAGGTTCTCTTGATCGTGCCTTGCCTCTTGCTCACGCAGTTCAGCCTCCAACTCAGACTTATGGTCTTTCAGCACATTAATCTCATCGGCATACTGCTGTCGTTCTTGTTTGACCGCTTCGAAGTAGCGAAGCTTTTCCATTGCCGCCATTACCTTGCCATGTGCTTGTTTAAGCTCGAATGCGGCTTTGTCTCGCTCGTCATCCATTTCATCGAGCTCTTGCTGTGCCTCTGCCAGGGAGGATTTGAGCTGTGATTGCTGAGATTCATGCAACAAACGATCAGACTCAAGTTGCTGCTCGAGCAATCGCTGCTGAAAAGAGAGCTTCTGTTTAACCCACCACCCCACGACGCCGCCGCTGACGAGTACGCCAGAAAGTGCAGCAATAAGCGTTGCCTGATGTTCGATAATCCATTGCATGATAATGATTTAGCCTAATTGGAAATAACTCATTAAATGGTATTTTGATACTGGATAAATGTCCAGTTTGCCGTATTAAAATTCGACAGATAGACTAAATGCTCCGTATTCAGTCCCACCCAATTAGAATGAGTTGTCATGAACGAACATCGTGCCTTGGGCTTTGGCCTTTCCGCAGTGCTGCTGTGGTCAACGGTCGCTACTGCTTTTAAGCTGACCCTTGCTGAGTTTTCACCTATCCAAATGCTGACCATTGCCAGCATTGTGTCGTCGATTGCGCTGATCGCGGTCTGCGCCTTTCAAGGTAAGCTTTCTCAGCTAAGCACAACATTCCTATCAAACCCTTGGTACTACCTACTGCTCGGTTTGGTTAACCCTCTGGCCTACTACCTGATCCTCTTCAAAGCATACGACCTATTGCCAGCTTCTCAAGCTCAGGCCATCAACTACAGCTGGGCTATCACGCTAACACTGATGGCAGCGGTTTTTCTGGGGCAAAAGATTCGCAAGCAAGATTGGGTGGCGTGTACCTTCAGTTATGCGGGTGTGGTCGTGATTGCTACCAAGGGCGATGTGCTAGGTATGCAGTTCGATAGCCCACTTGGAGTAGCACTAGCACTGCTTTCAACACTACTGTGGGCGGGCTACTGGATCCTTAACACCAAAAACAAGGCTGATCCTGTGGTAGGCGTACTACTCGGATTCTTAGTGGCGCTGCCCTTCGCGATTGGTTTAACCATTTTCGAAGGCGAGAGCTTTAGCCAAATCACGGCGAAAGGTTGGATGGCGGTGACTTATGTCGGCCTGTTTGAGATGGGGATTACCTTTGTATTGTGGCTATCAGCATTGAAACTAACCAACAACACGGCCCGTATCAGTAACCTGATTTTCGCATCACCTTTTATCTCTTTGATCCTACTTTCGACAATTATCGGCGAAGAAATTCACCCATCAACGCTGTTTGGTTTAGTGCTGATTATTGCTGGTTTGGTGATTCAACAACTCAAATTCTCAAAAGACAAAACAGTTGCTAATGAGAGCTAAAAGCGTCGATTGATTGAGAAAATCGTCAATTTAGCCACTTTAAGTTGTAAATAAGATACAAAAATAGCGAGTCTTATGACTCGCCATTTTTATGTAATTTATCTAGGTTAGAAAAGCGAAATGCTTACACCCACTGACCAGCAGTAAAGCCTGAACTCCAACACCATTGGAAGTTGTAACCACCAAGCCAGCCCGTTACATCCATCACCTCACCAACGAAGAATAAGCCTTTAATATTCTTACATTCCATGGTTTTGGATGACAGGTGATCGGTATCTACGCCGCCTAGAGTCACTTCTGCAGTCCGATAGCCTTCTGTGCCGTTTGGTGCAACCGCCCAGTTTTCTAGACGCTCAACGATGGTTGCCATCTCTTTCTGGTTGAACTGCTTAAGTGGTTTGTCTGCCAATTCTTTACGTTCAATCAGCACTTCAACCAAACGCTTTGGTAGTACTTTTGCTAGCGTGTTCTTTAGAGATTGGTTCGGGTGCTTCTCGCGGCTGCGTTCAAGCAGTTCGGCAACATCGTCGTTTGGTACAAGGTTAATCGTCACCTTTTGACCCGCTTTCCAGAACGAAGAGATTTGCAGTACAGAAGGGCCAGATAGACCGCGATGCGTAAACAGCAGCGCTTCTTTAAATAAGGTTCCATCTTGTGCCGTGATCTCCGCAGGAATTGCGATACCAGAGAGCTCGGCGAAATCTTCTTTGTCTTCTTTATGCAGCGTAAACGGCACCAGACCTGCCGTAGTCGTAATCACAGGAAGTCCAAATTGCTCAGCAATCTTATAGCCAAATGGCGTTGCGCCCAACTTAGGCATCGATAAGCCACCGGTCGCTACCACCAGTGAATCACATTCAACTTGGTCGGTATTTAAGTGCATCTTAAAGCCAGAGTCGGTCTTTTCGATAGAGTGAACGTCGCAGCGGTAGCGTTGCTCAACTTTCGCTTGCTGACACTCTTCAAGCAGCATGCTCACGATATCTTTTGCTGTATGGTCATTCACACAAAATAGCTGACCATGATCGCGCTCTTCAAATTCAATGCCGTACTTGCTCACCATAGAGATGAAATCCCAGTTGGTGTATTGAGACAAAGCTGACTTTACGAAGTGAGGGTTTTTACACAGGAAGTTATTCGCAGACACATCGTAGTTGGTGAAATTACAACGACCACCACCTGAGATTAAAATTTTTCTGCCTGGCTTTTTCGCATGATCAACTACCAGCACTCGTCGGCCACGTTTACCAGCTTCCGCGGCACACATTAAGCCTGCGGCGCCCGCACCAATCACGATTACATCAAATTTTTCACTCATTGCGGTTCTGCTTTCTTCACTTTGCACCTTGAGGACGCCCTGTTCTCAAAATGCCATCAATAAAAAAGGATGTGCATTAACAGCACATCCTTACTAATTGCTCGCTATTTTAGCGGCAATTTTAAACTTTGCAATTGGTGTTCAATCGTACAAAATCCGCTCAACCATTAGTGCTTGTCAAAGTTCTACGAGAAAATAACCGACACTCTAATCACACACGTTGATTACCTAAACGATAAAGGCGGCCACTAACGTCACACCAAGAAGAGCCGAAGACAGTATGAATAGCTCTCTCACTCGATCACATTTAGAAGTAAACACCTCGTCATGGTGATGGTGATACTCTTTACTTTTGATGTAACTAAACAATCGAACCTGTTTAGTCATATTGCCATGAGTTGTGAAGAATCCGCCTCCGTCTACTTGTTGATAAAGTAGAGGATGTGCTTCTCGCATTATATGAATGAGCGTTCGGAGCGTCGTAAAATAACGCGCCCAGTTCACACACGTTACAGCCATTAGTGCAAATAGAATAGTGTCGCCGCTGATCATCTTTTCCTCCCTACATCTTCAAAGGAAAACTCAAAAGAAAAAGATAATCAGAGTCTTTTTCTTACAGCCTAAGCTGCAGGAGCATCCATGATTGAAGATGAACCATCTTTTGCCAATTGCGCTAGGTCTTTATCTATAAAGAACAGTGCTTTACCATCTTCACCAACAAGTTCTAGCTTATCCAGTACACCTTTAAACAACTTTTCTTCTTCGTGTTGCTCTGCAACGTACCATTGCAGGAAGTTAAAGGTTGAGTAGTCTTGTGTGCTGAAAGCAACGTGAGCCAGTTTATTGATCTTTTCAGTAATCATCTGCTCGTGCTCGTAGGTTTCACGGAATACTGCGCCAAGGCTTTCAAATTCATGTTTTGGGGCTTCAATCGCACCTAAAATTGGCATTGCACCGGTCTCACTTACGTAAGTGAAAAGACGCTGCATGTGTTCCATTTCTTCTACTGCATGAGCACGCAGAAACTCTGCTGCACCTTCAAATCCTTTGTCTTCACACCAAGCACTCATTTGTAAGTATAGATTGGATGAGAAAAATTCTAGATTAATTTGCTCGTTCAGTTGCTGAACCATAGTTTTTGACAGCATTTAAGACTCCTAAGTACATCCTCAATTTTCTCTACTATATCACTATTTTATTAATATCTCGCTGACTATTAGTTGACCGATATTTCGAACCTTCACTACGCAAGACGATGGATATGAGATCACTTCAGCAAAAAAAGGCATCGCATAGTGCTAATCTTTAATCAGACAATGAATAAAGGAGGTAGCGATATGAGCTACAAACATATTTTGGTCGCGGTCGATTTATCAGATGACAGCAAATTAATTGTGGATAAAGCGGTAGCATTGGCAAAGCCATTAGGAGCCAAAGTCTCTTTTATCCATATCGATATTAACTATGCCGAGCTCTATACCGGGCTGATTGACATCAACATGGCAGAGACCCAACACAACGCGATGGAAGCGTCTCGTATTCAGCTACAAAACTTTGCAGAGCATGCTCAATACCCGATCACTCACACGCTTGTGGGTAGCGGCGATTTGAGCCATGAGTTGTGCGATACCATCACCGAATACAACTTTGATTTAGTGGTGTGTGGTCACCATCAGGACTTTTGGAGCAAACTGCTCTCTTCTACACGACAACTGATCAATGCCACTCCGGTTGATGTGCTGGTCGTGCCTCTAAGAGATTCAGAAGACTAATGATTTAAGGTTAGGTAACATACAGCTCATCTCTCAATAACGAAGTTTTACTATGAGCTATTTAGCTGGTGTTACCCTCCTATGGGCCTTCTCTTTCAGCCTGATTGGCGTCTACCTTGCTGGTCAGGTTGATTCTTGGTTCTCTGTTCTGATGCGTGTTGCTCTAGCAGGTATCGTCTTTCTTCCTTTCCTAAAGTTCCGTGGCATCCCTGGTAAGTTGATCGTTAAATTGATTGCGATTGGTGGTATTCAGCTTGGCCTGATGTACTGCTTCTACTATCAATCTTTCTTGCTGCTATCCGTACCGGAAGTGCTGCTATTTACCGTCTTTACTCCAATCTATGTCACTCTGATTTATGACTTCCTAAAAGGGCAATTCTCACCTTGGTACTTAGTCACGGCTGCGATTGCGGTATTGGGCGCAGTATTCATTAAGTTCGCTGGAATTAACGACGACTTTTTGGTTGGATTCCTAGTCGTGCAAGGTGCAAACCTCTGCTTTGCGATTGGTCAGGTGGGCTACAAAGTGGTGATGGAGAAGGAGTCGACAGAGCTTCCTCAACATACGGTATTTGGCTATTTCTACCTAGGCGCTCTGTGCGTGGCTTCGGTTGCGTTCATGCTTCTAGGCAACCCTGAAAAACTACCAACCACTTCACTTCAATGGGGAATCCTTATCTACCTAGGCTTAATTGCTTCTGGGTTGGGTTACTTTATGTGGAACAAAGGTGCATGCATGGTAAACGCAGGTGCACTTGCCGTAATGAACAACGTGTTGGTACCTGCAGGTCTAGTCGTAAACATCCTGATCTGGAACCGAGACGTTGATTTGGTACGACTATCGATTGGCGGCGGGGTTATCTTGCTTTCTCTCATCGTGAATGAGACGTGGGTGAAAAAGCGTGTGGCGAGATCGGCGAGCAACACCTAATAGATTGAATACGCCAGCACGGCTAAGTTCTCGTCTGAGACAAAAAGCAAAAGAGCGACCTAAGGTCGCTCTTTTTAGATATGGCTAACGTGTTGAATAATGTTCAACAGCTGTTGTTAGTGAATGTGATTCACAACCATAGCCTGGTTTTCAGTGAAAGTTACATCATCAAGTCGTAAGTTGATGCGTTCCAATTCACTTTCCAGCTTCTGACTTTTCTTAAACAGCTTTTGCTGCTTCTTAATCATCTTCGCCAGCTTCTTGTTGTATTTCTCTTGTTTCTTAGCTGCTTTCTTCGCTCGCTTAAGTTCTGATTTCTCATCACCACTCGCGTTAGCGATGCGTTTTTTCAGTTTGTCTTTTTTCGGTGTCGCTTGTTTCTCTGCATCTCCGAGAGCAACGGCTGGGTCAAACATCTGTACTGATGAATCAAGCATCTCTGCCAGGGTGACCTCAGGCTTTGGTAGCGTTTCGGCTAACAGACCACAAGCCGCCTTTTCTTCAGCTGGCTTACTCTGGCAACCAAGCGGTGGAATTGCAGTTGGTTTGCATAGGTTCGCTTCGTCCGCCGATGAACGTGCACAAGAACGGCACACAAACTTTGGCTCAGTAACCAAGTTGTGGATCTCGCCTAGGTGTTCGGTAATATCTCGACGATTTAACTTACAAAAGCGTTTAGCCATGCTACAACTCCAGCTAAGAATAATAATGATTCTTAGTTAGATATACATCCGTAACGCGACTATCGCAAGTGTTAAATGGCAATTTATCGTATTTATGACGGGAAATTTTCTTAGCGCATCGCTAAGTCATTGATGCTTTCACATACACGTCAAAACGGTTCTTTTTGGTTTCGATCGCCATACTCGGTTTTTTCTCATCTAACCAAGCCGCATAATCGGGTCTTTTGACCACCACTCGCTTTGATGCGAGCTTCATTGCAGGTGCCAATAGAGCATCCGCATCTAAGTCTGCACCGACCAAAGATTGGAATACGCGCATCTCTTTTTTGACTAAAGCCGATTTCTTTTTGTTCTCAGGGTGTGGGTACATTGGATCTAGATACACCACATCCGGTTGCTCAAAGTGAGGGTCGTCGCTGAGCTTATCCAGCGCATCATGGCTTGAAGCATGAATCAACTTCATACGTTTGCTAACCCAGCCACCGATATCAGGGTCTTGCTGTGCACGCTGTAATCCATCATCAAGCAGCGCTGCAACAACAGGGTGACGCTCGACCATCTGCACCTTGCAACCTAGAGAAGCGAGTACAAATGCATCGCGCCCTAGGCCAGCCGTACCATCAAGAATGGTTGGCGTAGCGCCTTTATTTAAACCTGCCGCCTTGGCGATAGCTTGGCCTTTACCACCACCAAACTTACGTCGATGACCAACCGCGCCGCCAACTAAATCAACGAAGATAGCGCCTAGTTTGGGCTCGTCTACTTTGCGCAGCTCAAGTCGCTCGCTAGTCAGCACCAAAGCAAATTCGCTGTTTTCATCGTGAGATAAATTCCAACGGGTCGCTAAGTCATTCAGATGATCGATTTGGGTAGCATCTTCGCAAATCAGTTGTAGTTGCAAGGTCGTCTCCAACAGACAGTAGTATTAAAAACAAAAGAGGCAACCAGTTTACCTGATTGCCTCAACAATACATATTAGCGGTGCAAACTATTAGCACCTAAAGTAGCGAGATGAACACAAGGGCCATACTCAGGCATGGTTAGTTTGCGTTTTCTAGCGCTCACCCTTGCTGAAGCTCATCAACCAGCTCAGCAAGCGGCTTAGGTCGGCCAATGATGTAGCCCTGTGCATAGTTAACACCGAGCTCAATCAGCTTGTCGATGATCTGGGTGTTTTCAACGAACTCAGCCACTGTGTGCTTACCCATCTGCTTGGCTAGATCATTGATAGAACGAACCATCACATGGTCCATCTCATTGACATCAATATCACGCACGAACAAACCATCGATCTTAACGATGTCGACTGGTAGCTTCTTCAAGTAACCAAACGACGATAACCCAGACCCGAAATCATCGAGCGCAATCATGCAGCCAAGGTCTTTGATTCGAGTGAAGAACTTGATCGCCTGCTTCATGTTACTCATCGCTGCTGTTTCTGTGATCTCTAAGCAGATCTTATGACACGGAATCGACGAGTTGCTCAAGCTTTCAATCAAGAACTCAACAAACTCTCGATTGCCCATCGAGTGGCCGGAAAGGTTAATAGAACACATCCCTAAAGCATCAATCAGGTGTGGGCGTTGCTCTAACCAACTGAGTGTCTGACCGATCACTTGGCGGTCAATCAAATGCGCAATGTTGTAGCGCTCAGAAGCAGGCATGAAGATCCCCGGAGAGATGTATTCCCCATCCATATTCTTAATGCGCACTAAGATCTCGAAGTGCATTTTGTCGCTGTCTTCGTCTAAGCCAAGAATACGCTGTGCAAACAACTCCAGGCGATCATTGGCCAGGGCTTCATGCACTAGGTTAACGCATTCCATCTCTAGGTGACGTCGACGCAAGTCTTCATCATCTTGATGGTAGAGGTGATAACGATTACGCCCTTCCTCTTTAGCCGCATGACACGCCGCATCTGCCTGAGCATGCACCATTTGTGGCGTTGCAGCAGTATGGTCGATCAGTCGAATACCGATAGAGCAGGTTAAGTTAAGTCGGATGTCACCCCACAAGAATGGATTGTCGCCCATCATCGAAATGATACTGCGACACACATTCACCGCGTCTCGCTCAGTGCAGTCTTTGATGAGCACCGCAAACTCATCCCCACCCATACGCGCCAACACCGCTTTGTATGGCAGTACCTCTTCCAATAACTGCGCACTAAACAAAATCGCGGCATCACCCGCTTCATGCCCTGCGGTATCGTTCAGTACTTTCAGCTGGTCTAGGTCTAAAAACAGCATTGCGTGAGTGCGCATGTGGCTCTCAACCTCTTTGAGTGCCTTCTGTAGCTCTTGCTCAAAGTGGTTACGGTTAAAGGTATCAGTCAGCAAATCATAGCGTGCCTGATACTCTAACTTTTCTGAAAGCTCATGTGTCTCAGTAATGTCCTCACCCACAATCAACAACTGTTCAGACTCCACCAGCGGGCGTATATTTTCTCGAATCCAAATCGTACTGCCATCAGCATGACGATATTCAATATCACGACGCCATACACCACGAATCTTGTACTGTGGCTGCAACAAGATATGACGTGGAATCATTGCGTTTTCATCGACATAGAACTCTCTAGGGCGATGACCTAAAAGCTCATCCAGTGGGTAGCCAAGCAACTCTTCGGCAAACTGATTCACTTGTTGGATGCGGTTATTGCCATCCAAGGTGATCATCATCACCGGTTGTTTGTCGTAATAGAGTTTTAGGTTCGCTTCCCGCTGGAAAAGCTTGTTCTCAGCTAACTTACGTGAAGTGACATCGCGCGCCTCAAACAAGAACTGAATATCACCTTCTTCACTACCCGGCATCGGCTTTAATGAGATGTCCAATACCATCGCACCGCGATCTCGGCACCAAACCTCAGCTTCAAAGCGTAAAGATGGGGGATCATCTCGCTCAATAAAATACTCTTTCAACACCTCACTGGCAGAATCTTCCCAGTGCTGATGTTCTTGCAAAGGTGTTCCTAGCTTATAGCCCTGATTATAGAGCAGCTCATGCAGCTTGCTATTACTCGACAGCAACACACCGCCTTTGTCGATAATGCCCATAAACTGAAGGCTCTGGTCGAATATCGACTCCAACAGTCGCTGGCTTTGGCGGCTTGCTCGTTCACTCTTCTTGAGACGATTGAGGTAATACACCAAGATGGCGATTACGCATGACATACCAAGGAACATTAAACCAATATTGCGAATTTCATCGCGATAGCGCATCAGGAAAGGCTTTGGCTTGTTAAGAAACGTTACTGCCGCTTCGTTTTCTGCCCCCAAATCCCAACGCGATATTTGTTGATAGTCGAGTTTAATCTCCGGTGAACCTGCAACCACAGGAGGCAACGGTTCATTAGGATTCGCCAACACCTTCAACAAAACACGACCCGTGTTACGTCCTTGAGTTTCACCGCTTTGAATTACCCCGCCAATGGCACCAAAACCTAGACCTAAGTCGTGCACCATATACAGTGGCATTTGCGTTTTAATGTTCAGCTGACGCCAGTCTTCATCACTACTCAGATTACCTTTCGCATCTCGGTAATACGCCCAAAACAGCAAACTTTTCCCTAAGTCTGCGCGCTGCGAAAAAGTCGTCAGTTCTTGGTATGAGTCTGGAACATAGTGTTCGATTAAATCTGCAAAGTTAGGGTTGTTTTCAATGAACAGATCGATTTGCGCGCGAATGGCCTCACCAGTCACCGAGTGATCGGTCACCATGTAGACCTTTTTCACGGTCGCCTGGAGGCGCTTAATCAGTTCGATGTTACTAACCAGATCGATGTCTGCAGTGATACCCGTTGCATTCAAACCTTCGATCATTTTAGGAGAGAAGTTGTTGATGCCACCGAAGATGACCGGGGTTCCATCGAGATCGGACGCTAAACGCTTCATCAGATTGAGGGCGTTGTTATCACTCACCACAACCGCTGCAAACTCTTCGTGCATTAATTTGGTATGGTAAAGCTGGTAAACGCGCTCTAAGTATTCAGGGTTTTGAGAACGTTTGCTGTCGAGGTAAACGACGCGGTAAGACAACCCGTCGCGATCAAGTTCTTCGGACAACCCTTTATGGAAATCATCCGTCCAGAAAAAACCTTGATGGTAGGAGTGGATCACCAATACATCTTTTGTCTGCGCCGAAGCAAATACGCTCCAACACATCGCAATAAATAACACCCAAAATCGCACTGAATTCACCCTAACATCATTGTTGCTGCTAATATTATCACCCTTGGCTAAGATATGTGCTCTAGCCAATATATTTTCACTCAATCTAAGGGTTAAGCATGTCCACAACTACCGCTCGTCTCGATGATCTAGACCGTGCCATTCTGAAAACCTTAATGGAAGATGCTCGTACGCCTTACGCTGAGATGGCAAAGCAGTTTGACGTAAGCCCCGCGACTATTCACGTCCGAATCGAGAAAATGAGATCGGCCGACATTATTGAGCGTACCGAGGTGGTGATAAACACGAAAAAGCTAGGTTACGACGTATGTTGCTTTATTGGTATCAACCTTAATGCAGCCAAAGATTACCACTCGGCAATCGCCAAGCTGAATGCCCTAGATGAGGTAGTTGAAGCCTACTACACCACTGGTGCCTACAATATTTTCGTTAAGTTGATGTGTAAATCGATTGAAGAGCTGCAGTTCGTCCTGATCGATAAGTTACAGGCAATTGACGAGGTGCAATCGACCGAGACGCTAATCTCACTGCAAAACCCAATCAATCGTAATGTGAACCCATAATCAATTGATAAACAAAGACAAAAAGAGCCTCACAAGGAGGCTCTTTTTACATTCTGACCAGCACAATATTACGCGCTGATGCCTGCATGGCGCAGCATCGCGTCAATTTGCGGCTCACGACCGCGGAAGCGTTTGAACAGCTCCATTGGCTCTTCACTGCCACCCATTTCTAGGATGTTATTCAGGAAGCGATTACCCGTTTCAGTGTTGAAGATACCCTCTTCTTCAAATGCTGAGAACGCATCTGCCGATAGCACTTCAGCCCATAGGTAGCTGTAGTAACCCGCGCTGTAACCACCAGCGAAGATGTGGCTGAAGCTGTGTGAGAAACGGTTCCAATCAAGGCTTGGTAGTACAGCCACTTTAGACTTCACGTCAGCCAGTGTTTCAAGTACGCGCGCGCCCACTTCTGGGTCGTAAGTAGTGTGTAGCGTAAAGTCGAACAGACCGAACTCTAGCTGGCGTAAAATGAACATCGCTGATTGGAAGTTCTTCGCCGCTAGCATTTTCTCTAGCATCTCTTTTGGTAAAGCTTCACCGGTTTCGAAGTGACCAGAAATGAATGCTAGAGCCTCTTCTTCCCAACACCAGTTTTCTAGGAACTGACTTGGCAACTCAACCGCATCCCAAGGCACACCATTGATACCGGCAACCGCGCCTGCTTCTACTTGAGTCAGCATATGGTGGATACCATGGCCAAACTCGTGGAACAGAGTCACAACTTCATCGTGGGTAAACAATGCTGGCTTGTCGCCAACCGGTTTATTGAAGTTACACGTTAGGTAAGCAACTGGCGTTTGTAGTTCACCAGCAGCGGTAATACGACGACCACGGCAGTCGTCCATCCATGCTCCGCCACGCTTGTGTTCACGAGCGTATAAATCTAAGTAGAAACTGCCACGCAATGTTTCATTAGCATCAAAGATATCAAAGAAGCGTACCGACTCATGCCATGTATCGACACCTTCTCGCTCTTTCACTGTCATACCAAATACACGATTCAGTACTTCAAACAAACCCGATACCGCTTTCGATTCAGGGAAGTAAGGACGCAGCTCTTCATCTGAGATTTGGAAAAGGTGCTGTTTCTGTTTTTCGCTGTAGTAAGGGATATCCCAAAGTTCTAGCTCAGACACACCAAACTCTTTTTCAGCGAACTGGCGCAGCTCTTCCACTTCACGCTCACCTTGAGGTTTTGCTTTCACCGCTAAATCATTTAAGAAGCCCAGAACCTGATCTGGCGTCTCTGCCATTTTGGTTGCCAGAGATTTCTCGCTGTAAGTGCCAAAGCCAAGCATACGCGCGATCTCGTGACGCAATTTAAGCTGCTCAGTGATGATCTCAGTGTTGTCCCACTTTCCTGCGTTTGGACCACGGTCTGAAGCGCGAGTAACGTAAGCTTCGTACAGCTCTTTACGCAGCTCTTGGTTATCACAGTAGGTCATTACTGGTAGGTACGACGGGATATCTAAAGTCAGCAGGTAACCTTCTTGCTCTTTAGCCTCTGCCGCCGCTTTTGCCGCCGCCAGTGCTGATTCAGGCATGCCTGCCAACTCAGCAACATCAGTGACCTGCTTGCTCCAACCCATGGTTGCATCAAGTACATTATTGGAGAATTGAGAACCCAGCTCAGACTGACGCTTGCTGATCTCACCATAGCGGTGCTGCTCGTCAGCGGGTAAACCAATGCCTGATAGTTCGAAATCACGCAGTGCATCGGTAATTGTTTTTTGTTGCGCACGATTTAATCCAGAGAACGCTTCGCTCGCCTTGATCGCTTTATACGCTTCAAACAAACCTTTGTGTTGACCAACCCAGGTGCCGTACTCAGACAGCAGAGGTAAACAGCTTTCATACGCTTCACGCAGCTCGTCGCTGTTCACAACCGAGTTCATATGGCTTACTGGTGACCAAACACGGCCTAAACGATCATCCACTTCTTCAATTGGAGCAACTAGGTTGTCCCAGCTTGGTGAAGTATTACCTTCAAGTACTTGTTCTATCTTGTTGCGACACGCTTCAATCACTTGCTCAACCGCTGGCTTAACATGCTCAGGTTTGATTTGTGAAAACGGAGGTAAGTCCGTGAAGGTTAATAGCGGATTAGACATATAAACATTCCTTTGGCGTTAGAGACTTTCGTCTTTTTTGTAATGAGGTCGTCTTACAGTCATCAGGCTAAGCAGCGCCCTAAAAAATCACCTGCGAATAGTTATTAAATAGTGCCCATAAAGGCAAATTTCAATAGTAGAACCAATAACTAACTTCAGATAGCTGACGACTGTCCCTGAATTGTTCGAGAATTTATGGTCCATTGAGGGTTATAATAATCAGATTAACCCACCTACACTAACCACACTCTAAAACGAGAGTGTTACGAGAGTTTAATTTGTTAAGTTATCGCCACAGCTTCCACGCAGGCAACCATGCCGACGTAGTAAAGCATATCGTACAGAGCCTTATTCTTAATTCTTTGAAACAGAAGGATAAGCCTTTTGTTTACCATGACACTCACTCTGGTGTAGGTCGTTACGACTTAACGCATGAATGGTCTGAAAAAACCGGTGAATACAAACAAGGTATCGCTCGCGTCTGGGAACAGCAAAATCTTCCTGAAGACATTCAAAGCTATCTTGAGTCTATCTCAACGCTAAACAACGGTGACAAGCTTCGCTACTACCCAGGTTCGCCACGTGTTGCACGTGCCCACCTACGTGACCAGGACCGCATGGTACTGACCGAGCTTCACCCAGCTGACCACCCGCTGCTTGAGCAAGAGTTCCACCGTGATCGTCAGGTATCGATCTACAAAGAAGATGGCTTTAAGCGTCTAAAAGCAAGTCTGCCGCCAAAAGAGCGCCGCGGCTTAGTACTGATCGATCCACCGTACGAGCTTGCAAAAGAGTACCGTGATGTAGTGACAGCTATTGCTCAAAGCCATAAGCGCTGGGCAACGGGTATCTACGCAATTTGGTACCCAGTAGTGAACCGTTGTGACATCGAAGACATGATCGAAGGCTTAGAAAGCTTGGGCATCAACAAGATTCTACAGATCGAGCTTGGTGTATCACCAGACACCAACGAGCGTGGCATGACAGCATCAGGCATGATTGTTATCAACCCGCCCTGGAAACTAGAAAGCCAAATGAACGAGATTCTTCCATTCTTGAAGGAAGCCATTGCTCCAGCAACCGGTCACTACAAAGTAGAGTGGATCGTACCTGAGTAATCTCGATGCCACATCGAAGCTCAAAGAGCAGTCAAAAGACTGTGATGTGGACGAATAAATTTAAAACAGGGAGATTGAGTTCAACCAATCTGCCCTCAATATAATAATTAGACAATTTTAGAATCTATAGGACGTAGGTATCCAGTGTGCTCACTGTGACTACAACCCTCAATAAATGGAGAAAGTAATGGCGACTCATTTTGATTACATCTGTATCGGTGGCGGCAGCGGCGGCATCGCATCAGCAAACCGCGCGGCAATGCACGGTGCAAAAGTTGCACTTATCGAAGCTCAAGACCTTGGTGGTACTTGTGTAAACGTTGGTTGTGTTCCTAAAAAGGTAATGTGGCACGGCGCTCAAGTCGCTGAAGCGATCAACCTATACTCTGAAGACTACGGCTTTGATGTTGAAGTGAAGAAGTTCAACTGGAGCAAACTAATTGAGAACCGCCAAGCGTACATTGGTCGTATCCACCAATCTTACGATCGCGTACTTGGTAACAACAAAGTAAACGTAATCAAAGGTTTTGCTAAATTCGTTGACGAAAAGACGGTTGAAGTAAACGGTGAACACTACACAGCTGATCACATCCTGATCGCAGTAGGTGGTCGTCCAACGATTCCAAACATCCCAGGTGCAGAATACGGCATCGATTCAAATGGTTTCTTCGAGCTCATGGAGCAACCGAAACGCGTTGCGGTTATCGGTGCAGGCTACATCGCGGTTGAGATCGCAGGCGTACTAAGCGCACTTGGTACAGAGACACATCTGTTCTGTCGTAAAGAGTCTCCACTGCGTAGCTTCGACCCAATGATCGTTGAGACATTGGTTGAGGTGATGGAAGCAGAAGGTCCAACACTTCACACGCACTCTGTGCCTAAAGAAGTAGTGAAAGAAGCGGATGGCACGCTGACTCTACACCTAGAGAATGGCAACACTCAAAACGTTGACCACCTAATCTGGGCTATCGGCCGTCACCCAGCGACTGACGCTATCAACTTAGCATCAACGGGCGTTGAGACAAACGATCGTGGCTACATTAAGGTCGACGAGTTCCAAGCGACTAACGTTCCTGGCATCTACTGTGTGGGTGACATCATGGAGGGCGGTATCGAGCTAACTCCTGTAGCGGTTAAAGCAGGTCGTCAGCTTTCTGAGCGTCTATTCAACGGTCAAACTAACGCAAAAATGGACTACAACCTAGTTCCTACTGTTGTATTCAGCCACCCACCTATCGGCACAATCGGCCTAACGACTCAAGAAGCTGAAGAGAAGTATGGCAAAGACAACATCAAGGTTTACACATCAGGCTTCACTGCGATGTACACAGCCGTAACCAAGCATCGTCAACCTTGTAAGATGAAACTAGTATGTGCTGGCGAAGAAGAGACAGTCGTTGGTCTACACGGCATCGGCTTCACGGTTGACGAGATGATTCAAGGCTTCGGCGTTGCAATGAAGATGGGTGCAACCAAAGCAGACTTCGACTCTGTTGTGGCAATTCACCCAACGGGCAGCGAAGAATTTGTAACTATGCGTTAACTCTTTGTAAGTCAGAGAAATATTATAAAAAAGCCGACATCTGTCGGCTTTTTGCGTTTTTTGTCATATGGTTCAAATGTTTATTAACCGAATCGTACCTTATCCACTTAACATATAATTAAGACAACAATATAATCACGCGCTATAGATTACACACATAACAACAAAAAATAACTCAACTACATAAGAGGTGTACGAGTAATGAAAAAAGTGAGTATTCTCGCAGCAGCGATTGCAGTGGCTTTAACAGGTTGTGGTAGCGACAGTTCTAATTCAGGTACTACAACGCCTGCAGAACCGTCAACAACCAACAAATTTATCGACGCGGCTGTTGAAGGTATCTACTACAATACTAGTTCTGGCTTAAACGGTATTACGAACAGTGAGGGCGAATTTACCGCTAAGAGTAGCGACACGGTTACCTTCTTTATTGGCGGCGAAAACGGCTTAAAAGTAGGTGCAGCATCAAACCGTGATGTACTGACTCCATTTGAGGCGGCGGGTAAATACGCTCGCGCACTTAACCTAGCAATTTTACTTCAGTCTCTGGATAACCAGTTTGGTAGCACTTCAGATGAAGTTCTGACAATTCCAGATATGCTGCGCGAACCTGATGCTGCTGCGTTAGCGAAGATGAAAGATCTAAGCCTAGATGACACTACAAGTGTAACGGACTTCCTAGTAGCTGTTGGTGTAGAAGCTGCAAATATCGCTTCCGAAAGTGATGCTCTAACACACATGCAATCTGCATTTGGATCAATGGAACGCGGTGATGACTCTGCAAATCCATTTATCACTGCTGGCAAGTTCGTTCGTTACATTGATGTCACCCAGAACTCTAAAGAATTCATATACGTCCACGCTGACAAGCTAATGGAAGAAGACATGTTCGAGCGCACTCGCGGCATGACCGAGATGACGTTCAAAGTGAATTCTGCCGAATCAGTCACTATGTTCGCAGGATCTAACGACTATTCATTATCAGAAAGCTTTGCTGAGCAATACCTAACATGTGTATCTAACTCTGCTCATCAATGGATAGATGAAGACAGCTTGAAACAACAAGGTTGTGATACAAACAAGGATGATACTGTAGACCAAACAAATGGCTCAGTGACACCTGATAGTAAATTTGTATTGAATGACGCGTTTGCCTACAAACTTCGAGACTTGGCACAATCAGCAACCGCTGATGAAGAGTTCACAGCCGAAGACATCGAAGGATGGAAGCCATTTGATGTACAAAAAGCTTCTGACTTGAATCACTACACAGCGAACAATGTCTGGGATGACAAAGATGAAGACAGCAACACATCAAACTGGATTCGTGATACCACTTCTGGCTCTTTCGATCCTGTAACTGGCATTTATTCTGAAATCGTTAAGAAAGAAACACTGGGTAGCGACGTTAGCAATAGCCCATCTCGTGTAACCGAGCGTGTTGCTTACTACTACGAGATCCCAACAAAAGATTCTGAACGTTACGTGGATTTCACAGGAACATGGGAAACAAAAGAGTACTGTGACAATGGCGAAGTTGCAGTAAGTACTATGGTGTTCGGTGCAACAAAAGTAACGACATCAGGTTTTGAGTGTGAGAGCGAAAACGGCGGCCAATCTTCGCCAGAAGATATGGGGCAGTTTGATGCAACCTATGCGGAGTTAGGCGCTATTGATTACTGGTGGTTTGGTCAAACAGACCGAGCTTCTAAAGCGACACTAACAGAACTGAACACCGTTGTTCGTTTCTGCGACCAAGACAATTACGTTGCAGGCTCGTCTTGTAACTCAAATGATGAATACTTCGTTAAGTGGGAATACCAACCTGCTGGCACCAACTGGGATGAAGGCCTACTTATCCGTCGTAAGATGGATAACACAGGCAACACCAATGGTCGTGTTAGCATCATGCAGAAGATCAACTAGTCACTGAGTTATTTTGATGACCTAATCAGAAACCAGGAGCTGTGCTTCTGGTTTTTTCATTTTGAAGCCACATGAACCTTCAAACAACTATTAACGTAGATACCAAAACAAAGACCTATCTAGAACAACAATGGAGTTTGTGATGAATCTACTAATTGAATCATTTGAAGGCGGGATTTACTTAGCTTACCAAGTCGTTGGCGAGCAAAAGCGATTAATTAAAGACGACCACCAGCACCCGATGAAATTTTTGAGTGTCAACCAAGCGCGTGACCACTTTAGTAATCAAGGCGTATCGTCAGCAACGCTGATTCACAACAGCGCTTACGATGAGATGTGTGGTGAGCACTGTGGTAGTACACAACCATTCGAGATTGATTTGAAGTGGAGTTGAATGGCTTTTATATTTTTTTATCAATATCAATAGAAAGGCTTGCACATCGGCAAGCCTTTTTCTTTAGTGGATTAACGCGCCATGCGTTTTTGCCTACGCTTAATATTCTGTTCTTTCACAATGAAATCAAATAACGGAGCAAACAGGTTCGCAAACAAGATTGCGAGCATGATGCCCTCTGGATAGGCAGGGTTGAGTACTCGAATACCGACCGTCATTACGCCAATTAGGATCCCGTAGGCCCATTTACTGTTATTAGTGAACGCTGCAGATACCGGGTCGGTAGCCATGAAGAAGGTACCAAACGCGACGCCACCTAATACAAAGTGCCAGTAAAACGGCATCGAAAACATTGGGTTAGTATCCGATCCAATCCAGTTCAGTAGACTCGACGTGACTACAAGACCAACAATCACACCAGCCACAATACGCCAAGATGCTATCTTCATGACAATCAGAATCACACCGGTCAGCATAATAAGCAGTGAAGACACTTCGCCCATCGAGCCTGGAATGTTTCCGATGAAGGCATCCATCCAAGTAATTGCCTCGCCTGTCATGTTATTGACAAGCGATGATCCACCACCTTCATACCATTGGCTGAGCGGTGTCGCTCCTGAGTAGCCGTCAGCGGCAACCCAAACCAAGCCACCGGACATGTTGGCAGGGTAGGCAAAGTAAAGAAACGCTCGCCCCGCCAGTGCAGGATTGAGGAAGTTTCGCCCTGTGCCACCGAACAACTCCTTGGCAACAACAATACCAAAGGTGATACCTAAAGCGGCTTGCCACAGCGGAATGGTTGGCGGAAGAATAAGTGCAAACAATACCGAGCTAACAAAAAAGACTTCATTCACCTCGTGTTTTCGTACAACGGCAAACAAAACTTCCCAGAATCCCCCGACCACAAATACGGTGGCATAAACAGGTAAGAAGTAGAGCGCCCCCAAAAACATCTGGCTTCCCCAGCCGCTTGCTATTAACGACTGTGCATCACCAAACGCCCACGAGAGACGCCAACTACTATCAATGATAGAAACCAGCTCGGCACCGGAATAGGTAGCCGTTAACCCCATCACGGATTGATGGCCTACGTTGTACATACCCCAAAACATCGCGGGGAAAGTCGCTAACCACACCAGAATCATAATCCGTTTTAGGTCAATGCTGTCCCGGACATGGGTAATGCCTCGATTCACATTCCCCGGAGTGTAAAATATGGTCGCAAATGCCTCGTACATTGGGTAGAGCTTCTCATACTTACCCCCAGCTTCGAAGCTAGGAGCCACATCTTCTAATCGTTTTTTCAAACTCATAATCTCAATCACCTTGTTGTTGAGTTATGGTTTTCTACGCATCAACTGCACTATTTGTGCAATTTTTAGTGATTTTTGATCAAATTCATTTGAAGATGTCTACCATCGGCTACCTATGGACTACTTAACAGTATGTCCTAGCCTTTGAATTACGAGGTCTGAAAACAACAAAGCCCCAGCAATCGCTGAGGCTCAAGTAAGGTTTTAATCCGACGTATTACTTCACACACATCACGTTAAGTAGTGAAGAGCCTTTTAGTTGATTAACGTTACCATTGGTGAACAGGCCTTTCTTATCCGCTCCCCAATAAGGTAGATGTATTGGCCAATTCTGGTTTTCCATCACTTTGGAGCCTAGGATGCTCTGCCATTGTTTTTCAGTCATCAGCTTCATGTTG
>JAYYSE010000105.1:0-6177 GCA_036126475.1 Pseudomonadota bacterium | reverse complement strand
TGTTCACCCTAGCTTGTTAAAAACCTCGATAACTTCGTTATAATTTTTGATTGTAGAATAACTACTTATCGAAAAATTCTGCCTTGTTCTCAAGCTTTTTTCCTACGCTATTTTTGATCACTTACTTACTGTGATTGGTATAACCCGATCGAACCCACTATAAATAGCTTTAACTAGAGCCATCCGTGCCATAAATGCGATACAAGAAAAATAACTTCTCAGAAGTGTTGCACGTTCAATGTGACCGCTCTTCTTCTCTGCTTTCTCCACATAAAACCACAATTCATTAAACCGGTCGATCTATATCTAATCTATATAATTTAATGGCCAATAAATTCGACGGGTTGATAGGTTTGGCCTATAGACTTTTACGAAAAATGAAACCTAACCCTAAAACTGTCGATTAATGGCCGTATTTAGCATTTTTCCCCCTCCCTAATCGCTGAAAATTCCAACTAATTTATCCATCTGCTTGTTTTGTTATCTTATATTTGTCGAACCTATATTACTGGTTGTAAATATGGCTCACACAACCCAATTTAGTTGTTCTGTTTGATATAAATAGATAAATTAGATTATGTTTCTATAGTGTTAATTGTTTTTTTTGGAATAATTATTTATTTTTAATGATTGGTAGTGAGATCTGCTCTCAACCATGGCTTTAGCTTTACAAGTAAGTTTTAGTAAGGGGTTTGTGAGTATTTATTACCACTATTGTAATGCTGTTTTTTCTTACTATATGCCTCTGTGGTGAATAGTTATGTGCTGTTTTTGCTTGTTAAGCGTTTAATGTCGACTTTTTATCCTATTTTTGTTGATTTTCTGTGAATTATTTGCCAAATTGTCAAACGTATAAAATATCAGAACAATATTCTGGTAAGAATGGATTCAATTTTGCAGACAGGGCAGAAAGCTGCCAAAGCAGTAGAGGTCTGGTAATGTCACTTTTAGAAGTAAAAAATCTTCGTATCGAATACCCATCTCGTCATGGAGTTCACGCCGCAGTTAAATCGCTTTCGTTCAACATTGAACGTGGTGAGATTGTTGGTGTTGTAGGCGAATCTGGTGCTGGTAAGTCAACGGTAGGTAACGCGGTTATCGATCTGTTGAGCCCTCCTGGTCGCATTGCTAGCGGCGAGGTATTTCTGGATGGCGAAAAAGTCTCTGGCTTATCTCCTGAACAGATGCGCTCTGTTCGCGGCTCAAAGATTGGTTTTATCTTCCAAGATCCGATGACGTCTCTTAACCCTCTATTCACCGTAGAACAGCAGTTAAAAGAAACGATTCACGCCAACATGAAGGTTTCCGATCAAGAAGCCTATGAGCGCTCCCTCGACTTGATGAATCAAGTTGGTATCCCACAGCCAGAAAACCGCTTAAAACAGTATCCTCACCAATTTTCTGGTGGTATGCGTCAGCGTGTGGTTATTGCGATTGCATTGGCTGGTGAGCCTGACCTTATCATCGCAGATGAACCAACCACCGCACTGGATGTGTCTATCCAAGACCAAATCTTAGGTTTGATTCGCGATCTATGTATTAAGAAAAACGTAGGTTGTATGTTGGTAACGCACGACATGGGTGTGGTATCTAACGTAACCGATCGCGTAGCCGTAATGTATCGTGGTGATTTGGTTGAGTTTGGCCCAACAGCTAAAGTGCTTGGTACGCCAGAACACCCATACACACACAGCTTGATCTCTGCGGTTCCGCGTTCAGACCGCAAACTCGATCGTTTCCCACTGGTGAGCTACATCGAAGAAGCGCACGAGATGGAACCACTTGATGTGAAAAATCACTGGTTGGGTCAAAGCCAAGATCACCGTGATTACACAGGCCCACTATTAAATGTTGAAAACGTAAACCTGCGTTTCACCACTAAAGATTCATTCTTTGAGAGCCGTCGTGAGTACGTTCAGGCGTCAAACAACGTGAGCTTTGAAGTACATGAAGGCGAGACGTTTGGTTTGGTGGGTGAATCAGGCTCAGGTAAATCAACAATTGCTCGTGTAATTGCTGGTTTGTACGCGCCAAACTCGGGCAAGGTAACGTTTGAAGGCGTTGACCTGACTGGCCTGAAATCTGAAAAAGAGCGTCGCCCTATGCGTCGCCAAATGCAGATGGTTTTCCAAAACCCTTACACATCAATGAACCCTCGAATGAAGATATTCGACATCATTGCTGAACCTATTCGATTCCATAAGCTTACTCGCAACGAAAGCGAAACTCGTCAGATCGTCAATGACCTGCTAGAGCACGTTGGTTTAGGCAAAATGGCTGGGGTGAAGTACCCACACGAATTCTCAGGTGGTCAACGTCAGCGTATTTCTATCGCTCGCGCTTTGGCGACTCGCCCACGTCTTTTGATTTGTGATGAACCAACATCGGCACTGGATGTGTCGGTACAGGCTCAGATCCTTAACCTACTAAAAGACTTACAAGACGAGTTAAACCTAACCATGCTGTTTATCAGTCACGATTTACCGGTTATTCGCCAAATGTGCGACCGTGTTGGCGTGATGCAGATGGGAACATTATTGGAAGTTGCGCCTACAGAGCAGTTATTCCAATCACCTCAGCATGAATACAGCAAACAACTAATTTCTTTAATGCCTGAATTTACAGGTTTGAGAGAAGAAAAAGCAGTGGCAAAAGCCGCGGTATAAAAATCAGCAGGCAGGAGTTTAGCTTGCTAACAACAATAAACAGACGCAAATACAACAACTAGGGATCTGGATTCCCGCATGAAGGAGTTATGCAATGAAAACCATGAAAAGCAAACTAGCAGTAGCTTTGATGGCAGCTGGCCTAAGCTTTAGTGCAGCAGCAGCAGATATTACCGTCGCTTATGATGCAGACCCAGTGTCACTTGATCCGCATGAGCAATTGTCTGGTGGCACACTGCAAATGTCTCATATGGTGTTTGATCCGCTAATCCGTTTTAACCAAAAAATGGAATTTGAACCTCGCTTGGCTGAGTCTTGGGAGCGTCTTGATGGCGAAACAATGCAGTTTAATATTCGCCAAGGCGTTAAGTTTCACTCTGGTAATGTGCTAACAGCGGATGACGTTGTTTGGACGTTCGATCGTCTGAAAAGCTCTCCAGACTTTAAAGGTATTTTCGGTCCAATCGTTTCTATCTCTAAAACAGGTGA
This sequence comes from Pseudomonadota bacterium, assembly GCA_036126475.1. Classification (GTDB taxonomy): domain Bacteria; phylum Pseudomonadota; class Gammaproteobacteria; order Enterobacterales; family Vibrionaceae; genus Vibrio. Next base: position 3,022 of record JAYYSE010000105.1, on the reverse strand, counting down.
TTACACGGTTGAAGTAAAAACAGATGGTGTTTACCCACTTGTTGAAAATGTAATGACTTACTTGTTCCCAATGGACAGTAAGTTCTACTCAGGTAAGACAGAAGATGGTAGTGACAAAGCAGAGTTAGTAAAGCATGGCAACTCGTTCGCTTCCACTCACGTTTCTGGTACTGGTCCTTTCATTATCGCTCAGCGTGAGCAAGGCGTTAAAGTAACGTTCGAACGTTTCAACGATTACTGGGACAAAGAGTCCAACGGTAACGTAGATAAGTTAACGCTAGTACCAATAAAAGAAGACGCAACTCGTGTTGCAGCACTTCTTTCTGGCGACGTTGACATGATTGCTCCTGTTGCACCAAACGACTACAAGCGTATTAAGAAAGCAGAAAGTGTTGACCTTTATACTATGCCTGGTACACGTGTAATCACGTTCCAAATGAACCAAAACAGTAATCCAGCACTGAAAGATGTTCGCGTTCGTCAAGCGATTACTTACGCAATCAACAATGAAGGTATCACTAATAAAGTAATGAAGGGTGCGGCAACTGCAGCAGGTCAACAGAGCCCAGTAGGTTTTGTTGGTCACAACGAAGCTCTCAAACCTCGCTACGACCTTAAGAAAGCGAAAGAGCTGATGAAAGAAGCAGGTTACGAGAAAGGCTTCACGCTAACTATGATGGCGCCAAATAACCGTTACGTAAACGATGACAAGATTGCTCAAGCTTCTGCGGCCATGCTGTCTAAAATTGGCATCAAGGTTGACCTGAAGACAATGCCTAAAGCGCAATACTGGCCTGAGTTTGATAAGTGTGCGGCAGATATGCTCATGATCGGCTGGCACCCAGATACTGAGGATTCAGGTAACTTTACAGAGTTCTTAGCGATGACTCGTAACGCAGAAACTGGTAAAGGTCAGTATAACTGTGGCCATTACTCAAATGCTGAAGTCGACAAGCTAATTGAAGAGACCAACACGATGACTGATCTAGGGAAGCGTAGTGCATCCCTGAAGAAAGTAGAAGAAATCCTGTACAATGAGGCGGCATTTGTACCATTACACTGGCAAGATCCATCATGGGCGGCGAAAAGTAATGTGGAAATTGGTCCAATCATCAACGGTATGAACTTCCCATACTTCGGTGATCTAGTGGTTAAATAATCATAGAGAACCAGACCAAGTGCTCATAAGGCTGAGTACTTGGTTGATTTTGGGTACTTAACTTTATTTCAGTCGAGTTAAGTACCATTTTTGAGGCTGAAATTCATGGAAAGTTTAAGGGGCAAGGAATGTTTTCGTTTCTGGTCAAGCGCCTGTTTCAGGCACTGATAGTGATGTTTGTGATCAGTCTAGTGGCGTTTGCCATTCAGGACAACTTAGGCGACCCATTGCGTGAGTTAGTCGGTCAATCTGTGTCAGAATCGGAGCGTCAAGCGCTGCGTGATGAACTCGGCTTGAATGATCCCTTCATTACAAAATACACACGCTTTGTTGGCAATGCGCTACAAGGTGACTTAGGTACATCTTACTTCTTTAAACGCCCTGCTGTGGAGGTAATCTTAGATAAGCTGGTGGCGACACTTGAACTTGTGTTTGGCGCTTCTATGATCATCGTTTGTCTGTCGATTCCACTGGGCGTTTATTCAGCAATACATCCAAAAAGCTTCTTCACTAAACTGGTGATGGCGGGCAGTAGTATCTGTATCTCAATTCCGGTTTTCTTAACTGCGATCATGTTAATGTATGTATTCTCGATTGAGCTTGGTTGGTTTCCATCCTATGGCCGTGGTGAAACGGCAAACTGGTTTGGCTGGGAGTCTGGTTTCCTAACGCTAGATGGCCTTGCACATTTAGTTCTGCCAAGTATCGCGCTTGCATCTATCATGCTACCGCTTTTCATTCGTCTCGTTCGTTCAGAGATGCTAGAAGTGTTGAGCTCTGAGTACATCAAGTTTGGTAAAGCGAAAGGTCTTGAACTGAACAAGATTTACTACCAGCACGCTCTGAAAAACACGATGCTACCAGTACTAACGGTAGGTGGGGTTCAGATTGGTACTATGGTGGCTTACACCATTCTTACTGAAACCGTATTCCAGTGGCCGGGCACCGGCTTCCTATTCCTTGAAGCAATCAATCGCGTCGATACACCGCTAATCACGGCTTACGTTATCTTCGTTGGTCTTATTTTCGTCGTCACCAACACCATTGTTGATCTGTTATACGGCATCATTAATCCAACAGTGAACATTACCGGGAAAGGAGCATAATCATGGAACAAACAACAACAGCTCCATCTCGTTGGGCGCGATTTAAGCAGTCAGACATTCTGTACTACTTTTTGCGTGACAAAGTGGCAATGTTTAGCTTTGCTGTTTTCACTGCTTTCTTGGTGATGGCATTGGCGGCGCCTATTCTAGCGCCAACAGACCCATATGACGTGACGTCTATCGACATCATGGACTCTGAGCTACCACCGTCTTGGATGGAAGATGGCGAAGAGCGCTTCCTACTAGGTACCGATGAACAGGGGCGTGACATTTTATCGACCATCCTTTATGGCTCTCGCTTATCACTGACGATTGGTTTTCTCGCTGTTGGTCTGCAGCTGACTCTGGGCATCATCATTGGGCTATCAGCGGGCTACTTCGGTGGTCGTATCGATAGCTTCTTGATGCGTTTTGCCGATGTTCAGCTTTCGTTCTCAACCATGATGGTGGCGATCATTGTCTCGGCTATCTTTAAAGCGAGCTTCGGTAGTGACTTCTACGCACAATATGCGGTAGTGATGCTGGTGGTGATCATCGGTATTGCTGAATGGCCACAGTATGCGCGTACGATTCGTGCCTCGGTATTGGCTGAGAAGAAGAAAGAGTATGTAGAAGCGGCACGCGTGATGGGCTTTAGAGCGCCACGTATCATGTTCCGTCATATTCTACCGAACTGTTTATCGCCAATTTTGGTTATCTCTACGGTACAGGTGGCAAATGCCATCATGTCAGAAGCGGCACTTTCTTTCCTAGGTTT
>JAYYSE010000104.1:0-32522 GCA_036126475.1 Pseudomonadota bacterium | reverse complement strand
ACCGATTGCTGAAACGGAGTGCCTGTGGCAGCGATCGGTACATCAAATTGAACGGCTTCTCCTGCAAAATAACGATCGAGCTGCTCTTTGACCGATTGGAAAACCGGAAAGCTATCTTCTTGTGTACCTAGGTCTCCAGGTTTCGTTGTGTGTGTTTCAAACCAAACTCCGAGTAAGCCTTGCCCATTCGCTTGCAGAGTCACTGTGCCTAATGGGCTGTCATAATATGTAAAACGGTTGGCCATGATTACTCCTAGCTTTGTATTGCGGACTTTCGCGAGTTGCTCTTTCTATTAAGACTGATTCCAACAGTGGAACGTCGCGTAACTGCCCCACGGTGAAACACTCTCTATATTGATATCCGGTCGGTGCTCGATAAACTTCTTCACCACTAAATCACTCACCAGCAAATGATTCGGCTCACTCAAGCCACGAAGTAATGCGTATTGTATGGTCCAAGGGCCAATACCTTTTAGGTCAATCCATTTGGAAGGGTGCTCGGCTTGGTTGTCGACCATGTATTCGGCAAAACGCTTTAAGGTCTCCTTACGGCTTCCTGGCATTCGCAAAAAGCTCACATCGGCTTCCACTATTTGTTTCGGTGTCGGAAAATAGGTTTTCTTATCTGATTCAGAAAGCTCTTTAACCAATAGGTTTAGCTGACCAATCGCTGCTGTTACCGAGACTTGCTGTCCAAGTATCGCTCTGACACCCGCCTCCCAAGCACTCCATACGCCAGGAATACGAATACCACTTCTGGCGACTAAGTGAGGATCGATCGTCGCAAAAAAGGCTTCAACTTTGGCGATGTCGACATCTAAGTCGAACATGCGACGAATGTGAGTGATCAAACCTCGTAACTGGTTTATATCATCCAACTCAAATTCAATATCTAATCGGTTCTTTTTAGCTAAGGTCGCCTTAAACCAACCTTCCGAACCATTGACTGTCACAGTTCGCTGATAATAGCCATCCCTAACCTCTTCTATCCCCTCGATCATTCTGCGTCGATAGAAGTCCAATAAGTGCTTCCAATCTAATGGGCCATGAAAGGCCAGTTGGATGTGATTACTCAGACTGTCATTAGGTTTGGTTCGTCGAATCTGACTTGGCGAAAGTTTCAGCTCTTTATGAAACGCATCGTTAAAACGACGCGTGCTATTAAAGCCACTCGCAAAGCCGACATCACTAATACTCATACTACTGTTGTGCAGCAACTGTTTAGCGAACATTAACTGACTGTACAGGCTATATTGCTTGGGTGACACGCCAATATAGTTGTCGAACAAGGTGCGTAAGTATCGATCAGAGATCCCCAAACGTTCAGCAAGATCGGTAATCGAACCAGAGCTTAATGCACCGTTATCGATAAGCTGCATCGCTCTAAGAAACGTGGTTTCAACCCCTTTCCATGCAGGTGATAAAGGAGCACTGTCTGGTCGACAGCGTAAACAAGGTCGGTAGCCCGCTTTTAATGCCTGAGCCTGATGAGAAAAATATTCGACGTTCTCTTCTTTTGGTGGTGTTGCAGGGCAGATAGGCCGACAGAAAATCCCCGTCGTTTTTACTGCAGTGAAAAACATACCATCAAAGCGAGCGTCTCGCGCATAGCGAGCCAAATGACATTGCTCTTTAGTTAACGCATTGTTGTGATGAATATTGTTCGACATATTGAGCTCTTCTCTTTTTCAATAATTCTTACTTCACGCCCTAAAAGTCTATCCTGAAAAACCACTATCGCTAGCCATTTTCGGAGCTGAAGGTTAGATAAATCACATGAAAGGGTTTTATTTTTGCCCAATTCGACTAAATTTAACCCAGAGAAGCCAATCTTCTCACAACGTCAAACGATAGGCACTTGGCACGCCAAAGATGCAGAGACCTATCGAATATAAAAAGGAAAAGGCTATGGTTCTTCACACGTGTCGTATTGTTTTATCAAACCAACAGGTTCTCACCAGTCAATCAGTCGAGCAGTCACTAGGCTTTCTTGAAGACCAAGCAGAACAGGAGATTTCTAAGATTGAGATTGACGCAACGGACGGACAAACAATCCATTCGTACATGTCACACTCTCTTGAAGAGTCGATTGAAAACCTAATGAACCTATGAGTGCTTTAACACTATAGAGCCTTTTAGATGGGCTACACACCAGGCTTAAACGATTTTCCGACTTAGAGCTTTCTCTAACTTGGACAGTATGAATATCTCTGGTTTAAACAAAAATGGCTCCCAAAAAGGAGCCATTTTTTATTTATTCAACAAAGCAATGAGTGACAGCCTAAACGGCTACTCAGGTGCTTGTTCTGCTGCTTGTTGCAGTGTGTATGCCGTCGATGGGTCAATCTCGTTAACCAACTTCTCAACCTGCATGATCGCCTCTACTGAGGTACTGTTTTTACGGTAGCTTAGGTAAATCGGGCGATACCAGTCTTCAACGCCTTTCACCTTATACAACTGTCCTGACTCGATAAAAGGTTCAACAAGAGACACTGGCAAAAACCCACTACCCCCTTTCTCTAAAATAAAATCGAGTGCAATACGAGCCGTTGAGGTGCGTAAGTACGGTGCGGGTACTTTTAGATGACGCTCTGCGTGCTCAGAACCAAAACGAGTTCCCCAATCGACATAAACATACTTATGCTGGAACACGGATTCTAAATCATCAGGTTGTGTCGATACCAAAACCAACACGAGATCTGCCACTTTTTTACAGTTCAGCTCTTCAGCTTTGATCTGGTCAAATGCAAAGGCCATATCTAAGGTGCGCTCAAGCAAGTTACGGTTCAGTTGCTCACGCCCCATCACCTCTGCCATAAAACCGTAACCACCAAAAGAATCCGTCACAACACTCAGACAGTTTTGTAAATACGCATCCCAAATATTCGGTGTGCCACCCAGCGTTAGCTGCAAGGCTTTTCCACTCTCAAGTGACAGCTCAAACTTAGCCTGTTGCAAAGTAGAAACCATCACCTCAGCGTAACCAATCAAACGCTCACCTGAAGAGGTAAGCTTAATGTTATTACGATCACGGATGAACAACTGAGTATCAAAATAGCCCTCTAGCTGTTTGATCCGCGCACTCACCGCCGCTTGTGTTAAATACAAGTTTTCAGCAGCACGCCCAAAGTGGCGCACCCTTGCAACCTCAAGAAAGGTTCTAAATACTTTCACATCCATCAAATACATCTCTGTAATAAATCTGCTAACTAGCGGATCTAGGATTGTTTATCGTAAAGGCAAAAACGTTTTGTTTCCTATTTTAGCCTTTTAACAATATTTTCGCGTGAGCAATAAACACTAATTTCTATCTAACCACATTACTGAGGCTGATATGTCTGAGACCGAATTCCGTCACGGAAAAAAACGTTTTTATGACACCATTAAGTTCCCACGAGGGTTCGCTAAGTCAGGGAATTTTACTCTTTCAGAAGAGGAAATCCTAACCTTGTTTGGCGACACTATGCTTGCACTTGAGACTGGTGAACTTACACCAACCAATTCAGAAGAAAAGCACTTCCTTAAAGTGTTGTCTCACCCTCACAAGGCAAAGTCCAAGTTAGAGCGTGTTTGGTTGAAGTACATTCAACTGGCTCGCGGACGCCGTCGCTTTCAAACCCTAAACGGCTGCAAACGCGGCGAAGTGCCTAGGGAAGAATACGACAGCGAGTTAGTGTTAGAAGATTAGTAAAATCGCTCAAAGTGATACCTCATCACTTTGGGCTTTTTTGTGCCTTCAAACACGACTTCACCTAATGATTAGTAATTTTAGCCAGTCAATTAAGTTTTACCAAGATTTATAGGAAATTCATAGCGATAGCACACAATAGTCACCTCTCAGGATTTAAGCATTGCAAATGCAAAGCTAAGAGCCCTTTCAGAGAGCGACTATTGCTACTGCTTTTTGCATGCAAACCTATCTCTCCGAGACATGCTTTTATGCTCACCTCTACTATAATCCTTTAGCTCACTCCTGCTTCAAAATCGGTGAACCCTTTCAGGCGCTGAATTGAATCAAGATTGCGATATATGACAAGCGTATTAATCTTGTTTAACGCCACCAAATATCCATGCAATATGCATGCAATTTTGCGAGTTCGAGTCACAGATACGACGAAAAATGTAAAAAATTGACCTAAAACAATGGTAGAAACAGATCACTTATTTTATAATGCAAATTAATGTTTCAGCACACTATAAATGACTTATCTTAGGGGCTACAAAAATGAGACTTATTCCTTTAAACAACGCGGCACAAGTAGGTAAATGGGCAGCACGTCACATCGTTGAAGCTATCAAAGCATTCAACCCAACAGCTGATCGTCCATTCGTTCTTGGTCTACCAACTGGTGGCACACCACTTACGACTTACAAAGAGCTAATCGCACTATACAATGCGGGTGAAGTTAGCTTTAAAAACGTTGTTACATTCAATATGGATGAGTACGTAGGTATCGATCCTAACCACCCTGAGTCTTACCGTACTTTCATGTACACAAACTTCTTCAACCACGTTGATATTCAAGAAGAGAACATCAACCTACTAGACGGCAAAGCAGAAGACATCGACGCTCACTGTGCAGCTTACGAAGAAAAAATCCGTTCTTACGGTAAAATCAACCTGTTCATGGGCGGTATCGGCATCGACGGTCACATCGCATTCAACGAACCAGGTTCTTCTCTAGCATCTCGTACTCGTATCAAGACGCTAACTGAAGAAACTCGCATCGCGAACTCTCGCTTCTTCGACAACGACATCAACCAAGTACCAAAATACGCACTAACTATCGGTGTTGCGACTCTACTAGACGCTGAAGAAGTAATGATACTGACTATGGGTCACAACAAAGCACAAGCTCTACAAGTTGCTATCGAAGGTTCTGTAAACCACATGTGGACTGTGACAGCACTACAAATGCACCGTAAAGCCATCATCGTTGCTGATGAACCAGCTCAACAAGAGCTAAAAGTTAAGACTCTACGTTACTTCCAAGAGCTAGAAGCTGAGAACATCCAAGACCTATAATCTGAGGTCTTGTTGAAATAAAAAGCCACTTCGGTGGCTTTTTTTGTGCCTGAAATTTGTCGTCGATATGCTGAACTACCGACAAGTTTGAACAATCAGATTGAATGCTATGCGAGAGAATCACCTCCGATACAGCTCTTGCTTATATCAGAAGAAATGAAGGCTAAAGTGAATATAAAAAAGCGATCCCTCACTGAGAAACCGCAATCAATATTTATTCTAGGATGGATAAAACAGGTGGTAGCGAGTGGTTGTGTCGTAATGAAAACGTTCAATAACGAAATCTAAGAACTCAAGGCGTTGTCGCGGCATAAGGTGTTAATGATGTCTGTGATAGCCAAAACAATGGTCGACTTCACTTTCTGGTGATGTCGCCCTAAAAACATTTGAAGCATCGGGCCAGACATGCTTTCTACCATCTCCGCATCATATTCGATAGGCATAATACGCTGGATCGCGTGTACCTTATTGAGCTCAAAGATAACATCAACTTCGGTAAAACTGGTGTCGTCACCTTGTAATTTCGCCCACTCTTTCAAGGTTACAAAAACCTCTAAATCGTCATAAAGCTCTTTACTGATAACACCCAAACCCAAGAGCAACTTACCGCGAACCATTATTTCGCCTAAAGGCCCACCGCTGTTAAGTAGAGGCTCGACAACGAATTTAATCGCCGTGTCGTCTTTTTTGAAGATGTTTTTTAAAACCGCATCCACCGTATCATCCAATGTATCATAAGCCGCCATCAAGCAGGCGCTGGCACTCTCAGCTTCAGATAAGGCCTCAAGTAATTCTGTTTCATGACTAGGATGTATTGGCATAACGGCTCGGCAATAAGAAAGTGCCACAGGTGTGGCACTTTGATGATTTATCATTTCAATGCTAGGTAAGCTTGTTCCGCTAGTTTAACAACTTCTGAGTCAATATTCAGCTCAGAATAGTGCGCTAATGTCTCCGCAAAACCTTTTTCTGCGAACATTGCCTGAAGTTCAACCGCTTGAGGGTCATCTTCATTCTTGTAGTGGAAAGCCGCAGCAATCGCTTTTACAAGGTGTGCATTTGGTAGACCGTATTCTAGCGTACCGTTCAGTGGCTTGACTAGACGATCTTGTGGGCTCAGTTTACGGATTGGTTGACGGCCAACACGGTCAACTTCGTCACGTAGGAATGGGTTCGCAAAGCGGCCTAGAATTTTTAAGATGTATGCTGTATGTGCCTCTGGATCAAAGCCGTAGCGCTTGATAAGCACCTCACCACTCTCTTCCATCGTCGCTTTTACTTCAACGTAAATTGCTTGGTCTTCAATCGCGTCTTTGATTGTTTCATGGCCTGCAAGCGCGCCAAGGTATGCCGTTACCAAGTGGCCTGTATTTAGCGTGAATAGTTTACGCTCAACGAAAGCCATAAGGTTGTCAGTGCATTCCATACCTCGGATGTTTGGAATCTCACCTTTAAATTGTGTTTGGTCTACGATCCACTCGCTGAACGTTTCAACCGTTACTGCTAGTGGGTCAATTTCAGCAGCTTCAGCTGGTGGTACGATGCGGTCAACCGCTGAATCAACAAAGCCAATGTGTTCTTCAGTAAAAGCTTTCATGTCATCAGAAAGATGCTCTAAAACCGCTGCCTTTAGTTGGCTAGTACCACGAACCATGTTCTCAGCTGCGATGATGTTCATTGGTGCAGTATTGTTTGCCGCTGCACGCTTTTCGATACCTTGAGCAATAGACCTAGAAATAATCTTAAGAACCGTTGGGCCAACAGCTGTCGTCACAATGTCCGACTCAGCAATGCAATCTACCACAGCGCTTGTTGCGGAGTTTACTGCTGTCACGTTCTTAACGGTTTCAACAACGCACTCTTCACCAACAATCTTCACTGGGTATTCTTGGCGTTCAATCAACGCATTAACAACCGTTTCATTTACGTCAGCAAAAGTAACCTCCATACCAGCGTCAGAAAGAAGTTTACCAATAAAACCACGACCGATATTACCGGCACCAAAATGTAACGCTTTCATAATTTTGACCTTATAAATATTTGAATCTAGATAGCTAACTGCTCAACAACATGCCTGATGATTAACTAGGGACATTAAGCAGTAAGCTATTCAGACTGAATCTTGTTAAGACAGATTTAGACCGAAATTGAGGCCAGTAGGGGGATACCGGCCTCCTTTACTTAGGAGCTTGACTAGAGCTTTTTAGTTTCCGCTAAGAATACGTAGAACATCTGCAGGGTTTGTTGTGTTCTGTAGGCATTCCACAGCTTCTTCATCATCAAGTGAATTGGTAATAGCCATCAGAACCATGTTGTGCTCATCGCCTTGAGCGGCTATACCGATAACCATCTTCGCGATATCATCTTCATCTTCGCCCCACTGAATACCTTCAGGGTACTGACAGAATACAATGCCGGTTTTTTGTACGTATTGCTTCGCTTCGATTGTGCCGTGCGGTACTGCGATAGACTCGCCTAGGTAAGTAGATACAAGCTCTTCACGAGCAAACATGCCATCTACGTACTCTGGAGATACGTTGCCAAGCTTCACTAATTGGTCGCCAGCAAACTTGATTGCGTCTTCTTTCTGAGTCGCTTTAAGGCCAAGGAAGATGCTGTCATTAGTCAGTGCAAGCTTGTTGCCTTCTTGAGCTGGTGCTGCTGCAGGAGCCGGAGCTTCTACCTTCGCTTCACCACTTTGTGCTTCAACAAGTTCTGCTACTAGGTTGTCGTATACTGCGCCATCTAAGAAGTTGTTCAGAGACATGTGCATTGCACCAGGAATGATTTTACGTGCACGGTCTGTTAAATCTTTATGCGTAATAACAATTTGTGAATCAGCTGGTAAGTTGTTGATTGCATAGTTAGTTACCGTGATATTTAGGCCCGCTGCATCAACTTTCTTACGAAGAAGACCTGCACCCATTGCACTTGAACCCATACCCGCATCACACGCTACGTATACTGCTTTCACGTCAGCTAGGTTGATGTCTGCACCTATTGCTGCACCTTTAGAAGATGCTTTCATGTCTTTCATTTGTGCTGATGCTTTCTCTAGTGAATCTTCCTCATCATCTTGCGCTGATGTTTTAAGAAGGATTGACGCTACAACAAACGATACTGCCGTTGCTGCGATAACCGATAGAATCACGCCGATGTAAGAGCCTTTTGGTGTCATCAACAGAATCGCGAAGATAGAACCAGGAGACGCTGGAGAGATTAGGCCAGAGCTGAACATTACGTTAGTGAATACACCAGCCATACCACCTGCGATTACCGCAAGGATTAGACGTGGGTTCATTAGAACGTATGGGAAGTAAATTTCGTGGATACCACCTAGGAAGTGGATGATAGATGCACCCGCAGCAGATTGCTTCGCGCTGCCTTTACCAAATACCATGTAAGCAAGTAGTAGACCTAGACCAGGACCTGGGTTCGCTTCGATTAAGAAAAAGATTGAACGGCCAACTTCTTCAGACTGTTGAATACCTAAAGGAGAGAAGATGCCGTGGTTGATGGCGTTGTTTAAGAAAAGGATTTTCGCTGGTTCTACGAAAATAGAAGCCAGAGGTAATGCACCCGATTCAACCATCAAGTTTACGCCAGCCGCCAAACCAGTAGAAAGCACTTTCACAGCAGGTCCGATAACTAGGAATGCCACGATAGCACACACCATCCCTATAATACCCGCTGAGAAGTTATTCACTAGCATCTCGAAACCACTCTTCACTTTACCGTGAATAGCTTCATCGAATTTCTTGATTGCGATACCGCCTAGTGGGCCCACAATCATTGCACCCATGAACATCGGGATGTCAGTACCAACAATAACACCCATTGTTGTGATGGCACCTACTACCGCGCCGCGGTCACCACCAACCATCTTACCACCAGTGTAACCAATCAATAATGGCAGCAAGTAAGTGATCATAGGACCAACCATTGATGCTAACGTTTCGTTAGGCCACCAACCTGTTGGGATGAATAGTGCTGTAATGAAACCCCACGCAATAAATGCGCCGATGTTTGGCATTACCATATTGGATAAGAAACGACCAAAGTTTTGAACCTTGATCTTCGCTTCTGGTGATAACATAGGTAGAACCCCGTAGTGTATTGGTTGGTCAAATGACCGAAAATGTGTGCTCAAAAGTTGATTGAAATGTATCACAACATTTCCAAAATTCACCTCAAGCCAATTTTCGTGATAACAATCACACACAAAAAACACTTAGGGGTTACTGGGAACAATTTAGATCACAAAAATGCCATGAATTAAAATTACAAAGCAAAACTAACGATAATAAATCTCATTCACATGAGATCCGTATCACACTTATAAATTCAGCCATTAAAAATAATTAGCGATCCATATCACACTTAATAAAAGATACACCTTAAAAACTTTAAACCACGTATGAAAGAACGCCATTCCAAGTGTGTTTTCTATGCACCCAGATGAATTCAGCTTGTTGTTTTGTAATTTAATTACAAAAAAATCAGATTAATGCCTATTTTTCAAAATTCTGATTTTCCCAGCCCCTAAACCTCAAAATACATGAACAATGAAGGAACGAAATTGCTTAAAATAGATGTGTTATTCTAGTAACGCCTACCCCAACGTTATCCAGTAGCCCAATAACGAGTTAAGAGAAGACTATGTCAGACAAGATCTCCACATCAGCTCTCGCTAAGCAGAGAGATATAGAAGCTAAAACTCTATTCAGTGACCTAAAAACGGCCGGATATATCGTACGTTCACAGGATCGATGGGTGCTGACCGAACGAGGGGAAAGCTTTGGTGGGGAGTATGTAGAACACAAAAAGTTTGGTGTCTTCATTGTCTGGCCAGAGAAGCTACTTATCGATTTGGACACCTTCTCAGGGCAAACACTAACCGCAACTCAACTTGGGAGTGCTTTCAAGCTCAGTGCAAAGAAAATTAACCTCTTGCTCAATGAACTTGGTTGGATAACAAGAGAAGAAAACGGTTGGCACGTCACCTCGACAGGTTTAAGGGCCGGTGGTGAACAGAGAGAAGATAAAGGCACACAAAACCTATTCGTGGTATGGCACGATTCATTAGTCCGCAATAAACGTTTGAAGCAATCAGTTGTTGAATTCCTAGGGCACGATGCAGAAAGCCACTCAACGGATGTGTCATTCTCTAGCTTCCGCCAAAAGTTCGAGGCCAAGCATAGAACCTTGGATGGGCACTATGTGCGTTCAAAGGGAGAGCTAATCATCGACAACTGGCTATATATGGCGGGTGTAGTACATGCGTACGAGCGTCCACTGCCAATAGCAAAAGAAGTGATCAGTGACTTTTATCTTCCAAGTGGCAAAGTCTACATCCAATTTTGGGGAACCGACTCTGCGCCAATCGCCGAGGAAAAACGTGAAGCGACGAGAAAAATCTATGATGAGCATGGTTTTGGCTTAATCGAAATCACACCGGAAGATATCCCAAACCTAGACAGCGTCCTTCCACCATTATTGCGCCAATATGGCATCAAGGCATACTAAACGACTGAATCTAGACAATTCAAACCTATTAAAATCACACTTATCGAATCATTATGGACATTATTTACCATAGTGATTTGATATGTTCGCTATTTTTCCCAAGCTAATCTTCTATTATCTTACCTCCATCGACTTGAGCTACCGCAGATACTCGATTTATTGGGGCATGTTCGATGACCATTTCAGCGCTTGTTTCTTAGAAACCCGTTCTATTAAAGACCGATGATATTAGAGACAAAGCCCAAATACGTTATCCGTTTATTGTTGACGTTACCGAACATAACACCCTACAACATTTATTATTGATAGATATTAGGATTCAACATGACTCATCCAATCATTACTGATCTAAACACTCGTTACACAACTAAAAAATACGATGCAGAAAAACGCATCTCTGCGGAAGACATGGAAGTAATCAAAGAAGCACTTCGTCTGTCAGCTTCTTCTATCAACTCTCAGCCTTGGAAATTCATCATCATTGAGAGCGACGAGGCAAAACAACGTTTCCACAACACTTTCGAGAATATGTTCCAGTTTAACCAACCACATGCGAAAGAAGCGTCACACACAATCCTGTTCGCTCACGATCCTAAGTACACTAAAGAGAAGTTTGCGAAACGCGCAGATACGGAAGTAAGCTCTGGTCACCTACCTGCTGAAATGTATGAACAGTTCTTAGGTGCTTACGCATTCGCAGAAATGAACACTGACGAAACAGGTTTCAACGGCAACTGGACTAAGTCTCAAGTGTACATTGCACTGGGTAACACACTGCACACGCTTGCTCGCCTTGGTATCGCTTCAACTCCAATGGAAGGTGTAGACGCGGCTATGATCAGCGAAGAGTTTGCTGATGAGTTAGAAGGTCACGTTGTTGATGTAGCACTAGCTATCGGTTACCACAAAGACGGCGAAGACTACAACCACGGTAAACCAAAAGCGCGCCTAGCACTTGATGAAGTCGTGACTACGCTTTAAAAACTAACAAATAAATTGCACTGCTTATTTGGCCAGACTATCGTCTGGCCTTTTTTATGCGTTAAGCGAGGTATTCACATTAACCGATAAACGAGATGTAACCTTGCAGGATAATCAAGTTAACGATATCAATGAAAAATGCGCCGACGATTGGCACCACCATGAATGCCTGTGGCGATGGGCCGAATCGGTTTACCAAAGAGCCCATATTCATTACCGCTGTAGGTGTTGCACCAAGGCCGAAACCACAGTGACCGCCCGACATAACCGCTGCGTCGTAGTTTGAACCCATCACTTTAAATGTCACAAAGTAAGAGAACAGACCAAGTACCACCGATTGAACACTTAAGATCACCAAGAATGGGATCGCAAGATCGAAAATATTCCACAGTTTAAGGCTCATTAACGCCATCGCTAAGAATAGAGACAATGACACAGTACCCAGAATATCAACGGTTTCACTGTCGGTTTTATGCAGCTTAGTCACTTCAAACATGTTTGTGATGAATACACCGATAAACAAAGCGTAAACAAAGTCGGGAATCATCAACCAAGAAATTTCGAAAGTCGCTACCCACTGCTCTAGGTATTTCGCACCTGTGATACAGATAAGGAGAATGAACAATACTTCAATCACCTTCTTGGCTGTCACTTTGTCTTCTTCATACTCGTTATACGTCACCAGCTCAGGGAAACGCTCGTGCGTTTGTGTACCCGTGCCGTACTCTGATTCAAGATTGTTTTTATCGATCAGCTTTTGTGCCACCGGGCTACCAATGATACCGCCAATGATCAAACCAAAGGTTGCCGAAGCCATCGCGATTTCTAGCGTATTGGCTATGCCATAAGTATCAGAAAAGGTTTGCGACCAAGCTGCCCCCGTACCATGACCACCAGATAGCGTAATAGAACCTGCAATCAAGCCCATCAACGGTTCAAGACCAAGCGCGGTAGCTAACGTCACACCCACACCATTTTGGATGATGATGTACACCGAAGCGACACCCAAGAACAAGAATACCTTCGCACCGCCTTTCATTAACTGTGTGTAGTTAGCAGCAAGACCTACGGTCGCAAAGAACATCAACATGAATGTGTTCTGTAAAGGTAGGGAGAACGCTAGATCAACGCCGTTAAAATGCAGACCTGTAATCGCAAAAGCAACAATTAAGCCGCCCACAATGGGCTCTGGGATATTGTACTTTTTGAGAATCGGTAGCTTTGCGTTTACAAAATGACCTAGAAACAAAACGCTGATCGCGATTAAGAAAGATTCTAGTGGCCCTATTGAAATTAATTGATTCATATAACCTCTATTGTTTTACGTTCTCATCTTCCCTAATGAGTCTAGTTTTATCTGTAAGTATTTGTCTTGCTATGCCTATATTTATGCAAATTGATGAGAAATTGTTGGATTAGAAAACCGAACACACTAGCGTGTCAGCTAAGTGTCATGTTAGTAACACGTTAACTTTAGTAGGCGATGAGAGATTTTGTGACCCAAGTCAACACCTATCTGTCTATCATATCGCCAATGCGAGCGTCGATTTAACCCTTTCTGAATCCCTAAAAAAGCAAAAAGGAGCTATTGCTAGCTCCTCTTTTATTACCATCGCTGGTAATTAGAATTTTTTAGGGGCATAACCCGTCATAACCTCAAGACGAAGCTCTTTACCAATCTTCGTCATTGGGTGAACAACGACTAATCCTTTTACAGACTTTTTCAGTTTACCCATATCCGCTTGCTCAGCTTTAGTAATTTCACGGCTAAATGGCATATCAAGCAACGACTTACGTTCTTGATTTACATCGTAGCTTTGCTTGTGCTTAAGCTGGGCAATCTTCTTTGTTAGCTTTTTGATTTCGTCTTCAAATTGACGAACAACAGGACGATCATTACGAGCTTTAGCAGCCGCTAACTTATGGCGACACTTGTCTAAACGGTTGTTAATTTGTTGAAGTTCGTTTTTAGCACTCATAATAATTTCCTAAGATTAAGCAAGCCAATTCGGATTGGGGCGCGGAGTATAGCACAAGGGTTTACCTGAACCGAAATTTATCTGATAAATAGCCTGTGGGAGTGCAAAATGAATCGTCAGACAAGACCGAGACGTTTACTTTGTACTTCAAATCTTGTACTTCATCGCCCGTTATCCCTCGAAAACCCCAACAATGTGAAGGCTGCTCTTTAATGGTGACTTCAATATCTATCGGAGAAATAGGGAGCTGCTTTTCAATCTCAGAGAAGATCTTTTTAATTAAGCGCTTTTTAGTGTTAACAGTGCGTCCATCCATCATATTAATCTCGATAACGGTATAGGCCTGCGTTCTCCCTTCTGGGTAAAAGAAGTTATCTCGTTCAAATGGCACAAAACGATGTGCACGCTTGTCATCTGACAACCCTATCTCACTATTTAAGCACTGCTGAAAAACAATGAGAGAGCTCTGACTTAATCGGGTTTAAGCACTCTTTGATACCATAAATGACAATCATGACCAGTCCTTCGCTGTGATGTTAAGTAAAGAGGAAAGTTAGAAAGAGGCAGCCATCCACCTCTTCTGATCGCTTACCATTTATCCACACATTACCTATTGACATCGACTAAAGAAGAGACGAACGATGAATTTATGAACAAGTGCAACAAAAAACATATCCTTCTATTGCAGCTGGTTTATCAAACAACTTCGATCAATAAACAACCACCTCCTGACCTAGATTGATCGAACCTCTCAAACAGTCCGTATACCCTCCTAAATCATCTTTGAACTAAGGAGTGCTATGTGCCGAATTCAACTGGGAAGATCACACGGACAAAAACCAATCCAGACAAACCCGTAGAGTCTTCTCTAGAACTTGCTGTGTTCCCTCTCCCCATTTTTTTATTGCCAGGAGGGAGACAAAGGCTAAGAATCTTCGAACAAAAATATCTCACCATGGTGGCGCACGCTGCCAAAGGTGAAGGTTTTATTATCGCGACACAAGACAACACAAAGTCCGAACATCTTATTACTTGGGGAACCAAGGTAACGATTGTCGATTTCAATATGTCGGATAATCAACTGTTAGAGATCGACGTAGAAGGGCAAAATTTGGTGCAGTTGCACTCCTCGTATCACCAAAGTGATGGCCTAATCAAAAGCCAATTCCGTGATTTACCCCATTGGCCAGCACTCGATTATGATGTGCCCAATGTCTTTACTTCATTTCTCGTGCAGCTGTTCCGCGATCACGATTCAATCAGAACGCTCTACCCGACCCCAGATTTTGATAGCCCGCAATGGATTTGTGCGCGATTGCTCGAAATGATGCCAATCCCGTTAGAAAAGAAATCAGAATTTACAGAACCTGCGAGTTTTCCTTCGCTAGTTCCTTTTTTGAATCAAATCATTACGGGGCAGTGAACACTTTTTTCACTATAATTTTGTATAGTAAAAATTAATTTAAACAAAAGTGATCCCTACTGATGCTTTGCTCGTAATGTCGCTCAAATTCGCATGATGGTTACTGGCTATGCAAGTGGAAAGCAGAAGTAAAGGGAAGGGCAAGGAGCATGTCATCATTCCCGACAACAAATTACCGAGTGAAACCAAGGTACCTACAGAGCTCTCAAGTTGGTTGATTTCAGTGGGAACAAACCGAGACAAGCAGGCATTCACTTGTTTGTTTAAGTTCTTTGCACCCAAAATCAAACGTTTTGGAATCAGTAAACTTGGGGGCGAAGCAGCTGCAAACGAATTGGTACAAGACACCATGACCAACGTTTGGAAGAAAGCACACCTTTACAACGAAGATAAAGGTGCTGCAACTACTTGGGTCTACACAGTAATGCGAAATGCAGCTTTTGATATGCTTCGTAAAGTTAAAGCAAAAGCAGAGCAAACGATAGCCGACGACATTTGGCCATTAGACGCTATGGTGGCTGAAACTCAAAACGAAGATTTGCCGTTTGGCGATCATTTGATGAGCCGACATGTCATGACGCAAATCGAGAAGCTTCCGTTAGCTCAGAAAACCATAGTGAAAGGCGTTTACTTTCAAGAGCTGTCACAAGAGCAACTTGCTCAGCAGCTCGGCGTCCCGCTTGGAACCGTGAAATCCCGTTTAAGACTCGCGCTAGCCAAACTCAAGGTTCACATGGGGGAACAAAGCCATGATTAAACATCACCCAAACGATGCTATGTTGCAAAAATTTGTTGATGGCACGCTTGCTGACTCAGTTTCTTTAATTGTGTCTAGCCATGTCGAGCTGTGTGGACACTGCCAAGCAAAGGTACAGCGGTTATCGGCTAATGCCGCTGATAACATATTTGATGAGCAACAATCAGTGACAAGTAATGAACTAGATAGCTTTCTTGCCAGCGACATAGATTTAGAAGTGATTGATCTGATCACTGCAGATTTGTCTCAATCAATCGAGGTTGAACCGAAAGCCGAGCAAATGACAGTATCTGACACTACTTTCACTATTCCTAGAGCATTGAGTTCAATTGCGAGAAAGGACTGGATGAACCTCGGGAAAATATCTCGAGCACGACTCGATTTTGAAGACGACGCACACCATACCAGCCTGTTGCACATCGATAAAGATGGACAAGTTCCTTGCCACACACACAAAGGCTTCGAGATTACTCTACTGTTAGAAGGCAGTTTCGAAGACGAGATGGGTGTCTACAACAAAGGCGATTTTATTTGGTTAGATGGAAATCATACCCATCAGCCAGCAACGAAAGAAGGGTGTGTATGCCTGACAGTGTCAAGCGATGCCTTGTACTTCACTAAAGGGGTGAGCCAACTGTTTAACCCTCTAGGTAAATACATTTATTAATTTGCATTACAGCACTTTTAAAGTCTTCTAGGAAACAACTTAAAACGACTAAATTAATGTGGAATAAGCAATATACCACATAACAAGAAAGAATATGAGCAATGAGCGTAAGGAATTGACCATGGATAAAAAAATAAAAATAGGCATTAGTGCATGTGTCGCCGGTCATAAAGTTAGGTTCGATACTGGGCACAAACGTTCACGCTTCTGTACTGAAGATCTTGCAGATTATGTTGAACTTGAGCCAGTGTGCCCTGAAATGGCCGTTGGATTGCCAACGCCTCGCCAAACCATTCGTCAGACACGAATGTTAGACGACATAATTCATGTTTCCCGTCCAGATGGAACCGGCGACGTCACTGATGAGCTTATCGAGTTCGGTCAAAACTACTCCAAGAATAATCAACACATTGCTGGTTTCATTGTGTGCCAAAAGAGTCCAACTTGCGGCATGGAGCGTGTTAAGGTATATCACCACCACGGCCGCGGCTCTGAATCCACAGGCGTTGGCATGTTCACTAAGCAGATTATGGAAGGCAATCCGTTGCTGCCTGTGGAAGAAAATGGTCGTCTGAACGACCCGATTTTGCGCGAAAACTTTATGACTCGTGTTTTCACTTATCAGAAGTGGCTAGACCTAGTAGACGAAGGTATTACTAAGCACAAGCTTATCCAGTTCCATAGCGCCCACAAGTATTTAGTAATGTGTCATCACGTTGAGGGTTATAAAAGCCTTGGTAAATTACTAGCAGGCAATGAGTTAGAGATAAATGAGCTTGCAGATAAGTACATCGAAGGACTGATGACGGCATTATCGCACCATGCAAACCGTGGTACGCACGCCAACACGCTTCAACATCTTCAAGGTTACTTTAAGAAGCAGCTCAGCAGTGCTAACAAGCAAGAGTTATCTAGCCAGATTGCTTCTTTCAGAGAGGGCGTGATTCCGCTGTTAGTGCCACTAACACTGATCAATCACTACTTGATGGAGTATCCAAACGAGTACCTGCAGTCACAGGTTTACTTAAAC
The DNA here is from genome assembly GCA_036126475.1 of Pseudomonadota bacterium. GTDB lineage: Bacteria > Pseudomonadota > Gammaproteobacteria > Enterobacterales > Vibrionaceae > Vibrio. Next base: position 15,133 of record JAYYSE010000104.1, on the reverse strand, counting down.
CCTCACCCGCAAGAACTTAAATTGAGATACGGATATTGAGCGATATTCTATGGATAAGACGAGACCTGCGCATTCACGATAATCCAGCTCTCGTCTCAGCAATCGAAAACGGCGTTTCAATCGCTGTTTTTATTTCAACACCACAAAAGTGGCATCAGCATCACCTTGCTCCGATTAAAGCAGACTTTATCTTCCGTCATTTAAAGCAACTGGAAGCTGAACTCGCCGACTTGGGCATAACCCTGCTACACCTCAAAGCGACCGGTTTTGATGATCAAGCCAAGCAGTTGACCGAACTATACCAACAACTCGGTTCTCAGGTTGTTTTCGCCAATTCAGAGCCAGAAGTCGATGAACAAGCTCGTGACCAACAACTAATATCCAGCGGTATAAATCTTCAGATCAGCGACTGTGATGTGATGCTCCCTCTAGGCAGCGTGCTTAACCAGCAAGGTGAGATGTTCAAGGTTTTCACGCCATTCAAAAATGCCTGGTTAAAAGAAGTACAAGCAAAAGGCATTCAATGCAGCCCTGCTGCACTCGCTTCTAATAACAACGCTAAGACTCAGTTGCCTGACAACTTGCAAACGCTCCAGCTTGCCAGTGACTATGACTTCGACTTTCCGCGTGTCGACTCAAGCCGTTGGCCACTAAGCCAAGACGTACTTGGCAATGTGATACCTAACTTTCTAGCCAACAAGGTCAACGACTACGCTCACCTGAGAGACATCCCTTCAGTAAAAGGTACCTCAGGTTTATCGCCGTACTTAGCGATTGGCGCGGTAAGCCCAAGATGGTTAGCCATTCAGCTCATCCAACAGCAACCCGATTTACTGTTTGATACCCAACTGCCCGCTTTTTCTTGGCTCAACGAGTTAATTTGGCGAGACTTTTATAAGCACTTGATGTTCCACCATCCTAAACTGGTCAAAGGGGCTAATTTCCAGCAGAAATACAATGGTTTAAATTGGTATCAAGATCATCCTAGCTTCAAAGCGTGGTGTGAAGGAAAAACAGGGTATCCATTGGTTGATGCGGCCATGCGCCAACTGGTTAAAACCGGCTGGATGCACAACAGGTTAAGAATGGTAGTCGCTAGCTTTTTAACCAAACACTTGTTGATTGACTGGCGTTGGGGTGAGCGCTTTTTTATGGATCACCTAATTGACGGTGATTTTAGTGCCAACAATGGTGGCTGGCAGTGGGCTTCAAGTACCGGCTGTGATGCCCAACCTTACTTCCGAATTTTCAATCCGATCACCCAGAGTGAAAAGTTTGATCCGAAAGGAATTTTTATCCGTAAGTACTTACCAGAGCTGCAAAATATTCCAGATAAGCATGTGCATTTCCCACATAATTACATAGCAAAAAACGGAATAAACAGTGAATACTGGCAACCCATCGTTGAACATAAAGAAGCACGATTGAGAGCCTTAGCCTTTTTCAAATAATTAGAGTGAATATTATGAATAACTCTCTATGGCTTGATAACTTTCTCAACATGTATCGAGAGCTCGGAACAGACAATTTCGACGTGCTAAAGACGGTTTATCACCCTAGTATCGAATTCCAAGACCCGCTACATCATGTCAGCGGGATTGCAGCGCTAACTCACTACTTCGACAACATTTACACCCAGGTAACTAGCTGTAACTTTCACATCGAGCACACGTTTGAAGTTAACGGCGAAGCATCGGTATATTGGACAATGCACTTTGTACACAAGCAACTTAATGGGCAGAAGCCTATTGAGGTTCAAGGCCACAGCCATCTAAAAATGCTCGATGATCAAGTGATTTACCACAGAGACTATCTCGATGTCGGCTCTATGTTGTATGAACATATTCCGGTGTTGGGCTGCGCCATCAAATCCATTAAGAAAAGAGCGAGCCGATAATGCGTGTTATGATTACAGGCGCTACCTCTGGTATCGGCAAATCACTCGCTCTCGATTATGCCCAGCAAGGACATCAAGTCATTGCTTGTGGTCGTAGCCAAGATAAATTACAGGCCCTATTCGATTCGCATGAAACTGATATTGCAGAGTCGTCTATCACACCTCTGTGCTTTGACTTGACGGATTATCACAACTTCCCGGAGCTTGACCAAGACAATCCACTTGACCTTCTCATTCTCAATGCGGGTGACTGTGAATACATCGATGACCCAGTCAACTTTGATGCAGAGCTTTTTGAGCGAGTCATCAACATTAACTTAATCTCTATTGGTTACGCTCTAAGGTCTTGGCTGAAAAATATCAAACCTGGCGGACGTTTAGTTTTAGTAAGCTCCAGCGCCAGCTTTTTGCCTCTTCCAAGAGCCGAGGCTTATGGCGCTTCAAAGGCAGCACTCACTTACTTAGGAAGAACGCTTTCGGTTGATCTTGCCAAGCACAATATTCATGTCTCAATTGTGCATCCTGGCTTTGTGGAAACACCATTAACCGAGCGAAATACGTTCGCTATGCCTATGATTATAAGTAGTGAGACTGCAACTCAGCGAATCGTTAACGGAATTGCTCAAGGAAAGAGCGAGATTGATTTTCCTCGACGATTCATCATGTTGATGAAGCTACTAAGAATGCTTCCAACTTCGGTTTGGCAAAAACTCGCTTCAAGGATGGTATAACAATGAAGAAAATCGCCATTATTGGTTCAGGCATTTCTGGACTCACTTGCGCGCACATATTAGATAAACACCACGACGTAACAGTATTCGAAAAAAATGATTACGTTGGAGGACATACCGCCACCGTTGATATTGAACATCAAGGCTCGGCGTTCTCGATTGACACTGGCTTCATCGTGTTCAACGATCGAACCTATCCAAACTTCAATCAACTACTCGAACAGTTGGGTGTTGAACGACAGCCAACAGAAATGAGCTTCAGTGTTCACAACACAACCACTCAGTTTGAATACAATGGTCACAGCATCAATTCGCTATTTGCGCAGAGGAGCAACATCTTCAAACCGCAGTTCTGGTCATTAATCTCCGACATTCTGAAATTCAATAAGTTGTGTAAGGCTCAATTTGAAAGTAACCGCTTTACACCTGACGTTACTCTTGGCGGCTTCCTACGTGACAACCAATTTTCAGACTTTTTTAGCCAACACTACATCCTACCAATGGGGGCGGCTATTTGGTCAACAAGCCTTGAAGAGATGGAAAAATTCGAACTTAAGTTCTTCATACAGTTCTTCTACAACCACGGCTTGCTAGATATCACCAATCGCCCTCAATGGTATGTGATTCCAAAAGGTTCTCGTTCTTATGTTGAGATCATCCTTTCCCGCCTAAGCAAACCGGTGGCATTGAACACATCGATTCAGCAAGTCACTCGCCATGAAACAGGTGTGACTATCGAATTTGAAGACGGTGCAACAAAGCAATTTGATGATGTGATCTTCGCCTGCCATTCAGACCAAGCGTTAGAACTGTTAGGCGATGTAACGGCTGATGAGAAAGAGGTATTAGGTGAGATTCCTTACAGCCGCAATGAAGTGGTTCTTCATACCGATACCAGCTTGCTACCAGACAGAAAGCTGGCGTGGGCAAGTTGGAACTACATGTTGGATGGTAATAGCAAGCGACCAGCTTGTGTCACTTACAACATGAACATTCTGCAGGGAATAAAAAGCCAAGACACCTTCTGCGTGACCTTAAACCAGAGTGAAGCCATTGTTCCGGAAAAAATCATCAGAAGCTTTGTGTATCACCACCCAGTATTGAACTCTAACACGGTCAATGCGCAACAACAGCGTGATCGAATTTGCGGTAAACAAAATACACATTTCGCAGGCGCGTATTGGTACAACGGGTTCCACGAAGATGGCGTGCATAGCGCATTGGATGTGACCAAGCGCTTTGGTCTGGATCTCAGCACGAGCTCAGCGCAATGAACAACGAGACCCTAGCATCCAACACGGAAATTGCATCTGAACAGAGTGAAGAATTCAGCGGTATCTATTGGGGAAACGTCAGACATCGCCGCTTTGGTGATATCCCTCATGAGTTTAGCTACCAGCTCTACATGATGGGGCTAGATCTCGATGAGCTGCCTAAGACCACCGCGCGAAGTGTGCTGTTTGGAACTCGCTGGTACAACCCGATTCGCTTTGTCGAATCGGACTATCTTACTGAAAAAGAAGAAAATGCAATTAGCGATGAACCTAAATCTCTAAAACAACGTATAGCATCCAAAGTACAACAGCTTGGTGGCGATTGGTCTAATGTAAACCGAGTCACAATGCTGGCCCAATGTCGATGTTTAGGTATTTATTTTAGTCCAATCAATTGCTTTTTTTGTTACAACGAAGCAGACGAGTGTCGATACATGTTGGCCGAGGTGAGCAACACACCTTGGCGAGAAAGGCACTATTATTTAATCGACATGCATCAAGAGTTGAAAGTTAAAAAAGATTTTCACGTTTCGCCGTTCATGGATTTAAACATGACCTATTTTTGGAAGATTAAGCCACCAGCGAAACGAACACTTGTCCACATCGAAAGCTGTAAAAGCGAACGAATATTCGATGCGACACTAGCGCTGACTAAGCAGTCGGTAACGAAAGCAAACATTAGGCGAACGGTTTTTAAGATCCCGGCAATGACGGTGAAAGTCGTGATGGGGATTTATTATCAGGCTCTCAAGCTATTCCTGAAAAAAGTACCGTTTGTGGCGCACCCGGACTCAGCACCTTAAGCGCCAAAACTAATACTCAATTATGTTGTGAGTGTGCTCAAATCAACGAACGGCACCCAATTTAGTTGGTAAAAAGTTAAAATGAATTCTCAGCGAGGTTGACATGGAACAGCTTGCAAAACAAAACAACAACATTGAACAACAAACCAAAGCCGTTGCTATTTCAAGCAACTGTAAGTATCGAGCTTTAATTTTTAAGATCCTAGAGCGTCTGCAATTTGCAACGCTGGAAATCATCGAGCATGACCAGCATTCGTTGTTTGGTGACAGAGAAGCGGACTTGAAAGGTCGAATCGTGATTCATGATGCGACCTTTTTTAAAGATGTTGTGATTAACGGCAGTATTGGCGCATCGGAAGCCTACATTGATGGTAAATGGACCAGCCCAGATCTAACACGCGTTATCCAGATTATGGCTCGCAACCAATCCCAATTAGATGAGCTTGACGACAAAACCCAGTGGATTTCTCGCATTAAGAATCTCCTGCTTCGTCGCAAGAACGCCAACACAGAGCAAGGCTCTAAGCGAAACATTTTGGCTCATTACGACATAGGTAATGAGCTGTACGAACGTTTTCTTGATAGCTCAATGCAGTACTCGTCCGCTATCTACACCGAAGACGCATTAACCCTTTCAAAAGCACAACAAAACAAGATGAAAACCATCTGTGAGCGTTTAGAACTTTCAGAATCGGATAGCGTGGTTGAGATAGGGACTGGCTGGGGTGGTTTAGCGATATTCATGGCACAACATTATGGCTGCCACGTTACCACCACAACGATTTCAGATGCACAACACGAGTTAGCAGAGCAGCGCGTAAAATCGCTCGGCTTAACCGATAAGATTACTCTACTTAAAGAAGACTATCGCAACCTAACGGGTGAATACGATAAGTTGGTTTCCATTGAAATGATAGAAGCGGTAGGTCACGAATACCTGCAAACCTTCTTTGAGAAATGCTCTTCACTGCTGAAGCCTTCCGGCAAAATGCTGATTCAAGCGATTACCATCGCTGATGGGCGTTATGAAAAGTACCGTAAAGGTGTCGACTTTATCCAAAAGTACATTTTCCCTGGGGGCTGCTTACCTTCTGTATCGGTGATGACCCAACATCTTGCGACCAGTACCGACCTTGTCGTTCAAGAGATAGATGATATCGGTCTACACTACGCACGTACACTGAACGACTGGAATATTGCCTTTCAAAACAGCTGGGAAGAATTGCAATCTCTGGGCTATTCAGAAGAGTTCAAGCGCCTTTGGACCTTCTACTTCTGCTACTGTGAAGGGGCGTTCCGTGAGCGCGTAATCAGCACTCATCACCTAGTGGCAAGAAAACCTCGTTACTTTGGAGCGAAAGATGAAACGGTTTTGGATTATTAATCTCATTCTGTTTCAAGCGACCTGGGTTTGTAGCGCGTTCTTCACCGCTCAAGCCCCGTTCGTAACACCGCTGCTGGTGATCATTCACTTCCTATTGTCACCAACTCGCCACAGCGATCTTAAAATACTCGTTTTATTACCATTGGGGCTACTGCTTGATAGCCTTATGCTTCACTTCGGCGTCTTCGCCGTCGACCCAGCCATTGCCAATCAATCATGGTTCCCTGTGTGGCTCGTCTGCCTATGGGTCATGTTCTTGATTAGCTTCAACCACAGCCTTAATTGGCTCTTAAAATGCTCAAAAGTGATCTTGTTCGCCATAGGGTTCGTAGCGGGCACTAGTAGCTATTGGGGAGGGATCAAAGCGGGAGCCCTCCTTGCTGCTTGGCCAGATGCATCGGTAGTTTCTGCCCTTGCATTGAGTTGGGGGATATTTTTGCCTCTTCTTGTGGCCGCCTACTCAAACTTAATGAAACCAACGATGGCAAGGACAACAAGGTGACTTATGGCTTACTCACTCAAAAAAACACAGGCGATCCACTCAAAGAGCACTTGCAATAACGCGTTTGCCCAGTCTAACACTCAAACGACTGCAAACATTTACCACACAAAAGCATTTCTAGGTGCCTTTACCCTCTCTCTATTAACCGTGGCATTACTGTTTGCTGGGCAAGCTCGCGCCTCTGCTGTCGACGATTTAAACAAGCGCGGACAAGGGAAAATGAGTTACCTATTCTGGACCCTCTACTCCGCTGAATTCTATACCGCACCTGCGAGTTCAGAGCGCGCTTTAAAAATAGAGTACTACCGTGCAATAGACAGTAAGGACTTGGTCGAAGCAACCGAAAACCAATGGTACAAGCTTGGCTACCCTAACAGCAACATCGAGCGCTGGTTGAAGCCGCTCTATTCTATGTGGCCCAACGTAGAAGCTGGGAGCACACTAACGATTCGCGTTGCAGAAGATAAAGTCAGTCGGTTTTACTTCGATGAACAACCTATCGGTGTCATTCAAGACAAACAATTTGGCGATGCCTTCCTAGCTATCTGGCTCTCCGAAAACACCTCCGAACCTGGCCTACGCAAACAACTATTAGGTTTGAATAAATGAATACAAAAACAAAAATACTCAAGTTTGCTCTCGCAATACTTACACTCAGTTGGCTAACAGGTTGTGGCTCTGCCAGCCTTGATAATCACGTCGACACAACACCAGAGCTCAAACTTGAGAGCTTCTTCAATGGAGAGTTAATGGCCTACGGTATGGTTCTCGACCGATCAGGCAACTTATTAAGACGTTTCGACGCTAAACTCATCACAACGTGGGAAGGCAATAACGGTGAAATTAAGGAGTGGTTTTCATTTGCCGATGGTGAACGTTCAACCCGAGTTTGGAACCTGATAAAAACCGGCGACAATACCTACTCAGGCACCGCTAACGATGTGGTAGGAACGGCTTATGGTGAAACCCAAGGCTCTGCACTGTATTGGAAGTATGAGCTAGAAATCGAAGTCGACGGCAGTACCTATGAAGTTACATTGGATGATTGGATGTTCTTGATGGACGAAAAACGATTATTCAATAAGACCGAGATGTCAAAGTTTGGCTTTAAGGTCGGAGAGGTTATCCTTTACATTGAAAAGATCTAAACAATCAGCCCCTCAATTCAACCATAATCAAACAGCTTTTATTCAGCCCACTACGACACGTTGTGGGCTGTTTCGTTTAATCCCTCGAATAGCATGCCTACATGCTCCTCCACTGTGCTAAAATGCGCCACCAGCGTACAAATGGCAATACCTCATACTGATGAATGACCCTTTGTTTCGCCACGTGTAGATTCCCTATCACGATAATTAAAAAGGCTTTAAAGCATGAGCAAGTTAACCTCAACGGAGCGTAAAGCTCGCGATAATGAACGTTTCTCACAGCGCGTAAACGAGCGCAGAGAAAAAGGTGAAGACGTAGCTGCTTACGCATTAACCAACAAAAAAGCCGTTAAATTCCTGACCAAATCAGAGAAAAAACGTCTCAATGAGATGAAAACTGCTGGCCAAGAAGAGCTTCGTCAGAAAGAACAAGAAGAGCTAAACCGAATCGAAGCGCCTTCACCATCAAACAGTTCGACGACGAATAATCACGACAAACAACTCTAAGTGCTGTTGCAGATCTTTGCTACCCAAGCAAATGAGATCTTAAATTATTTTGTAAGGGTGACCTTCAAAGTGTGCGACAATGCGCGATGTAAATTCATATTCAAGGTTCATTATGAAACTTCTAGTTCGTAACCTATCTCGCTCAACAACAGAGCAAGACATCCGTGTACTATTTTCTGAGTTCGGTTCAGTAAAAGCATGCAACCTAGTATTAGACCAAGAAACTGGCTACTCAAAAGGTTTTGCTTTCGTTGAAATGCCAGAGCAAGAAGAAGCGAAAACTGCACTAGACAAGCTGCACATGACCAAGCTTGGTAAAAACACGATTCGTGTAAAAGTCGCTAATTCTTAATTCGACTGTAACGCTCTCGCTGTTTTCACAGAAAGTCAGATAATAAAGCCAGTAACGATATTGCGCTGAAATAACACCATATCGTTACTGGCTTTTTGCTGCTCGGTACTTTTCAAGCGCTCACAACTTATCTATAACCCTTCATAGTCATCAATGGCTCGTCGTGCTTCAGCCATTGAACATCCAGCCTCCATCACCAATTGAGCAACTGTCATAGAAGGTGTTGCGGCTAACAGCGACGCCAAACACACCACAGGTTTAGGCAACACCTTGTCTATGGCTACTGTTATCCAGCCGTCTTTTTCATGAGTTAACAAAGCTTTGAATTCGATCAGTTGATGCTCTTGAGCAACCAATAGCCAGTTGCGTGAGCGACGAACTCGCTTCAACTGACATCCACACTCAGCAGCGTTCGCCATTACTTGGCTCTTATCACTCACGCGATGTACAAAACTATTCAGTGGGACGCTAAACATAACTCTTTGCCAATCAATCTATAATCATTCTGCGCTATCTAGAGCAGCTTGGTGAAACCGTGAGTAGGATTACACAGACACAAAAAAACCGCCAGTCATGCACTTAGCCGACTCGCGGTTATCCAATTTGAAATGGCATTATCGTGTAAAAACTAGCGTTCAGCTTGCTCTGCAATATCAATCGCATTTGCCAGTGCCTCAAACGATTTTTCAATATTGTCGCGAGACGTCGTTGTAAGCAGATCGGCTTGAGCAATGCCCTATCAATCGCAGTCACTATCTAAAGTAAGGGAGCATCGCTAAGTTGCTCCCTTAATTGATCTTGAGTACAACTCAGAAAATCGCATGGGTTACGAGTCTATCTCTACCGTGATCTCGGTTTTTACAGAGTTGGCAATGAAGCAATTACTGTGTGCCAGATGGTGAAGCTTTTCGAGCTGTTTATCCGTAGGGCGCTTATCACCAACAAATTGGATTTGGGGTCTAAGCGTCACATGGCTAACCCAAGCTCGCTCCGCTTTATCTTCTTCAAGAACGCCAATCGCATCATCAACGTAAGACTCAATCACGTACTTACGCTTAGCTGCAATGCCCAAAAACGTCAGCATGTGACAACTGGCAATCGCCGCAATAAAGGCTTCTTCGGGATCAACATTTTCAGCCACCGAAAGTGGCAATGGCACCACATGAGGTGATGACGAAGCAGGGACAATAACGCCACCATCAAATTCCCACGTATGCCCGCGACTGTATTGGTTATCGCTAAATACCTCATCGTCGCCTTTCTGCCAGCGAATCAGGGCGCCATAATCAGACATGTTTTCTCCTTAGCGATCCGCAGGGTGGTTAACCCCATCATTAGTCACCACATCACCAATATCAAAAGGGTTCACCCCTTCCAAGCAACCAATATTGAATCCATACTCATTTGGGCTAGAGCGACGTTGATGGTGGGTATAGATACCACAGTTCGAGCAGAAGTAGTGCTTCGCGGTGTTAGTATTGAATTGATATAACTTGAGATGCTCTGCACCTTTGAGGATCTTGATGCCATCCAAGGCTACCGAACCCACTATCGCCCCTTTACGACGACATATCGAGCAATCGCAGCGACGCGGCTTTTCGATTCCGTTAGGTAGGCTGAGCTCTAACTCCACCGCACCACAATGGCAGGTTGCTTTATGGAATGGTTTGATCACCGTATTGCCAACTATTTTCATTGTTCTCTCCAGCACATCCATGCATTGCTCGCATCATAACCAGTTCAGCCAGTTCTGTCTGCAGCCTCGTTTTCAGTTCGAGAGTTTTGTCATATCGCGTTAATTAATTGATCTATCGGTCAAACGACCAAAATTTTCGATTAGGAAATCCAAGAACAGTCGAATCCGCGTAGGTTGATGAAGCAGTTAACCGGGCAATGTGCCCAACAGCATGATGGCGACTTATTACCAATAACGTGCTAGTGCTGGGCTTATCATCACCTTCAAAGATATGAACTGCCCAGACATAGCGCCAACAATTTTGGAGGCTTCAAAAGTGCTGCAAGCTCGTGATATTGCTTATCTGCACCTATCAGAAGCCGACTGGGATGATGCACCGGTTACCCCTGAAAGCTTTCGAATTGAGCTAAGAAAGTTATTCTCTAACGCCATCATGTCGCAGGCAGCTACACACCACAACGCGCCGAAGAAGTGTTAAGCAAAAGCTACGCGGATCTCGTCGCATTTGGTCGCCCATTTGTCGCCAACCCAGATCTCGTATCACGCCTACAAAACGGCGGCGAACTAGCACAACTCGATGGCTCGACCCTATTTGGTGGCGACGAAAAAGGCTATATCGATTATCCAGCGTTGTAGTGGGTTTTGAAGTGATAGTGCTGCCTTGAGTGTTCCTTCGGGCAAAAGAAAGGCTCGCGTGACTAGTGCGAGCCTAATGCAGTTTAGGGGGTAAACCACAATCTGATATTAATTTGGGCTAATTATTTAACTTATGAGCCATTATGCACTTGCGCGCACTAATGTTCCATTATTAAATGATTCACAGCAATTAATCAATCGATAAAAGTTAGCGTTTGGTCAATTTAAACCAGATAAATAACAGTGATTTAGTAAACTGCGTCTACTAATTCATCAGAAAGCCCATACCAATCAGGTTTATAGACTTTTCATTTGCCAATATCCTTCACCATTGGTTGCAAGCTGACTATGCAAATAATCGAGCGTGTCAGCAACCGTCCCTGCAATACCTTGTGGTGGATTAAATAACAGCAAGCCACTACCAATAAGACGGTCATCCCCTTTCGGATCGCGCAATCGCAATTCCGACTTTATCGGACTTGGCAACAAGCCATCTTTCGCCGCTGTCACACAGTGCTCCAATATCAGAGAGCTTCGATCATCTGTGTATAACGGATACCAAATTAATGCAGATACTCTCTCTGACTGTTGATAGGCCTTAACCAAAGCATCAATCACCGCGAGATATTCGGAATCCGTTTCGTAAGGTGGGTCGATCACAATCAGGTGGTGGCTATCATGTTTCGCGACATCATCAGGCAGAGCTTTAAGCCCATCGCCCGCGGTAATGGTCAGCTTGCTAGAGATACCCACGTCACGTTGTAACTTCTCAATATTGGTTTGCAGTAAATCGGCTTCATCTTGCTGAATATCGGAAAAATAGAAGCTATCTTGGCTGCGACCTTGTTGATAAGTAATCGCCGCCGAGCCGGGATACATCGTGATAGGTTGCTTCGGATTGTAGTATTCCAACACCGACATAAAAGATGCGAATGACTCAGGAAGGTACGCCTTGTTTCGCCAAAGGTACCCAACCCCTTCTGCAAATTCACTCGCATGATTACTTGGTGCAGTAGTTAGGTCATAACACCCGGTACCTGAGTGTGTGTCGATAACATTGAGGCGCGAATGCTGCTGCATTAATGACTGAACCAAAACACTTAATACAGGGTGCTTCAGTGCATCGCCGTGGTCGCCTACGTGACATTGATGTCGATATTCCATTCCCTTGCCTCATTTCTACTAACGTCATCTAAACATACTTCATATCATTAGTGCTTGCCTGCTCAACCCGTCGTTTTTTGAAATAGGCTATCCTTTCTCTAACTAGTTGACTCTTATATAAAATAAAGCCCTTCGTTCGGTTAAAAACGAAGGGCTAAAGTCAGCTCACTTACTGAGTTACAATATGACTAAAATAGATAACCTAAGGGTACTCACCCTCAACTTCTACAGGCGGTTTCACTTGGTAGTGACAAGGCTGTAGGCCAAGTAATTTCGGAAGGGTGATACCGACCGAAATTGAAGACCATGTACCACTCGCAATGCCCACTACCAGTGCGATTGCAAAGCCTTGTAGAGCCGCGCCACCAAGCAACCAAAGCGCAGATACCGTCAACAACGTCGTACCTGAAGTCACCATAGTACGAGAAAACGTTGCTTTGACTGATTCGTTAAGTAGGTTGTCGGTATCGCCGTTAGGGTTACCATGCAGCATCTCACGGACACGGTCAGCAATGATGATAGAGTCATTCAGTGAGTAGCCCAGAATCGCTAATACCGCCGCTAACACCGTTAGGTTGAACTCAAACTGAGTCAAAGCGAATAAGCCGAAGATAATCGTCACGTCGTAAATGATCGCAGCCAGAGCACCTAGAGCTAAACGCCATTCAAATCGTACACTTAGGTAAAGCATGATCATTAAGAAACACACCAATACCGCTAAACCACCTTGGTCAACCATGTCTTGACCCACTTGAGGGCCAACCACACTGCTGTTCAGCACTTTCACTTGGTCACTCACAGATGCCAAAGCATCAACTAAGTTAATCTGCGGTGCGTCTGTCAGTTGGCTGTAGCGAATGGTCCAGCGGTCTTGCTCTGCCATGCCAACCACTTGCACGTCTTGTTGGAAAGCGGCATCAAGCTGTGTTTTCAATGCGTCTTTGGTCACTTGATCAGAAAGTTGAACCTCAGCAACCACACCGCCTGTAAAGTCCAAACCCCAGTTAAACCCTTTCACGGCCACTAGCATTACTGAGCTCATGAACAGAACAATAGAGATTACCGACATCACCTTACGCAGGAGAGTCATATTGCTATTGGAAAAATAGCGTTCTGAAATTGTCATTTTTGTTGAAGTACTCATGCTTAAATCCTTACATCGTGGCGTTGGTCACGCCCCCAAACCAAATTGATGATCGCTCGTGAAGCAAAAATGCCCGTAAACATACTGGTTAGAAGACCCAAGCCCAGTGTCAAAGCAAAGCCTTGAATTGGTCCGTTACCAATGGTGTAAAGAGCGACAGCTACAATCATGGTGGTGAAATTAGCATCGAAGATAGACGAGAACGCGCTATCGAAACCACGATCGATGGAGCTAGCAAAGCTGCGTCCTTCTTTCATTTTGTCTCGAATACGTTCGAAGATAAGTACGTTAGTATCCACCGCCATACCAACGGTTAATACCAAGCCAGCAATACCCGGCAGTGTTAATACCGCACCCGGTAGCAATGCGATCAGACCAAACAGCGTTACCATGTTAACGATAAGCGCACCATTCGCGACCCAACCAAGACGGCGATACCATAGCGCCATAAACGTCAGAGTAAGACCAAGGCCAAGCGCCAATGCAGCAAAGCCGTTAGTTACGTTTTCTGCGCCCAAAGATGGACCAATGGTACGCTCTTCAATAATGGTGACTGGCGCCGTTAGTGAACCTGCACGAAGCAATAGAGCAAGCTCTTGCGCTTCAGACATGCTGCCCGCACCTGTAATTCTGAAGCGGTTACCCAATTGAGATTGGATGTTCGCAACGCTGATCACTTCACTGGTTTTCTCGCTGTTACCGGCTCTGTCGCGGCTGTACTCGCTGTACACTGTCGCCATTGGCTTACCGATATTATGACGAGAGAACTCAGACATTTTCTTACCACCCGCAGAATCTAGGGTGATGTTTACTTCTGCGCTGCCCATTTCACCAATGCCACTACGTGCATCAATAATGTGCTCACCACTCAGTACTGCTTTGCGAGCAACAACCACACGGTTGCCATCGGTATCTTTTAGCGTTTGAGTGTTGCGTGTTGGGTTATCGTAAACCGAGTAGAACGCCAATGATGCTGTGGCACCAATCACGTCTTTTGCAGCTGCAGGATCTTGTACACCCGGCAATTCGATACGGATACGGCTTTCGCCTTGGCGTTGAATTGAGGCTTCAGTGATACCTAGCTCTTCAATACGGCTGCGCATGATTTGTAGGTTTTGTTGAACCGTTAGGTTGCGAAGCGTGCGTTGTTCATCTTCAGATTGCGTTAGAGTCAGCTTTTTGTCTGAGCTGTCACGTAGCCATTGCGGGAACTCTTCACGAATCAGCTTTTGCGCCTTTTCAAAATCGGCATCGGTGCGGAAGTTAAATTCCACTTTGTTGTTCACCACTTTGCCGCGGGCATAACGCACTTGGCTGGTGATCTCGTCCACCACAGCTTGCGCTTGCGCGTGGTAAACCGGTTCCATGTCTACTTCAAGTAAGAACTGCACACCACCACGTAAATCAAGGCCTAACTGAATCGGTGCAAAGCCCATGTCAGTCAGCCATTTTGGTGCTGCTGGCTCCATTGCTAGCGCGACGGTTGCAGTATCAAGCAGACGCTCATTCAGTACTTCTTTGGCTTTTGCTTGCTGCTCAGCATCTTCTAAGATCACCACTAAACGCTTATCTTTCTGATAAGCCGATTTAGCTTGGATGCCTTCGCTTGCAAGGTATTGAGTCACCTGCGTCGCGTCGATGATTTGCTCAGAGCGATTGTTAATTTGAACCGAAGCATCTTCGCCATACCAAGACGGTAAAGCGCTCAGAATCATGATGATAATGGTGGTAATAAGTACCACGTATTTCCACTTAGAGTAGTGGTTAATTTGTTTTCTTGGAATGCGTTTTTTCACAGTCAAGATCTCTTATTTTAACTAAGTTTTGCGAACGCGAACGATGGCTACCCCCAACCAGACCAAACTGATTGAACGGCAGCAGAGTGCAGTCGCGAA
>JAYYSE010000103.1:0-18933 GCA_036126475.1 Pseudomonadota bacterium | reverse complement strand
AATGGCCTCTTGTAAGTAACGGTTCTATTGAATGTTATCGTTATTCTCTACTTGTGTTCTATCGTTAAGCGTCATGTCTGAATTGGCAAATTCATGTCTTAACCATGTTCTCAGTTGTAGCACACTTTCTTGTTTTAACTTATTTTTGGGAGAACAAAATAGAAATCTTGTTGTGGGTTAGCGACTGGCTCGCCAAGCTCAACCAGCATACCGTGGCTAATATCATCTTTTACGAACAAGCGGTGGGTGATCAATACGCCAAGTGAACGAATGGCGGCTTGGACTGCTTGAATCGATACATCAGACGAAGTATTTATCGGAAGTGATGCCTATTTCAATACTGAGCTTTGTGCGTTTCTTCTTACCTAGCTTGATCATATTCTTGTTTCTTATCTTTTCTAAAATCAGCAGGCCTATAGGAAGTATGTGGAAGCCACTGGTCATGCGGGCGATATTCATGGTGGCATGTCAGTGGTGTTTTCTTGCGTCGTTACAAACTTTAACGCTGGTGGAAGGTGTGGTGTTATTTAGTACTGGGCCGCTATTTATTCCTTTGTTAGAAAAGTTAATGTTTGGAACCAAAATTCATACAACAACCATATTTTGTTTAGCGATAACCTTTTTCGGTGTTGTGATGATGGCTGGGGATTGGTCGCAGTTGAAATTTGGCTCTGAGTTCTTGAGGCCTGAATTACTGCTTGGTTTGCTGGCTGGAGTATTCAACTCAGCGTCACAGGTGAGTTTGTATCGTGCTTCTAAAACCAGTCTCACGCCTGCAGAACTTAACGCTTGGACGTTTTTAGTTGCAGCAATATTGGTTATCCCGATGTTGGTATTCACCTCAGTACAAGGCGTTTCTGGAGTGCAAGCAGACTCAAGTATTCTTAATGCTTTAAAGATGGTTGACCAAATAGGCTGGATTGGAATAGGTGCATTTGGACTGGCGCTATGTACTGTTAATACACAGATCTTCCGCTCAAAAGCTTACAAGCTTGCGGAAAGTGGTTCTCAACTGGCTCCGTTAATTTTTACCAACATGTTGTTTAGTGCACTGTGGCAAGGTGTGTTCTTTGATGATGTATTTTCTACTCAGCAGTTGGTTGGTATTAATCTGATTGTCGCTGCGAGTATCACAAACACCTTGTTAGCGAAAAAGCACAGTAAAGCTAGGCAAGCATCTAAGCCGACGAGCAGTTCTAAAGAAAGCTCGATGTTGGGGTTACAGCCAATAGCTAAGCGCTAACCGTTTAAAAGAGTGAGCGTATGTACTCTTTTACTTTATCGATATGTTTCGTTTCATCAACCTCGCATCGTTGGTTTGGTTCAAGGAATTGCTCGGCGTATTTGTCGTAGATCTTGTTTTCTAGAAATAGTAAATAGAGCTTAGGGTCGATATGACCGCTGGTGGCCATGTCGGTCATGATATTGAGCGATTCACTGAGTAGCTTTCCTTTTTTATACGGACGATCGCTCGAAGTCAGGGTTTCAAACACATCAGCAATTGCCATGGCTCTCGACGGTAGAGGTAACTGGTCTTCGCTTAACCCTCGAGGGTAGCCTTTACCATCGATGCGTTCATGATGCCCACTGGCGATTTCAGGAATATTTTGTAGGTAAGGTGGGTAAGGGAGCTTGTTTAACATGGTGAAGGTCTGAATGATATGGTCATTAATCATGAAGCGTTCCTCTTCGTTGAGAGTGCCACGATTGACCTTTAAATTATGCAGTTCGCCTTGGTTGTATTTGACTTCTCCCGGCTTAAGAACGAACTCTTCTTGCCACAATTCTGCTGGGTTAAAGCCGTTATCCCATGGGATTTTGTGCTCTGGTTTATCTGCAAGCAGTGGTTCCATTACTGGTAATGTCTGTTCACTGTTATCTGGTGCAGCATCAGCAGATTGCGATGATTTCTGCCACGACTCGTATCTCTCTTTTTCAGCCCAAGATATTCCAAGCTGATCGTCTAATGTTCGTTTCCATTGACGTTTGGCTATTTGGTCCAATCGCTCGAGTTGCGCTTCTGTCATTGATTCTCCGCCTAAATTGCACTGCGCAACGAAGGCAAACTCTTCATCGAGTGCTGATAGAGTTTGCTCGAGGATCTGTAGCTTCTCTTCCTGATGTTCACCGTTCGCCATCGCTTTCCAATAGTCGGTTTCAGCTTGCTGTTTGAGTAACTCAAACCGCATGCGAACTTCGTGGATTCGGTCGTATATGGTCTCGAGTTTGGTTGCTTTGTCTACCAAATACTCTGGTGTGGTGACTTTCCCGCAGTCATGCAACCACGCGGCTAACATCAACTCTTCCCACTGTTTGCTGTCCAGAGAGAACTGAGGGTAATAACGGTCGTCATCTATAGTCGCCTGGGTTAACCATTTGGTCAGCTCTGGGACTCGCTGGCAGTGACCGCCAGTGTATGGGGATTTGGTATCTATCGCAGAGGCTATCAGCTCAATGAAGGCGTTGAGCATGTCTTTCTGTTGCTGCATTTGGTCAATGTTGTCTTTGGCTATTTCCGCAAAGCTCAATAGCTCTCTTAAAAAGGCATGTTTATCCGCTTGAGCTTTGGTTATGGGTCTTTCATAGCCAATCGCCACAATACCGACTAACAGTTTTTCACGGCTCAACAACGGGAACAGGTATAGGTCTGAGTTGAAGATTGAATCTTGATAGTAGTTGAGTACATTGTCTTCTCGATTTAAGTGGATGGTCTCTCCCGACTTGAGTTTGCACAGTAACCAAGGTGTGTGTTTGATGAAGTCATTGATGTCGGCCTTAAAAGGAATAATCGCTAGGTTAGCGGCGGTATCAAACACATCTTTCTCTTCTGATTGAGTAAACAGCACAATGGTTTCGGCTTTGGTAATCAGATAGCTTTGATGAGCAATGTTCTTGGCAAGTATCGAAAATTCCTGATTTCCCGCCGTGTCTCGCAGAAAGTTGATCAGGTCATGAAGTGTGTGTTCCATCAATTCAATGGAGTGGGCGAGGTTCGCGACCTCTTTGATCATGCTCTTTGGGTCATGAGTACTACGGAAATCGAATCGTGCGATGTTGTCGGTAAGCTGCATCAAGGTATTGAGTGGCTGGGACAGGCGATTAGCCATAAGCCATACGATACCAAAGCAGATAAACAGCATCCCAATCGCGACGGCGACCTGTTTGTCACGCATCGAAATAAGATCGGAAAGGAGCTCATTGTGTGGTGTTGCTTCTGCCAAATAGAGAATCACGTTTTGGGTGAGCTCAACCGGAGTTAAGGTCAATGCCCATGTGTTTAGGTTGTACTCCACGTTTTTTAGATCGAGATTAAATTTCTGTTCATCTGAGATCAGTGGACCCAAAACAGATGCTTTTAACGCCTCCATTTGGTCTCGTTTAGGAATGTTGAAGAAGCTTTGCTCTTGCTCACTACCAGAGAGCTTACCTGTGGTTTGCCCATTACCAGTGTTGGCATTTCTCGCCTCGAGTGTGAGGTTCGAGGTCTTTAGATTAAGTTGATGTTGACCAAGAAGGTTAAAGTGTTTGTCGAATAGAGCGAGTTTAGTTTTCGGAGAGTAAGCCAGCTCACTGATCTGAGAAGAGAGTGAACTTAGCGTGAAGTCAGCGCCCACCACATGTTTGCCATCGGCTGAACGCCTAGAAAGCGTAATGCCATTGGTTTTTAGGAAATAAAAAAGATAGGGCTCGGATAGGTGTATTGATCCATCTGGCTTTGCATTGCGATACCAAGTACGAGTCGTTGGGTTGAATTTACTCTCGCTTTGAACTGTGCTGATGACCTGGTGTGCGCCATCGAGGTAGGTAATAAAGTTATCACCATCCAAATTAGTGCTACTGACCATCATGGTCGCCTTGGCAGGGGCGTTATTTTCGGCTCTTTGTTTATTGGTGCTCAAGGGGCGGTAAATTCTGAAGTCACCGTCCTCTGAGCCATAGAAGAGCGCGACCAAATTAGTATTCTGTTTGAAGATGATATCAACCGACGCTATCCAAGACTCCTTTTCGATAGAAGCACTTTGCTGATTAACAAACGGGCTCACTGCCATCACATTCAATGTGGTAATAACCGGTGCTATCGCTTGTTTGAACACAGACTCTAGCTTGTCGCGGTGCTCATTACTAACCTCGCGAACAGTTCCTAATAGCAACTCTTGAGAATGCCTATAGCTTATTGAGATCAAAACAGCACCGACAAACGTTGTCAAAATTAGGAAAAGGCTAGTGATGTGTATACTCAGCGGATAACGTCTTCGTCTCATCTAACACTCCAGCGTGTGAACTGATTTAAGTATTGACGAACTTGGGTAGGTTGCAAAAAATTGGCTCAATTATCAGGCTAGCCTGTCGCTATGATAATGAAGCAAACCGATAGAATATTGGGTGAAGATTGCGGTGACAGTCTGCTTTGTAGCAACTAGGCAATTAGTTATAAGAAAGCGTTAGGTTAAGGTGCTAATTGTCACTTTGTGCTGATAAACTGGCTCTATTGAAATCATAAGGCACTCAATTCCAAGCAGAGGCTTTAGGTTTATTTTCTGAAAAGTTTAGATATCAAGAGAGGGCATTGATTTATGGAATTAAAGGTAGACACTCACACCCATACATATGCCAGTGGTCATGCTTATAGTACATTGATTGAAAATGCTAAATCGGCAAAACAAAACGGCCTTGCTATGTTCTGTACCACTGATCATTCAGAGTCAATGCCGGGCGCGCCACACTACTGGTTCTTTAGCAATCAGCGTGTACTTCCTCGTTTTATCGAAGGCGTTGCGATTATTCGCGGCGTTGAATCAAATATTATGAACACTCAGGGGGAGATCGATATACATCCAAGTGTTGATAAGAACTTAGATTGGGTGATTGCGAGCTTTCATGAGCCTGTATTTCGCCCGTCAGACTCCGCAGCTCATACTGAGGCTCTCTTAAATGTCATCAAAGGTGGTCGAGTCGATGCACTCGGTCATTTGGGTAATCCTAATTTTGATTTCGACTTTGAAGCCGTCATTCAATGTGCGGTAGAGCACAATGTCGCCATCGAGATAAATAACACGACACTGAAAGGCAATAGCCGCGTTGGTAGTGTCGACCGCTGCTACGAGATCGCGAGAATAGCAAAAGCAAAAGGGGCATTTATCACATCGGGTAGTGATGCTCATTTTTGCAATGATGTTGGTGGTTTGGATCTTGTATCTGCGCTGCTTGATAAGGTTGGCATTGACTCGAACAAGGTTATTACTCATTCACCGCAGCAATTCTTATCGTTTCTTGCGTTACGTGGTCGCAACGAGATCCCTGAATATTCGGCGCTTGTTTAAGAGAATGTCGGCGGGTTTGCATTTCGACACAATCAATTTTTGTGCCTGACGGATTTTTGTATACACTAGCCGAAAATAATAAAGTCGAAGCGCTGCAATAATGAAGGCGCTATCTTCAAAGTCACAGTTTCACTTGGAGAAACAATGAAAACTCGCTCAATCCTTTTATCTGGCCTAATCACTGCAGCAGTAATGTCTGGCAATGCATTTGCTAACGTTGACCTTAAGAAAAACATGCAAGAAATGAAGCTTGCATTCAAACAAGCGGCAGAAGCTCAAAGCATTGAAGAGATGCAAAAACCTATCGTTCGTTTAGATACGCTAGTGGCAGAGCTAAAAACGGGTGTGTACCCAGTAGAGAAAGAAGAAAACTTCATGGAAGGCTTCAAGAAGATCAGTCTATCGATCGATAGCATTGAACAGAAGCTAGACCAAGGCGATTTCGAGGCAGCAAAACAAGAGCTGCGTACGATTGATGGCCTTCGTGAAGAGTACCACGACAAGCGTAACCCAAGTATCTGGAGCAAGATCTTCGGTTAATGGATTAATCTGGAGCGTTTGCTTGTTAGACAGTAAACAAAGCCCAAACCTCAAGATTCGATTTCTAAAATGCCGCCTATATTTCCCTTTATTGGAAAATGTAGGCGGCGTTTTTTATTGGTGGCTTTCTAACCGAGAGCTTTGCACGTATATGAATAATATGGGCTATGTTCTATTCGCGTAACCAGTTTTTAACTAAAAAGAGTGTGCGTTGGCTTCAACTTTTTAACCTGGTGTTAATCTTTACGTTTACCTATATAACAAGTGCCTCATAATAAGGGAAATTTATAAAGATTTGGAATAATGCGCCGAACCTCGTTCAACCTCTCTATGTTACTTGCCACTGCGTTAAGCTGGGCTTTAGTGACATTAATGCCTGTTATCAATGCTCATGGTAATAGTGTGGGAGTGTGGGCGTCGCTGTGTACGGTCAATGGCTTTGAATTGGTTCAAATCGAAGAAGGCGAGCCGAATACTCATAAAGGTAAGCCGTGTCCATTTAGCCATTTTTCCACATTTCACCAAGATGAACTTCCAACTACACTACTCACAACTCGACTGAGTTTTATTGTCTCAGACAGCTACGTTTTTTGGGCTCTAAGCGAACGCTATTCGAGACAAGCTCCCCGTGGCCCTCCCTTTGTTACTGCTTAAACCTCACTTATTAAAATAATTAAAAAATATCGTATTAAGTAAAGTTAAACATGCCTTAGTGACTTTCTGATTTTTCAGAAGGTTCGTTTGCGCATGTCAAAGGAAATAATAATGTTGAGAAATGAATCTCAAACTACTGTGAAGGCACAAGCGACTTCGCAGTCTACAAGCAGTTCGAAAACCGATATTCAAAGCAAAGAGCGCATTAAAACCCTCTATTTTCTCACGTGGCGCTGGCATTTCTATGCTGGGCTGTTCGTTATCCCGTTCATGCTGATGCTAAGTATTACTGGCTTAGTCATGTTGTTTGATGATGAGATCGAACTGGCTTTTCATCAAGAGGCGATTGAAATTGCAGTATCTGGTGAGCCGATCAAAGTTTCGCAGCAGTTAGCGGCAGTGCAGAATCAATATCCACAAGGCTCAGTGACACAGTTTGTACCAAGTAAAGCGCCTGATTTGGCGAACCGATTTTCAGTTTCTCTGGAAGATGGTGCATCGGTTTTCGCAACTGTGAATCAATATACAGGTGAAGTCGTCGGTGAAGTACCACGCAGCGACAGCCTGTACCAGTTGGCAAACGACATCCACGGCACGTTATTGATTGGCGATTGGGGTGATTATCTGATTGAAGTTGCGATCAGCTTGTCGATTCTGTTGCTCGTCAGTGGCATTTACCTATGGTTGCCAAGAGACAATGCGAGCAGCGCAGGCTTTCTTAAGTTGAGATTGTCATCCGGGACAAGGGTACTGATGCGTGATCTGCATGCGAACATAGGTGGCACGTTATCTCTTATTCTGTTGTTGTTTATCCTTTCTGGTTTGGCGTGGACAGGCTTCTGGGGCGGTAAGTTAGTGCAAGCGTGGAGCACTTTCCCTGCTCAAATGTGGGATGATATTCCGCTGTCTGATAAGACACACGCATCCCTTAACCATGGCTCGGAAGAAGAGCTTCCTTGGAACTTGGTACAGACACCATTGCCGTTGTCTCAAGATAAACCTGCCGAACATGTCCATCATGTGGAAGAGGTGTCTGAACCTCATGATCACTCTAAGATGGGCGATGACCACTCTATGCACGTCATGTCTGCGCGTAGCTTTGCCATTGATGATGTCATTGCAAAAGCACGAGCTCTTGGCTTCACTCAGTACAAGGTGAACTTCCCACGTTCAGAAACCGGTGTGTACACGGTGACAGCGAACACGATGGGCGGTGATATCATCGATCCAACGCAAGATCGTACCACGCACCTAGACCAATATTCTGGTCGTATCCTTGGTGAAGTGACTTGGCAAGATTACAACTTCACCGCTAAGACATTAGCGGTCGGTATTTCTCTCCATCAAGGTGATATTAGTATTATCAACAAGCTTTTAAACGCCTTGTTCTGCTTGGCATTCATTGTGGTATCAGTAACTGGCGGTGTGATGTGGTGGATGCGAAGACCATCAGGTCAACGTAAGCTTGGCGCGCCACCTAAGTTTGGCGATGCTGGTCTATGGAAAACTGGCTTGGTGAGTGTTGTGGTTATTTCAGTGCTATTTCCTCTCGCGGGAGCAACGATTGTCACAGCTATGATTTTGGATTGGCTATTGTTCTCACGGGTTGAGAAGTTCAAAACGGCGTTGAGCTAATTGAACCAAACACGGACCTTTTCGGCTTGAGAAGGTCCGTTTTTTATTCTATCGGGAAGTTGATTGATCAAGAAACTTTAGATTTGATAAAACCTATTTTTGATAAAGATCTATATTTCATAAAGCTCAAGCGGCAGGCCGTCTGGGTCTGCGAAAAACGTGAATGACTTCCCCGTAAATTCATCTACTCGAACCGGTTCGACGTCGATTCCATGTCCCTCTAAATAACTTTTTACTTGTTGAACGTCCTCAACACAAAAGGCTAAATGCCTCAGTCCTTGAGCTTCTGGAAAGCTCGGCCTTTCAGGTGCATCAGGGAAGCTAAACAACTCTATTTGAGCACCATTGGGTAATGCCAGATCAAGTTTGTAAGACTGGCGCGCATCTCGGTAATTCTCTGCAATCACTTCCAGTTGTAAAATTTCAGTATAAAAGCACTTAGATACCGCGTAATTGGAACAGATGATTGCCGCGTGGTGGATTCCTTTTAGCATCAGTTTATTCCTCCTGCTAACTTGTCACCCAAGTGTTCCATCGCGTAGTCAATGAACACGCGAAGGCGGGCGGGCATGTATTTGGTTTGTGCGAACTGCATTGCTATAGCGCCGTGATAGTTACTCTTGATGGTCCAGTCATTCAATACTTGAACAACGCTGCCTTCTGCTAACGCATCTTGAATCACGAAGTCATGGAAGATGCCAATCCCCAGACCTTCTTTCACGCCTTTAAGTCGCATTTGAGAGTGGTTCACTGCGTATCGACCACTAACGGAGACGGTGTGAAACTCATCGTCTTTGAGAAAGTCCCAAATGTGGTCTTTGTCTGTTTCTGCTAGGTACAGACAATCGTGCTGACTCAGAACGGTTGGGTGGGAAGGTGTCCCTTTGTGACCCAAATAATCAGGGCTCGCGCACAGCACTAAGTTGGTTTTACCTAGTTCTTTTAACACCAAGCTCTCATCGGGTTTATCAGTGAGTCGAAACGCAATATCGATGCCTTGGCGTAGTATGTCGATATCACCATCAGCAGCGCGTAACTTAAGTTGGATCTCTGGATACTGATTAAGAAATGGCACCACAAAAGGCTGAAGTACAGAGTTCAAAAACGCTTCTGGCGCAGCCACAGTGAGTGAGCCAGAAGGCTCGGTATGATCCGAGGTCGATAATTCAACCGCTTGCTGTGCTGCGTTAATCATGACAACGCTCTGATCGTAAACCAATTGACCGGCCTGAGTGATAATAAGCGTACGAGTGGTTCGCTCAAAAAGCTTTACTGACAGTGCCTTCTCTAAACGCGTAATGAGCTTGCTGAGTGCAGAAGGCGTTACCCCTAATTGCTTGGCTGCCGCAGTAAAACTGCCTTCGTTTACCACTAGGATAAATGAGGCGAGATCGGGAAGTAAGGCGATGAGTTTGGGATTGACCATAAGTATCCATGAGAGTCAGCGATGAGCGTGATAGTAATTGTGAGTGATCTAACTTGATTTGTGAATCAGTTCCATTAATTGGCAAAAGTAAAATGAGTCGTGATGATGTTTATATAACGATTGTTTAATTAGCGATTTGCCTCTTTTTCAGCTCATGGCATTTGAGCCAATCACCCAACGGCGTCAATATTTAGGCTCATGCCACTAAGTGGATTGTCCATTTAACTTACTGTCAATAGCTATCTGACATAGCCATACCAAATATTACAAACGCACGATATTAAAGCCGATATTATTCAAGAACTTTATGTTCATAAGATTGTCACAATACAACACAAAAATAATCGGTATCAATAATGGCAAAAATTTGGCTTGTCTCTTCTATAAGTGTTGCATTGCTTGGCGGCGGTGCATATTTTTATCTGCAATCTTCCACTCAACCAGAGACGTTTCCAACGCTGGTGGTGGAAAAGGGAACCATTGAAAAACAAGCGGTAGCGGTCGGTAATATTGTTCCTGCGCACTCAGTGTCTATCAAGTCGCAAATCGATGGCATTGTGGGTGAGATGTACGTGCAGGTCGGTGAGAAGGTCAAGCAAGGCCAAGCATTGATTAAGGTTCGCCCGAACCCGACGCCGCAAGCACTGACCGACGCATCGACAGATCTCATGCGCAGCGAAGCGGACTTAGAATCTGCTAAACAAAAGCTGACTAACCTTGAAAGCTTGGTGAAACAAGACATCATCCCTAAAAACTACGACGAATACGTCAGCGCGCGCTCAGCAGTGAAATCGGCTCAAGCGAACGTACTGCAAAAGCGCCAGAACCTAGAACTGATCCGCAGTGGTGAAGCTTCTATTGGTGATGCCCGTTTAACTTCAACCATTCATGCACCAATTGATGGCACTGTATTGAACCGTAAAGTGGAAGTGGGTGAACCAATTATCTCAACCGAGTCCAGCCAAGCGGCGACAGAAATGATGTCTCTGGCTGATATGAACAGCCTGATCTTCAAAGGAAGTGTGAGCGAGCACGATGCCGCGCAGCTTACTCCGGGTATGCCTGTGCTGCTTACCGTTGCACCTTATCCTGATATGGAAATTTCCGGTGTGTTAACCAAAGTTGCAATCCAATCAGAAAACCTTAACTCGCCAGAAGGTAACGCGACGGCAAAAAGCTTTGATAACGGATTTGAAGTCGAAGTTGGTGAACTGAAGATCCCAAAAGAGATCTTACTGCGTTCGGGTTTCTCATCCACAGCACAAATCACACTGAAGAAATCTGAGAACGTCTTAACCTTGCCAGAGCGAGCACTCAAATTTGATGGCGATACACCAAACGTATTGATTCCAGATAGCTCAGAGCAAGGTTTCCACAAACAAAAAGTGAAGCTTGGTTTGTCGGATGGCATCAACGTAGAAGTATTGGATGGCGTTAAGCTAGACGAAGAAATCATCGATAACAGCATGATGATGGGAGCCGCACATGGCTAAGCGAAACCTATCTAAAATCGGATGCGCGATTCTGGTGGCCACACTCAGCTTACCAAGCTATGCCATCTCGATTGAGCAAGCGTGGCAACAGGCGAAACAAAGTGACCCAAATTACGAGAAAGCCAAAATTGGTGTTCAACTTGGCGAAGTGGGTGTTGATGCGAGCCGCAGTTCACTCTTACCCGGCTTAAGTGCCACGGCATCGGCGAATTGGAATGAATCCACTGACAGCACCAACAGTTATGGCGCATCGCTTTCTCAAACTATTTGGGACAGCAGGTTGTGGTCAGATTTGGATCAAGCAAATGCCAACTACATCAAAGCTCAGCTAGAGCTGACTCAATCACACAATGAGTTAGCTAAAAGATTGCTTTCATCGTATCTGGATGTGGCAAGCGCGCAGGGGGATCTGCAACTGGCGCAGTCCAAGTTTGCAGAAGGCAACAAACTGCTGAAGATCATCGAGAAGCGTTACCGAGCAGGTAAAGTGAAATCGGTGGATGTAGAAGAGATCCGTGCGACACAAGTTGCTGATAAAGCGGGTATTTTGAATGCGCGCTCAGATTTAGAAGTTAAACGAGCGGAACTGGCGGCTTTGATCAACCAAGTTCCCCAAGACGTTGACCAAATTCGCACTGACTCCCTTGTTCAACCGCCAATGATGGTGGAAACGCAAGAGCAATGGCTAAAGCTTGCTAAAGATAGTAGTCCAGAATTGCTGGTAGCAGCACAGAACGTGAAAGCCAGCGAGTTTGCCAAAGATTCAGCCCAAGGCGGTTACTACCCTACGGTGAAAGGTAATGTTGGATATAACGATGATGACCGACGTCAAGACGGTGAATTCAGCGCGGGCATTACACTCAGTGTGCCTATTGACTTGAATGGCGCAACGCGTGCCAGAGTGGACGAAGCGTCACTCAATACCTTCAGCGCAAAACAAGACTTACGTAAAGTCGAAATCGACATCCAAAAGCGCGTGATTCAGCAGTTTACTCAAGTCGACATTAACTGGAACCAAGTTTTGATGGCTGATGAATTGGTTACTTCTCGCGAGAAAGTGTTGCGCAGTAAAGAGAAACTTTACGATGCCGGTATGTTAGAAGTCTCGGAAGTGATTAGTGCGCACAACAGCTTGTTTGAGGCGAAAAATAGCCTGCAAAATAATCTGTACAACTACTGGCGTCAGCGTATCGGCTTGTTGCAAACCGCAGGTAAGTTAGATGACGACACCATGGTACTGATCTCCCGAGTATTTAACTCATGACCCGTCTATTGCAGCAAACTTTATTACAGCAGACTGTATTGCAGCAAACATGGCAAACACTGATAGCGCACCGCGTGAAGAGCATGCTGGCCATCGTGGCTATTGCTTGGGGGGTAATTTCAGTTGTGGTGTTGATTGCATTGGGTGAAGGTTTTTATCGCCATCAAACTCAGCAATTATCATTTATGGTCAACAATGTGCAAGTCGCCTTTCCGTCGAGTACCAGCAAACCTTGGCATGGCTTACCTATGAGACGCGAGATCCAGATCCCGCAGGACAAGGTCGATATGATTGAACAATCGGGTTTTGTGAAACAAGCATCCAGTGTTTATGCCAAGTGGGATGCGAACGTCACCAATGAAAAAGGGCAGAACCTGACAAGCTTCGTCAGTGGTATTGATTCCCATTACTTCTCATTGATTCAACGTAAGTTGGAGCAAGGTTCGCGTAACCTTTCACCCAGTGATATTGCCAACCACACCCGTGTTGCGATTCTGGGGGATCAAGTTGCCAAGATGGGGGGATTTCACGTTGGGCAAACAGCCAAAGTCAATGGCATTCCATTTTTGGTGATCGGCATTATGAAAGACGAAGATGCGGGCATTTCATTTGGTGATAGCCGTAAAGTCTTCATCCCTCATACCACGTATCTTGATTTGTGGGATGCTAAACCTTGGATGCTGCTACTCAAGCCTGTCGACGATATGGATAGCAATGCATTCCGACAAGCCATCGTTAACTTTTATGCCAAACAATTGCACTTTGACCCGACTGACAAAGAAGCGATTAACTTGCCAGACTTTAGTGAGGGAGCGGCGGTAATTACGGGCATTTTCCGTGGCATTCAAATCTTTCTGGGGGCGAGCGGTGCGATGACCATGGCTGTTGGCGCTCTTGGTGTCGCAAATATTATGTTCCTCTCTGTGACAGAGCGAACGCGAGAAATCGGTGTACGCTTGGCGATTGGCGCAACGCAAAAATCCATACTCAGCCAGTTCATCCTTGAAGGATTGTTATTGGTGGCTGTTGGCACCGCACTTGGTTTAATGATGGCATACTTGGTGGTGGCACTGATCGGGTCTATGCATTTACCAGATTGGTTAGGTTTTCCTGTGATTACGGGAGATTCCATTATTTTGTCATTGTTGGTGACTCTCTTTCTAGCTTTGTTGGCGTCTTACTTTCCGGCAAGGCGAGCATCGCGTCTCACCCCCGTAATAGCATTAAGTGCGAGGGCATAAATATGTTGCTACCGATGAGACAAATATTTCAGGAAATGGCAGCAGAAAAGCTGCGTTTGGGATTGACCATTCTTGCCGTTGCATGGGCAACCCTTTGTATCGCAGCAATGCTGGCGGTGGGCGAGGGCATTCGCCAAGGTGTATTAAGAACAGCGCAAGATGGTAACGGGAACCTGATTTACTTAACCGGAGGCATGGCGACCGTCGATTATGGCGTCTTCCACCAAGGTAAGTTTTTAACCTTAAAAGCCGACGATAACGACGTAATTAAAGCCCTGCCAGAGGTGAAAAGCGTTGCGCCAACCGCAGTTTGGGATGAGCGCATTACAGTTGGTGATCGAGGAATATGGCAAAAACCACTAGCCGTTACGACAGACTTCGCATCTATGACCAACTTAATCCCGATGGATGGCGGACGTTGGCTCAATCCACTTGATCAAAAAGAGATGCGTAAAGTCGTTGTGTTGGGCCATTCACTTGCTGCGGACTTGTTTAACCCTATTGAAGATTTCAGCTGGTTTACCCCTGTGACACTGCAAACCAATCCTGTCGGTGAAAAGGTAAAAATTGGTAGTGAAGAGTTCACCGTAATTGGTGTGTTGAAGAAGAACAGTGCTGAAATCGAACAGGGCGACCAAATCAACTACGCCAGCTTCGTGCCGTTAGCAACTTGGCAACGCTTTCATACAAACGGCGATATCGGAGGCATCAACGTCGAGCCGCAAGTTCATGCTGATCGTGAAAAACTGGCAAAGACCATTCGTCAGGTGATTGCTCGTAAACACGGCGCCAGTGTGAGTGATGAGCAAGTCGTCCAAGTGGAAGACATGTTCTTTAAACAGAAAAGCATGCAGCACTTCTTGATTGGCTTACAAAGCTTTCTTGGCATCATCGGCTTTGTCACGCTGGCCGTGGCGGGCGTAGGGATTGCGAATGTCATGTACGCGACCGTAAAACGTTCCACCCGAGACATCGGTGTGCGCATGGCAGTCGGTGCTACGCCCACAGCCATTCGTCTTCACTACCTAGTGCAATCACTGATGACCATGATGCTCGGCGGTGTACTGGGGTTGGGTGTGACGTACGCGCTTGTATCGGCCATCAGCGCCATAAACCTAGAAGGCAACACCTTCTATGAACACCTTGGAAAACCCGTCCCTGAGCTGTCTTGGGTCGTTGTTGCGATTGTGATTTCCACCTTGGTGTTTATTGGCGTCGCCTTTGCATGGCTGCCTGCAAACCGCGCTGCCAAAGTGAGTCCATTGGAGGCGCTACAAAGTGAATAACAAAAACTCTGGAGATAAGATGTCGAACACGACACTGGTTGAGTTGACCAATATTTGTAAATACTACTCAAGCGGAGAGGCGGAAGTACGTGCGCTAGACGGGGTCTATTTGACCATCAACCAAGGTGAATTTCTTTCTATTCTTGGTCCGTCTGGCTCAGGTAAATCGACCCTGATGAACATGCTGGGCTGCTTAGATAAACCAACCGATGGCCAATACCATTTGGGCGGCCAAAACGTCGCAAGTCTAAGTCCGAACGAGCTAGCCGGTATTCGTAACCAAAAGATAGGCTTTGTTTTCCAAAGCTTTAACTTGTTGGAATAC
Organism: Pseudomonadota bacterium; assembly: GCA_036126475.1. Lineage (GTDB taxonomy): Bacteria > Pseudomonadota > Gammaproteobacteria > Enterobacterales > Vibrionaceae > Vibrio. The sequence goes on along the minus strand of JAYYSE010000103.1, from coordinate 3,748 downwards.
GCGACAGCGTTGGATAATGTGGCATTGCCATTGGTTTACTCTGGGATCAAAGCCAAAGAACGTCGCCAGCGTGCCGCGAAGCTACTTGAGCAAGTTGGGTTAGGGGATCGCCTCGACCACAAGCCAAATCAGCTTTCTGGTGGTCAAAAGCAGAGAGTGGCGATTGCGAGAGCCCTAGTTAACGATCCGCAAATCATCTTAGCTGATGAACCTACAGGGGCATTGGATTCAAAATCCGGCGCAGAGATAGAGTCTTTGTTTCATTGTCTTCATGCAGAGGGGCGAACATTGATTATAGTGACACATGATAATACGCTTGCGGAACGAACTAAGCGAATCGTGACGATCAAAGACGGTAAGGTATTGTCTGACCGCAAAGGGCAACATTACTCAGCCTAGTGCGTTGAGCTTTGACTAGAGGCTGCTTTTTTGCCTTCATCCTCGACCGCTCTTCGTTGATGGTATTTTGGCTGTGAGCATCTGCTAATGTGAAATAGGTATGGAGGTGCCACAATTTACACAGCTTTATAAAATGCTCTGTATCTATTCTACTTACTCTATATACTGGCTGAATAATAACATTCAAATCAGTTGGTTATAGAGGCGGTATCTATGGATAGATCAGAAAGCTTGTTTCAAAAGAAGCGTATAAAACGGTTTAATTTTTCAGTATGGGCAGTTCTTACTGGAACGTTACTCGCCCGAACAAGCTACTTTATGGCGTGGCCTTTTCTGATCGTCTTTCTCTATGAAGATTACGGTGCGTCTGCGATTGAAGTCGGCACCATGCTGGCGGTATCCGCCGTTGTTGGTGCTGGAACTGGGCTCTACTCGGGTTACCTTTCGGATAAGCTAGGGCGTAAATGGGTCATGGTGCTAGGCAGTTGGATTGCCTCGATATCCTACACTGGCATCGCATTAGCGAGTGAAGTGTGGCAGTTCTATGTGTTGATCATGATGACAGGTCTAATGCGCCCAATGATCGAAGCGCCAGCTAAGGCAGTCATAGGCGATAATCTCAAAGACTCCAAAGATCGTGAGTTAGCGCTGAACATTCGTTACTTCTTGCTTAATCTGGGTGGCGCACTTGGTCCATTGATTGGTATCACTTTGGCTCTTTCTCAGCCACAAAACCTGTTTTTTGTTGCTGGTGGTACTTATGTCGTTTACGGTTTCTGGCTGCTGATGGGAATTGAACGAAAAGGTACTTTTACCAAACCAGATCCCTCTCAACTGCCTAATTTCGCCGCGACGCTTAATGTGATTCGTAAAGATAATATTTGTGTAAAACTGATGGTCGCTAACTTCATCATGATGTTTGTCTATGCGCAGGTTGAGTCGTCAATTCCTCAAGTCATCGTACGCTCTTCAATCGCTGATGCAGCACAACTCATTGCTGGGTTAGTTTTGGTGAATACGCTGACGATTATCGTTTTCCAGTTCCCAATGCTTAAATGGCTCGAGCACGTGCCGCTGTTTGTTAGAACTCGAATCGGTATGGTTTTGATGGCGATTGCGCAAATTGGCTTTCTTTTTACACCAAATGATTGGCTGCTAGGTTGGGGAATTGCTTGTTTTATATTAAGTTTAGGAGAAGTGATTGCTTTCCCAACCCTGAATGTACAAATCGATAGAATGGCACCTCCACACCTCAGAGGCTCTTACTTCGGTGCGGCGGCACTTTACTCTCTTGGCTTTGCTATTGCGCCACTGCTTGGTGGTGTGGTGATAGAAATGTTGAGCGCCCACTGGCTGTTTGTGCTCTGTTTCATCCTATGTTTGGTGATGATTTGGTTGTACTGGTTGGCAGAGCATACCGAAGACAGTGTCGAAAGAGAGTCGGTTGCCCAGAGCTAGCGAGATGAGCCTTGGGTGTTAAGCGCTGATAATAACTAAGGCAACGTGAGTTATGGATAGATCGAATTTTGCACAAAAGTTAAAGTGCCTGCGTGAAGAGAAAGCTTTATCTCAGGAAGAATTTTCTGAGATACTTTCCCATTCTCACCGAGCATTTTCTGGTGTTAATCAGGTCATGGTGAGCCAATAGGAAAGGGCGAGACACTGCCTAGTTTTGTTCGCCGTTTAGGCATTGCGAGCTGCTTCCAGGTTGACTATGACTTCTCTGTTGGAGAAATGGTGCAAGTGAAAGCGGCAACTAAGAACGCTGAGTGTCCGTTTAGTGTCGATATCGGTTAGACTATGAGGTGACCAGTATCGAATCACACAGCCTGCAAAAAGGCTCAAATCGATTCAAGAAATGCATCAAAAGATTTACGGCAAAAATTTTATCGAAGTTGCGAGTCATTTGGGTGTGAAGAGAGAAGATAGGCAGGTGCTGTGTTTTCTTTATGAGGGTGTCATCGACGGTGTCAGTAAGATGTTGTGCAGCGCAGGGGCTGTGAGTATTGTCATTCGTCGTAAGCTCTTTGATTACATGGCAGACAGCTTAGCTGATACTGAATTCTGTTTTCCTATTCTTGATCCAGCTATGTGTCAGTTTCTTTATGATCTCAATTTAGAGCCTTACATGAGCAAGCTTGGCATGCCATTCTTCAAGGCTGATATTAAAAAAGTGGTAAAAATCCCTTTCTCAGAATATCCAAATTAAGCAAGATATCTATTTCAAGTACATCCGTTACCATGATCTAAAACAGAAGAAATAAAGCGTTGAGAGACATCTGCTTTTTTGAGTTGCTGGCGCTTAGCATAAAACGTCGAGGGATTGAGTTCATTAAGCTTACAAGATGCAAGCGTTGACAATGAACTCGATTCAGACTGCTCGATGAGCGTTTGCCATTCTTGATTAGTGTGGCGTTTTCCCATTTCAGATCTCCTCATGGTTGGAGACTTGATCTTATTCTTCGAGCTAGGCGATTAGAATGCGGGTTTTATGGAGCGATTACCATCTATCCGAAAAACGAGCTTAAAAGCGATCAATCTTTATTTCATTCGACTTAGAACTACAATAGTTATAATTAGATTAACACTAACAAACAAAAAAGTTACATGTACATTATTGTCCCCCGACAAGTGCTCGACTGTCGACCAGTATTTTCCATCGGCTTCGAACCCCAGTTTTCCAAAGTTTAGACAACTGGGGATGGGGTGGCTTCACCACACAAAAAGTGGCCAGCTGTCGATTAATCTCACGCATCATCGCACTGATTTATAATTGGTGGGCACTTTATGCGCGGCTAATTGAACCTAAACGTCATATGGAAGCTGTTACTAGCCGCCCTTTGTTACTCAGTGGTGTTTGTAAATTGACACAATCAGGGCGACAACAAAAACTGAGTATTAGCCTATTCCTTCATTGTAAAGAAAAGATAAAACAAGCGCTGTGCACCTTACAACCCATGTTTGATAGATTAAAACAATCTGCGCGGCAGTTAAATCGACAACAAAGTTGGAAGTGATAATTGAGCATATTATTGCGGCAATGATGATAAAACGAACTCGCGATATACCGAAATTATAACCAGTTATCACTAAAGTGACCTCGAAAGTAAATTTATGAGAATGATGAATGATTGGCTGAAATGTCAAGGCTACTGCTGAATTTAGGATGATCTTCATACACCACATTTGACAATAGCTCCCGCAAAGCAGCTTCTCTAAATAAAAATCTCACAAAAATTAACAAAAAACGACAAACTCAACCAATAAACATTAATTTACAAAAAAAACATCATTTTTTTGCACAAAAACATCATTCACCTCACAAAAAACCATCATTTTATTTACAAAA
>JAYYSE010000102.1:0-5316 GCA_036126475.1 Pseudomonadota bacterium | reverse complement strand
ATTTCACCTTAAAGTCCGAAACTTCTAACTCCTCAAATCATTGAAGCAATTAATAAAATTAACAAACATGTGATTTAGTGAATTTTGTATTGTTTAGGTTGTTGTATTTTTGTAGTCTATTTTGTGAATTTACATTCAAGTAAATTCCCATCCTGTCGATATATATAAGTACAAAAATACAATTAACTTTAGTCTTCGCAAAGCCTGTGAGAAGGGGAAAATTCAATGAAATTTAGCCATAAGGTGGTTGCTGCATCATCAGCCTTGCTGCTAGTGACAGTATCATTGCTTTCAATACAACAACTTTACACTGTGAGAAGTGCTGTACAGAACAACGTAAATGCGAGCCTAGAAGAGATGGTATCTGGTGTTAAGAACACCGTAGTATCAGAAATGAACGCTAAAAAAGCATTGGCGCAATCGACGACTGAAGTCATCGAAATTAAACCTCATGATCGCACCTACGTTAAATCCATTCTTGAAAAGCCAAAGCTTAAAAACAGCTTCCTAGCCGTTGGTTTTGGTTATGAAACTAACGGTTTCGTTATTGAGAATGATGACGCTTGGGAAGCGGGTCCAGATTACGACCCTCGAATTCGCCCTTGGTATATTGATGCTAAATCCAAAAACAGTTTAATAGTCACCGCTCCTTATGTGGACGCATCAAGCAAGAAGGTGATCATCTCAGTTGGTACTCCAGTTAAAGACAACGGCCGCTTCACAGCAGGTATGTTCTACGATATTGAACTAACTAACCTGGCGACATTGATCAACCAAGTAAACCTATTTGATGCAGGCTACCTATTCCTTGTGACTGCTGATGGTACAACGATCGCTCACCCGAACGCGAAAAACAACGGTGAAATGCTTTCAAGCTACATGCCACAAGCAACCATTCGTGAAGGCTCTCAAGAGATCGAAGTCAACGGTAAGATGTTCCTGGTTAACTTCACCCATATTCCAAGTGAAGATTGGTACATTGGTGCCATCCTTGATGAAGAGATCGCTTACCAAACGGTCGAAGAATTGAAACACAGCTCAATGATCTATTCTTTGATCGCTGTGATTCTTAGTATCGTTGCACTAACGGTTCTGATTCGTGTGCTAATGCGTCCACTGGATGCTCTCAACGAAGCGATTCAAGACGTAGCGAGTGGTCAAGGTGACCTGACTAAGCGTCTAGATACCAACACAGACGAAGAGTTCTCTGACTTAGCAAAAGGCTTCAATACCTTTACTGAAAACCTACAAAATCAAATCATCCAATCAAAGGCGATTGGGGTGGAGATTAAGCGTGGCACTGAAATCACAGTAAGAGGTGCGGGCGAATCAGCAAGCGCTATGAACACGCAACTGCAAGAGTTGGAGCAGCTTGCGACCGCAATGAATGAGATGGCAGTAACGGCAACCGAAGTAGCAAATAATGCTCAAGGTGCAGCAGCTGCGGCTCGTGAAGCGGACGAGGCTACATTAGATGGCACATCAGTCGTAAGTGAAACCACACAAGCGATTGATCACCTATCAGAGCGTATCGACCAAGCCGTTGCTGAAGTACAAGTCCTAGAATCAGCCACAGCAAACATCGAAACGATTCTTAAGGTAATTAACGATATCGCGGACCAAACCAACCTATTGGCATTAAACGCAGCGATCGAGGCAGCGCGTGCAGGTGAATCTGGTCGTGGTTTTGCTGTCGTAGCAGATGAAGTTCGTACTCTGGCACAGCGTACTCAAGAGTCGACAACTGAAATCCGTAACATGATTGAACAGCTTCAAGCCGGTGCAAGTTCAGTATCGAACGCGATGAACCAAAGTAAAGACACAGCGACTGACGCCGTTGAACGAGCTCAGCAAGCCAACTCTTCACTAGACCGCATCCGTGACGCCATTCAACGCATTTCTGATATGAACATTCAGATTGCATCAGCGGCAGAAGAACAGAGCTTAGTGGCGGAAGAGATCAACAACAACACTGTTAAGATCAAAGACCTTTCAACACAAGTGTCTACAGCTGCTCAAGAAGCAAATGCGGCGATGCAGGTGCAAACCGACAACGTTCGCCAACAAGACGAACTACTGAACAAGTTCACGGTTTAGTCATCTTTAGCTCTTAGCGGCTAGATTCTTAGCTTCAATTCGAAAAGGCCCGCTTACTCACGCGAGTAGGCAAGCCTTTCTTTTAGTCTTTTCTAAAATGGGCCGATTAACGGTTCGCAGGCTCGGAGCCATTGGTTGTCAGCATCATGCATTGGTTGGATTCAACCTTGAGCGTTACTTTGCTATCAATGCAATCAATCACTTTACCTGACAGCAGGTCCGTTACTGATCCAGTCCAAGAGAGCGATGCCGTTTTACTTCGCCTAGACTTATTGATCACTACAATGCCTTTATCTCCACGAACAAACACCATTAAGTCATCATTGGCTTCAACCACATGCATCGCTTCACCATGAACATGATTGTGGAATTGAATCATGCTTTTCATGTATGGCGCTTGCCAATCATTGAGCCAACGAGGCTGGCCTTTTTTATCCAGAATACCACTGGTGCTCAGCTCACTGTATATAAGTGGCACACCACCATCACGACCAAGAATGAAAGCGTGAGCAAGACGCTCATCAACTTCATCCATGATGTGTTCCAAGAACACATCATTGTTTGGGATGTCATGGGTCACAGCAAAGGTAATGGCTCTCATGTTCGATAGAGCTTGGCCAAAGCAGTAAGGGTTGATCAAAGACTTAAAACTGCCCTGCTCTTCAAACGCTTTATAGATAGTATTAAACAGTGGAAAGTCGTAAGCACCTAAACGAGTGTGCTTTAGGTAGGGCTCGAGAAATAGTTGGTACTCTTCCTCCGTCGCACCACCATCAGTGATGATTTCACCAAAGATATGCATTGCTTCACAGATATCATCCGTCCACACTTTTCTTAGGTGTGACAGTGTCATGTGTTTTGCAGCATCGATACGAAAACCTTTCACACCCATCGCTTTTAGAGCTTTTAAATACGCTCGCTGCTGCGCGACCACATTGTCGTTGTCGAGCAGAGTTGGCAGGCCCGGATCACAGGCTCCTCCTGTGATCCGCCCGTTTTGAACTTCCCAAGTATCTTTCCAGTTCTTGATGCCGAACGCTTCTACAAAGTCATTTTCATCAAAAAGTGGCTTAGACAGATCACCAAACAAACGAATTGATTCATAGTATTCAGGATCATTTTGATAAGACGTCAGATCCTGTGCGTTTGGATACGTTAAATCGCTGCGGATACTAGATTCATTCGCCATGTGGTTGAATACCACATCGACATAAGTACGAAGACCGTGCTGCTTTAGTGTCTTCACCATCGCAATAAAATCGATCGTATCACCGAGCTGGTTATCAATCATACGATAGTCTTGTGGTTGATAACGTTGCCACCACTGAGTTCGAGACGCTCGATCGCTATCTTTGGACGCGCGTAGTGATTTCATCGCAGGTGAAACTAAAACCGATTTATATCCCAACTCCTGAATCAGTGGGGCGTTCTTCATTACGTCAGCATAGCACCAGTCAAAAGCGTGCAAGATAACATCTGTCGCTGGATTGCTTAACATAGCTGAACTCTCCATGTCGTTCTCCTACCAAACTCGTTTACAGCTTTCTAGATAGGCTAAAGGCAAAGCTGTTTAAATGTCCTCAAGAATGGCATTTATTATATGAGTTACTCATTAAAACCCCTCCTCCTCTTACCAATTACTAACGGTGGATGATGAAGGGCGTAGCATTAATTATCGCATAGTACCCGGGATGAACACTCAGCCATAATCCAATTAAATTCATCAAAAAGTCACAAAAAAGGAGCGTATATACGCTCCTTTTATTCCATCTAATAATTATCTTACACTAGGTTCTATAAAGAACCTTAACCACGTGCCAACCAAATTTCGTTTTAACAAGATGTGGGACCAGCGTCTCGCCAGAGAAACAAACCTTATCAAACTGAGGCACCATCTGCCCCTGACGAAACTCACCTAAATCGCCGCCCTTTTTACCAGATGGGCAGGTTGAGTACTTCTTCGCTAGCGTCTGAAACTTAGCGCCTTTTTTAAGCTGCTTAATGATGTCTTCTGCTTGTTCTTTGTGCTTCACCAAAATATGAAGCGCTGCTGCTGTTCTTGCCATGATAACTCTCAATTTATTGCAGTCTGCTTGCCGACTTATTTCCTCGACAGCGAGTATTTAGCGTGATTTTAACCCAAGCGCTACCATTCTTCACTCAATAACCGAAAACAACCACCTTAAATCCCCTAAAAACCGTATAGTTACTTGCCGCGACTGTTATTTACCTTTAAATTATTCTTTACAAATTAAGCGTATAGTAAACAGGAGCCACTTATGGCCAAACCGATAAGTAAAGCGAGTCAGTCACAGGGAATGTTGATGTTCAAACTGTCCCTCACTCAAAGTTTTGCTATTGGCACGCTTAAGGTCAGGGAAATTGTTCCTTTTCAGCCAATGACCCAAATCCCCTATTCCCATCACCATGTGATTGGTACAGTGACCATCCGCGAGCTCACGGTTCCTGTCATTGATATGTCTGCCGCGATAGGCTTTCGTCCGATCACTCCAGCTGAGTACCAAGATTGTGTACTCATCGTGACGGATTGCTTGAGAACCGTAGTCGCATTTTTGGTTCGCTCAATAGATAAAATCATCGAATGTGATTGGAAGAGCATTGAATCGCCACCAGCAAGCGTAGGACGAAATATGTTTGTGACAGGCATTACGCGCTTTGGAGATCGTATCGTACAAATGCTCGACGTAGAGTTACTGCTTTCCAAAATCTACCCTGATTACGAGAACTCACAAATCCCTATGCTGACGGACGTTGAACGAGAGCGTCTAAAAGCACTGAATATCTTATTAGTGGATGACTCTTTGATTGCGCGTAAGCAGCTGTCTGATGCTCTGGACAGTATCAACATTCCTTACAGTATTTGTAACAACGGATTAAATGCGATCGACCTGATGAGACGCCAAGCTAGCGTTGGTAATGCGGTCAACCTGTTGGTGAGTGATATTGAGATGCCAGGACTCGATGGCTATGAGCTTGCGTTTGAAGTACAAAATGACAGCGCACTGAGCCATGCTTACTGTATTTTGCACACTTCACTATCAAGCGAGATCTGTGTGGATCGTGCTAATCAAGTTGGTGCCCACGAAGCGCTTGAGAAATTCAATGCAGGTGAATTAATCGAAGCCATGCTGCGTGGCGCAAAAGCCTTAGACGACGCCTCTACGAACGCTTAAACTCTATCTTAGGAGCTAAAGCATC
>JAYYSE010000101.1:0-4368 GCA_036126475.1 Pseudomonadota bacterium | reverse complement strand
TGGCCAAATGGCATTGAACAACATAGTGCAAGGTCTGTTGCTTACGTCACAACGTCCTGATCTGAAAACACTGAGGCGATTCTTGGAAGGTGGCCCAGAAGGCTTGGTAGTAAAAGCCGTCACAGCCTGGGGTGAGCAGGTTTATCCGAACTTTAGTGTGGAGATCAAGCGCTTTACCGAAAAGGCCAATACCTTGGCTAAACAAGCCATGGCGATGCTGCTTTTCTACTACGAACGCATTCAGCCCGTTGCCGCCAATACCGATTTAGAGGGGCTATTGAGTATGTTTGAGCATGACAGAACCCACTATTCCAAGATGGTGGCCTCACTGATGCCGGTACTCAATATGCTCACATCAAGTGAACTTGGCCCACTGTTATCACCTATTGCAAACGATGTGGATGACAGCCGGTTAATTACGGATTCTGGCCGTATTATCAACAATGCCCAAGTGGCCTATATCGGATTGGATTCATTAACCGACGCCATGGTTGGCAGCGCCATTGGTTCGTTGCTTTTATCCGATCTCACCGCAGTGGCCGGTGACCGCTATAACTATGGTGTTGAAAATCGTCCCGTAAATATCTTCATCGATGAGGCGGCTGAGGTCGTCAACGATCCCTTCATTCAACTGCTCAACAAAGGCCGTGGCGCAAAAATGCGTTGTGTGATTGCTACTCAGACCTTTGCTGACTTTGCCGCTCGTACAGGCAGCGAAGCTAAGGCTCGCCAGGTGTTAGGTAACATCAACAACTTGATAGCCCTTCGGGTGATGGACGCCGAAACACAGCAGTACATTACCGACAATCTGCCTAAGACTCGGTTGCAGTACATCATGCAAACTCAAGGTATGTCGTCCAACTCGGACAGCCCCGCGTTGTTTACCGGCAATCATGGCGAGCGCTTGATGGAGGAAGAAGGCGATATGTTTCCACCGCAGTTATTAGGCCAGCTCCCCAATCTGGAGTACATCGCCAAGCTTTCAGGTGGACGCGTGATTAAGGGTCGCCTTCCTATTTTAACCAGCTCTACACAGGCAGCATAAGGAGTCTGTATGCATCATTCTGTCTGTCTGAAAATGACAACACTTACCAGTAAAGAAATGCTCGCTCAGTGGCAGCAACATAACCCCCAGTTCAAGGAAGCCCTAAGACTGCTTGAAACAGACTGGCCTCATGCTTTGGCCTCGGTGTATTGCTTGGCGGACTACTTAACGGATGCGTTCACGTTAGATGGCCATTCCATCTTTGATTTGTGCCTTTGTAATGGTTTGGGCAGTTATGAAGAAGTTAGTTGTGATGATGACAGTGTCCGACTGTGGCATTTCATTGAGGCACTGACCTGGACTGCCGCCAGTGCTTTAACGGGGGTTCGGCTGCGTGATCCTGACCATTTCGAGTGGGCTGCCGTAGATGGTGTGTATTTCCACACCTGGATTCGTAATCGTCTTAATCGGATGGCGTATCTGGCAGAAGGACGCATCGATGTGCGTTATGTCAGTGGTCATACGACGACAAAGCGGCTTCAACAAGTGATTAAAGCCCAGATTATGACGCCAACCGTTGCAGCCATGCTGGCCCGTGTAGAAGAGGATGTTTGGCATGAGCAAGCATAAGTCAGTTTGGCTGCTGTGTCTGGCGCTGATGCTGGAGATTATTGCTATTGGCGTGTTAGTGCCCGGTGATTGGACTGGCCGGGTCATTAGTAAAGAAAAGCAGATGATCCAAAATCAATTGGGCGCTCAAACAAGCTATTGGATAGGTCAAACTAGCCATCGCTGGTATCAGTCATGGGTTGTGGATACGCAGATGGAGCAATCTGTGCGTGATTTTCTAATCCCCACTGAAGAGCAACGACTGCGCTCTAAAGGGATGGAGAACATGGGAGGCTTTTGGTTTGTGTGGGTAGAAGACCGTATTCAGGCATTTTTTGATGTGTTGTACCAAGTGTTCACTCGATTTGCTTTGCTGATGGTCTGGTTGCCCTTTGCACTTATTCTCATGTTACCGGCGCTGTGGGACGGCTTGATGACCTGGAAGATTAAGAAGACAACCTTTGATTTTTCGAGCCCTATCATTCACCGCTACAGCATGATTATCCTGGGCTCAGGCGTCATTTTGCTGTTTATGGGATTGTTTGCCCCGCTGGCTATTCCACCGGTGGTGTTACCGTCGCTGATCATCGGTTTAGCATTGATGGCGGGGTTGGCGTTAAGTCACTTGCAGAAGAAGATTTGAGGCCTCGGTTAATGGCCACCAAGACAGGATGATATGAATATCTGGCTTATTCATATCATGAGTTGATTCGATTATGAATTTTATTCAAATCATGCTATGATTTGAATGGGCTGTTATTTAAATCAAAAGGCGACACGATGTGGATCTGGCAACAAGCTGACTGGCCGAACTTTATCTGGGATGAAAAAGTCATTGAACCCAAGTTACGCGACATTCGCTTTCACCAAGGAATGTTGTTGGGCAAGATGTCGAGCCAACCTAAAGACCAAAGGCAAAGTATGTTAGACACGCTATTGGCGAACATTATTCATTCGAGTGCCATTGAAGGTGAGAAGCTCAATGCTTTTTCTGTTCGCTCGTCCTTGGCTAATAAGCTCGGTCTTTCTGAAGAAAAACCATTTCCAACCACTGAACGCACTGATGGCTTAGCAGAAATAATGTTAGATGCGGTGGAGAATTTAGACTCGCCGCTCTCACTTGAAAGAATACTGCAATGGCATAAACAACTGTTTCCTGAGGGTTACACCTTGTTCAATCCTGTTATAGGAGGGCAGTTGCGCGGGGACGAGCCAATGCAGGTTGTGTCGGGAAGAATAGATAAACCCACGGTGCATTTTGAAGCACCGAGCCGAGATGTGCTTGAGTCAGAACTAGACGTGTTTATTCGCTGGTTTAATGACTCTCGTGAGGACCCCGCTTTAGACCCTTTGCTTAGGGCTGCGATAACGCACTTTTGGTTCGTGACGCTCCACCCTTTGGATGACGGCAATGGCAGGATCACCCGCTTACTCACTGATTTGGCGCTGGCCCAGGCTGAGCGTCAATCAGTCCGTTTCTATGCAATGTCAGTGGCGATTTTAGCCAACCGTAAAAGCTACTACGAAATATTAGAGCAATCCCAGAAAGGTGATCTTGATATTACCGCGTGGCTTATGTGGTTTTTAAACACCTTAGGTGAAACATTCACCAATGTGCTCGAAGAAATCGACCAAACGGTTTTTAAAACAAACTTCTGGCGAAATGTCGATCAAACGCGACTGTCCTCGGAACAAGTAAAAGTGCTCAATCGAATGCTTGATGGGGATTTTGACCAAGGCATTAATACGTCGCAATACCATAAAGTGGCGAAAGTGAGTAAGCCAACCGCATCTCGTCATTTAGCGGCGTTGGTCGAGCTTGGTTGCTTGGTAAAAAGTGAAGCCGGGGGGCGGAGCACTCGGTATAAACTGGCGCACGTGAGTTAAAAATACGAACATTGAGAGAATACGCCAATATAACTAGCGACAGTTTTCAGCTAGTTTAAGGTTTGCGTGTTCGAGCGATTTTGCGTGTAAGTTTCCGTTCGATGAGAGCAAATTCGCGACTTAGTTTATGATATTCACGAGCAACACTAGGATTTTTAAGTGCTTTTTCTTTCAATGTTTTTAGAGGCATCAATTTTACCCCTACGCTAGTTCATAAGGCTGGACGTGTAACGATGCCTTTTGATTTCTGAGTACTGATAAATCATAAGCATTTTGCAGGCGCAACCAGTGGTCGGCAGAGGGTTTAGCAAAAGCCAGTTCCAAGCGTACGGCCATTTCTGGAGTTACTGCACCTCGTCCGTTCAATACCTTGGATAGGGTTTTACGGCTTACATTTAAGTGTTTTGCAACATCGGTAATCGTCAACTCCAACGGCTCGATGACCAACTCTTTTAATATCTCACCAGGGTGAGCAGGGTTATGCATGGTCATGAGTGATAATCCTTGTAGTTAATAATTTCCGCATCACGTCCGTTAAATCTGAATGTAACGTGCCAATTATCGTGCACTAATTGTAACCCTTAAGGTTGCAATATCAATCTGATTGTAAGAGCAGAATCACCAAGCCACCTCAAAACCTTCAAGAATTCGGCATCTAGCTGACCACTGAACCTGCCAATCCCAAGGCATCCTTCACTTCTCAATTCAAACAACGAGGAGTGACTATGGAACCTGTGAGTATTCCGTCCTATATCGATGACCCGCCGCACTTCCTGCTTTGGAGTGCCGATGAGATGGCTCCCATTCTGTTGGGGCTAGTGATCGGCATTTTTACCGGTAATGCCTTGGTTTTATGCCTGTTGGGGTTGGTGACAACCAAGCTCTAT
>JAYYSE010000100.1:0-12277 GCA_036126475.1 Pseudomonadota bacterium | reverse complement strand
CGACCAACTGCATGCCCAAATGTAGTAGGGCCACCATTACCATAACAATATTGCGAACCACCATCAGCATTCATGCCGAAGCCTGCGCGCATATATCCATGAAAATCAACTTCGGCAGCGAAAGCTGAACCAGCCATCAATGTCGAAGCCACTGCAGCGGCAATCAAACTTACTTTTTTCATTCTTAACTCCATTAAGGACGATTTATTTTAGGTTTTTATATTTTGTTCTCTTGCGGCAACCAAAGGCAGTTATGGTAGTCGTAAGATAGAGAGGTTTAGGGTTTCCCCTGATTCGTTTCAACGGGGTCAATATTAAGAGGGGATGACAAGTTTGACTTCCTCCACCCCCAACTAAATTAAGGGGGATTAGAGGGGAGTAGAAAACATACAGAATGGTGTTTTAAAGAGGTAGATCACTTAATCTAGGAGGAGTAGACAGCACGAAGATCTAATTATTCAGCATAAGTGCGATCTACTTCAAATATATAATTTGAACTTCATCGATCAATTATTTTTTTAACCGTAATTAATCTGTGAAGATACTTGACCTTACTGTGACAAAGCCTTTTACTAATAGTTCACTGATGTTGATAAACGAACAAGAAATCAAGCAATGACTAGAACGCTCGCTCGCCCTTATCCGCTAGGCGCAACGCTAGGTAACACTGGCTGCAACTTCTCTATTTATTCTCCTGACTGTAAATCTCTCTTACTCGCTCTTTTTGATGAGAACGATGAATTCACAACTTATAAATTGGACAATGAATACGCTGATATTCGATATGTATTTATCGAAGGTATTAAGGCGGAGCAAAAATACGGTTTTATTGCAGAAACAGATAATGGTCCAATATTACTTTCTGACCCTTATGCGAAAGCAATAAGCGAGCCGCTCCACTACACCACGCCTTATAGTAATGAGAAAAGCTTTGCGATGGCAAAGTGTGTCGTTGTTGATGATGCCTTCGATTGGCAAGACGTCGAAAAACCACGAATTAGCCGTGAAGAGACCGTTCTATTTGAAACGCATGTTAAAGGCCTCTCTCAACTTCACCCTGAAGTAGCTAGTAATACCAAAGGCCGTTATCTGGGGTTAGTGAGCCCAGAGATGCTTGCATTCTATAAGCAACAAAACATCAACTCTCTACAGCTTTTACCCATTGCGGCCTGCATGCACGAACCACACCTGCTTGATATGGATAAAGTGAACTATTGGGGCTACAACCCTTATTTGTTCATGGTGCCAGACCCTCGCTATGCAGAAAAAGACGCCGTCATAGAGCTCAAAACAGCGATTCGTGAGCTGCACCGCAATGGTATCGAGGTGATCTTAGATGTGGTGTACAACCACACAGCAGAAGGCGGCGAAGGCGGAACAACCTTCAACCTAAAAGCATTAGATAGCCGTACGTATATTAAGCACGGCTGTCATTACGCAAACTTCACAGGTTGTGGGAATACAGTCGACCTCACCCACCAGCCAGCACTCAACCTAGTTATGGACACGCTTCGTTATTGGGTAAGCGAATTCCAAGTCGATGGCTTCCGTTTTGACTTGGCAGCCACATTGGGACGCGAAGGAGACAACTACAACCCTGAGGCCGCTTTCTTCAAAGCCGTGGCTCAAGATCCAGTGCTTAAAGAGACCAAATTAATCGCAGAACCATGGGATATCGGCCCTAATGGCTACCAAGTAGGTAACTTTCCGTTTGGTTGGAACGAATGTAACGACAAACTGAGAGACATTTCACGTAGCTTCTGGCGCGGCGATCAAGGCTACCTTAAAGAGTTTGCAACGCGCCTAATGGGCTCTCGTGATATCTACAGTGCCGCGCACTGGCCTTACAAACTCACCGTTAACTACATCACTTACCATGATGGCTTCACCATGCAAGACCTTGTCTCGTACAAGCACAAGCACAATGAAGAAAATGGTGAAAGTAACCGTGATGGACATGGTGACAACCGCTCAGAAAACTACGGTGTAGAGGGTGAAACCGAAAACCTGTTGGTTATCGCGACTCGTGAAAAGCAGAAGCGTAACTTCATGGCGAGCCTGCTGTTTGCTTTCGGTATTCCACATATTCTGACGGCAGACGTGTTATCCCACACTCAAAAAGGCAACAACAACGCTTACTGCCAAGATAGTGAGACGAGTTGGCTGAACTGGGAAGATTCAGAGCGCAAGACCTACTTCAAAACTTGGCTATCTGAGATGATCGCCGCACGACAGCAGTACATGGTGCCTTTTATCAAGGCGTTCAGTGGCGAAAAACGTAACTCTAACCGTATATTCTGGAGCCGTGTTGATGGCACGCTGATGGAGCATGATGATTGGAATCGCTTAAGTTCAGTGGCACTGCACCTTGGTATAGGTAAAGATGGCGACGAACTGATTTATCTCATCAACCAAACCAGTGCCCCAGCACGTTTCAGCTTACCCAATGATCGTGAACAAAACTGGGTAACGATATGTGATACCAACCTGAGAAATATAAAACCAGGTCACGCTGAAGGGGAAATGTTGTTATCTCCAACATCGATGGCTATTTTGCACTACTCACCAAACAAAACTGAGTTAAGTGAAAGGTAATCCCGTTCAATAAAAAAAGCAAAAACCATAAGAGATGATTATACTTGTGGCTTGCTTTTTTGTTAGCTGAATATCACAAAACTCATTGTTTTATATGGAATCATTTACATGGACATGACTAATAAAACTGCTTAGTGTCGCCGTACTATAAAAATGAATCTATCACCTCTTTGGATATCATGGCTTTACCTAAAACACTTATTCGGCTATTCAAACCATACATAATCTTATTATCCGGAGGAATGCTTTACCTCGCAGCAGCTCAATTAGAAAAAGTAGAGGCCGCAGCAACCAATCAACATCAAACATTCGCATTGCAAGCGCGACTATTCGTTCCAACATCGAGGCCGTATTCGGCAAACTCAATTTCTGAAAAACCAGTCTAGGCTCACCCAACACTACCGACTTTAGCGGCCAAAAGTTTCGTGAACTCAGCGATAATATTCTAAAAAGAATACCAAATTTCTCCGATATCATCCGATACCAACCTAACTCCCAACATTACGTCGCCACAATACAATGGCATTCAATTGACGGTGTTGTTGAAGATTTCTACATCTCTTCCGTTTACTAGAAAGCAGATGGTCGATGGGTTTTCGCGGTTAAACACACTGCAGAAAAGCTCAACGAAAAAATCTGGATTGAGTTTGATTTACTTCACACCACACAAGGCTTAAGAGAGTTAAAAACGCCAAACTTCAACTAGACCAGTGCCGAATTGACGTAGCAGAGAAAGCGATTGTGACGCCAGACATCAGCCTCTTTTTAGGTGTAAGTGTCGGTTTTTCTCAAATAGAGGGAGAGCCAGATACAGCCCTAGTACATGCGGAGCAAGCAAAGCTTATCGCTCAACAACTTGAAAAAATCGAGTTAAAGGCCACATCAGGGCAGTTGCAAAGGCCTCGTAAATTGCCAAAACGAATCCCTTACTCGGATACCGATGAAAACAAAGCACCTAGGGTTCACGCTCTCGGTGCTTTTGTTTTTATAGAAAGTCATTACAATGCGCGTTCAACAAGATAACCTCACCTTTCCAACGATACGAACCTTATGAAGCTAAGTAACCGACTGCAAACTCTCCGCTCCCTTGTCAGTAATGACTACCAACACATTTGGGACTGTTGCTGTGATCATGGCTTCTTGGGTGTTCAACTGCTGGCGGATAACAAAGCTCCTCACATTCACTTTGTCGATATTGTTCCGTCCCTAATGAACGAGCTAGAAAGCAAACTGGTGCGTTACTTTCCCCAGAGCGAGATGGCACAACAAAAAGTCATTAGCCAATGGCAAGTCTACTGTACAGATGTCTCTGCAATCCCATTGGAAAAACACATGGGCAAGCATCTAGTCATAATTGCAGGAGTCGGTGGCGATCTAACGCAGAAGCTTGTAGACGATATTCACCGTCAACATCCAGACAAAACGATCGACTTCTTGCTCTGCCCTGTTCATCAGCAATTTGAGCTAAGAAGCCACTTAAAATCACTCAAGTTTGGCCTGATTGACGAGGTGTTGATTGAAGAGAATCGCCGTTACTACGAAATTTTATTGGTCAGCAATAACCGAGGTGAAAGAGTAGATACTTCGACAGTAAGCGAGATTTCAAACGTCGGTGACAAGATCTGGACTCCAAACAACAATGAGCAGATTAAGGTATCTCAGCAGTACAAAGCCAAAACACTGCAGCACTACTTGCGCATCCATCAAGGGCAGGAGAAACAAGGTAAACCTAGCCAAGTGAAGCATATTATTGATGCCTATCAAGCGGTTAAAGCATAGTAAGTACTAATTTTACTGTTGAAGATTAAGAAAGCCGAATCAATAAAAAGCCGATAGTTCAATGAACTATCGGCTTTTTTAACACTATTTGTTCAGTTTGAGCTTACTGCTCTTGTTGCTTATAAAGCTTATCAGCCTCATCAACTGTCTCAACCTTAGAGGGCTGATCAACCCCATAGACCATATCAAGATAGGCGTCTTTCTCTTTCCAAGTGTTGTTTAACCAGCTATGAAAGCGACGTTTAAATGCCTTATCTTCAAAGTAGTTACCATTCACGTTCTCATCCATTGGATGCAGTTTAATACGCACAACGACCTTAGTCATTTTGCCTTTCAGCATATCTTCAAACGGAGAGGTTTGGTTTTCAGGATAAGCTAAAGTCACATCCACGATGCCATCCAAAATTGGCCCCATTGCAGACAAAGCAAACGCCACACCACCTGTTTTTGGCTTCAGTAGGTGACGGTAAGGAGTTTTCGCTGACGCAAGCTTCTCGTGGTTTGCGCGAGTCCCTTCAACAAAGTTAACTAGTGTTGTCGGTGCTAATTTGAACTTAGTACACGATTTATTTATTGCATTGAAGTCATCATTACGGCGTTCTGGGTTGCGTAAGAGAAACTCACGAGAGTGACGTCTCATGAATGGCATATCTAAGCCCCAGCATGCCAAGCCAACAAATGGTACATACAGCAATTCGTGTTTCAAGAAGTACTTCGTCATCGGCATTTTGTCTTTTAAGATCGAAGACAAAATCACAATATCCGCCCAACTTAGGTGGTTAGACATCATCAAATACCACTGCTTGGTCGAAATATCTTCCCCCCCTTCCACTTGCCACTCGATGTCGTTGTTGGCGTTCAACATCCACAAATTAAGAGAAGCCCAACACCAGAATGTGAAGTTAGCTAAGCGAGTGCATGATTTTTGAACGACAGATATTGGCACAATAAGTTTGATTAGGGCAAACAGACTCACAGCCAATGCGGTGAATGCAGTATTAATGGTCACGAACAATACGTTCAAGGCCATACGAATATTATCAAGCATAAAACACAGTTATATTGAGAACGAAAGCCGCCATTATACGCATCTATAAATTATTCTCTTCAGTAATTGGTTGAATATCCTAGGGGTCAAACCACTCAACCTATTTCTACGATATTCAACTCGCTAAAGCCTATTAAAAAGAAACCAAAACACACCAAAGAGTCATTTAGACACGACATTAGCATTGTCTTTTTGACAGTATTCGATCTAACAACCACCCTTAAAGTCAGTATTGATAAGCATTCTCATTACTGGCATGGTACATGCAACTCAAAAGTATAAATAGTTGAGTATCCTTAATGAGATAACCTCTCTTCTTAAAGGTGATGATATGACAGATATTCCTCATGGTTTAGTCACAGGTAAAGTTCTAAACAAGACAGAATGGACAGATCAACTGTTCTCACTCCAAATCAGTGCGCCAGTCTCTTCTTATCAGGCAGGTCAGTTCACTAAGCTTGGTTTACTCAATAGCAAAGGTGAGTTTGTGAGACGCGCTTATTCCATGGTGAATGCACCAGAGCATGAGCAAGGCCATCAACATCTAGAGTTTTTGATTATTAAGGATCAGAACGGTCAGCTCTCGCCTCAGCTTCACGAATTGCAAGCTGGCGATGACATCTTTGTCGGCAAAGACCCAAGTGGTTTTATGACACTAAATGAGATCCCAGAGATCGCCGACGATCTATGGATGCTTTCAACCGGAACCGCGGTAGGTCCGTTTATCTCAATGCTTGAGAGCATTCAGATACAGCAGAGTGAGTTGGCTTCAGACAAAGCCTCTTCATTCAAAAATGTGGTTCTGGTGCATGCCGTAAGAACAGAGCAAGACCTGACTTATCGAGATCGTATCACTCAACTCGTTGATCACTTTCAAGGGAGACTTAAATATGTGCCAATTATTTCTAGAGAATCAGTTACCGGAACTTTGCGCGGACGAATCCCAAGTTTGTTACTTGGAGGGGACCTCGAGCAAGCCGCGTCTGTCACTTTCAATCAAACCCGCAGTTTCTTCTACCTTTGCGGCAATCCGCAAATGGTTCGTGACACAAGTGACGCGCTAACAAGTTTAGGTTTCGAAAAGCATCTACGCCGAAAGCCCGGCCAATTCAGCAGTGAAAATTACTGGTAAAGATAAGTCACCTAAGACACCGAAGTATCTATTTCAAAGCACAGTTAAAGTTAAATAAGAGGTTTATATGAGTCATTTACGTATTCCTTCTCACTGGAAAATCCAACGTTCAACACCGTTTTTCACTAAGGAGAACATCCCAGCCGCATTGCTCAATCATCACAATACGGCTGAAGGCGTGTTTGGTCAGATCTGTGTAATGGAAGGCACCGTCACTTTCTATGGCTTTGCCGATGCAGAAGCGACAGAACCAGAAACCGTTATCACTATTGAAGCAGGGCAATTTGCCACAAGTCCCCCTCAATATTGGCACCGAGTAGAACTGAGTGACGACGCGCTATTCAACATTCACTTCTGGTCAGAAAAAGAGCCCAATAAAATGTTAAATACTCGAAAATAAGATCGACTCTGCATTGATGAACTTATAAGTAAGCTACATCGTAGTGTGAATTTTTGATGTTCAGTAAATAACAACAAGAGACCAAATAACCATAGTCGTTACAATGACTAATGGTGATAGACAAGACAAAAAAACTCTAGCACACTGAACGGAGTTGTTAGTTTTTACCCCTTATCAAATAAACATAATTGGGGTATTCATTTGTTAGTTAAGAGAGGAAGCCATGCTCAACATTGCTTTTTTTAGCTCAAAATCATACGACGAAAAATCATTCAACCTTGCGAAAGGCAGACTCAACGCTGAGTTTCATTTCCATGATTTTCGCCTCACCACGACTACAGCCAAAATGGCGCACGGCAACGAAGTGGTTTGTGCATTTGTAAACGACGACCTATCGCGAGAAGTACTAGAGATTCTTGCCCAAGGCGGCACAAAGCTAATTGCAATGCGCTGTGCTGGCTTTGACAAGGTTGACCTAGACGCAGCCAAAGAGCTTGATTTACAAGTAGTGCGCGTTCCTGCTTATTCACCAGAGTCAGTAGCAGAGCACACTGTCGGTATGATGATGTGTTTGAACCGTAAGCTTCACAAGGCATACCAACGCACTCGTGATGCAAACTTCTCTCTAGAAGGCTTGGTTGGTTTCAACTTTTACGGCAAAACTGTGGGTGTGATTGGTTCAGGTAAAATTGGCCTAGCGACCATGCGTATTCTGAAAGGCTTGGGCATGAACATCCTATGTTACGACCCTTACCCAAACCCACTAGCCGTTGAGCTAGGCGCTAAATATGTAGAGCTAGACGATCTTTACAAAGAGTCTGATGTGATTTCTCTGCACTGCCCGATGAGTAAAGAGAACTACCATCTATTAGACGCGACTGCATTTGAGAAGATGAAAGATGGTGTGATGATCGTCAACACCAGCCGTGGGGAACTATTGGATTCCACAGCGGCTATCGAAGCGCTTAAACAGAGTAAGATTGGGGCGCTTGGCCTTGATGTGTATGACAACGAAAAAGAGCTGTTCTTCCAAGACAAATCAAATGACGTGATTGTCGATGATGTGTTTCGCCGTCTATCGGCTTGTCACAACGTGCTGTTCACAGGTCACCAAGCTTTCTTAACCAAAGATGCCTTGTTCAATATCGCTAACACAACCCTAACCAGCGTTGATGCTTTCTTTGCAGGCAACACCAGCGGCAACGAACTTGTTCAATAACGGGCTGAGTTAAAAACAAACTAGCTCTACAAATACAAAGCCACGCAGGTTCTTAAGAATAGTGTGGCTTTTTGATTTATACCTGTATCGTAAACAGAACTAGATGCAGAAGTGGCAGTCCTCGATATCTAAACCATAGGTCCCTTTGCGAATCGCCAAGTGTTCTTCTCCAGCTTTCAGGCCCATCTCATAACCTGCATCCAATACCGCTTTATTCATAGTGAGTCGCTTAACCGCGAACGCCTCAGGTGGCGCTATCACCTTAATGGTCGCATCTTTTGGCGGATTACGAATGAACTCCAAAGATTGGTTATAGTTTTCAGCACGTACCGCCATTGATTCTGCAATATTTGGGAATTTCTTTAACAGCTTTTTCAACATCCATTGATACTTCTGAGGCTTCATTCGGTAGCTCAGTGGATGGGAAAGAATCACGGTAATCTCACGTGCACCGCGGCGATAAGCTTCACGAACTGGGATTGAGTCCGCGACCCCACCATCGGTATAACAACCACCAGAGAAACACGGTGTTTCACGATAAGCGATAGGTAAAGCCGTTGTTGCCTCAACCACGTCCGAGAGGTTTTCTGGCTTGATGTGATAGTAATCTGCACTGCCTGTGTCGACGTTAGTCACCGCAGCAATCAGTGGAATGCTTGAAAATAGCTCTCCACAATCCAGTGGATAACGTTGGTTTGATTCATTCCATAACCACTTCACATCAACCAAGTTGCCACCTTTAGCAAAGCGGGCTGGGTTAAAGAAAGTTTTATCGGTCGCCATCCGTGGTAATCACACTGTAGCTACGTTTTGGTGCCTGAGATAAGTAACCAACCAAATTAGACAAACCCGCAGATACACCAATCGCAAAATCATAAGGACGAAAATCGTCTTGCATAAAGGCGTCTAATACTCCGGCTGCAAAGATGCCTCTCATTGCCCCACCCTCAACGATTAATGCACTTTTACTCATCTCAAACTCTACTACTTTATAAACTGATAGCTGTAGGATAACCCCACCCAAATCATAAAGATAATGGGCATAATTTATTACTTCGATAGGAAAAAGCTATCGTTAGGTAATAATCTAAGATTCAATGACTTATCTAGACCAATGTTCTAAAAAAGGCCATTGAGTGATTAACTCAACGGCCTTCCATTTAACGAATCAAGCTAATCGATTACCACTTAAATTCACTCATGAGCAACAGGGCAACCCGCAGCTGTAGTTAGTTTTTTACTCATGGTCTATTCCTTAAGGTAAAAGATATTGCATCGTTGCCACATCTTAGATTTAAGTGGATTCAGTACTTTAAAACCACCAAAATAATATGGGAAAAGAATAGACCTGAGTGGCCGGAAAATATAATCGTTTATATTTATCGTTGCTAACTATAAAACCAATCGAACAGGTGAGTTAACTAAGCCCTTGTATTTAATAATTTTATTTAACAATCGCATGACCTAATTTCAGCGTTGATGCAATGTTTCTTGCTGTTCTGATTAGGTTCAATTCTGCTTCTTGCAGCACTTGTTCAAGAGACTGGGGAGAACGTACGGTTCCGAATAGACTGGCCATTTCATCATACAAAGCCTCAACTTGAGCCCCCAAAGAGCCTGCTATCCCAATCGTAGGAATACCTTGTAAACTCGCTCGTTTAGCAATCCCATAAGGTGTTTTTCCTTGTAGAGTCTGGTTGTCCATCTGCCCTTCCCCCGTAATCACAAGGTCAGCTCCTTTCAATATCTCATCGGCTTGTAATACATCAAGAACCATCTCAATGCCCGGTTTAATCTGCATGTTGAATAGCAAACTTAGTCCCATCGGTGTACCACCAGCCGCACCATAACCGGTACGTTCGTAAATCGATTGTTCACCTTCAACACAGCCTTGTGACTCAGCGACGCTAGTAAAATGAGAGAGGGCCTTATCAAGCATCAAAACTTGTTCCGGAGTTGCTCCCTTTTGTGGGCCGAAGATATAACTGGCGCCATTATCACCACACAATGGATTATCAACATCGCACGCAACAATCAGTTCGATATCCTTACAGTGCGAATCTATGTCAGCTAAATCAATAGAAGCCAACTCCGATAACGGGGCGCCCCCTCGGCTGATCTCTTGCCCTGTACCGTCGAGCAACTTCCCCCCTAACGCTTGAACAATCCCCGCGCCACCATCGTTGGTTGCACTGCCGCCCAAACCAAGAATGATCGTTTGAGCGCCCTGCTGCATCGCTTCAAAAATGAGCTGACCGGTACCGTATGAAGAAGCCACCAGCGGATCACGCTGCTCTGGCAATAGTAAATCCAAGCCCGATGCCGCCGCTATCTCAATCAGTGCCGTTTTTTTCGAGGTGCGTGCGGATGGCTCAAGCATCGCCCATTCTGCGTTTACACGTCCACCCAAAGGCCCTTCAACTTGAGTTAATCGCTTTTCCCCTGCCAAGCCTTGCAGTAGAACATCCACCGTGCCCTCACCGCCATCAGCCAGAGGCAAGTTCACATAATTCGCGTCGGGGAAAACTTCACGAAAACCTTTTTCAATACATTTCGCCACAGAAGCAGCGTCTAATGACTCTTTGAATGAGTCTGGTGCGATAACTATTTTCATAATTCGTAGATCCCATAAGCCCCTATGAGTGATCGATAAGTCAATCAACGATAGGGGCAGTATAACCAGAGAAGCGGTATTAGCTTGCTTCTGCAGCTTTTAATTGTGACTTCTCTTTAGATTTTAACCAAAACATAATCACAACAAGAACAGCAATTGGTACTAGTGGGTCGATCATCGTGCCGCCCTTACCAAACAATAAATTCAAAATCATGATGATAGATGCACCAATTGCCCAAGCTATCGTTGATGAAACTGACCAGATCTTGATTTGATCGGTTAACTCAGTGATGCCAAGAGTACGGTTAATGATATGGAAGTAAGAGTCGTTTAGGTGTGAGAAGCCAACAGGGCCAACCGCAAAAGCTAATGCAACGAATACTGGGTCAAGGCCAAGTGTTTCAACCAATGGTAGTGTCATCGTTGCTGCTACCATCATTGATGCCGTTGCTGAACCTTGAATTAGACGAAGCATAGAAGCAATCGCTAGTGGTACCAATAATGGTGGAATACCGCTGCTTGCGATAGCATCAGCAACCTGTGGACCAGCACCTGATGCTTTAAGAACAGCCCCCATAGCGCCACCACAACCAGTCACAACAAGGATTAGACCCGTTGTAGAAAGTGCGTCGTCCATTGAACCCACCATGTCTTTGCGCTCAATTTTCATCGTTAGGCCGTAAAGTGCCATCAGCACACCAATACCAACCGCCACCACTGGGTTACCTAGTAGAGACAGCACTGTGTGTACTGCTGTGTCGCCTTTGCCTACCAAAGTATTAATAAGAATCAGCGCAATCGGAATAAGAATAGGACCGAATGATAAGAAGTTACTTGGAAGCTCTTTACCATCTGTCGCTTCTACTTTTTCTAGATTCGCCCAATCGGCTTGGTTAGTGACCCAAGCTTCACCGTTTGGTACACGGTAGTACTCGTTACCCACGCGACGAATGTAGATCATCGACAATAGCATCATAGGGATTGAAACCATTAAGCCCCACAACATGTATTGACCAAGGTCGACACCAAGAATTCCTGCAACAGCCACCGGACCTGGTGTAGGTGGTACAAGAGCGTGAGTGATAAGGAGACCAAGTGCCAATGTAACACCAAGGCCAACGGCAGATTTACCAGTGTCACGTGAAATTGCGCGAACAAGAGAATGCAAAATAACGTACGCCGAATCACAGAAGACTGGAATCGCCACTAGCACACCAGTAAAGCCAAGCGCTAGATCTTCTCGACCTTTGCCACACAGCTTAACGAAGGTTTTCGCCATACGAACCGCCGCACCAGAGCGTTCAAAACACGCGCCCATAATCACGCCAAACGCGATGATTAGACCGATACCGCCAAGCACGCCGCCAAAGCCTGCTTTAATTGCATCAATCAATTCAGTTGGTGCCATTCCTGCAAATAGCCCCATGATAATGCTTGAAATAACCATTGCGAGTGCTACTGGAATACGCGTTTTAATGATCATTCCCATC
>JAYYSE010000099.1:0-7468 GCA_036126475.1 Pseudomonadota bacterium | reverse complement strand
AAACCTCACCACAGGCAAGCCTAGCCATCAGCGTCTCTAGACCGCCGGTAAGTACAACGGGCTTGCCCGATTGAGCACTCTTCTGCAAACAGTTGGCCTGCTCAGGTTCTACGATTACAAAACGTGGACGCTCAGCACCCCACAAATCCCAGAAGTAACCACAGACAGCAGATGCCAAACCGCCCACACCACCTTGCACGAAAACATGAGTGGGGATTTCACCATCCAATTGCTCGACAATTTCAGCCAACATCACTGTGTAGCCAAGTGCCACGTCCTTCGGGATTTCCATGTAACCTTCTTAAGAGGTAGCCGACACAATCACGTGGTTTTTCGCTTTGGCTTCAAAATCAGCCAAACGAACCGATTCATCGTAGTTACCGGTAATGCGAACTACTTTTGCACCGAACGCTTCCATCGCTTGCATACGCCCTTCCGACACATCACGATGAATGTAGATAACACAACCACAGCCAAACATCTGAGCGCCCCACGCGACCGATCGGCCATGGTTTCCGTCTTTCGCACAGCTGACAACAATTTCAGCAACTTCTGATTTCCATTCCCTGTTGAGCAGCTCACTGATGGTTGGATTCTTCCCATAACGGTTGGCGATCTCAATCTGAAGCTGACGCGCAACAGCATAAGCGCCACCGAGTGCTTTAAAACTCTTTAGGCCAAAACGCTGCGATTCATCTTTGTACCAAAACTTGTTTACATCGATCTCTGCAGAAATACGATTCAATTCATGCAAAGGGGTGACGGAATAACCCGGCCATTGTGAAATGTCCTTAATTGCCTGCTCAGAGCGCGCAACACTTAGAATATCAAGTTGCTCACTTGAGTACTCCAATTCAGGGCGTGCTTGAGGGTTAGCATAGTGTGTCAGAGTGCCAGCCAGTAACTGCATAAATGATCGTCCTTATTAGTCATTCACATTGCTCCTTACATCACCAAGCATACTCGTCTTCGGCTTGTAAGGCTTGCGGATATTAAAGTTTATCTACATCAAAATGATGTGATTGTGCTTTCTAAAAACTAAATCTGCAGAAATTAGTTGTTACTTAGCGAATAAATGCGGTTTTTACTCACATCCATGTTTTCTCGTTGAATTTACGAGATACCGCCTTCAATTCCAAAACAAAAAAGGCTGGTGATGACAAAGCACAACCAACCTTTCAACATACACACCTAATTTTTAATGCGAGTCAAAGCTACTCAATACGGGTTATGAAACCGTATTTATCTGAGTCGGCCTTACTCACCCAGTGTGCACCAGAAGCAGGAGCTGAATCTAAAGTGAAGATATAAAAATCGATTCCTTTGCCTCCCATCACCTTTTTAAAGTAGGTCGCTTGCTTACGATGGCTTTCATTGGTGTATGGGAATTCTTTGGCTGTTTTATCACCCTCAGCCCAACTGTGTACACCAACTTGCTTATTAAGCTCAATAGCTTTGGTGGAATCAGCGCGTTGCAAAACTCGTGGATTACCTGCAGCAAACAGGTCCGTGCCGCCAGAGAACACCGAACCCA
The DNA here is from genome assembly GCA_036126475.1 of Pseudomonadota bacterium. Taxonomy (GTDB): domain Bacteria; phylum Pseudomonadota; class Gammaproteobacteria; order Enterobacterales; family Vibrionaceae; genus Vibrio. The sequence continues at coordinate 5,934 of JAYYSE010000099.1, read as the reverse complement.
TAGGCGTGACGATCGTCGTCATGTTGTTATTGTGGATCATGCGACCGGTGTACATATTGATATCATCGTCGGCACTACCACCAATATGGTTAGTAAACTTCAGCGTCATCTCACTGCCTTGATACAATTTCACAATATCAAACAGCTGAGAATAAGTTGATGCACCCAGAGTCGAGTGAATTCGGTCAACAGCGCCAGTCTTATTGAGCACATCGCGGTAAAAAGCATTGAAAGCAAACGACGTGGTGATCGTTACCTCATTCCCACTTTTAGCTTTACTTAAAATTGTGGACCCTAAGCTAGTCACGTATTGGAACAGTTCATTGTGATACTCAAGCTCGACTTTTTTATTAGCATTCGTCGTCATGTTGATTAACGTGCTGTCATTCCCAATTGAACGTCGAGCGGCACCACAATCAAATTTATCAAATAAATCACCCTCGCGGTAAATCGCACAGTCATCGGCTCCAGCATCAGGGAGGTACAGATCCACACTTTGACCTAGGCTATCTGCAAGCCTAACCACTTTTTGTTTATCACTAATATCTTCAGCAAACAGAATTTTTTCATACTGAACACCATCATAGGTCAGCCTCATTGATTCTTGGACCTCCTGTCGCACTTGATACAACTCACCAAGCTTAGCCGATGAAAATACGTAATCAGCCTTAGGTTTCGCTTGCGCTTGAGTAGCAGGCTTATTCGAACTGGAACTTGAATTACAGCCCGCTAAAAGAGTCAAAGATAACGCCAGTAATGCTTTTCGATAGTGATTCATTGAGTTATTCCCATCATGTTTTGATGGGTATGATTCTATTATTTAAAGACATACACATCTGTCCCGTGAATGTATGAAAGTGTAATTCTTTTTGAACATTGTTTTTTATTTCTGTTGTAAATGTCAATTCAGCATTGAACTAACTTATAAAGTGTTTAATCATTCGCATCAGGTATTTTCCGTGAAGCATTCCAATCTAATATGCCACTATGATTACCTAATCAGATAATTGCACTCACGGAATCTCTAAAGTTAAACACACGATAAGGCTGATAATGGAATGACAAAACCTAGAATGATCATCGTCGAAGACGATTTGAAGCTTCAAAGAATGTTGCAAGACTACTTCATCGCGCAAGATTTTGACGTCTCGGTACTCGATGATGGCAGCAACGCTGCACAGACTATCCTCACTGAACAACCAGACATTGTATTACTGGACCTGATGCTTCCTGTAAGCGACGGACTTACAATCTGCCGACAGACGCGTACACATTACAAAGGTAAAATTCTGATGCTAACCGCTAGCGATGACGACTTTGATCATGTCGCCAGCTTAGAGACAGGGGCTGATGATTATGTCACCAAGCCAATCAAACCAAGAGTTCTGCTTGCAAGAGTTCGTTCATTATTACGCCGCCAAGACACTAATACCGCTTCAGTCGAAGACTCAGACAGCCTACAGTTCGATCAACTGGTGTTGAAAAACACCTATAAGAAGTGCGAATTGGCGGGTGAGGTTTTGTCACTTACAGACAGTGAATTTGACCTACTTTGGCTATTAGCGAGTAACCCTGATACACCACTATCACGTGACTATTTAACACAAACGTTGCGCGGCATTGAGTATGACGGGATTGATCGAACCATTGATAACAAGGTCGTACGCCTGAGAAAAATACTGGGTGACGACCATGCGCCAGCAGAAAAAATTCAGACCATTCGCGGTAAAGGTTACTTATTTGTTTCCACCGCTTGGCACTAACCTCGCTCATACGAGCGTAATGAAAGAGAACGATTATGCGACGTATCTATTTGGAGTCCCTAGTAGGGCTGTTAGTTTGTTTTATGGCAGGTATTATCGCCTATGAAATCAGTGTCTATCAGCTCAATACTGACTACGAATTTGTACTGCAAGATTATGAAGCGGCAGCCCATCAACAACTCATAGAAAACATCGCGAAGAATCAAGGGCTTGAAGCTGCTCATCAAGCCATAAATCAGTTTGTCGAGACAACGCGACATAAGCTGGTGACCTTCAGTCCAGATGATGAAATACCAGGTCCCGTTTCAGAGTTTTTCACTGCCAACCCGAATACCTTTATCTTTCACGATGACGAACGTGACTTATGGTTTCGCTTAGCAAACAGTAACAACACTTATCACTACCTCCCCAACAGTGAAGCCTTAGTGAGGCAAAAGATAGAGTTAGAGGATGATCTTATTTGGTTGTTCTTTTTAGGAAGTTTTATCTTATATGGCTTATGCCACGTACTGATCATCTTCCGCCGAGTTAAGAAGCTTGAATCTGCCACTCTCAGCTTTGCAGAAGGCGACCTCTCTTCGCGCGCTGAAACCTCAAGCGGCATTGCGATTGGTTCATTGAACAAGTCCTTCAACCTCATGGCCGATCGAATTCACCGCTTAGTTGAAAGTAATCGATCGCTCACCAATGCGGTCGCTCATGAACTGCGCACACCTATATTTCGTATTCAGTGGCAAGCTGAAATGCTGAAAGACACGCCGTTAAACGAAGAACAAGAGAAAACCATTGAGAGCATTGTTGAAGACACGGAAGAGATGGAAAAGATGGTTGATGAGCTCTTGTATTATGCAAAGCTCGATAGCACTGATCTCGAAAGCCTACAGCAGCCATTAGAAATAAAAGACTTTCTCGAGCACGCGACGACGCGCTGGAGTAGAGAGACCGCGCTCAATATTGAGCTTTGCTTACCTGAACACGAGCAATCGATAGTGGCCGACGAAACCCTACTCAATCGTGCTTTGGATAACCTCGTGCGTAACGCAATGAAATTTGCACGCACACAGATTTCAATTGAAGTAACCAAACACCAAAATCAGCTACAAATTGCGGTACATGACAATGGTGATGGCGTTGCAGAAGAACACCGAGCACACCTGTTCGATCCCTTTTATGTTGGCGACAAAGCACGTAACAAAGCTAAGAGTGGTCATGGCTTAGGGCTATCTATCGTCCATAAAATCTGCGCCCAACACAATGCAACCGTCCAAATCGCTCAAAGCCCAAGTTTGAAAGGGGCGGTCTTCACTATCACTTTCCCACTCTGTAATGAAGCAGCTGACAAAACCATACAGTAACGACAAAACACCTCTGGAATAATGTTCACATCGGTTGGGAGACGTTGTCTTCCTATCCATTTATTCAATCTAGATAACCTTGGCGCCACTATTAATGGCTTGTCACTTGAGTGCGGCGAAGAACCGCTCCGACAAGCGTTACGAGTCATGAGTACCAAAGGCTGCCCCTCTAGATTCCAATTATTCTAAAGGTACGTTTATGAAAAAGTTATTAGTTGTTTTAGGTATTGTCTCTCTTGCAGGTTGTTCAGGTATTACCCACAACGATGAGGTGTACACAGCGCACGCTGAAAGCTTCAACATCGTAGGCTTCCAAATTCCTGGTAATACACAAGATCGTGCAATGGAACTGGTGCCTGAAGGTGCAAGTGTTGATACCATCCGTTCAACAAACTCTGACACAAGCTCTGCCCTTGGTATCATCAACCGCATTATCGGTATCGACTACGTTCAAGTTGGCGGTAAAAAACAGTAATTTGCGAGAGCTTACGTAACTTTAAACGCAAGCTAACCCAAGCAAGAATCTTCAAAACCAGTGACATTCGTCGCTGGTTTTTTGTTCCTGACGTTTTGAGCGCTGTGCCACAAAACGCCTCAAAAAACGCGATTAAAAATAAATGACAACTTAAGCAATGAGCGTCTAAAAGATAAGATCTTCGTCAAAAACATTTTAAAAATCACTAAACCCTCGCAAAGTACAACGTACGCATTTCAACCATTTACTCTTCTATCAGCTTGAACTCAATTAATTGAGGCACAGATCAATTCACACAATAGTCTTATTTCACTCCGAAAAACAGCAGTTAATAAATCCATCATGATTTTATAAAAAAAATATATGATTACATCGAAAAATAAACAGAAATCATAACCACCTGTAAATACGAGAAATATAACTTTCATGAATAAAATAGAACTCTGCCATGCTACTAATTAATCCGACCGAAGAATGTAAATTCAATGTAATATTTTTGTTACGTTTTCATGGATTTTACATGGAAAGAGAAAATAACAATGAAAATGAAAAAGCGTTTAGTTGCCGTTGCTATAGCCAGTGCTATAGCCAGTACTCTATCTTTATCAGTGCACGCGGGTGAATCCGTTAGCATTAATCAACCGATCAATTTTACTAGCTTCTCTGGGCTGAATACTCAGCTAGGCGTCAGTAATGCCTCAAGCTTCAAGATGGTTAAGGAAGTTAACCTGAAAAAGCGTGGTATCTACAAAATTAAGATCCAACAAAACATTTGGGGGACGCCAGTATGGGGACATTACCTCAACGCAACTCAAAGTGTTCAAGGTGGTGCGCTTAAGACAGTTCAAGGTCGCTACTTAAAAACCACGACTCTGGAGCGATCTTTCGTTAAACCGTCCATCAACAGCGCTCAAGCAGTTAAGCTGGCAAGTAAAGACCTACAAGCCCAGAACGTAGCTAGCAAATCACTAGACAACGTACAACATGAGCTGTTTATCTACCAAGGCACGTCGAAGCAAGGTGTTGGAGCCCAAGGAACTGATAAGACACGCCTCGTGTACGTGGTTTCTTACCTTGTGAAAGGTAACGAAAAACCTTCGCGCCCATTCACTATGCTAGATGCTCACACGGGTGAAATCATCGACCGCTGGGAAGGTATTGCTCATGCACAGATCGGTACAGGGCCTGGTGGTAACGAAAAAACAGGTATATACGAATATGGTACTGACTATCACTATCTTGATGTACAAGAAAACGGTACTCAATGTGTGATGGAGTCGGACAACGTTGTCACGGTTGACTTAAATGGCGCAACAGAAGGTGATACTGTTTACAGCTACGAATGCCCACGCAACGAACATAAAGAAGTGAACGGAGCCTACTCTCCTCTGAACGATGCTCATTACTTCGGTAACATCGTTTTCGACATGTATAAAAACTGGTTCGATACAGCACCACTCTCTTTCAAACTCATGATGCGTGTCCACTACGGCTCTAACTACGAGAACGCATTCTGGGACGGCAAAGCGATGACCTTTGGTGATGGTGAAAGCTTTTTCTACCCACTTGTGAGCTTAGACGTGTCTGCCCACGAGGTAAGCCACGGTTTCACTGAGCAAAACTCAGGCCTGATCTACGCAAACCAATCTGGCGGTATGAATGAAGCCTTCTCAGACATCGCTGGCGAAGCTGCAGAATATTACATGAAAGGCACCAACGACTGGATGGTCGGTCGTAATATCTTCAAAGGTGACGGTGCTCTACGTTACATGGATGACCCATCACGTGACGGTTCATCAATCAACAACGCATCGGAATACTACGATGGCTTGAACGTGCACTACAGTTCAGGTGTATTCAACAAGGCCTTTTACCATCTTGCAACGACACAAGGTTGGGACACAAAGAAAGCATTCGAGTTGTTCGTATTGGCTAATCAGATCTACTGGTCGGAAAACAGTGATTTCTGGCAAGGTGCTTGTGGCGTGAAAAACTCTGCGACCGATCTTGGCTACAATACCGATGACGTAGTTTCTGCATTCGCATTGGTAGGAGTGACGCCATGTGATGAGCCACCACTACCGCCAGAGCCTGAATATCAGCGTCTAGAAAATGGTGTTGAAGCACCAGTGGCTGGTGAAACAGGTTCCAAGACTTACTTTGATATCGAAGTACCCGCAGGCCAAGACAAACTAACGATTGATCTGGCTGTCTCTACGGGTGATCCAGATATGTATGTCGGTCTCGATTATGCACCAAGCCCACAAGAGAACATCTGTAAGAGTGAAAGCGTAACCAATGAAATTTGTGTCATCGAGAACCCAACAGCAGGTCGCTACAC
>JAYYSE010000098.1:0-6650 GCA_036126475.1 Pseudomonadota bacterium | reverse complement strand
ATTACAGTTAAGCGCTATCTATTGCCCAAAGCAGTAAGAGCTGCGATTAACTTATGCGACACTAGCTCAGCTGGTAGAGCGCAACCTTGCCAAGGTTGAGGTCACGAGTTCGAACCTCGTGTGTCGCTCCATTTTGAAAGTGAAACATGAAGAGCATTCTGGCAGAGTGCAATCCTTGCCAAGGTTGAGGTCACGCCTAAGCCTTGAAGATCGGGAACCTCGTGTGTCGCTCCAAATTAAAGACTCATCAACTTAATTGATGCATCCGGACGCGGGATGGAGCAGCTTGGTAGCTCGTCGGGCTCATAACCCGAAGGTCGTCGGTTCAAATCCGGCTCCCGCAACCACATTACAGTTAAGCGCTATCTATTGCCCAAAGCAGTAAGAGCTGCGATTAACTTATGCGACACTAGCTCAGCTGGTAGAGCGCAACCTTGCCAAGGTTGAGGTCACGAGTTCGAACCTCGTGTGTCGCTCCAATTTCTTTCTAAGCTATCTGGCTTAGATATAGGCTTTAAGCCTAAGCTCTTTCTTTAATGCTGCGGAGCATAATCCCCCAAAAAGCAAATAATCCTCCATCATGGTGGATATTTTTTTGTCTTAAATTTTTCTTAGCAACTGGAATGCTAGTAATCATCAGGTCTCTGAAGTAGATACTTGAGGCTTTTCACATCTGTAAACAGACTTATCCACAAATAGTTAGATGTGGATAACTTGGTTGATAAAGTTATTTTAGACTTAATTCTTTACATCTCTCAAAAAGATCTTTCTTGTTTTCAATATATTAGCGAAATCTTGATGTTTGTAACCTATTGTTTTATATAATTTTAGATGCGTATGCGGGATTTGATGAAAGATCGTTAACTTGTTGTTTTTTGATCTTAATCATTTATCGGTACTGTGTTTAACTTTGTGTTGGTGTCGGAAGTTTACGAGAGTTCTAAATTTTTTCCACATTGCCAAAATTGAGAACAAGGTCAAACATTGTTCTAAAATTATATACAACGAGTTGTCTTAAATATTGGACTGTTAGTAAGAGCTAGCCTGCCGGACATTGGCATATATAGAGCTAAGCATCTCTCGGTAGTCCTTTCTCAACAATGCGTATCAGTCGATACTTTTTAGTTGCGACTTTGCTGTTACCTTTTTGAACCTCAATCATGCTCGGCAATTGCTGTAATTGTTTTTCTAAAGCCCACTCGATATGAACATCTAACATGTCGCTATTACCTCGGTGAGACTCTAAGGTTTCAACAATACGTTGTTGGTATGGTGCATTACCCATAGCAACATAGATATTGCGTAACCATTGGGTATGACCAATACGTCTAATCGCTGAGCCTTCCATTTTCTTTAAGAAGGTCGCTTCATCCCAACTTGCGAGTAAAACGAGGTCGGCTTCTTTAAAATCTTCTCTGCGGTGGAAGTCTTTTTGCTCAGTGATATCAGCGTGACGATTCCATGGGCAAACCAATTGGCAGTCATCGCAACCATAGATTCGGTTCCCAATTGCTTCTCTGAATTCTTCTGGGATTACGCCATCGTATTCAATCGTTAAATATGAAATACATTTTCGAGCATCAACCACACCATCAGCAATAATGGCGCCGGTTGGGCAGGAGGTGATACATGCAGTGCATTTTCCACATTCGTCAACACTCGGCTCATCGACAGGAAGAGGAATGTTCACTAGTAGCTCTCCAAGGAAGAACCAAGAGCCCGCGTCTTTATCGAGTATGAGTGAGTGTTTACCTGTCCAGCCAAGCCCTGCTTTTTGAGCAAGTGGTCTTTCTAAAATAGGTGCAGAATCGACGAAAGGACGAGAGTCTAAACCTTCGACCTCTTTTTCAATTCGTTGCCCCAGCTTTTTCAATTGGTTACGGAACAATTTGTGATAATCGCGACCTAAAGAATAACGGCTGATGTAACCTTGAGTGGTATCACTGAGGTTTGAGGCAAATTGAGCTTCTGGTGGTAGGTAGTTCATTCGGGCGCTGATCACTCGAATGGTTCCTGGGTGAAGTTCATTAGGACGTGCGCGCATCATGCCATGACGGGCCATCCAATCCATTTCGCCGTGATGACCCGCATCTAGCCATGCTTGAAGAGGGGCTTCGTGTTCACTTAAATCAACATCACAGATGCCAACTTTTTGAAAGCCTAGCTCTTTTCCCCAAATTTTAATTTTTTCAGCAAGATGGTCTAGATTCATGGCTTCATTCTTATAGAGATAAGGGTAACTAAAATGAGGTTCGGCAAAAATGGGGGCGGATCTTAACGGATCTTAGTGGTGTTGACCAGAACAGACGTGTTTTGAACAGTATTTTTCATAGAACTTACACTTGAGTGCTTGTCTCTCAAAAGCATCACGGTTTACTATTCTTGTTCTTTTGATTTTTATATAGTCAACGATCGATTTTTAGAGAACGTATTCATGAGCACTAAACAATTTACTTTGAAAGATGAACAAGCAACGATTCAACTAGGAACGGAGCTTTCTAATCTTTGCTCACAGCAGACAACGATTTATCTGCATGGTGATCTTGGCGCTGGTAAAACGACGTTTAGTCGCGGCTTTGTAAAAGCACTTGGTCATCAAGGAAATGTAAAGAGCCCAACGTATACTCTAGTTGAACCTTATCAACTTGCAGATTGGCAGGTGTATCACTTTGATCTTTACCGCCTAGCTGATCCTGAAGAACTCGAGTTTATGGGGATTCGTGATTACTTTACGCCTGACGCGATCTGCTTGGTTGAATGGCCAGAGAAAGGCCAAGGGCTGCTACCAGAAGCGGATATGGATATTGATATTCGTTACCAAGATGATCACCGTATTGTTTCTTTAACCGCTAATAGTGAATACGGACAGCGCTTACTTAGTCAGTTGGAGTTATGTTGATTTCTAGACGCCTTTTTCCAACAGTAGCCATGATGGCTGCTGTTTTCTCTTTACTATTTTCATCACTGGTTTCTGCGAATTCACTAAAAGGTTTGAGGGTTTGGCCTTCACCTGAAGAAACGCGTGTGGTTATCGATCTTAAATCTGAGGTCGACTTTAGCTATTTCACACTGAGTAGCCCAAGCCGCTTGGTTGTTGATTTAAAAAATACCGAATTGGCGACTAAGCTGCCGGTGGTTGTGAAAGATAGTCCAGTACTTTCTAAAGTTCGTAAAAGCTCCCCCCCACAGAAGGGAACCTATCGCTTAGTTTTCGAGTTGAAGAAATCCTCTAAAGCTAACCTTTTTAAGTTAAGCCCAACACCGGGCGGTCAATATGGGCACCGCTTGGTGATCGATCTGCCTCATGGTACGGTAAGCAAGAGCAAACCAACTAAGCCAACGGTAAGTAAAGATATCAATCAGGTTAAGCGTCAGAAAGATATCTTGATTGTGATTGATCCTGGGCATGGTGGTGAAGACCCAGGCTCGATCGGCCCAAGTCGTAAATATGAAAAAGATGCGACGCTGAGTATTTCTAAAAAGTTAGCTGCTCAATTGAATGCGATACCGGGTATCAAAACTCGTATGACTCGTAATGCTGACTACTTTGTAAACCTCAATCGACGTGTTGCTATCGCTCGTGAGAATGAAGCACACCTATTGATCTCTATTCACGCGGATGCCTTTACTACACCTCAACCTCGAGGCGGTTCGGTGTTTGTGCTGAACACTCGACGTGCGAATACAGAAATCTCCCGTTGGATTGAGAATAAAGAGAAACAATCAGAATTGTTGGGAGGCACGGGTACTGCTTTCACTAGCAACATTGATGATAAGAACGTCAACCAAACTCTGTTGGACCTGCAATTTAGCCACTCTCAGAAAGAGGGCTATAAACTGGCAACAGCGATTCTGTCTGAAATGGGGAAAGTTGCTAAACTACACAACAGTAAGCCGATTAATACGAGTTTGGCAGTATTGCGCTCACCGCAGATCCCATCGGTATTGGTAGAAACGGGCTTTATTTCAAACCCAACGGAAGAGAAGTTACTTTTCCAACGTTCGCATCAAGATAAACTTGCGCGTGCTGTGACTAAAGCCGTGGTGAAGTACCTAAAAGAGAACCCGCCTGAAGGGATTATCTTGTCTAATGCGACATCATCAACAGGCAGTGTGAGTCAGCACAAGGTGTCTCGTGGTGAATCGTTATCGGTGATTGCGAGTAAGTACGGCACATCGACACAAGCATTGATGAAATACAACAACCTGAAATCAAGCAGCCTAGCGATTGGCCAAGTGCTTAAGATTCCAGGCAGCGCTTCAAGCTCATCATCAAGCAGTGCGGTTAAAACTAAGACTATCACTCACACGGTTAAGTCTGGAGAATACCTAGGTAAGATCGCTAGCCGTTATAAAGTGTCTGTGGCTGATATTAAACGTGAGAACCGTCTAAAATCAGAAACAGTAAGAGTCGGTCAAAAGTTACGTATTACGGTTGAGGTTAAAGATGTTCCTCTGCGCAAACATAAAGTCGCAAAGGGTGATTACTTAGGCAAGATTGCCGCGAAATACGGTGTGAGTGTGAACAGCATTCGCCAAACGAATAAGCTCCGCTCTGATGAACTGGCGATTGGACAAGTGCTGATTATTCCTCATAAATAATCGAGTTTAACTCACATAGAAGTGCCTTCTAAGCTTGGAAGGGCTTCTATGGATGGCAGTAAGGTAGCTATAAATATGACGATCAAAATACTGCCAGCTCGCTTAGCGAACCAAATCGCAGCGGGTGAAGTGGTAGAAAGGCCAGCCTCTGTTGTAAAAGAGCTGGTTGAGAACAGTTTGGATTCTGGCGCGACACGTATCGATATTGATATCGAGAAAGGTGGCGCCAAGATGATCCGTGTTCGTGATAACGGTAAGGGCATCGTAAAAGATGAACTGGCTCTCGCACTAAGTCGCCACGCTACTTCTAAAATCCATACTCTTGATGACCTTGAGGCTATCGTCAGCCTAGGTTTCCGTGGTGAAGCGCTAGCGAGTATCAGCTCAGTGGCGCGTTTAACTATGACTTCACGCCCTGCTACTCAAGATCAAGCTTGGGCTGCGCACAGTGAAGGCCGAGACATGCAGGTAAAATTGCAGCCTGCCGCACACCCAATTGGCACCTCGGTTGAAGTGCTGGATCTGTTTTTCAATACCCCGGCACGCCGAAAATTCTTACGTACTGAAAAAACCGAATTCACTCATATTGATGAGCTGCTTAAGCGCATCGCATTAAGTCGCTTCGATGTGACGATCAATCTGCGTCACAACGGCAAGATGATTCGTCAGTACCGCGCAGCTAAGACAGAGGTTCAAGCCGAAAAACGCATTGCTGCAGTATGTGGTAATCCATTTGTTCGTCATATGCTCAAGATAGAGCTTGAGCATCAAGGGTTAAAACTTCACGGTTGGATCACCACGCCAGAAGGGGCAAGGCAGCAAAGCGACTTACAATACTGCTATGTGAATGGTCGCATGATGCGTGACAAACTGATCAATCATGCGATTCGTCAAAGCTACGAAACTAGCTTGCGTCCAGACCAATTTGCAACTTACGTACTCTTCATTGAGCTAGACCCGCATCAAGTCGATGTGAACGTTCACCCTGCTAAACATGAAGTGCGCTTTCATCAGGCTCGTCTGGTGCATGATTTTATTTATCAAGCACTGAGCGATGGCTTAGCACAAAGTAAGCAAGTCGATGCGGCGCCTATTAATCAATCTGCTTTCCATCAATCAGAAGCCCCTAATTATCAGCAAGATAGTTCGATACCTGAAGCGGAAGAGACGACGAGTTTTAGTGCGTCAGAAAGCAATGTCCCAGCTCATTCGGAACAATCGCAGGTTTCTGAAAGGGTGCGACAGGCCATTGATAAGACCCCAGCCTATCCGAGAAAAGCAGAATCCGAGCAAGCTTATGAGCAGCTTCAGCACAGCGTTAATGATGGTGGTCAGCACTATGGTTCAGCGTCTAACAGAGGTTCTTCAAGCAGCGGCTCCTTAAGTAATTTAGGTTCACCTGCGAACCGAAACTCGTCTGCTCGTGAAACCAGTTTTACCGGTTCGCCTCGTCAAGAGTGGATAGAATCACGGCCGGCCCCGAAGAAAGAGAAAGAGTCATATCAACACCACGCCGAGCCTGCACCTTCGAAGCGCGAGGTGAGTGCTTATAAAGAGCTGTTGAAAACGCCAGATTTTGAGCGTCAAACGGATGCGCCATCAGAGGCTCAACAGCCAATGTTGCAAACAGTGCCAAGCGATGCAGAATTGCCTCAACAGAAGCTACCTCAGTCGAACCCAAAAATACCAGTCACTGAACTAGGTAAGGCCATCTCGATTGTCGAGCGTCAGTACCTGATGATGGGAAGTAAGAATGGTTGCATGTTGATCTCTTTAGCTAAAGCGGAGTTACTGCGCGTTATTGGCCAGCTAGACACGAGAAGAGGGGTATTAAAAAGCCAGCCATTATTGGTGCCTTTATCGCTTAAAATTGGCAGTGAATTGGTTGAGGTAGTAAAGGCATTGAGCCAACCACTGACTCGTCTTGGTATTGAGCTTAAGGTTCGAAATAGTGAAGCGGTTATGGTGATGGGGGTTCCTTCTCCATTAAGGCAGCAAAACTTACAAATTCTGATCCCAGATCTGTTATCGTACGCGGCTTCAATAAA
>JAYYSE010000097.1:0-4592 GCA_036126475.1 Pseudomonadota bacterium | reverse complement strand
AATAGCTATCACGGTTTTCTCTTTGAACAGACGCTGCATCGCTTTTTGAATGAGATCCTCGGTAATCGAATCTACCGAGCTGGTTGCCTCATCTAGCATCATCAGCTGTCCACCTTGGGCGACTGCTCTAGCGAACGAAATAAGCTGCATCTGCCCTACTGATAGGTTCGCTCCATTCTTATCTAATTGGAAGTCATAGCCTTGAGGCAGCTGTTCAATAAACTTGTCGGCATAAACATAACGCGCCGCCTGCTCAATCTCGGTAATAGATAGATGTTCTTTACCTAGTGCGATATTGAAAGCTATCGTCTCTTCGAATAAATGCACATCTTGCATCATCATCGAGAACAGGTGTGCCGAGTCTTCACTAGAGATCTGCGACAGCTCAATGCCATTCAGCAATATGCTGCCTTCATAGTCTTGGTAGGTTTTCGAGATCAAACGCAGAATCGTTGACTTGCCTGAGCCTGTAGAGCCCACCAGTGCAATTTGGCGTCCTTTTTCCAAGACAAAAGAGACGTTCTTGAGCACATAGGGAGAATCATCTTTATAACGAAAACTAACATTCTTAAATTCAAGGCTTTCAAACTGCTCTAACTGTTTAGCAACCTTCTCTGACGACAGTATATTACGTCCTTCTTCTTCGGTCGGCTCAACAAACAACTCTTCGATATGATCGAAGGCCGCAAATGAGCTCTGAATCGAAGCAATTTGCGAAGTAAAGTCGCGGATCGGCACGAACACTTTTTCTAAGGTATTAATAAAAGCAATTAACACACCTAAAGTCAGGGCCCCCTCAAGCACTTGTTCAGAGCCATACCAAATCATTACTGCGATGGTGATGGATGTGATGCCAGAAATAAACGAGAACAAAATCGCATCGAATTTATTGATCTTTTTCTGTGCTCTAAGAAACTCGTCGGTATAACCTTGGTAACGTTGTTCTACTTGCTCTTCTGCTCGGTACATCTGAACGGTTTTCATGCCAAACAACACTTCTTGCAAGAAACCAATGCCTTGAGCCAAAGACGAACGCGTAATCTTATATAGAGTACGAAGTCGATTTCGAACGTGCACAGTCAGGTACATCACCGGAGGCATGATGATCAACACGATCAGCGTCAACTTCCAATCAATTAAGAACATCATGACCAACAGCGCAATGGTGTTAATGCTGTCTTTTACCAAACCGACTACCGACTGAACAAACGTCTCGCCGATGGTTTCTAAATCACTGGTTAGACGCGAGAGCGTAACGCCAATCGGAGTGTTATCAAAATAGCTGCGTGGTAATTTCAAAACACGAGCAAACAGCACTGAACGCATGTCAGTGATAGTGTATTGACCCGTTTTGCGCAAGTTATACGCGTAAGTGGTGTCCACTATATAACTGGCGATTAGTACAGCAACCAGGTAGAAAACGTATTCTAACAGCCCGTCCATATCCCCATGGCTCAACTGAACGTCGATCACTTGAATGATCAACCAAGGGAACAATAAGCTCGTGATGACAGAAAGCGGAAGCATCGCAATGCCCAAAATCGCGGAGCCTTTGTATTTCTTAGCAAACTTAAAGAAATGCTTTAGGTACTTGAGGTCAACACCTTTTAACATGTTGCTGCCTCCGTTTCATTTTGCTGTAGTAACCATGTCTCGTAGTAGTAATCGCAAGTTTTCAGTAAGGTTTTATGGTCGCCCTTAGCCATCACTTTTCCTTCATTCAACACGATAACTTCATCCATATATTCCAGTGCATTAACACGATGTGAGACGACAAGAACCGACTGGTTTTCCAATCGCTTAAATAGGCCTTCTAAGATTTTTCTCTCTGTCTCGTAGTCAACGGCAGAAAGGACGTTATCCATAATGATGAGATCGGTTGGTTGCAATAGAGCACGAGCAATACTGAGGCGCTGTTTCTGCCCTCCTGACAGCATAATGCCCTTCTCACCGACTAAGGTTTGGTCACCTTGCTCAAAGCGTGTCACATCACTGGCTAGTTGGCTAAGCTCTAACACTTCATCAACCTGACTTTTTGCTAGTTCGGTATCGGCGCTACCAAAACGAATATTCGCTTCAACAGTAGCTGAGAACAGGTATGGATCTTGGGTGACCGTTTTGACGTAACGACGCAAATCGCTGCGCGAGAAGCTAGTAATATCTTTCTCACCCAGCAGTACTGACCCTTGTGGAGTATCTAAGTGGTGATTCAAACAGTTCACCAGCGTCGTTTTGCCCGCACCGATTCCGCCTAACACACCCACTTTTTTCCCTGCGGGAATATCAAAGCTGATGTCATCAAGAATCAGACGCTCCTCACCCGGGTAGCTAAAGCTAAGGTTACGCACGGAGAACGTTTGACCTTTAAGAGATTCCACATCGAGCTCAGAAAGCTTCTGCTTATCCACCTCAGGAATTTTTGCATTGAGAATAGTTTGTGCGCTTTGAATACCGACCATACCGCGCTGATAAATCGTCGCGATTCGTCCTAATTGCATCAGCGGCATGGCAAGCAAGACTGAATAAGTTAAGAATGCTGTGATTTCACCTAGGGTCAGTTCCTGTCTCATCAACATAAAACCACCTAAACCTAAAATAATGATTTTCATCAGGTCATTGGCGTAATCGAGAACTGGCATAAAGAAGACTTGGATACGCGTGATTTTAAGGCGGCATTCAAGCAACAACTGATTCAGTTTCTCAGTCTCCGCTCTTACCCAAGATGACATCTGCTGGCTTTTAATCAGGTCAATTCCAGACAAATAGCTCATCAGTTGTGCTGACAAGTTTTGCAGTCGCTTCATATGCTCTAGATGGAGCGTTTTCATGCGCTTAAAGCCCACTCGGAAAATCACGAATGCGATTGAAATCGGAATGATCGAATACAGGGTTAGTTCTGGCGATATACGCCACATGTATAGCGGCGTTAACGATAGAGCGAGCAACGCATTAAAGAATTGCAGAAAACCAACACCAAACATCAAACGAATACCACTTAGGTCATTGTTGATGATTGAGATTAAACGACCAGAAGCAAAGCGCTCGTGAAAGCTGTTTGGCAAGCGGTTGAGTTTCTGAAGAAGTGTGGTTTTGAGTGAAGCTTCTGTTATTCGCCCTGGGTTGAGCGCATAAATGCGAGACAGAATCCTAACTACGACCATTGCAACCGACATACCAACCACAATCCAAACATAAGTCTGTAGCTGTTGATGACCACTTGAGGAGGCGTCATCAATTAAGTCTATTGCCAGTTGGATATAACGGGGAATTTCTACTTGTAACCAGTTAACGAGAAAAATGAACACAACCGCAAGTAAATAAGAGTTGCGATTCATGCGCAAGTAATGGGCAATAAACTGTCTTTTATTCATAACATTCTTTATTGAGGGCAGGCTTATAGCTATTTGGTGATTTTGCTTAGAAAGCACTTCACGATATGGCAAAGATACATCAAAAACATTTAGTTGACAATATCAACCACATTCAATGTTTCGTCATCGCTATTCATTTTTCGTATTGTAGACACAACTTTGCCGCCAAGTATCGCGGCAAAGGTATTAGAAGTGGTAAGTAAAGCTAAGGCTTCAATCCAGTATTGGCCTTAAAGAAGCACATCCACTTTATCATTTTCAATATTAAAGGAGCTCTTCACTGCCTAATGCTGATTGGTACCAAACTTCGACGGCTTTGCAAGTCACTTTATGATGAATGGAGGGAAAATTTTGGTATTACATAACATTTTAGGGCACACCGATATTTCAATGACGATGCGCTATTCTCATTCTGCACCTAACCATTTGAGCGATGCTATTCACTTTAATCCCCTGAATTCTTTGCCGCTCCAAAATGGCGACAAAGTGGCGACAGAGGATGTTATTTAGCGTTTAAAAGGGCTTTTAAACGTTTTTAGTTTAAAGCATTTCCTTCGCGACTAAATGCAGCAGAAACGTTTCCCGCTCAATGCTCATGCCCTTTTTAGGGCTCTCGGCGATGGTCTTCTCATTGTGGGCAATTGCCTCATGAATGTTAATCCACATTGGCTTCATCCCATTCTTTACCTCGTAATCTTCGTAAGCTGTCTCACCAAGTTCACGATCGATCTTGCACGAATAGCAGTAGGAAATCATGTGCATGATATCGGCATCATCTTTGTACCAAGGGCGAAACTCTTCAAAAATGCCAAACGGCTTAATGCCATGAATGTTCTTTGCACCCGTCTCTTCTTCAAGCTCTCGGACCATGCCCGCAATCACGTCTTCGCCTTCATCTAGGCCACCACCAGGAATGGTGTAGTCGTGGTAACGCTCGGTATAAAGCATCAGAATATCTTCACCATCTAAGACAATTGCTCTGGCAGCGTTGCGCATATAAACTGTTTTGTTATCTAGGTGATCGATATCCGGGTGAATGGTCGTTTTTAGGTGTCTCATGGCTCTAACTGCTCAACTGAATTTGGCGGCATCATATCATAATCATTCATAGATTCGAGGTTCATAGCCGTTCACATCAACACACCTTCTAACTTTGTACCTCATAACCGACAAAGTAAGAAAACATCACAGAGCTTCTTAAAAGCCTTAACTCAACAATTG
>JAYYSE010000096.1:0-20096 GCA_036126475.1 Pseudomonadota bacterium | reverse complement strand
ACCACCGAAGTCTGCATCTTTGAAGAACGAGCTAACACCGAATAGGTAATCAGAACCAATACCAGCATCATCAAGCTGAGTGTCTAGTTTACCAACTTTAAGAGTTCCGAATTCATTGTGATAGAAACCAAAGTAAACGTTACCTACTGAAGAATTACCAGTTGCACGGTCATTGTTGTCGCCTGAAAACTCTAGGTAAGCACCGATTTGTAGATCGTTGTTCACATCGTAACGAGTGTCGAAGCCAAAGTCTGCATCATCGATTTCTTGCTTAAGGTCTTGGTTATCACCGATAGCCTGCTTGTAACGAATCTCTACGTCACCAGTCAAATTAACTGAAACACCATCTTGATTGTATAGTTCAATAGCTTGTGCTGAACCCGCTGCTGTCATAACAGCAAGCGCTAATAGAGTCTTTTTCATAATAAATCCACTGCCTTTTCTTTAGAATGGGAGATCCTTGCCCGGTTCCCTGTCATTTATGGTGACTGGTCATTACCACTCTTTGTTGGTTAATCACCGCCACTAAATCTCGAGGTCTAGATTGCAAAAGATTATCCTGCGTGTCAAATAAACTAAAAACAAAACTAAAAAAACAAAAAACATTAAAAAAACAATCGCTTACATCTTTTTTTATCAATTTACGACCAACTTATCCTTAGTTTTACTAGCAAAGATAATAAGCCAAAAAATGTAACAAACAGCATTTAAGTCCAATAATAAACAAAAAAACACCCACATTTAGAATTTAACACCTACAAGATGGTCTTTTTTAATATTTATATTTCGCAAGATAAATAAAAACGTTAAGTTCCTGATGGTTCAGTTTTTTTTTGTGAACGAGATCTACCTTTGATTTAAAAGCAAGCTATATTTGCGGTAAATGTACCGGCTAGTGATATGTGCTACTATCCTCGCTCCGTTACGTAGGTCACAGTATGCTAACTACTAAAATTCAAAATTCTATTCGCACCAGTTATCAAAATCTCCAAGAACAGTTGGATAACTTTGTACCTAGGCGTGCACAAAACTACCTTGTCGCAGAGATTGCCAAGACACTTTGTGGTCAATATCACAAGAGTAATCGCATGATTGTTGCTGAGGCGGGAACCGGGATTGGCAAATCATTGGCGTATTTAATGGCAACGATTCCCGTCGCCGTGCTTAACAACCGTAAAATTGTTATTTCAACCGCAACCGTTGCACTGCAAGAACAGCTTGTAAACAAAGACCTCCCTCTATACAGAAGACTTACTGACAGGGAGTTCTCTTTTATATTAGCGAAAGGTCGACAGCGTTACTGCTGTGCGGAAAAATTAGCGGCCGCTTGCGGCGTTGATGGCGGCCAGATGGCAATGTTTGAATCCAAGCCAAAGCAGAAAGATATTGAGCAACTGCAAACCATGTATCGCAGCCTTGCTCAAGGCAAATGGGATGGGGACCGAGATTCATGGCCAAAGCCTATCGATAACATGATTTGGCAAATGATTGTCAGTGATAAGCATAGTTGTAACAACAGCATGCCAACTCACAGAGATTGCCCTTTCCAAAAAGCACGTTCAGAGCTAGACAAAGCAGACGTTATCATTGCTAACCACAGTTTAGTGATGGCTGATGCCGATCTAGGTGGCGGCGTGATACTGCCAGAGCCAGAAAATTGCATCTATATCTTCGATGAAGCACACCACTTACCACACGTAGCCAGAGATCACTCTTCTGCAGCGGCGAGTTTAAAAGGTGCCGCTTCATGGTTAGAGCGTTTAAACCAATCGATAACCAAGCTTTCAGGTTTGGCGGACGAAAAACGAGTGGGCCGATTCAGGAATGAATTGCAGGATTCAGTACAGCAGCTAATACCAACTCTAACGCAGCTCAGTAAGCAGTTCGATGCTACTCATTTTGAAGATGGGCTTTACCGCTTTGAGCATGGTGACTTACCCGAATGGTTAAAGAACGAATCTAAAGACCTCAAACAACTTTCTCAGAAAGCGAGTCAGGCTGTCGCTAAAATTGCAGATCTCATAGCAGAACGAGTCAAAGATGGCGAGCTTTCTGCAAAACTCGCAGAGCCTGCGCTCGCCGAAATCGGCTTCTACATACAGAGAACCGAGAACTTAGCGCAAGTTTGGCGCTTGATGGCTGAACCAAAACGTGAAAAAGGTGCACCTTTAGCGCGTTGGTTAGAGCTTAATAAAGAGAGTGAAGGTGATTTTGTTGTCAATGTTTCTCCGCTTGAGGTTGGCTGGCAACTTGACCAACAAATTTGGAGCCGCTGCGTTGGTGCCGTGCTTGTTTCCGCAACAATGAGAGCACTCAACTCCTTCAGTTTTTTCTGCCATCAAGCCGGTATCAGTCAAAAAGAAGAAGATGGTGTGCAGTTTCTTGCACTGTCGTCACCGTTTGATTATCAGAACCAAGCGGAGTTAATCGTGCCGGCCATGAAATACGAACCACAAGCACCTCAATTTACCGAATATCTTATTGAAATTCTGCCTAAGGTAATAGAAGACAACAAAGCCAATCTCGTTCTATTCTCTTCTTACTGGCAAATGAATAAAGTAGCTGAGGCTTTGGCAACAGATTTCGTAAAAAAGTCATGGGCGTTGCAGGTGCAAGGTGATACTTCACGCGCTGAAATTCTAAAAAAACATAAAAAGCTCATTGACCAAGGAAAAACCAGCGTTCTTTTTGGAACTGGTAGCTTTTCTGAAGGTCTGGATTTGCCGGGTGAGCTTCTTGAAAACCTTGTAATTACCAAGATTCCTTTTGGTGTTCCAACCTCACCAGTAGAACAAGCGCATTCGGAATATATTGAATCACGCGGCGGTAATCCCTTTATGCAGATTACTGTTCCAGAAGCGAGTAAAAAGCTTATTCAATCTGTGGGTCGACTGCTGCGTAAAGAGAGAGATTCTGGTAAAGTCACGATCCTTGATCGACGCATAGTCACGAAGCGATATGGCAAGTCCCTACTCGATTCACTACCGCCTTTTAAAAGAACAATAAAATACTAACTTTTCTGCCTTAGGGCGGTTGTGGGCCAGTCATCGCTTGGCCCCTGCATTCACAATCAAACACGAATAGTCCATCAACTATTCGTGTGGCTGTTTTGACGGCCAATAACGAGAACAACAGCAATTTATGGAAATGATTGAACCAACCATGTTGGTTATACTTGCGCTGGTTGCATTTGCAGCGGGCTTTATTGATGCTGTCGCCGGTGGTGGGGGGATGTTAACGGTCCCTGCATTGTTATCCCTTGGTCTGCCGCCACACATCGCGCTTGGCACAAATAAGCTTGCAGCCACGTTCGCTTCTTCAACAGCGGCTTTTACTTATTATCGTAAAAAGCTATTTAAGCCAGAATGCTGGATAAATGCATTTATAGCAACCTTGATCGGCGCAACCATAGGTACACTAACAGTCGACGCTATCAGCACTCAATGGCTAGAAAAAGTCCTGCCACTGATCATTCTTGCAGCAGCGGTCTACACCATTTTTCATAAAACACCGAGCGCCAATCACAACGTGTCACCGAAACCTTGCCCTGTGCTTAAGACGAAACAAAAGTACCAAGGCTTCGTTCTTGGCTTTTATGATGGCGTTGCAGGCCCAGGAACTGGCGCTTTTTGGACGGTGAGCTCTATGGCTCTATACCGCCTAAATATCTTGCTTGCTTCTGGCCTATCGAAAGCAATGAACTTTACCAGTAACTTCACGTCTTTGGTGACCTTCGCGATTCTTGGCCATATTGATTGGGTGTTGGGTTTAACCATGGGTGTTTGCTTAATGGCAGGGGCATTTGTTGGAGCGCATTCCGCAATACGATTTGGTGCTACGTTTATACGACCAGTCTTTGTTACGGTTGTCAGTATACTTGCGATAAAACTGGCTTACGAAGCTTGGTTTGTAAACCTATAGCCATCGGATTACGGGAAGTAAAATGAGTCAATTTTCACAAATCAAAAGTGTCATTGATACCTTACTCGGTCACTGCTCACAGGTAGATAAATCTAGAGGGTCCTATCATCAGGCGCTTTTCGACAAAACATTGTTTAAATGTGGCGCCTCGACTCTACTCCCTTACGCACTTGAAACCCAAGCAACTTATCACACCATTATTCGCGAACAGAGCACCAATCAACTTTCGGCATCACGCGCGAATTACTTAACCGACAAATTAACTAACCAGATAGCGGCTTTGCAACGCGAGCTCGCCAATCATGATTTACGCTTAGACAGAAAAAGCAAATCAGGGAAAACCTTGAACGATTTGTATAATGACTTGGCTCAGCACCAAGACTGGCAAAGACGTTTGGTTGATTTAGTTAAACGACGCAAGTTAGCGCTAGATTCCACACCACGTCATAGTAAAGCACAAGCAGAAAATGCTTGGATGTTAGCGAAAGAGCGTTTGGAACGCTGTGAAGACTCGATGAAGAACATCGAAAGACAGATTAATATAGAGAACCCAAAGCGAAATGAGCACTGATAACACATCATCACCATTGGACAACGCACCTGAAGAAATTAAGTTAGCCGTCGACTTGATCTACCTACTCGAAAGCAACGAGATCGACCCAAAGGTTGCGTTAGAAGCAATCAAGATTGTCCAGCAAGATTTACAAGCCAAACTAGCAACTAGCAACTAGCAACTAGCATCAAACATACAGGATTCACATGTACCAACTTAGCTTTTCTATGCCCGAGTTTCTTGAAAATTACTGGCATAAGAAACCAACCATCTTAAAAGGTGGCTTCCAAAACTTCGTCGACCCAATTTCGCCGGAAGAACTTGCTGGTTTATCGATGGAAGAAGAAGTGGATTCTCGCTTTGTTTCTAACCTCAACAACCAATGGACAGCAGAGCACGGCCCATTCGCCGAAGAAAAATTCGGTGAATTAACAGAAACTCACTGGCAATTGATCGTTCAAGCAGCAAACCATTGGCATCAAGGTGCCAATGAGCTTACGAAAGCGTTCCAACAATTACCAAACTGGTTGTTCGATGATCTGATGATTTGCTACTCAGCACCTGAAGGTGGTGTTGGCCCGCATATTGACCAATACGACGTATTCATCATTCAAGGCCAAGGTAAGCGTCAATGGAAAGTAGGCGCAAAAGATATCGGTCAATATAAAGAGACCGTCCAAGCCTCTGCTCTACGCCAAATCGAAGGCTTTGAGCCAATCATTGATGAAACTCTAGAACCCGGTGATATCCTTTATATCCCGCCAGGCTTTCCACACGAAGGCAATACGCTAGAGCCATCAATGAGCTACTCCATTGGCTACCGCTCTCCGAAAGAGCAAGAGCTGATCAGTAACTTTGCCGACTTTGTACTTGCTCATGATATGGGTGATGTTCACTTGCATGATCCTGAGTTTAAAACACAGGATGGCTACGGCAAGATTCGTTCGTCAGATTTGAGTAACCTAACTAATATGCTCAAATCAGCCCTTGAAAAACCAGAGACGGTTAGCGACTTCATGGGTTGCTTACTGAGCCAATCACGCCATCAGCTTGATATCGTTGCGCCTGAGCCACTTTGGACTCAAGAAGAGATCGCTCAACATTTAGAGTCTGAAGGTGAGATTCACCGATTATCCGGCTTGAAAGCGCTCTACCACGAAAATGATAACAACACGGCTTACATCAATGGCGAAGTGGTAAAGGTTGATGGAGCGGACTCTTCGTTACTCAACACACTTTGTGATGAGACCATGATTACCTCGGCTACAGCCCTATCACCTTCGGGCGTAACTGTCGTGACTGAATTGGTAAACAAAGGCTACTGGTTCATCGAAGAGTAAACAGCGTCAGACGCTAATTTAAAGAAATAACTAAAAAGGTACAAATGACATATTCATTTGTCCCTTTTTCTATCCAAGCATAGGTTAAGGTTTAGACCTTAAACTGATTAACCAATTTCTGTTGCTGCTTAGACAGCTGATCGATTTCATTCCCCACCTGTTCAGAAGCTGCCGCTTGTTCCAAGATCTTCGCACTCAAGTCGCGAATATTAACCACGCTTTGATTCACTTCACCGGAAACCGATTGTTGCTCTTCTGCTGCTCTTACGATCTGGTTATTCATGTCACTGATCGCTTCGATTGAAGTAAAGATCGAGCCGAGATCCTCCACTGCATTTTGAACGTGCTGCGCTGTATCGTTGGCAAGAATATTACCCTCTTGGATCGCCTCCACCACATCTTGTGTACCAGCATGAACCTTATCGATCACCGCTCTGATCTCACCAACGGATGAGTGTGTGCGGCTTGCAAGGTTTCTCACCTCGTCTGCAACAACCGCAAAACCACGACCTTGCTCACCAGCACGAGCCGCCTCAATAGCCGCATTCAGTGCTAACAAGTTCGTCTGTTCTGAGATCCCCTCGATAACACTTAAGATCTCAGTGATATTGCCGTTGTTCTTTGCTAGCTCTTCAACAATAGGCACAGCGCTCGACATGCGTTCCACCAGCTTCCTCATTTCACCAGCGGAAAGCTCAATAACTTGTTGCCCTTGCTGAGCTGAGCGATTTGCCTCACAAGCTGCGTCTACCGCAACTTCTGCGTTTTGTACCACTAAGCCCGCAGTTTGAGTCATCTCTTCTGCCGCTGTTGCTACCAGATCCACCTCTTTAAATTGAGACTCGCTGCTTTCACGAGTACTTGATGCAGATGCCTTCGCTTGGCTGGTCGTGTTTGCCACTTGTTCTGTGGTTTGAATGACTTCTTTGATTGTGTGTTGCAACTTATCTAAGAACAGATTAAAGCCTTTCGACAACTGACCGATTTCATCTTGAGACTTCACTTCTAAGCGCTGGGTCAAATCACCTTCACCAGAAGCGATGTCATTCAACCTTTCCACTACCTGACGAATCGGCTTCACAATAGACAACGAAGCAAATGCGATAATGGCTAAACCGAAGATAATAAATACCGTACCGGCAATCACTTCTGTTTTGATACCTTCACTTAACTTAGTGCTAATGATCGAATCCAATTTATTTGCATCAGCGACGACACTGTCTCTTGGGATCTCAAACAGCACACCCCAAGTTTGATTAGCAGCAACAACAGGTGCAAACGCAAGTAACCACTCACCGTTCTCACTCCACTGCGTTGTTACCTCACCGCCGAAGATAAAGCCAGTCATTAGGTCACTGTTGGTATTATCACTTTGGAAAGTTGAACCGACTGCAATGCTTGAATCGTCAGAAGCGATAACTGAGCCGTCTAGGCTAACCACATATGCTTTACCTGCACCGTTAAACAAACTCTGGTCAGATTGAGTAATCACACTGGTTAAGCCATCAAGTCTTAAATCGATACCAAGAAAACCAATCGCAACATCTTCGACTAAAATTGGAACTGAAATAGAGGACGTCAATAATGCTGTACCGCCGCTGCTCACCACTCTAGGGGTGCTGATACAGGTTTGCCCTGAAGATAGCGGGCAGTAAAAACGTTCGCTATTGCTGTTGTCATTCAATGCTAATTCAGAAAGCACGTTCGAGAGAACATTCTCACCATTATCCGCTACCTTCCAGTAAGAAGCGAAACGTCCTTCCTCGTTAGAACCTACATAATCAGCATCGACATAGTTCGCATCTTCACTATCAAGTAAGTCAGGCTTGAATACTAGGTAAGCGCCTTGAATTGAATCGAAGTTTAAAACTGAACGACGCACCATTTCATCTAATGCAGTACGAAGCTCTTCACTCGGTGTAAAGTTTTCATCTGCATTGTTCTTTAGAAACTGAGCACTGGCCGCAAGCATCTCAGCGCGATAAATCGCTTCGTCAACATAGCGTTGAGTTTCTTGGGCATTAAGCTGAGAAACAGACGCCAACAATTGCTGAGTTTTATTGATCACTGATTCTGAGCTTTGAGATTTGATGACTTGTTGATTGCTCGTCGCGTTGTAGATCGAGAAACCAATAAGAGACAGTGACGTAATGATTAAACAACAACCCGCTAATAGAGTTATTTTCCACTGTACCGATAGAGAACGCATTTAAAATCCTTATTTAAGCCAAAAGACTTCCATAACCATAACTATCACATCAACAACGAATGGCTGTAACAATGTAGATAAGTTAAACGAATAGCTTATCGGATGATTACATCACAAATTACTAACATATAAAACGAAAGTTTACACAAATGTTAACAGACCATATTTTTTGTCTATCGCTTCTGTGTGTGAGAAAGCGATTAACTCCTGATACTTAGCTTCATCTATATTGTTTTAAAAATACAACGTATATCTTGCATCCTTCCTCAAGGCGATAAGAACACTTTGCAGCGCTCCTACCATAATTGAAAAATTCCCTCTTTTGTCCCACTACACTACAAAAATAAGCTGTTATTATTGGTTTTATCATTTTCATATCGATGGAGACTAATGATGAACGCAAGCTGGGCCAATTTCTTTCCATACTTTGCAGGGGCTTTTAAGCTGATTATATTGGCTATCGGTGGCTACCTAGCGATCAAGTGGCACTTTGATGAAGACAAGAGGTTAAGAGAACAAGAGGGCGAAGTATTTAATACACTAAGTTTGAAGAAAAAGTTAATGACTGCACTTGTAATAACAATTGTTGTGACCTGTTTAATAACGCTTGTCGTGTACGCGACAGACTGGCTACTCTATTAAAGTGGAATATTGATACTAAAAACACCACTCGCTTCACGGGCTTACTACGCAGTCGCTAACTCATTTACGTCAGTAAGCTTTGTGTAAACACTCTTTCCAAAGCACTACGCCTCAACTCATCAAAATATCGTTTAGTCACTTATAACATTTCAATGGTTATCCCCTGCAATATTTACTTATTCTATATAGCAATTCGGATTACTTTTTCTAATTCAACTTATAGATTTTTATCTTGGATAACTGAACAATTTTTGGTTGCTAAATCGGCAATCAATCTCTAACATCTCGCGCCTAGATTCACTAATACCTTAACTCAATTGGTTTCTCCTGATTGAGCGCTAAGGCTTTTTACGTTTTCAATTTTTGGAGTGATACGCAAATGTCCGCCTCGTTTCCATTAGCGAAACTTACCTTTTTAATCGCTATTCTGACAGCCGTAGGTCAAATGACTCAAACGATGTACGTGCCTTCTATTGGCCATATGGCAGGTGAGTTCTTGGTTTCTGCATCTTCACTTCAAGCTGTGATGGCGTGTTACCTGATCCCTTATGGTTTGTCGCAATTTGTTTACGGCCCGCTTTCAGATCGCCTCGGTCGTAAACCAATCATCGTCGCGGGCTTAGTGATCTACATCCTAGGAACCTTGGTAGCCTTATTCGCCCATGAATACGAATGGTTCTTGGCTGGTAGCTTTATTCAAGGACTCGGCATTGGTTGTGGCGGTGCGATGTCTCGTACATTGACTCGCGACTGCTTTGAGGGCGCCGAATTACATCGTGCAAACAGCTTGATCAGCATGTGTGTGATTTTTTCCCCATTGATGGCACCTGTATTGGGTGGTTACCTAACAGAAGCTTTCGGCTGGCGATCTAGCTACTTTTTTCTAGCACTATTTGGTATCGCTGTTGTGATCACCATGATGACGAGCATGATGGAAACATTGCCAAAAGAGCGACGCAAAAATGAATCGGTAGTCACCAGCTACAAGTTTGTTCTATCTGACAAGCGCTTCCAAGGTTTCTTATTGGTACTGGTTGCAACATTTGCAGGGATAGCTGTATTTGAAGCAGCAGCAGGTGTATTGCTTGGCGGTGTACTTGGCTTACCGGCAACTACTGTGAGCTTACTGTTTGTGTTACCGATTCCAGGTTACCTAGTCGGTGCTGGCCTTTCGAGTTACATCGCGCAGCGTCGCTCTGAACGCCGCGCACTGAATATTGGCCTAGTATCGATCTTAGTTGGCTCAGCTGTCGTGCTTATCCCAGGTCTGTTTGGTCAAACAACCGCATTGACATTGATTGGCGGCGCAACCATTTACTTCTTGGGCGCTGGTATCTTATTCCCAGCAGCAACAACAGGTGCACTTTCGCCATTCCCGTACCATGCTGGTACAGGTGGCGCGATCTTGGGTGGTATGCAGAACTTAGGTGCCGGTGTTGCTACACTGTTGGCATCGTTCTTCCCAGCTCAAGATCAACTGCCACTGTGTTGCTTGATGATTACCATGTCGCTTATCGCCATGCTTGGTTTACGTTGGGTTAATCGTAAGCCTGACCACTCAAACGAAATGCCATTGGCTATCTAAAGTAAAACGCAATTCCTGCCTAATAAATAGAGGGACATGCTGAAAGGCGTGTCCCTTTTTTATTGCCCGTTTACCCTCGCCTTATGTCTAGCACTAATTTCATCAAACATTACTTTGATTTTTTGAAAACAATAACAGACACTTACGATGAAAGTGCATATCCAGAATCCAATTATAAATAATATCACTGGAAGGAAACTAACCACTAAAGGATGCTGGCAATAAAACGAGTAAGGTGCACACTAAGGATATAAAGATGCGTTTCGCTTTAACCACAATAGCCGTATCGATGGCGCTTGTCGCCGGATGCAGCAATCAAGGAATAACAACCATGAACCACTACTCTCCATCGCAACTCGTCGCTCAACAAACCCAAGCTCCCGTTGCTAAGAAAGTCCCACATTCAATGATGACTCATGGTGACACACGAATTGATGATTACTATTGGATGCGTGATGATGAACGCCAAGATCCAGAGATCTTGCAGCACCTCGAGCAAGAGAACCAGTATGCCGAGACTGTGCTGAAACACACAGAAGCATCTCAAGAACAGTTATTTGAAGAGATCAAAGGCCGAATCGCGAAAGACGACAATTCTGTACCGGTTCGTAAAGGTAGCTATTACTACTCAAATAAAGTCACAGGTGACAACGAATACCCAGTTCATTTGCGCGAAAAACACTTTTTAGGAATAGACAAACAAGTCATCTTAGACGTTAACGAACTCGCCAAAGAACATGAATTCTTCAGCATTGGTGGCCTATCTGTCAGTCCAAACGAAAATATGTTGGCCTATGGCGAAGATACTCTGAGCCGCCGTATTTACACCATTAAGATTAAAGACCTGACAACAGGTGAATACCTAAACGATGAAATTGAAGGTGCTTCGAGCGCCATCGCATGGCAAAACGACAACCAAGCCCTTTACTACATCAAAAAAGACCCACAAACTCTACTTGGCTATCAAGTTTACCGCCACGTATTGGGCACACCCCAAGTAAGCGATGAGCTGATCTACGAAGAAGCTGACAGCGCTTACTACACCAGTATTAGTAAGAGTAAAGATGGCCAGGAGGTATACATTTGGCACTCGAGTACAGAAACCAGTGGTGTTTCAATTATTGATGCCAACAACCCAAATGCAAAAGCAGAAGCCTTCTACCCAAGAGAAACGGGCATTGAGTACAGCATTGCCAAGCTAGAAGATTGGTATTACATCTACACCAACTACCAAGCGGTCAACTTCCGTTTGATGAAAGCTACATCCGAAGACATACATGACCGTTCAAAATGGGTCGATGTCATTCCAGCTGACAATAACACTCAGCTTGTCGATTTTGAGCTTTTTAATGATCATCTGGTTTACGAGCAGCGTTCAAATGGATTGTCTACAGTGAAGGTTCGCCAACTCTCTTCAGGCAGAGAGTTTCCACTTGAGTTCAACGACACCGCCTATGCTGCCTACCTAACAAGTAACTATGAGTTAGATAACTCAAAAGTTCGAATCTATTACAGCAGCTTAACGACTCCGGGCACTTACTATGATTTCGACCTCAATACAGGTGAACCCGAAATCATGAAGCAAACACCAGTATTAGGTGATTTCGGTGCTGATAATTACCAATCAGAGCGAATCATGATCACGGCTCGCGATGGTAAGCAAGTACCAGTCTCTTTAGTTTATCGCAAAGATCTATTCAAGAAAGACGGTACTAACCCTATCTACCAATATGCCTACGGATCTTACGGGCACACTATCGAACCAACTTTTAGCTCAGCTCGTCTTAGCCTACTTGATCGCGGATTCGTTTATGCTATCGCACATATTCGTGGCTCAGAGATGTTGGGACGCCCTTGGTATGAAGATGGCAAAAAGCTAACCAAACAAAACACGTTCAATGATTTCATCGATGTAACCAAAAGCCTAGTTAAAGAAGGTTATGGCGCTAAAGATAAAGTGTTTGCGGTGGGAGGTTCGGCTGGTGGTCTTTTGATGGGGGCTATCATCAACCAAGCGCCTGATTTGTATAGAGGTGTTGGAGCTCATGTTCCCTTTGTTGACGTAGTAACAACTATGCTTGATGAGTCGATTCCTCTTACAACTAACGAATACGATGAATGGGGCAATCCCAACAATAAAACCTACTACGATTACATGTTGAGTTACTCGCCATACGACAACGTGAAAGCTCAAAACTACCCGAATATGTTGGTGACAACGGGACTGCATGACTCACAAGTACAGTACTTTGAACCTATGAAGTGGGTAGCGAAGTTGCGTGAGATGAAAACAGACAATAATGTACTTGTGTTCAAAACCGACATGGAGGCGGGTCACGGCGGTGCATCAGGGCGATTTAAACGACTAAAAGAAGATGCACTGGAATACGCGTTCTTTTTAGATTTACTCAAGACTCAATAGATTCAACGTAAACGTTAGTCGTCACGTCATTTTATGTCGCCATTTTATCTCTGCAAATGGCGACATACATTATTAAACATAGTTAAATACAATTAACTATCAAACCCACCAAATTAACAAACCTTTGCTGCACTATAGGCAAAGGTTTACGAGGGGTATAAAAATAAATGACAGTAATTAGCCTTTATACATCCAGCCATCAAAAACAATACAAAACAAATCTTAAAGTAAAATCTAGGTTGGAGTGGCGATGATTTCATTACCTATTTAGGATTATACATAATTCAGGACACTCTCCATAAATGGGGAAGTGTCGTACTTCGGACTTGAATTCGGGCTTTCAATATCGTGGAATCTCCTTCATGTAACTACAATGCTCTGCAATTCATACATTTGTCTCTATAATTTCAAAATCTAAACCAATAGTTGATCGCAAACCATGCTTTTCGCCTTGGATTACGCTTATTTGCTCAACCGTATGCCATAAGTCAGTATTTAAATCTGGTTGAAAAATACCAAAACCCGGTTCGAGGGTTGTACGAAGTAACTCCGTGACTTTGTCTGCACCATATATAACACTTTCACCACCTTTAACGTTTTTACGCTCTAGGACATAAGCAGAAACGATATAATCCACTCCGTCTTGATGCACACCTTCAGGTGCATTTGTAGCATTGTATCCTTCAGAACATATAACGGAAGTATGATGAACGGTTACATTCACTTGTCTGACTCTCTTGTTTCTTTGCAATATTTTTTTTACGCCAGAATATATAAGTTTTATGAGTTCATCATTAAAGTATTGATTGGGAAGATCTTTGAATTTACGAGGTAACTTTCTATAATCTTGTTGGTTTTCTTTTTTTATATCAGATAATAATTGCTCAAATGGCTTAGTTTTTACGCGCTGTATATTTACAATTTGCGAATCGACTATATTGACAATAGCATTACTTACAAATCTTTTTCTCGATGGTCTTATATTCAACAATGCTCCTTTAATTTCCTTACGAACATCTAAACTGAAATTCTTAAGCAAAAGGTCATCAACGGTGAGCATCCCAAGATAGAACTCAGACCTATCTTGAAACGTCAATTGAGAACTCAATTTTTCTAAAAAACTATGTTCTATCAATTCCAACTGACGCTGTCTTACTAAATAGTCATCCCACGGAGCTTCTTCGAACACTTTCAAATACTCTTTGGTCAATAACCCTGAACAATTTTTTTCAGAAAATACCTCTATCGGTCCACTCCAATTCCCTAACATAACACCTCCTATTTAAACTGATAAAACACTTATTTCAATGGTAAATTTAAGCATAAGAAACTATAAATACTTGACAATTTCTTATCCTGTATTATTTGAGCATTCTTTCGGCAGTTCAGACAACCTTTAAAAAAACAAACCACAAATGCATTCAGTTGCTTAATCTATCAGTCATTTTAAATAACAAGGTATTGATTTTGTTTAACATTAATTCGCTATTGTTCAGTTAGATCTGCTTCGTAGGGTTCTGTCGCAAATTATGATAATAACGTAGCTTTGCCATTCTCTAGACGTAATTATCCTACGAGCACATAAATTTACTCGTAGGCAGTTTCTCCAACTATCTCTAACTGACCACTTCTCGGGAGGCCATATTGAGATATCGACTGCTCGATAGTAGTAAAGCCATTCTCCTTTAACTTTGACGTAGGTTTCATCCATACTCAGGGAATCAGACATCGGCTTTTTTCTATGCTTAGCTCTATAATTCCAATACTGGCGTAAATTTGATAACCCAACAATTTATATTAGTGTGCTCCAAAGTGATTCCGCGCTCTAATAGTATCTCTGTGGTTTCGCGATAAATGAACTTATAGGCGAGATGATAACGTAGGGTTTCGAGAATAACTTAAGGTATGGTGAAGCGAAAAAAAGCCCACGACTCGTAGTTAAGAAAGTGGGCAAAGTATGGGTGACATGATGATATTCAAAGCAAGCAATTAAATAATATGCGCACATACTTATATTGGCAACATTATATTTATGATCTACAACTCATTTTTGAACAGAATGTATAGTATTTCCATCAGATCTTCTCTCTGTGTTCTAACCGTTTTGTCAACTTTCATTTTCATATACAAATTTTGATTTTAACGAACACCACAAAAGCCTAAGTGTGATACACCCCTCAAAAACATATTATGCAATTATACACCCATGATGTAGCATTCTTGAGGTCAATAGGTCATTACTATATTTAGACAGGGTACATATGAAAAAATCACAAATTACAGCTCTTGCTTTTACATTTTTACAAGTAGCATCTCCTGCCTTCGCTACACAATTTTCTACTGAGATCATTTTCAACCAAGACCCTATGTTGTCAAAGAGCCTTCCAGTTGTCAGTGTTTATTTCGACTTGAATAATGATGGGAAGTTTGATTCCTTAGACGATCTTGTTTTGAAAACTAAACATATCAATGAATTTTCTAAGTTTGGTCAGTATGGGATCAAAGATTTTCATTTCACTAAAATAAATTACTCTTACGATGAAATGATGTTCTTTACCTTCAATTTCGATATGAAGGACAAGTCAAAAAACAAAGGAACACAGACAGGTAACACTTTTTTGGACGCGACAAATAACCCAATACTACTTGGGCGTGATGACAAAGGTTTTCATTTTCAAATTAGCGACAAATTGGGCTGGAATCAGTTTCTACGAAGTATAAAGGCAATCTGGAGTTTTTTCAGCAAAGATCCGTACCCAAGTGGGCTATCTCACCCTCACTATCCAGTAAAATTTTATTTCACGCCAACCCAGTCGTTCCTAGATCAATATGATTCCAAAATACCAGATCCTTCAAAACACCCTGTAATGATACAGAATGTTGAGGGGGCTGAAGTCACACTTGATGGTTTTAAAGCATCTGAAAATCTGGGTTTAAATAAGACGCTATGGGAAAAACTCGTTCCTATCCCTTACCCTGATTTAAATAATTTATGTAGTGATGGCTATTCCAGCAGTTGCACAAAGTTCCCGTTTAATTTCTATTTCGCAACACAAAGCCAACGTGAACAATTGATAGGGGTTTTAGGTCAACCAAACCACAGTTTGTATTATAACACTAATCAAAGTGGTGATTGGGCGCTAGGTTTTAAGAGCACTATATACACAAAAACGGATGCACCTGCACCGTTTAAAGCTCTTGAAAACAAGGTTAAATCCATTCAAGATACAACGAACGTCAAAATCGTAATTGGTAACAATCAAAACGCTAGTGATGAATCATATCAGTGGCACCAATTAGGAAGCAATCAAGGTATCTTTTATCCAGCCAACTCTATAGTTCGTGAAATAAAAGTAACGGTTCAAAAGTGAATTACCGATTCTCAATTCAAGTTATACGGTAACGAAAATCAAAGCTAAATCACCCGCGATTTTATATTAATTTCTAAGGTGTACAATGTGTAATAAGGCAGCATTTGCTGCCTTTTTCATACTCGTAA
Organism: Pseudomonadota bacterium; assembly: GCA_036126475.1. Taxonomy (GTDB): domain Bacteria; phylum Pseudomonadota; class Gammaproteobacteria; order Enterobacterales; family Vibrionaceae; genus Vibrio. The sequence goes on along the minus strand of JAYYSE010000096.1, from coordinate 3,925 downwards.
TATACTCAGGTATAGAGTGTTTCGCGTTTATTTTGTATAAGGGTGATGAACCAAATTGCAGTCTAATCTTTACAAAGCTCAGTATTTACTTCTATAACATTACACGCACAAGGTGTCACTTGTAGCAACGAATATGCTCTATCAATTTCTTTGCTATTACTATGATCTGATATTGCAATACCACTATCACTTTGCCTATGAGAACTTGAAATGGTTAAAACTTGCTCATTAACTAAGTGTGTATTAATTTCTGATAAACTCAATTATATCTGTTCATTATTTTCATTTACATAGGAAACTGTGATTTTATTTTTCATTGACAAATCCATCTTTAAATTAGCTCATTGATTTAAGTAATAAACTACGGTTTCATTAATATATTCATCATCTGTTCATGACGCTCTAGGAAGTTTTTAGTAACAGCATAATGTTCAGTGTCTTCATAAGCCACTTCATATATTCCAGTTTCTGAAAACTGATATATTTTAGCTCTAGGGTATGCTAATAAAATTGGAGAGTGCGTAGCGATTATAAACTGAGAATGCTCTTCTACTAGTTGATGTATGGCAGATATCGCAGCCATCTGGCGTGCTGGTGATAGCGCAGCCTCAGGTTCATCCATGATGTATAAACCGTTACCACGGAGCTTATTTATTAGTGTTGCAATAAATGATTCGCCGTGAGATTGCTGATGAAGAGATTTCCCCCCATAACCTGTTAAATACCCAGTTCCATCCATCAATGTAGCGACATTATAAAAGCTCTCTGCTCGAAGAAAATAGCCATCTTTAGGATGCTTAAAACTCTTTATAGATTTGATAAATTTGTGCAGTTGTGAATGTGTATGACTCGTCGAAAACGTTGAATTCTTAGTCCCTCCCTCTGGGTTAAACCCTTGTGCAACTGCGATCGCTTCGATAAGAGTAGATTTCCCTGTCCCATTCTCACCTACGAAGAACGTGACATCAGGATGAAATTCTAGATGGTCCAACTCCTTGACGGCTGGAATGCAAAAAGGGTAGTCATCAAAGCTATCAATATCATCTCGCTTTAACTGTATTTCCCTAAGGTAAGGTTTATCTTCTAAAAGCATTTTTCCTTGAACCAAGTCCTATTTACTTGTTGGTTTATGTTGAGAACGCAGAGTTCAGCTTAATATTAATTTAAGTAGGCAAATCATTACATAAAATTCAACTTTCAACTACTCTTCCTTCTGTTATTTACACAGCTGAGGGCGTTGGACTTTTGGCGGATACTACATTGAAGTATATGTGTATTTGGAGGCTATGACATATGGTTTAACTCATGTCCTATTGCACTTTATAGCTCCCGGCTGAGCTGCCGCATGTGACTTCCACTTTAGCATTCTGTGTGATTTCATCCACTATCGCGTTGGCTATCGCCTCCTCATCAATCCAAAAGCTCAGAGAGCCACGGTTGATTAAGGCTTTATTGTACTGCTTCCAATGAGTTGTTTTGTATCGAGGTTGAGGTATAAGGCTACGATGATTAACTAATATAGCCGATGAGATCGTAACTTCCTGATTTAGTTCCATCGAATTACTCATCAAAGCCCTTAACACTCACAAAGTACGAAGAATGAGTGTCAGTGTGCAATTCTTGACTCAAATGACCTCGCAAATTCTTGCCCTGTAAATCACTCAGAAAACGCCACAAAATTTCATGGCGAAATTGTACATACAGCCTTCAACAAGTGTTCAAAAGATTCGCTTAGAGTGCTCCAGACGCCTCACGGGTTGTTTTCGATAGCAAAATCTTATTTTTGCCATAACAGGGAAAATGTATACCGAACTTTTTGTGGTTTGCTAAAGATTTTCTTTCAGGCTGATAGGCAGTTTTACTGGTGAAGATTATCTTGGTGATAATCCAGAATGAGACAATAAACAGCTCCCCAAAGGGATCTGTCTTTCGGTATGGAGCCACGAAATTGAACGTAATAGGAATAATGTTCAACAAAAAAAGATGTCGATTTTTCCCGATGTTGTAAGGTTATTCTCTCTATTGTGTATGTAAGCTTTTCTTTCCGAATTAGACATCAAATCCATTTTCAATGGCTGAAGAATCACTTTTACCTAATAGAGATAGTAAGTACATGTTTTTTAAGGTTTAAGCCAAGAGTGGTCTGATGTGTCGTTTTAAGTTGACACCAAATTAATATTAAGTTTTTATGATACGCCCCCAATGTATTTACATGACTATTAAATAATAAACAAATAAGGCAGATATGATGCAAGTAACTTTCCAAGGAAACCCAGTAAAAGTTGTAGGTTCGATCCCAATGACAGGTGAGAAGGCTAAAGAGTTCACTCTAACTGCTTCTGACTTATCAGATCTGACACTTTCATCACTAAAGGGCCAGAACGTGATCATCAACATATTCCCAAGTATTGATACACCTGTTTGTGCTGCTAGCGTTAAGAGATTTAATGAAGAAGCTTCGAAACTTGAAAACACAACTATTTTGTGTGTTTCAGCTGACTTACCCTTTGCTGTAGGCCGCTTCTGTGAAATTGAGGGAATCGCTAATGTTCAACATGCGTCTACTTTCCGAAGTGAAGGTTTCGCAGAGTCATACGGAGTGGCTATTCCTGAAGGCGCTTTGAGAGGTTTAACAACCCGTGCAATAGTATGTGTGAATAATGAGGGTGTAGTCACTCACAGTGAGTTAGTATCAGAGATTACAAATGAACCAAATTACGACGCTGCAATCAAAACGTTGGTACAATAAATGAACAAGTTATTATTAGCAGCATCTTTGGTTATTTCAACAAATGCTTTTGCACAATTTAGTACTACTGATTCGAATGCTGAATTTGGTAAAAATCAGGTAGTAACTTTAGAAAAAACAAATAAGTTCAGCTTGTCTGGTGAAGGGATCAAGGTCGGAGATTACATGCCATCAATTCAATTGGTGACATCTGAGTTAAATCCATTTGATACTAGCTCGAACAATAAATCTGTGAAGATTTATAGCGTATTGACCTCAGTAGACACGCCCGTTTGTGTTCAACAAGCTATTGACTTAGATAAGTACTTTTCAGAAAACCAAACTGACTTGAGCGGTATTGAACTATTTGCAATTAGCGCTGACACACCATTTGCTCAACAGCGTTTTCTTAAAGACCATGATTTACAAGGTATTACATACCTTTCTGACTCGTCAAAGCATCAGTTTGGTTTGAAAACAGGTTCTCAGATTGAACAATTAGGTTTGTTAACACGAAGCATTATTGTTGTTGATAAATCCAATAAAGTTGTTTATACGCAAAGGGTTCCAGAACTGACTACAATTCCGGACCTTAAAGAAGCGGTACGAGCAGCAAAGGCATACTTATAAGCTGATATCATAGTACTCATTTATATGGGTTGTGAGCGCAAAAACCACTCTTATATGAGAGTGGTTTTTTCATTTCTGTATACCTTAAATGATTCAAGAATTGCTATTATAATGCTTTTCGAAAACAACTTTTGTCCAAAGACGTGCTGACGCCGATCTCGGCAAACACGTCTTTACCCCATTATTGCTTTCGCCCAAACGCCTGCGCCATCTACTGGGTGAATCTTGACCATACATAAATAATCCGACACCCCAAACTCATAAAGAATGAAAAATGGGTATCAGAGTACAGTTCTTTGCTCAAATGAACTCGCTTAGAGCCTTTGAGGCAGTCTGAGATTTATTTTTGGTGGCAAAGTCATACTCTTTTCATAATAGGGATAATGAACAACGTTTTTTAGCGACTGAAAGCATTTGCCCTTTAGTCTGATGTCCGGTTTCACTGGTGCCGAGCACCCAGTATAAGTAGCCATTTGGGGTGCCCTGAAAGGTATGATGGTCTTAGGAGTTGAAACACGCAGATATAAAAATCGGCCTCAACAATGCTGAGGCCGATTATGAAATCTT
>JAYYSE010000095.1:0-4263 GCA_036126475.1 Pseudomonadota bacterium | reverse complement strand
CCAGGTTAAAACGGTTGAACGGCCTTGGATACCATAAATGGTTTGGGCTTGTTTATAGGTCATATCGCCTCTTTCTACAGCTGCGACGACCTGTAATTTAAAGCCTAGTGTGTAATCACGCTGAGTGCGCTTAACGTAGGTGTTATTTGAAGTAGTCATAATTCGTCCTCAATGTGTAAACACATTTCAGGACGAGACAAAGAAATGATAAAGGGCACCTTAAAAGGTGCCTTTTTTGTTTTTGTCGTAGAAGTCGCAATAGACGCGTTAACAAATGGTGACTTAGTCAGCAAATATTCACTGAGTGCTCCAACCACTTGCATTTTCACCACATTTTTACAGAAATTAGATGCCATTTGCGTACGAAACTTTTATCCTTAACCTGATTTTTTAAGGAAGTTGAATATGATCATCAAACCTCGAATTCGCGGATTCATCTGTACTACAACACATCCAGTCGGTTGTGAAGCTAATGTAAAAGAACAAATTGCTTACACAAAAGCTCAAGGCCCAATCGCAAACGCACCTAAACGTGTACTAGTTGTTGGCTCTTCAAGTGGCTACGGCTTGTCTTCACGTATTGCGGCTGCATTTGGTGGCGGCGCTTCAACTATCGGTGTTTTCTTTGAGAAAGCCGGTACTGAGAAAAAGCCAGGCACAGCTGGTTTCTACAACTCAGCAGCGTTCGACAAGTTTGCTAAAGAAGAAGGCCTATATTCAAAAAGCCTGAATGGCGATGCTTTCTCTAACGAAGCTAAACAGAAAACGATTGACCTGATCAAAGAAGATCTAGGCCAGATCGATATGCTTGTATACTCACTGGCGTCTCCAGTGCGTAAAATGCCAGAGACTGGCGAAGTCATTCGTTCATCTCTAAAGCCTATCGGTGAAACGTACACGTCAACTGCGGTTGATACAAACAAAGACACAATCATCGAGGCAAGCGTAGAACCTGCAACTGAAGAAGAGATCAAAGACACTGTTACTGTAATGGGCGGTGAAGATTGGGAACTTTGGATCAATGCTCTTTCTGAAGCTGGTGTTTTAGCTGACGGTTGTAAGACGGTTGCTTACAGCTACATCGGTACTGAACTAACGTGGCCAATCTACTGGGATGGCGCGCTAGGTAAAGCTAAGATGGATCTAGACCGTGCAGCGGCAGCGCTAAACGAGAAACTAGGCCAAACTGGCGGTACTGCAAACGTTGCTGTTCTTAAGTCTGTTGTAACTCAAGCAAGCTCTGCAATCCCTGTTATGCCTCTTTACATCGCTATGGTGTTCAAGAAGATGCGTGAAGAAGGTATTCACGAAGGTTGTATGGAACAGATCTTCCGTATGTTCAGCCAACGTCTATATAAAGAAGACGGCAGCGCTCCAGAAGTTGATGAAGTAAACCGTCTACGTCTGGATGACCTAGAACTGCGTGACGACATCCAAGAGCACTGTCGTAATCTGTGGCCTCAAATCACAACTGAAAACCTAAAAGAACTGACTGACTACGTTGAGTACAAAGAAGAGTTCTTGAAACTATTCGGTTTCGGTGTTGAAGGTGTTGATTACGAAGCTGACGTTAACCCTGCTGTTGAATTTGATGTAGCTGACATCTAACTCAAATTATCGAATCTAAACGAATAGGCGCTCATTGAGCGCCTATATTTTTGTCTCAAAAGCAGATACGAGTGAAGAGGTTCAAGATACAAAGTGAGTTTAGAGCAGGAGCGGGGAAGAAGGCTGAACTGATTAAAATAGGCCATAAAAATGCACTAACCCAAACATGAATTAGTGCATTAGAAATGAATCAATTAGCGATGTGTGGCTAGCTGATTATGATGATGAAGGTACCGGCTAAGGTCATCAAGATGTTTGCTATCGCGTAGGTGCCCGCATAACCCAAAGCTGGGATTGTTGAGCGAGCGTGATCATTCACGATGTCCATCGCGGGGGCACAGGTTCGTGCACCGATGATTGCACCAAACAACAGTGCACGGTTCATCTTAAGTACGTAAGCTCCCACTAAGTAAGCGAAGAATACCGGGATCACACTGACTATCAGAGCAATACCAATAACCTGCGGACCAACTTGAGTTAAGTGTTCAAATATCTTACCACCGGCGCTTAAACCGATACCCACCATAAAGAACATCAAACCGAGGTCTTTGACCATGTTCAATGCCCCTTGAGGTACATAACCAAAAGTAGGGTGGTTTGCACGCAAGAAACCTAGCATGATACCTGATAGCAATAGACCAACCGCGTTACCTAAGCCAAATGAAACTTGGCCAAATGTCATGGTGATCAAACCAAATAGAATACCCAAGATGAAGAAGCTACAGAAAGCCATCAGATCCGCCATTTGGCTGTGGATCGAGATGAAACCAATCTTCTCCGCTAGGCCGTGAACACGACTTTTCTCACCACTCACCTGCAGAACATCACCTTTAGCAAGCACGATGTTTAAGTCCATCGGCATTTCAATCTGAGCTCGCACTACGCGGTTAAGGAAACAGCCATATTCAGATAGGTTTAGATCTGAAAGACGTTTACCTGCAATGCTATCGCTTTTAACGACGATTTCTTCTTCGACAATACGTAAGTCCAAAAGGTTACGGTCGAAAACTTCTTTCCCGTTACGGAAGCTTGGGTCCAGACGAGCGTGACTATCTGGGAAACCAACCAATGCGATCTCATCGCCTTCTTGCAGGATGGCATCACCATCTGGGTGGGCAAGAATGCCATTACGGCGAATACGTTCGATATAACAACCCGTTTGGCGGTAGATACCTAGTTCACGTAAGTTTTTGCCGTCTGTCCAAGAGATCAGCTCTTGACCAACACGATAAGCACGAATGATTGGCAGATAAACCTTGCGCTGTCCTGATGCACCTAAGCCACGTTCCTGAGCAATTTGTTCAGCTGAGTCGTGTAGGTTCACTTTTTGAAGCTTTGGAATCAAACGGGCAAAAATAATCATACTGATAAGGCCAACTAGATAAGCCATCGCGTAACCGACCGATAGGTTTTCGATAATCAGGCTTAAATCCATGTTCCTTGGCACTTCAGCAAGCCCTGAGTTGAGTGCGTCCTGCGCACCCACCAAGATGGGTGTTGCGGTCAGTGCGCCAGCCATCATACCGGCAGAAAGTCCGAAACCAAGGCCTAAGTACTCGCTACAGAAGTAAGTCAGCGCAATAGCGGTAGAGAGCACCACTAAACTTAAAATCAGATAGTGTTTGCCATCTCGGAAAAAGATACCAAAGAAGTTCGGTCCTGCTTCAATACCGACACAGTAGATGAATAGCATAAAGCCGATGGTTAGGGCGTCTGCGTTAAATGAGAAACCAAGGTGGCCCATCACAAGGGAAGTAATCAGAACGCCGATTGAATTACCAAGTTGCAGGCTACCGAAACGAATTTTACCAATGGCCAAACCAATCGATAAAACAACAAAGATGAGGAGAATGGGGTTTTGTTCTAGCAGAAAAACAACGTCGATATTCACAGTGGTCGCTCAATAATAGGCGTGGAAACAGGGTAAGTTTGAAATGTGGATTGTATCTAAATATAAATAAATTATAAGTGATATTTTTCCTTTTTACTTGATTTTGACCAGATTCTTATTTCGTATGAAAACTGGCTATAAAAAAAGGTTCATCGCGGCTTTCCGGGGAAAGCCGCTTTTATCTTCAAGAAGAAGTAGTCTGTATCTCGATACCCATATCCCATTCGCTTGATTAGCTTTATCTTGTTGTTTATCCCTTCCAATGTGCAGGTGTTAAGCGGATAACTTGCCGATGCGATAATGCCGTGAAGATAAGGACTCAGTTTTCGTGCGAACTCTTTCAATGGCTTAATCCCACTCTCCTGTACTTGTGCCCACCACGCCTCCCAGAGCCCTTTAGCATGGGCTTCTGATTCACAATACCAAAGCTCTTTGAGTTGTGCTCCGAGTATATATGTGGTCATTAAGTCCTTATTGATATTCAATATTTCAGTAAGATAGCTGTCATGTCGTGCATTTAAGTTGCCTCTATTTTTCAACAACACCCAGCGTGAGCGCTTGACCCATTGCCTCGCTTTCTTATCCTGCTTAAGTTTATTAGCTTGGTCGACTCTGACTCTATCCATCACCTCACGACCGAACTTAGCAACAACGTGGAATAAGTCGTAAACGATTTTTGCGTTCGGGCAGTGCGCTTGAACTTCAAGGTCAAAAGCCGTATTCATGTCCATCGCGACCGCTTCGATATGGCTGCCATGCTTACC
>JAYYSE010000094.1:0-84551 GCA_036126475.1 Pseudomonadota bacterium | reverse complement strand
GTATGAAGAGATCTTAAGGAACTCAGTAAGTAGTCACGCCATATTCAATGTCAATTACAAAAAGGCTTGGATGTGTGTTAAACGAGCATTACCAAACCATGTACCCGCAGGACAAGCCACTCACGTTTTTCGACATACCTTTGCTAGCCACTTTATGATGAATGGTGGCGATATTTTGGTGTTACAGCGTATTTTAGGTCACCAGAAGATAGAGCAAACTATGACTTATTCGCACTTAGCACCAGAGCACTTAATACAAGCCGTTGAACTAAATCCACTAGAAAATTAGTGGCGACAAAGTGGCGGCAAATCTCGGTTATAGTCTGATTTAGTCGGCTTTTCTCGTCTTTTCACGCTTCCACAAAAACACTAAAAACCAACAAAGTCATACACTTATAAAAATTTAGCATCAATATCGATAAAACTGGGGGATAGATTCCTCACATTACGCAGTTTTTGTAACTGCTCAGCTCGAAATGCTGTCACTTGATATTGATGATCCATCTTATCCCCCATTTATTCGTATTTACGTTTCGCGCAGTAAACTAGCGTGTGTAGGTTACCGTCAATCTTGCTTTGTCTAACGCCATGCTGTTCAGTGTAAAACCCACGACAGCTGACGGTGTATTCTCATCAAGGTTTAGCTTATCAGTTGGTAACGCCCAAACAGTGAATTGATAACGATGCATGCCGTCTTTCTCTGGAGGGCAAGCACCACCAAAGCCAATGGTTCCGTAATCGATGCGACCTTCTTTACCACCTAGCTTTGCAATATCCACAGCACGAGGCAGTTCATTGACCGTTGTCGGAATATCGAATGCGACCCAATGCCAGAAACCACTTTCGGTTGGTGCATCTGGGTCATAAGCAGTAATAGCGAAACTTTTAGTCCCCTCTGGCACATCTTTCCACATTAATTGCGGAGACAAATTATCGCCATCACATCCCCAACTAGAATATTCAAAAGTCTTTGCCATTGGGTAGCCTTCTTGAATATCGTTACTCGTTAGTTCAAAAGCGTGAGCTGTCCCTGATGCTACGAAGCTTATTGCCAATACTGATTTAATAATTGTTTTCATGATGGTTCCTCTTATTGGTTTGAATCCAGTATATTCAGCCCCATCGTTTTAAAAGCAACAGTAAGTACACAATTATCTAATATAAACCAAATAACTGATACTTATTGCACTTTTGAGTTTATAGTTAATGAAAACGTCAGTTAAAATGCAATACGCGTTTCGCGACTCTCGGTCACAATTTGATAAAGTGGGGACACTTGTTGACATTGAGGTTACAAATCTCGAGCAAAACTCTTTAGACTCCCGTGAATGACTTTTAATGAGAATAACTGGATGCGCAGGTTCACCTTAGCCCTTTGTTTTTTGTTTTGGCTCCCTACGTTAGCCAATGCACAGAGCTTGCAGGACAAATGGCAAGCACTCTATCAATCGAGCTGGCAAGCATCCCCGATCTTTGTTTCTCAACAAGAGTTGTCCCATTACCCGAAGGCTCTGCTTAAAGACCGTAGCCGTTACCCAAATTTCAACAAATTCAGTTGGCAAGATATTGCGTCGTTAGCCGTGATACAGCAAACATGCCACGCGATTGAGCCTTCTAATTCAGCGTTAAACGATGCCATCGAGTTTGAGCTTGCTTTGTGTCAGCAACAAACCTTAGATTCAATCTGGTTTGCCGATCATTCTAAACAACACCCTGCTGGTGGAAGTTTTGCAGACCGTTATGTGGCGAATTATTCAGAGACAAGCGAACAGATTCACCCATTTTTAACGATTAACAACCCACTGCACCCGCTATACACCAAACTGCAGCCCTTAACTGCAGAAGGAAGAGAAGCGCTGCTTGATGGATACCGAGCCTGGCAACAAGGTGATGTACTATGGTTAAGTGGGGAACAAGGCTGGAAGGCCGTCCCGTCAGACATTTGGGAACCCATTGCACGACAACAAGGCGTAAGCTTATCTGGAGAGAACTGTTCTTTTCGTTACAGTAACCTGTGTCTTAGTGAAACAAGCAATGACACACTCTTGATGAAAGCGATGATCTTTTTATTGCTGATTGTTCTGTGTTCTATACTAGGGCGCTCACTGTATTTAAAAACGAAGCAAAGGAAAGAGAGACAGTTTGTGTTGCAACTTCTGACTCATGAATTGCGTACACCGATCACCAGTTTGGGGTTAACAGTCGAAATGTTCAGAAATCGCTACGATGAGTTCCCAGATGAAACTCAGGGTGCGGTTTGGCGTTTAATATCTGACTATCAAAGGCTGTCTCAGCTTACTGAAAACAGTAAGGTCTACCTAAGCACTGAACAATCTGAACCTTTATTGAAGCAAAACGCTTCGCTTGAAGAGTGGCTTGAACATGTATGTGAGAAGCACAACATAAGCTATCAATATGAGTCCGGAGAAATCGAGCTTAACCTGCCCTATTACTGGCTAACGATTTGCCTAGATAATTTGGTCAAAAACGCTAAGCAACACGGTCAAGGTGAGGTATTGGTTAAAGTAACGCTCACGGACAAACTGAGGATCGAAGTGCAAGATCAAGGGCATTTCCCTTCATTATTACAACGTACTTTGTCCCGAGTAACTCCAAACGCCCCACATAAACACGATAACATGGGTATTGGACTCACCATTGTGGAACATTTAATGAAACAGGCAAATGGACGCCTCATTATTCTTCGTAATCCAACCAGATGTATTTTGGAAATAGCTTATGAACACCCTCCTACTGATTGAAGATGACCCGTTACTTGGGCAAGGCCTTGTCAGTTTCTTTGAGTCTAACGGTTATCAATGTCTTTGGGCGCAAGATTCAAGCAACGCCAATAAACTTTGGTTACGCGCCGATCTTGTCGTACTCGATAGACAACTAGAAGACGGTGACAGCTTACAACACCTTCCAAACTGGTTGCTCCTTAAAGCGCTACCCGTGATTGTATTAACCGCGAAAGTGGAAGTTCAGCAGCGCGTAGAAGGCTTAATGGCAGGCGCCAAAGATTATGTGACTAAGCCATTTTCAAATGAAGAGTTGCTGGCGCGGGTCATCACTCAATTGCGTCCACTGGGTGTAAGTCATCTAAATTACGCCAACATACAGATCAATCTATCAGAAAGAATTGCCTATCTGGAAGAAAGCCCAATCGCTCTGAAACCGAAGGAGTTCCAACTACTGGTTCTGTTTATCCAAAACCAAGGTCGAGTATTTCATCGAGACGAACTGCTCAACAAGATTTGGGGTTATCAAGCCTTTCCAAGCACCCGAACCGTGGACAATCACATACTCCGTTTGCGGCAGAAACTGCCGACACTCCACTTAGAAACTCACCGCGGTGTTGGTTATCGTTTAGTTGGGGATTCAAAATGAAATTAATATCGTTAACTGCTTTGCTGTGTACGTTGCCGTTTGCGAGTCATGCGACTTGGTTTGCAGAGACACCTTTACAGCGCTCCTATCAATCTTTACTTGATGAGCAACCGCAGCTTGCATGGCAAGAGCTTCAGATCGCGCTCAATCAAGAAACTCTTGATAGTCAGTTTTGGTTGCCCGTAAAACAAGAAATACTCACTAGAACTCAATGTGGAAGAACACTCAAACAAAGTGATGTAACAGCCCACCATATCCAAGTGAGTTTTATTAAACGCTACGGTCTTTCATCACAAGGCTATCAGATTAAAATCTCAGCCGAACCACGCAGCATTGATCTAAATGAACAGGCACAGCCAGTAACACTTATCGCTCCAGATGGCCTTACGATGATTGAAGGTCAGTTCAACCCGGGAGCCGACTACCAAGAAATCGAGTCTAATGAGATGTTCATTGAGCCAGAGTCTGGTGTTTATCAATTAACCGTTGGGACAAACAACTACTCCATTGTTGTGGCTTTAGATGACAGCAAGCGCTGGTTAACACTTGAAAGTAAACTTGAGAACGCACACGTTGTGATCACGCCACCAAAGATTATCGATAACTGCCCTAGCACCCACGCAAGTTGGCAATGGTTTGATGAAAACTACCACATGTTAGGTCTCAAAGTGCCGATCAAGGCAAAGCAAGTAGCGGTTCCAGCACAAAGCCCTGCGGGAGAAAAGGCCAAGCACCTGAGCGCATCAGTGGAAATGTTCGAGTACCAAGGCGCGGTTGAGGTCCGATACGTTCAACGTGTCGCTGTCCCTTTCTAGGAAGCATTTTTGTATAACTTTAGTGGATAGTTTTGATGTATCGCTTTGATGCTTCTTCGAGGCAGAAATAGAGACATATAGATGACAAAACACTAACGCATATTAGATGTAATAGCCGTAATTACCACCACGGAATCTAAACATGCTGAATATCCACCATAAATTAAATGCTTCATCTTGTGCCATGTTAGCCCTATTCACCGCTTGTACTTTTTCAACAGAGACACAAGCGAGTAAATTTACACTTCAAGACCACAGTAGTGACAACACCAAGAATACTATTCTAATAAACCCATCAACACTCACGATAGATTGGAATGGCTTGAGCGCTAACAGTGTTGCGCTAACCGTTGACGGTATCCCTCAAACAGTTACCGAGATAACTACGGAAGCAACCAGCGCCTTTTGGACGTTAATGCCAAGCAGAATCGCAGTAAAAGCGGAGTTAAACAAAGGTGAGCTAGACCTGCAATTCACCCTACCTTCCGATATAAAAGTAAAGCGCAACCAACCAATCGAACTGGCTTGGTTTGACCTTGCGGAACAAGAAACACAAACACTGCTGCTGCCCTTTAGTGAAGGTATGCGCGTACCTACCGACCATAAACTATGGACAAGCTATCTCGCCAATAACCACTCCGGAAGCAACACCACTCAAGACTTAAAGATGCCGTTTTGGACCACGCAACAGAGCGATCAATTCATTAGCTACCATTTGGTCAACCCAACCAATAACCAACTGTTTTTTCATGATGTTACTTCTAAGTCGGAATCTAAAAACAAGTCCCTTATTGATATGAGCGCATCGCATCAATTTACCACGCTAAATCAATCACAACCTTTTACTGTCCGCATAACGCTCGGCGATTCAATGCTCGATGGTGCCAAGCAATACCGAGACTGGCGAATCGCGAATGGATTATCAGAATCACTAGTGTCAAAACTAAGACGTAATCCAGATATCAGCAAGCTGGTTGGTGCAAGTCATGTCTACCTATTTGGTAAAGATCCTTTAAGTATCCAAGATGTGAAAGATTGGTGGGGACTAAAAGAATGGTACTTTGAACGCTCTAAGCTCAGCATATCAGATGAAGCTAAGCGCGAGCTATCACCTTTGTCTAAGGGTAAGGACTGGTTGAGCCAATACCACAAACAGTTGCTGTTGGATTCGATTAGCCAGTCACTAAAAAGCTTATACACGGTCGCATCCCCTACAATCGCTGATAACACAATTGAGGCGCAATACATCGCCGCGCAAAGCAGAAAAAAATGGTTATTTGAACATGCGTCTTCGTTTCTAAACTCACCAGACACTTGGGGACAAGCTTTATCATCCGGCATGGTCGATAATCTAAATAACGCCGGATTGAACAAGCTCTGGTTGGGCTTTGATAACTGGATGCCTGCCTTTTATCAGCCAAACGCGGTCGAGTCAGCAAAACAATCTGGTTACTTGGTTGGGACTTACGACTCCTATAACACCGCAATACCGGCTCAATTAAATGACAGCTGGTTAACCGCTCAGCTACCAGATCCAATACGAAAGACATGCGCAATTGAACAAGCTGATGGAGCTTTGAAAAAAGGATTTCGTGGTAACGGCTTCTACTTAAACCCTAATTGCCATTTGGACTACGTAAAACAGCGCGTTAAAGACATCATGAAATTTGGTCACTTCAATAGTTTATTTTTAGATGTCGATGCGACCGCAATGGCACGTGAAGACTACAGTGGCAATACCAGTGAATCGCAGATGCTTTCCGGTTTCAACAATCGACTGCATTGGCTAAGCGAGCAACCGTCACTAATATTGGGTTCCGAAGACGGCAACAGCTTAACCACCAGAGGCATTGCGTTTGCGCACGGCTTGGAGACGATTGGGTTTGGATGGACAGATAAAGAGATGAAACAAGACCGCCTGTCCCCCTACTTTCTGGGTCGTTGGTATCCTGGTCATAAACCCGACTTTTTCTTCAAACCAGCAAAGGTTAAAGAACCGTACAAGTCGCTACTGTTTTCGCCTCAATATCGTGTTCCGCTTTACCAGGCTGTATTTCATGATGAAGTGATTAATACGTACCATTGGCACTCAGACAGTCTCAAGTTTACCGATGTGAAAACCAACCGTGACTTAACAGCCATGCTATATAACACGCCCGCGATGGTGCACTTAACCAGAGACGAAGCTCTCAAAAGTACAAGCCCGAGGCTCAGAGCGTTAAAACACTATCAAGATGGGTTTGAGCCGATACATGAACAGTTGTGGAATAAAACGTTGATTGATTTTTCATGGTTAGATACCCACGGTGCCGTCCAACAAACCACGTTCAGTGATGGCAGTAAGATCATCGCCAACTTCTCTGACCAAGCGTTTGATAAAGATGGCATCAATGTGGCTGCGGCTTCTATCAAAGCGATGTTAAGCAATGGAGAAATCATAATGTGGGAAACCAAACTTAACTGAATGTGATTGGTTTAGTCCCTTAGCTGTTAGCAGAAAGCTAAGGGATTGAGCTTTCGGTAATAACGCTCAGGCTCAAGCTAACCAAGCTACTTACGCTTTTGACTCTGAAACGCTGTGAGTAGATAATCGATAAATACCTTCTTGCGCTTCGGCATTAATTGTCTATCGGCATACACCAAGCTTACCGAGACTTGGGGCATGTTGTATTTCGGCAGCAGATTCACCAGTCGACCAGTCTTGAAATGCTCACGACAGATGAACTCAGGTAACACTGCCAGCCCTAAGCCATCGACACAGGCCGTTAAACACGCGGTAATCGTATTTACCCGAAGTTGGCTTGGTAGCTGAATCAATTCAGACTCCCCACCACATAGTTGCAATTCCCACTTAGGTAAACGTGCGGCTTTGTTTACCACCTCTATCATGCGAAATGGGCTCTTCAGATCCTTTGGCGTGTTTATCGGGCCAACTTGTTCTAGATATTTGGGACTCGCCACTAGCACACGTTTAGAGGTTGTTAGATATCGTGATACTAGGCTTGAATCGACTAGCTCACCAATCTGTGCGTACAGGTCAATTCCTTCACCGATAATGTCAACCTCACGGTTGGTTAGCTCCAAGTTCATCGTCACATTCGGGTATTCAAGCAGAAAGCTATGGATGTACTTAGCAAGCACTTGATGACCCAACTCTACCGGTAGTACTACATTCAATGGACCGCGAATCAGGTCTTGGTTTGCAGTGACTTCTAACTCCGCTTGATTCATGATCTCTTGCATTTGAAGGCTCGAATGATAAAAACGCTCTCCTTCAGGCGTGAGTATCAAACTGCGAGTCGAACGAGTGATCAGTCTCACACCTAAATGCTGTTCTAGCTCCGCTAATTTTCGGCTCACTGTTGATTTCGTCATATTCAACACCTCAGCAGCGTGCGTAAAACTCCCACAATCAACGACTTGTGTGAAAACAGTCACAGCATTTAAGTCCATAAGACCTCCGAAAACTACAATTAGTAAGATTTTTGCAACAGTGTTTCCCTTTTTTCCTATCTTATCAATCAATCAGATTCATTTACAATTCGTTACATCCAAATAAAAACAAAATGAAAAAGAGAAATGGCAGAGAACAACACCGCTTCGCAACCAGTAAGCACAAAAAAACGTAAAAAAGCCCCGCTTATTGCCACTGCGATCATGCTGTCATTGGGTTTAGCTGGTGCTGGATATTGGTACGGTTACGGTCAGTACTTTGAGTCGACCGATAATGCTTACCTACAAGGAGACATTACCAATATCAGCCCTAAGGTATCAGACTATATCGTTAAGTCCTATGTGACGGACAACCAATCAATTAAGGAAGGCGATCTATTGGTTCAAATCGATGATCGTGACTACCAAGCTGCGCTTGCTCAGGCTAACGCTCACCTAGCCGTCGTCCAGTCTGATGTAAAGAACCTCATCGCCCAACAGACATTACAACGTAGCAAAATTAGCCAAGCAGAAAGTGGCGTGGACTCGGCCAAAGCAGAGTACGAACGTGCGATTCAACAAGTGCAGCGCTCTCGTACTCTATTAAAACGAAATTATGCTTCGCAAGATGAAGTCGATAGCATGGTCGCTCAACAAAAAGTAGCCCTTGCTGACTTAGAAGAAGCCAAAGCAAACCTGATTGCAAGTCACGACCAATTATCGGTTGTTGCCAGCGAAATAGAACAAGCCAAAGCATCGGTCACTGAAGCCCAAGCACAACAAGAACAGGCACATCTAAACCTTGAATACACCAGAGTTTATGCGCCAACAGGTGGCGTAATTGGTAAGCGAAGTGTTCGTGAAGGCTTATTGATTCAAGCTGGCTCACCGCTCATGAGTTTAGTGCCAAACAATCAAGTATGGATTGAGGCTAACTTCAAAGAAACGCAACTCAGTGGTATTCACAAAGGGCAAACAGTTGAAGTTGAATTGGATGCTTTCCCAGGGCAACCACTTGTAGGCGTTGTCGACAGCTTCTCACCTGCAACTGGCGCGAAGTTCGCACTACTTCCGCCAGAAAACGCAACAGGTAACTTCACCAAGATCGTGCAACGTGTACCTGTGAAAATTACGATTCCAGACCAGAAAGAGCTAAAAGGTCGTCTGCTTCCTGGTTTGTCTGTGGTTGCGACCATCGATAAACGAGGCTAGACCATGAGCAACGCTGGCGTTATTACCCCAACAAATGAAGAAAATGAGATATCAACTCGCCATTGGATCGCCCTATTCGGTGGCTTGATTGGTGCGTTTATGGCGATCTTGGATATCCAGATCACCAACTCATCACTTAAAGACATCCAAGGAGCGCTATCTGCAACCTTGGATGAAAGTTCATGGATATCTACGTCATACCTAGTCGCTGAAATGATCGCGATTCCACTCAGTGGTTGGCTCTCAAAAGCGCTAGGCAAACGTCGCTATCTAACATGGACTACAGCGATCTTCACCGTGTCGTCGTTACTGTGTTCATTCTCTTGGAACATGACCTCGATGATCGTATTCCGTGCGATGCAAGGTTTTAGTGGTGGTGCTTTGATACCACTCGCCTTCTCACTCGTTATTCAACTACTGCCTATCAACAAGCGTGCTATCGGCATGGCTTTGTTTGGTGTTACTGCAACATTTGCTCCATCTATCGGCCCCACGTTTGGTGGCTGGTTAACCGAGAACTTCTCATGGCACTACATTTTCTACATCAACATCCCACCGGCTCTGCTATTAATCACCATGATCCGATATGGCTTGGATGATGAGAAGCTCGACCTCGGCACGCTTAAACAAGCCGATTGGTTTGGCATCGCTACCATGGCTATGGGGCTTGGTTGTTTGGAAGTGTTACTTGAAGAAGGTAACCGTGAAGAGTGGTTCAACTCAAGTTTTATCATTATGTTGAGCATTATTTCTGCGGTGAGTTTGGTTTACTTCGTGATTAACGAGCTCCAACACAAAAAACCATTGGTTAATTTACGGCTCTTGCGTGATGGGCAGTTTGCGATGTCTTGTTTGGCGTACCTGATATTGGGTATGGCACTACTCGGATCTATCTACGTATTGCCGCTGTACCTCACTCAGATTCAGCAATACAACGCGATGGAAATCGGTAAAGTGCTTATGTGGATGGGTTTCCCTCAACTATTAATATTTCCAATCGTGCCTAAGCTAACTCAAGTCATTAAGCCCAAATACTTAGTGACCTTTGGCTTCGCGATGTTTGGTTTCAGTTGTTACGTAAATACCCACATGACCATAGACTTTGGTGGCCAACAGTTGATTTTATCAATGGTACTACGCGCGATTGGTAGCCCGTTCATCATGGTTCCACTTTCTTTAGTGGCAATGAAGAACATCAATAAAATGGATACGCCGGACGCTTCTACGCTAACTAACGTTATGCGTAACTTAGGCGGGGCTTTCAGTATCGCGATTATCGCTACTCTGTTGGACAACAAAACGCGTGAACATCTAGGTCATATTAAAGAGTCATTGCCTTCAGTGAACCAATTGGGTTGGCAAACACTGAAGGAGCAACAGGCGTTCTTTATTCAATCAGGAAGTGACGCTGCAACGGCGATGCATCAAGCCCAAGCAAGTTTGCTAGGAACCATGCAACGTGACGCGGCAATTATGGCCTACAATGATGTATTTCTTATGATGACCGCATTCTTGGCATTGGCTGCTGTGTTAATTCTTAGTATGCGTGATTAAGGTTGAAGGCTTAAAAACGCCGCTTGATTCGTAGATAAATACGATTCTAATTCAACAAAAAAGCAAGACTAATCACTTGCCTCTTGTGATCAAAAGGGTGTTGACCTTAGAAAGTTAAGGCTTAATCAGTCACCGCAAAGAAATACTCTCGATCATTTATAAATATTCTTTAATTTCCAATAGCTTACTAACCGCATAGATGTGAACTGAGCACCTTGACAATGTGCAACATGATACCTAAATTAAGAATATCATTAGTATAGAGGAAAATGGGTTTGGCTTTACCAGGAGACCTAAGGGTGTTAATAGTCGACGACTCTAAGAGTGCGACGATTCTGATCAAACAACAGCTTGCTAGTTTAGGCATTGCGCACGAGTGTATTTTCATTGCGACAGATTATCGACAAGCAATTAGAGCTGTCGAAACGCATGCGTTTCATGTTCTTCTCATTGATTATCACTTAGAACAGTCTTTTACCGGCTTTGAGCTACTAAGTATTCTGTATCGTAATCGTCTTATCGACCACACGGTTGCAACAATTTTAGTCTCCGGGGATATGCGCCAAGAAACAGTACTTACCGCCCTATCAGGAGAGGCTCACCATTTTATTTCTAAGCCAATTAACACTCAGGTATTAGGCAAAAAAATCAAAAGTGCTGTATTCGAGTCAAGACAAATTGACCACCTCAACAGCCTATACCCTATTACGACACGGGAATTGCTTAAACAGGCATTAGAAATAACCAGCGAAAAATCTAATGTTCAATTCGAAGCAACACTGATTGAGCACTTGATCGCAGGGAAGAAGTGGCAACTGCTCTCTAGTCTAATCACTCACTCTAAAACTAATATGCACCCAACCAAATTGGTCGCAGAAGCGTTAATTCTAGATAGCTTAGGAAAACCGAACTTGGCGATAGAGAAACTGCACAACTATCTTATCGTTCAACCATTATCCCTGAACGTGATTGATTGCCTCAGCTGTATTTATGAAAAACACAAGATGCTACTGCCCGCTTTAAAATTGGCTATTCGTGCATTTGAGATGACACCAAGTATTAGCCATCGAGCAATTAGAGCTATCGATTTGGCCGAAAACGCTGATAATACACACATGCTCATTAAGCTTGGGGAGATGTACGCAAGCCATATTTCACCCGCCGATATCGACGTAATTCATTCAATTGGAACCCATTTCAATTCCCTAAGAGCGACGTACCAAAGAGAAGCTCAAGTACAAAATAAACGTCTTTTGCTTGAGCACGCTTCCCAATTTACCGAATTGGTCAATTTGAAGCTACCAGCCAAACTCCAACAACAAGTATTAGCAAGCCTAGCACTATTCCAAAGCAATATATTGTTGATTGAAGGCAGCCCGTTAGTTGCGCACAAAAAAGTGATACGAGCGACTAAATTGTTAGCTAATCAGTTTTACAATCAACCGACTTCACTGCTATCGCAATTTTTACCTTTGCTATGCCACTTTGGTGAATACTCTCTGTATCACATCGTTGAGGAATGTTTGAAATTACGCGGTGAGGCAATAAACGATAAACTTGACTCTCGAAAAGACGATCCTTCGAATTGTATCAACATCGGAAGCTCAGGATCGATCCAAGAACTACGCGACTTTATTACCAATTATCCCTATTCAGTCGCCGCTAAGCTAGACTACCTTTACGCTGTCAATAACGCATGCGCAAAGACAGACCTTTGCGACGAATACGTGGAAGATCTTATTCAGTTAGACCTTCCTCCTAGATGGAATCAATGGATTAGTGACTCATCAAAATATGGTTATTCCATTAAGCCGCCCAGCCCATTTTCAATATGCAGCCGACAGGAGTCTATATGCTAGATTTTGATGCTTTAAATGCCTACCTAGACAATGACAGAGATGTCATTTTTGCCGTGTTATCAACCTACCAAGAAGACCATGGCAATTCGTTACAAGAGATCGAAGAACTGGTACAACAGCAAGATTGGGGTAAGCTTCATTTTACGGTGCATACTTTAAAAGGCATTTTGGCCAGTTTTGGAGAAGAGACAGCAACCGTTGCCCTAGAAAGAGTTGAACAAAACACATTTAACAAAATAGCTCCAGAAGCTGAAGACCTTTCACTGATCTACCGTGAGATGAAAATTATTAATCAACAAGTCGATGAGGTGCTCAGCACCTATTAGTCTGGAAGTCATCCCGCGTATTCCATTTTGTCCTACTACAAGTAATGAAAATGAATGTTGAGGTTTTGTAGATTCAGAGAACCTCACGTTTGTCATTTTCGTGAATAAACCGTTCCCTTCGTATTACCTATGAGTTCAAATCGCTCGAATGTATTTAAGTAGCGAAGCTAATCTACACATTTAATTTTTATGAAAATGAAAACTGTATACTAATCACCATGTATTAGAAAAAGAGTTTAAAGACCTCAACAAATGTGATTAGAGGTAAGAACTATCCATTCAATCAAAGTAAGCATCGGAATCATACGAACTTATACCCTCCCCACACTTCTCAAAAATTAACCCATACAAAGTTTCCATACCACTACGTTTATTCTACTGTTTTTATATAAAAACAGTTAGATGGTACCTTATATGGCGAATAAGGTCTGGAGTAACCCTCCAGTCAAACATAAATTCTTTGGCTTAGTTCTACTTCCCATTTCACTTTTACTTTTACTTTTACTTTTCCTAGCAGGCAGACAATCATATATTTTGGCGACACAGTTAACTGATTTTAAGGGCACCAATCAGTTATCTGAGTACTCTCGAGTGAAGGACAAATCAGTGACTTCTCTTCATTGATATATGCAAGTTTAGGCTACAGATTGAATTCGTTTACGCCTTATGTCGTTTAAGGTGCAGACTTTTACTCAAACGAAAACCTCACAGGCAACAGCTATTTGATTGGGATCGATTACGACGTATTGCCGAACGTTTCCCTCAATGGTGAGGTGCAATACTTTGAAGCTGGTAAGACAAACGGCGCATTTGTTGAAGACTTCAATCCACTGACGGACTTTGATGATAAAGACGCAGTACTCTATACCATTATGCTGATTTTCGTGTTCTAACCTCTATCGAGAATACACATCACAAGTAAAACGAAAAGCCCAAAACAACACCTTTGCCTTGGGCTTTTTATCATCTAAAATTGTATTAGTACTTAAACAGTACTTTCACGTCCCCCGTCAGTGCCGACTCATCAACGTAACCAATGGCGTTGGTTTTTGACGCTACCGTTGTGATAGCTTCACTATAGTCTGCAACTTGAATAGGCGCTTCAGCTTTACCTGTAAACACTAGCCTTGACCAAGCAGATTGTAGCTGAGATTCACTACGCCCCGTTGCGACCTCATGGAAGGCAAGTCGCCCTTCTGAACCATCAACTAACTCTATAATTTGCGCCTTATTTCCGTTAGCCAGCTTGCTCTTTTTACCCATAAAGAGCTTTTTGACATCCGACTTCGACAATGAATCCACACCTGCATTGTTACCAATAACAACCATGCCTGCCGATACATTAAATGAAAGGACGGCTAATGTTATCGCTGATAATAAAGTTTTCATGTTGCCTCCTTAAAATACGAAATCTAGACGAGCTGAATAGACAATTGAGCTGTCTTCAAGGAAATTCCCTGTCGCCATAAATGGATTGGCTGCAGACGTCTCAACATTGGCTTGGAAGCCACCACTGGTATCGCGGTAATCCACGTAAGTCACGTCAGCCTTTAACGACATATTCTTAGCAAAGTCCCAACGGTTACCGATAGAGTAAGAGATACGCTCGTAATTCATCGTCTCTTTAACTGCGGTAATCGTCATGTTTTCACGTTCATCGTTATCCGTGGTTTCGACCCAACTTACAGAAAGGTAAGGCGTAAACTCATTAATTCGGTAACCGACCAAGCCTGAAACTGATTGATAGTCGTAGAATTGACCTTCAATTTGAACGTCAGCGGCTTCTACGTTAACCAGTAGATCGCCGTTATCATATTGCGCCCCCAAAGAGATAAACTGACCATCTTGGCTATCAAGTAAAGGAGCTAACTGGCGGCAGTACGGGTCCGTTGGTGTATTGAAATCACAAGATGGGTTTGTTTCAGCAACCAAGTAAGAACCACGGAAAGTAAAATCATCAACGTTCCAGTTCGCGCTCAAACCATACAGTTGATCTAACTTAACCTCACCTACGATTGAATCTTCCTCATCGATAGTGCCAATACCAACCAATGGCTGCAGCAATAGGCTTGAGTCTTCAAGCTCTATCGGAATCAGCAAGTCTGCGCCGGTATAACCTTTCAAAACAATGTTTTCATAAAGCTCTTGTGACGGTCTGATCATTGGATACGCATAGCCAAGATCTGTGAAGTCTGAATAGAAGAACAGAGGAAGACGAAGCTTACCTGCACGAGCAGTAAACGAATCGAAATCATAAGACGCGTAAGCCATCTCAAACTTTGGATCATAGTCATAGCGGCTATTAGCAACCACCTGCGTTACGAATTTAGCGCGCTCGTTGACTTGAAAGTCAAACTGCACCCCCGCAAGCGTCTCTTGTTCCCAGTCGAGTTTTTCGTCAGTGTAACCCGCATAACCTATGGCGTTATCTGACTTACCAATACCTACAGAACCGAATCCGCTAATACGAATATTGTCCATGCTTGTCGCATTAGCGCTAAACGCCATGCCTACGAGTGCAGCAACCACTGTCTTTCTCATAACTAACTCCATTGTTATGTTATTTTCTTGTTTTTATATGAATCACCCGAATTTCGGGTGTAGACCTCCCTCCTTTATGTTTCACGAACAAGGATAGAGAGTACAATTAGGGGCTTTTAACTCACTTTAAAGTGGCCAGTTAATGTTGATATGTTTCGAGTGACCTCTTGAATATCATGGGCGACAGCATCAACTTGTTTTACACTGTTGCTGGTGCCTTCTGCCATTTTGCGAATTTCTTCTACAAAGGTTTCGATTCGGGTTGAGGTCTGTTCTTGCTGCTCTGTCGCAGCGGCAATACTTTCGTTTCGTTGGCTGATTTCGGTGACATCTGATGTAATTCTTTGTAGTGAACCTTCAGCCACTAAGAACTTCTCTACACAGTCTTCTGCTTTAATAACGCTTTCAGAGATAATGGTCGAAGCCGTTTGTGCTTGTTCTTGAAGTTGTAAAAGTACCGACTGAATTTCTTGGGTTGAAGTTTGTGTCCGTGACGCTAACGTTCGAACCTCATCAGCAACAACAGCAAAACCTCGACCTTGTTCCCCTGCACGCGCCGCTTCAATGGCCGCATTCAGCGCTAACAGGTTGGTTTGTTCTGCTATCGCACTTATCGATTCTAAAATTGAACCTGCACTCTGTGTGTTGTCGTTCAGCTGTTTGACAACTTGCGATGCATTGCTGACATCGTTCGTTAGCTCTTTAACCGCAACGATGGTGCTCTCAACTTGCTGCTCCCCTAAGCTTGCTTGCTCACTGGCACTAGACGCAGAAGATGATGCATCATTTGCATTGGTTGCAATGTCTCGAGCAGCAAGGAATAGATGATTCAATGAGCTAGAAACTTCTTCAATAGAAAGGTGTTGCTTAGTAGAAAGCTCGTTTGTAACTTGGCTCGACTTAACAAGAGAGCCAGAAATCGAATCCAGTTGAGTCACGTTGTCTATGGTATGGGTTACGTTCTGTTGTAGATGAGACACGAAGCTATTAAATGACTCTACTAATGGTTTAAGTTCATCATTTTTCTCGTGTTGAAGACGTACTGTTAGGTCTCCGTCTCCCTCAGAGATATCGTGCATCTTGTCGCTAATGTTTGCCAGATCCGCTCGAATTCCTCTTACGACTAACCACCCGAAGATACACATAGCAAGCATTGCCACCGCACCGGAAACACTCATAATTTGGTTAGCCTGTTTATTATTGGCTTCTAAATCTTCAACAGCATTCTCGAACTCAGTTTGTCGGTCTGCACTGAACTCACGCATGCCGAGGGTTAAGGCATCCAAAATAGCGTTACTTTGTTTTGCCAAACGACCGGCCTCGCTGAGACTGATCTCCTCCTCGATCATTCCTTGGGCAATTTGGTAAGCAAGCTCAAAATATTGGTTGGTTTTATTTTGCAGAAGCGTCGATTCGCTCTGCAGAGAAGGATCCAGCGTGATTTGAATATTGAAGTTACTTTGAATCGCAGCAAGAGTTTGCTTGTTCATTTCCAAAATCTCTTCATCACCAAGCGTTACAGCTAAGTTAAAGCGCTCCGCCAATTGGGAGATCAGCACACTGTTTAACGACGCCGCGTTCATCACGGGATAAGTAACTTGATCAATTCGATTAACCTGCTTGGTATTACTAGTGAGTGTATTCCCACCGACAAATAGAATACTAATAAACCCTACTAACGAAACCAAACATAACGCCAAAATTCGATTTTTAATCGATAGTGTAAACATAAGCTTCCTTACTAAACAGTATGACAAACCGCACTAGTGATTTTTCGCACAATAACAGATCTGACCAGTTATTCAATCGGTCAGCACAAAAATAGTGACAAATATATAAATATTGTTTATAAAATGCATCAGCCGACAAAATTACCATACAAATCATTAGCTTTAATTTTCAACCTCATCAAATACCGCTTAATTCCAAAACTTAGCATCCTGTTTAAAACTTAAAGTTTATTCGACCTCATACTCAACCAACATATTTAAACGCACGTATTACATAGACTTAATGTCGAGTTGAAATATATAAAAACCGATTATTCAAACGCCCTACTAATCATTAAATTCTCCACATGCCCTACACTTTAATAACTGTGTCAACATCGTCAGGTTTATGTAAAAAGGCGACAGGCTCAAGAACTTACTCTTTTTAATTCAGTCAACCTTAGAGCGACTAAATTAAACCTCTAATTGGAGAGCGCATGTGTATAGCAACTATGAGCTAGGCATTACAAACGATAAAAAGCCGCTTTCCTAGTACAGGCACCTGCGTTTATCGACGGTCTAGGCTCTAAACAAGCACGGCTTTGACCGTTTAGAATCTGGCAGCTTAAGAGAACCTATCGCACTTGGCAGGAATGATGAGTGGTCTCATTTGGAAAAAGCCTACAACGACATGGCAGGAAGGTTGTCTTAAGCTTATCTAGAACTGACTGAGGAGAAAAAGAACTTCGACTTTCTCTCCCACCACGACCCATTAACAGGGTTAGCGAACCGACTGTTAGCCACAAAAAAACTGGATGAAGAGAGCAAACGTTCACATGAACATGATTCCTGTTTCTTGCTCTTTTATTTAGATATCGACGAGTTTAAAACCATCAATGACTCTCTCGGTCATGGACAAGGTGACAACCTGCTTATCAATGTATCGAATATTCTAACCACCCTCGTTGGCATTAACGGTTTTGTTGCGCGAATGGGCGGTGTTGAGTTTATGGTCGTCTTCTCTAACATCAGCTTGAGCGAAGGCGAACAGCTAGCAGAGCATTTAAACCAATCACTTCGCAAGCCTTACTATACCGAAGACAACTCAATATTTTTTGCGGCCAGTATCGGCGTATTTGAATACCCAACTCATGGCGCTAACGGTGAAACTTTAATTCGAAACGTCGACACCGCCATGTATCACGCGAAGCGCAATGCCAGAAACCAGTACCGCGTTTATGCCGATAAGATGACCCACGAAGTCAACGATCTAATCGAAACCAATATGGGGCTGAATCAAGCGGTTGTCAATGATGAATTAGAAGTGTTTTTCCAACCAAAAGTCGATTTAGATTCGCAAGAGATCATTGATGCAGAAGCTCTTGTTCGTTAGCAACACCCGAAGCTAGGTCTGCTTTCACCCTTAGGTTTTCTGGAAGTAGCAGAAAAGAGTGACCTGATTATCGACATCGATAAATGGGTATTTAAGAAAGTGGCGAAGCTGATTACTGAATGGCAACGTTCTGGAATCAATTTAGAAGGTTGACTTTCCCTATCAACTTCTCTGCACAAATGTTTTACATGACCGATCTTGCGGAACAACTGCAACTCATACTCGACGAAATCCGCTGCAAACCGCATCAGTTACTCCATGAGATAACAGAAAGGGATATAATGCGAGATTTCGAAACCTGTTTGAGAACCATAGAAGTGCTTCATTCTAAGGGGTATAAGATCGCAATTGATGATTTTGGTACCGGTTATTCATCTCTTTCGGTACTAAAAAACCTCTCTGCTGACTGCGTCAAACTAGACCGTATTTTTATTAAAGACGTCAACTCATCCAAGGTCGATTACGAGATCATATGTGCGGTATTAAAACTTGCGCAGATACTTGATTTTTCAGTCATAGCAGAAGGGCTTTAAACACAAAGCCATGTCAAAACGTTAGGTCAGATAGGTTGTAAATGCGCGCAAGGCTATTTCTTTGCTCGACCATTGCCGATTGATGATTGGATCTCTTACTTTATCGGAAATTATAGTTTAACAAGCACACGCTTCTCCAGCACAAAAAGTTAACTTTGAGAAGTTTCTACTCCCCTTCAGGCCCCAGCATAAGTGAGCATCAGGAGCCACACCGCTCTTATATGAGCAAAAAACGCACAGGTATTATACTCAGAAATTAGGTTTAAGTTAAGTTTCGGTGAATTTTACCAAATGAAGAGAAGGTAACTTGAAAAACTTCGTTTTGCGTGCAATCGTAAAATGTCTAACCCTAATAACTGTATGATTATGAAAATATTTAAATCTATTGCGCTGATCTCTACTATGATCGCAGCTCCACAAGCATTCGCTGACGTAAAAATTGAAGTTCCTTCTAGCGCAGATGCTCTAGTTGAAGTGTTATCGGTTAATGAAGCTAAACCTGATCTTGAGGGTGGTTTTTTCTCTTCTAGCAAAACGATCACCGTACCAGACGGTGTAAACCAAATCGTTTTCCAATATCAGCTTGCTTTTAGTCAAGGTAACGACCGTGAGTTTGTCGATAGTGACGCAATTATTGCTACTTTTGACGCTACAGACACAACAGTAACGTTCGACATGCCAAAGTTCCGCAACGCTAACGAAGCAAGAAAAGGCTTTCAGAACCTAGATTGGAAATTGGTTGATGAGAACCAAAATGCAATCAATGTTAAGCAAGACAAATTAACCAAAGAAGGCATGCAGATTGGCCGTAAATACCCTCAAGAAGCGAAAGAATACAACCGTACAGGTGGTATTGCCGCATTAACGACAGGTGCTACAGCCGCTGCAGTTGTTCAGCCAGTAACACTACCAGCAAAAATTGATGGTAACGCATCTAATACGGCCGAAGAAATGTTGTACTTCTGGTATGAAAAAGCCGACGTTAAAACCAAGCAAAAATTCAAAGAGTTCGTGAACAAGTAAGCCCTATTTTTTGATCGTCTTAATGAAAAAGCTGGCATTCAATCACCAGCTTTTTTGTATCAATTTTTAGGGTCACTACCTTTCCGCATTCAACCTATTAGTGCGCGTTTACACTATGTGTTCTCAGCAGAAAACATTTCTCCGTCGATTTCAATTAACCATCCCATCAATTCATATTCAGCAGTAAGTACGCGTAGTGGCTTGATATTCTCGTTTTTATCCACTCACCTAAAGCGAATTCAAGATGTTAGATATTCAGGCTTTATTCTCGACATCAGCAACATATCAATGTAATTGCCATTTTTGTAGGTACTCAATCGCTTAGTCCCCTCTAACTGAAAACCTACGCGTTCATACAAAGCAATCGCAGCGTGGTTATCGGCATGAACCTCTAACTCTAGGCGGACGAGGTTTAGCCAATTATCCGACTGATTGATGGCTTCTTGCATCAAGGCTTTACCAACCCCTTTTCCGTGAACATCCGGATGAATGGCAATCGCAAGCCCTGCGCAGTGTCGGTCCCTTACTTTAGTCGTCATAAACAAGGTGATATGGCCTACGACTTTCTCGGATAATTCAGCGACTAAAATAAAATGGTCTGAATGACCAAATAGCCGATCCACTTGATCAGAACTAAGGTATGGCTTTTGTGACGTGTTTTCTGAAACCGAAGGGCGGCGATAAATATCGAATAAATCTTGGCTATCCGTTGCTTCTAAATGCCTAATTTGTATATCCAAATCGCTTCCTTAATAAGTTCCAATGTATCGTCTGGATTTCATATTTCGGATAGCAGCAAGCACCTACAACCATAAAAAGTGTAAGTGCCCGAAATAATGAAGTTAACATAGAACTTCACAGCTATGATGACGAGCTGCGTTAAAATTTATAGTCGATGCCGACGCTTGCCAATACCTGTTCAGAGTTATAGAAATCGATATTGGAATCAATGGTTCTTAGACCAAGTAACGTAATAAACGACCAATCTTTGTAACCCAACAATCCACTAAATTCATACGCTAAAAAGGCACCACACTCGTTCTCTTCACGAGTTTTTCCATAAATTGGGTTAGCTTCATCGTACTGACGGTCTTTCACATCTAAGGTAACAACAAAACCGTGACGGCCAATTCGTTTAGCGTAGTTCAACTCGATACCGTAGCTATCAAAGCTCAGAGCCCCCCCTTCCGCATCAGAATTGAAATACACCATAGAAGGTACTAACAAACCAGCCTGATTAGGCAGAATGAAACGATAGCCTGCTTTAGCATATAAATAAGCTCTTTCTCTATCGAGAAGTGCGGCTTCTTGTGAAGACAGACTTTGGGTACCCGATAGTTCATCATCAACATCAGACTCACCAATAGCAAAATCTGTTTGGAAAGCAGTGCCGCCAATGTTAGTCAGTTGTAGTCGTCCTACATTACCTTTCACATCGGTTTCGTTTCGATTGACACCAACGGCGTAAGGATCAGACCAAGCTTTACCAGAGATAAGCGTTGGTAACACGGAAACATCTAATATGGTGCCGCCAGAGAATAGATGTCGATAACCAATCTCAAAGGCGATGGTACCGGTCGCAATATCTTCTCGGGTGGTACCAACATAAACTTGGTGAGTAAGGGATTCACCAAAGGTGTATTTAACGGTTCCGAGAAAACCAAGTAACCCTTGATTCTCACCGTCACCTTCCATGGTATTGGTTGCTTGGTTTGAGTCTAGTTCAGTACTCAAATTACTGCTGTCAGAATAGAACCCCGCCAGGACACTAAAGTTACCACTAAAGCCCTCACTAGGAGCAAGTCCACTGTACACTGGCATAGAAATGGTCGCGGCAAGTACTACGGGTAAAACAGAACTCATATTCAAATCCACTAGTTGAATAATTACTCACTAAATATATGTACAAAATTGGAATTACAACAAGTATTTAAACTTTAAACATCCCCACTTTGTTGAGTTTTCGGGATACGACAACGTCTCCAGCGCGACGAAGATATGCTCTACCGTACTCGGGTTTTCGTAACAAGCCTCGGAAATAACGAAAAACTGGTCTCAGTACTCATCTATCATTTAGTGGCAGAAAAATTAATGGCTGAAGGCGTGGTAAAACTAGACAGCGCAGTTACCGTACAGGGTGACCAATCATAATTAGTACTGACCATGGTGTTGTAATGATCAACAAAGCTCACGACGTAACCGAAGACGTTAAAACAAGCAACGTTGTGATACATGTCATTAAAGCTGTACTGTTACCTAAGTAACAGATAATCAATAGGTGTAAAAGAGATTTAGGAGTTGTGACAATGTCATGCCTTTTTTCTATTCGGGCAGTAGATTTGGGCGTGTTACTTTAGATGTAAAATTGATATTGGGTTATACAAACAGTCAGCCAAATATCAGGAACGCGGCCATCGACACCACCTTGGTAAAAACCACCACCCAAATACAATCACCAATACTTGAATGCGTTGCCTTACCAAGTAGAAATACGAATAATATAAGCCCTAGTACCCATCCGACTGTCGGTATCATAGAGACTTAAAATCTGCCACCACAAACGACATTTTAGATGCAATGTACATACAACATGCCGTGACTAGCGCATCCATAACAAAGGCTAAAGCTTCGATTCCCACGTTCTACTCTCACTCTTTTCAATCGAACCGAATAATACATTGAAATTAAAGAGGAAATCTTAGAAACTTGCAAAAACGTCATCCTGTCCCACAATTGAGACTCAGAGGAGATTTTTAACAATCATTTTCGAGATTTATTCTTTCGCATTCTCATATTTATGCCCGAATAAACAAAGGAATGAATTGATGACAAAAGAAAAGAGTGAAATAACCACAACGAAGAGCGGAAACACCCCAGAAACCCCGGCATGCAAAGCTAAAACTCCGATTGCCAAAGAAAACATCGACACTAATGTATATATTTTTAATCTACTCACATGACTCATGAACAACACTCCTTGTATTCATTCAATCTTTTAGATTAGACAAATTGGCTAGCACACAATTTGAACTCATCGACAATTTCAGTAGATCAGCAAAATTTACCCTTAAAAAGGTTTAATATTCCTTTTAGGCCTGTTCCTCTTCACAATCTTCGCTCTTAGCGTAAGCTTACTTGTCGACAATCTTTTCCATCACGAAATTCGTCAGCGTTACTCCACGTATATCGACTTGCTGATCATTCACTACTTGAAAGCCCATACGCTCATAAAATGGCCTCGCGGTGATACTTACCTCTGAGAAGTAACTTGATACCCCACGATCTTGCCCAATCGTGAACACATGCTCCATCAACGCTCGGCCAACACCTCGCCCCTGATATTTATGATGGCAAAAAAAATGGTCGACCAAGCCACTTGGCTGTAGGTCAGTATAGCCAACAATATGACCATCTAACTCAGCGACAAAAGGTTTTAACCTGTCCATGCGCTTTTGCCATAACGCAAAGTCAAAGCCACTTGGTGCCCAAGCCTCGACTTGTTCTTGAGAATAATCTCGTATGTTCACGTTGCGAACCGTGTAGAAAAAGATCTCCCATAATGCTTTGGCATCACTTTCTTGATAATTTCGGATTCTAACCACACTCTCTTCCTTTGTTCGCTTTCAAATTCTAACTAGTAGATTTGTTACTCTATAGTCTCGTATCAGTTAATACAGAGCTGAATTGGAACGCTCACTGACCCCGTTAAAAAATACGTGTCACTAATGGGTACTTTTCTGAAACAAACTCATGATAAATATCCGCTAAATAACGTGCTAACTCTTGCTCTGCTAAATCAGAAGATATGATCACGTCATAAACTCGAGCACGTATCGATGTTTCTGATTTTCAATAAAGTAGCCACTCTTCGATGTGCCTCAGTACCGACATTCTCTTATGAAAAACTTGAAATGTTAACCACATAAGCTCTTTATCTCTATCCGAGAATTAACGGTAAAACACCGCTAGCCATATCGTGACAGAATCTTTGTCAGTCCCCAGAACCTTGTGCTTTTCACCGGCGGGAATATTGAGGTAGTCCCCTTTCGACAAAGTAACAATACGACCATCAGAAAATTCGATCACGCCTTGCCCCTCGAGCACCAGAACCCATTCATGCTCCTC
Source organism: Pseudomonadota bacterium (assembly GCA_036126475.1). Taxonomy (GTDB): domain Bacteria; phylum Pseudomonadota; class Gammaproteobacteria; order Enterobacterales; family Vibrionaceae; genus Vibrio. Next base: position 60,639 of record JAYYSE010000094.1, on the reverse strand, counting down.
TTGATCGTACCAACCCTCCTCAGGAGAACTGTGTCCATGTGAGAGTATTCTCTCTATCCGAATATTGTCATTCACTATCAAGTCACTGAATATTTCATTAGGTATCGACGAAGGGATATCTGCGCAGATATTTGACATAGGCTCTCCTAATTTTTACTGAAACCTAGCGATAATTGGCAGTGCGCACACTAAGCCACGACATTCTTCCTAAAATAAAAACGATAATAACCAAGCAAGTTACTGCCAATAAATAAGGCTTCCATAACAACCGCTGTCGGAGAGCCAACTAAGTAATTATGAACAAGCCAAAAACTGGTGCCGATGATCATCAGTTCTCGAAGTCGACGGTCATCCTTGTTAAAAGCGGCAAATGTTTGGAACATTGATGCAAAGCAACTCAATACGCTGGTTAACCCTGAGAAAGTAAACGCTGTCGCAACAACAGACAGTGAACAAAACAGATATTTGAATTTAGGTGATGTTGAAAACACACTCGTTAAACAACGAATAGTGGCTATAATCATCAAGCATGCTGCAGTCCATTGTTCTAGCAAAACAAAGTGACTTGAAATCAGTACTCCTGCGAAGAATAAGCAGGTTACGATCTTCTTCCTCTCCTTAAATTGGAAAGACATAAGATCAAAGCAAATCGCAATGGCGACTAAAACTTGAGACAAATAAAAAGCTGACACTGTGATTCCTTTTACAATATTCGGACAGGTTCAATGCAACCTCTCGAAATAAAACTGCCGTCACATCAACAACCTAGCCCTTACCTTTCCTAACGACAAGTCCACTAAATTTTTAGCACGCCGCTGATCACCGTTTTGGCTGAACCCACTAACTTTATTCGACCATTCACCAATAACTCAGTCGATACAAAGCCCCCGCGACGAGAAGCTTGGTATGCACGAAAACACGATTTGTTGAGTTTATCAGCCCAATATTGCGTTAAAGCGCAATGTGCCGACCCAGTAACAGGGTCCTCATTGTTCCCGACCCAAGGGGCAAAGTAACGAGAAACAAAATCAAGAGCTGCGCTTGATGATTGGCTCGTCACGAGTACGCCTCTGCCTGCCATTGTTTTTAAAGCGTCAAAATTCGGAGAGAGATCCAAGAGCACTTGCTCATTAGCCACCTCGATAAACTGCTTAGTATCAAATTCCATGAATGACACTACTTGGTCTTGCGCTATGCCTAAATGCTCTAAAAGAACTAAATTAGGCTCTACACTTGATAATTGAGTACCCGGGAAGTCTAACTCGATGGACGATTCACAAACTGTGGCAGTTAAATCACCAGATGAGGTCTGGAATACGATCTTATCACCAGCTTTTGCTAGTCCTTTTTCTTTCATCACATGAACCGTAGCCAAAGTGCCGTGCCCACACAGCTGAACTTCTACTTCCGGCGTGAACCATTTAAGAGTCATAGACTCCAACGCAAGGAAAGCCGTTTCTGGAACCGCCATCTCATCCGCAATAGAAAGCATTAATGCTTCTTCCAACATGTGTTGAGAAATACAAACACCCGCAGGATTGCCTTTAAAAGCTTGGGTAGTGAATGAATCCACTTGATATATTTCTAGATCCACAAGAGCTCCAATTCGTAGTTTACGTTTCAAACAGTGCCCACAATAAGCACAAAGCTCTTGTGCTACAAGTCATTCATCAAAACTTTTCAGTTCAATGGCAAAACCAATAAAGTGCTGATAAAAATAGAATTATATTCATCTCGTAGCTAAACTTCCTGTACGGCCAACTCAATATGACCAAATTCACTATGCCACAGATGTAGGTTTTATCCACTCGCCACGAGTCCGACACCGACATCTTTTTACGCCTCGCTCTTTACTCTAATACGGGCGCAAATTTTATATCTCAACTATTAATGGTGGCATGCTCTACAACAACACGCCGCTCACTCTGAATCTCTTCAATTTCACGATAACTGATTTTGTAGGCGAGATAATAACGTAAGGTTGCGAGAATAACTTTAGAGGGGAAATGGCAGCCTTCAAACGTTAAGAATCAGTAACATGAATGGAATTCAAGTAGAGCTTAACAGACTGTTCAACTTAAGTTGTGTAGCTATCAGGCCTCACATTATGGCACCGTTCGCTTCAAGAAAAGTTACATCTTATCTAAACGCTAAATTCAACAGCCACAATTTACATGTAAATAAGAGGTTCGGGCTTGTTTAACTCTGAATAAAGCTGTCGGCTACGCGACAGCTATTCTTATTTGGTACAAACTCTTTGGTAGTAAAGAGATTGGGATAAGTTTACCTCACTAAAATCTCCCGCCAAACTACCACCCTCACATTTCAGTTTTGCGTCCAAAGCAAAGCGTATACAGGCATGGAATGACAATTAATACGACTGGCAGTGAGAATAAGAGTCCGTAGCCTAAGGTTAGAGACATTGGCCCCATGTACACATCAGTGCCGCCAATGCCATAAGCGAGTGGCAATAGTCCAACCACAGTGGTAATCGACGTTAACAGTATTGGTCTTAGTCGGCTGGCGGCAGCTTTAATTACTGCATCTATCACTTGTAAACCTTCCGATTTAAGTTCATTAATGCGATTTATCAATATCAATGAATTGTTAACCACCACTCCTTTCATACCCAACACACCTATCAGAGCGAACAAAGATAATGGCTGCATGTGAACAAACAGTGCCATCAACGCAGCAACTACCGCAAACGGGATCACCGCCATGATCAATAGTGGCTGTAATAAAGAGCTAAACATAATCGCGAGTACAAAATAGATCCCGACCATAGCCGCAGGGAAAGCGACAAAAAAGCCAGACATAGTGTCACTTGTATTCTCAGCCTCACCGCCAATATCTAAGCGCACACTTGTTCCTACTTGCTGTGCCAATGCTTCTGAAAGTTGCTGGCTTAATTTACCTGAACTTATCGCTTCATCCACTATTTGCGCACTTACCAGTACTTGACGGTCGCCGTTGTAGTGTAAAAGTTCACGCGGAGCCTGCACCTCTTGCACTTTGGCAAGACGGTTCAGAGGTACTTTAATCCCACTAGGAGTAGTAATCTTTGTCGTTTTCAGACGTTCAAGATTGCGATATTCCTCATCTAATAAAACACGCAAGTTCACTTCTTGATCGCCAATCCAAGTTGAGGTGACACTCTCACCATCGAACGCGATACGTAGCGTGGTCGCTAGGTCTTGAACCGTCAGGTTGTAACGAGCGAGCCATTCATATTGTGGCAATATTTGCAGTTGTGGATCGGTAAGCTGTTCGTTATTCGTCACCTTATCTAAGCTTGGTTGCTCTTTCATCCAAGCCATGACGAGGCCAACCGCATGATTGCGCTCTGCTTCATTATTACTGATCACACGAATCTCAATAGGCTCGCCCGGAGGGGGGCCACCAGCGTCGACCGTGAATTTCACAAAGTTAATCGCGGGAACGTCTTTCAATTTCTCGTTTAAACTGTCGGCTATCTGATTGGCGGTTCTATCACGTTGCTCAAAGTTGGTCAGCGTCAGTAAACCATTACTTACCGGGCTGCCATAATTCATGCGATAAGAAACTAGCTCATTGTCACCAAGCTGCGTAATCGTCTCTTCAAACACTGAATGCGCTTTACGTACCTGTTTTAGCGATGCTCCCGGCGCTACCTCTGTGTATATTTCTATGTATTTAGCCGTTTCGCTTGGGAAGATATCCAGCTTAAGTGTCGTCAACAGTAAGCCACTCCCGGCAAGTGCGAGAACAGCGACCAGCAATACAGACTTTTTCCATTCTAAACAACGAGCTAAAAGAGACTGGTATTGGTTAATCACACGGTTGAAACGTTGTTCTTTTTGTTTTTTCTTCTCTTCTTTCTTTAATGAATTCGCAAGATGAGCAGGTAACGTAAAGGTACACTCAATCAACGAGAACAGAAGTGCCGCGATAACGGTAATTGGGATCACCATGATCGCCTTCCCCATTGTTCCGGGGATAAAGAACATAGGGATGAACACAAGCGCGGTGGTGGTTAAGCTCGCAATGATAGGACGAATCACGCTTTGCACACCTGATTTTGCCGCGTCTAACGGTGCTTTGCCATTTTCACGCTCTTGGTAAATACTCTCTGCAACGATGACCGAGTCATCCACAATAATGCCGATCACCAATAGCATTGCCGCAAGTGTGATGCTGTCTAGATTCATACCAAGCGCTGGCAGCACCGCCATGACACCAAGTACACAAAATGGAATAGAAACCGCAACCCAAAAAGCGACCGCACGTTTTAAAATCATGCTTAATACGATCAGAACAAGAACCAGACCGACACCACCGTTGGTTGTGACGATAGAAAACTTATCACTCATATCGTCTGCAAGATTTAAAGAGATAGGAAACGAGAATTGGCCGTTAAGACGCTCGTTTTCGTTTTCAAGCAACGCTTTCACTCTGTCGATAGTCGAGATGATATCGGCGTTGGCACTCTTCGCTACGGTAAACACAACCGCCCTTTCGCCATTCACCATGCCTAATTCTGTCGCTTTTTCAAACGAGTCAGAAACGTACGCCACATCGCCTAAACGAACGGTTTCCCCAGTAGGTAGCACCTTAATAATGGTGTTAGATAACTCTTTAATGGAGTGAATTTGAGTGAGCGTTACTATGCGTTGTTCGCTGTTCCAAGATTCAGCAACGCCGCCAGACAATGAAAGGTTACGTGTATTGATCGCTGATGTTACATCGGCCAAAGCCAGTTGGTAGCGAGATATTTTGGACGGATCAACTTCAATCCAAAACTCTCGCTCGGTAAATCCAGACATTGAAACCGTGCCAACACCTGCAACACTGCGTACTTTCTTCTCTAAATCACGAACGTATTTTTGCAGCTCTGAATTATCAAGCGCTGTTGTAACGCCAAACGTCATCACTTCGAACGAAGAAGTGCTTTTTTGCGCCACAAGCGGTGGGTTAGATATGTCTTTAGGTAACCCTTGCACCCTATCAACGGCCTGTTGAATGTCACGGGCGGTTTGCTGAATGTCGCACCCTTCGTCCAGTTCAATACTGATGTATGACTGACCATCGAATGATTGAGAATTGTACTTTGTCAGTCCCTGCACTGATTTAAGTTCTTTTTCGATTCGATTCGTAATGTTCAACTCAATATCCTGCGCTGATGCGCCTGGGTACTGGGTTGTAATTTCGACTTCAGCAAAGGCAATATCAGGCAATTCTTGAAGCTTTAATATACTCATCGAACCAACACCAATCAGCAGAACCATGATGGTGATAATACGAGCTAAAAAGCTACGCTCTGCGAAGTAAGCAAGAAAGTTATTCATGATTCATGCCCTACTTATCTGTCGTTGCGTGAATGGACATACCCGGCTTGAAAAGGTGCTGCGCATTATCGATTTCAACATCGACAAAATAGGCAAACGTTGCAGGGTCAAGTTCGACACTAATGCGGTTAATTTTTGCGTCGATACGCTGAGCTGGCTGAGCCTCTGACCAAACTTGGATCGGTTGACCCACGGATAGCTCTTGCAGGTCAAACTCGCTTGCAAGTAAACGAACGTTCAGTCGTTCAATATTGGTGAGTTTGTATAATAAATCCCCTTGATTGACCCAAGTCCCATCATCAACCGAACGCTCGACGACATAGCCATTTATTGCTACGAACACTTGAGTATTCGCAAGATCTAACTGCGCTTTTTCCAGTTCTATTTGAGCCAATGACAAATTCGCTTTTGCGACAGAAAAATCGGCTTCTGCCATATCAAGTTCATTCTGAGACAGGCTGTTTTTTGATCGCAATTCTTGATAGCGAGCATAAACCGACTGTTTAATATCTAAGTCTGCTTTGACTAACGCGAGGTTGGCTTTTTGCTTACGCACCTCAAGTTTAAAATCTTGATCTTTAATTGTGGTTAGCTTTTGGCCTTGAGTGACCATATCTCCGGTTTGCCAATTAACGTGCTCTATGACACCACTGACTTCAGAGACGACGTTTAAAGGAGCGGTACTGGTTGTTTTACCGATAAGGTCAACAGCATTGCTATGGGGTGCAAATACCATTGCACTCATCAAGCAGGGTAGTAATTGTTTTTTCATCATGGCCTCCCAATTTGTAATGGGGGTAGCGTAAAGTCATGAATGTCGAGTTTTTGTGAAAGTGGGTTTTACTTAACCATTCAAACCAACGCGATTTCACATAAATTCGACATAAAATAGATATGATGAAAACCCTATAATTGAGCACATAATTTAAAAACGAGAGAACTGAGAGAACTCGCCATGCTTGAGAACAGTCGAATTCTAGTCGTTGAAGATAATGAAGAACTGCAAGGGATTTTAGCCGACTTCTTAGAGGTAAAAGGCGCTGAGGCAGATTTCGCAGATAACGGAGAACTTGGATTAAAACTGGCCTTAGAAAGTGAATTTGATGCCATTATTCTCGATGTCATGATGCCTAATAAAGATGGTATGCAAGTCGCTAAGGAACTTAGAGAAAATGGATGTACGACGCCCATCCTTATGCTGACCGCACTAAATGGCCAAGACGACCTAATTATTGGCTTTGGTAACGGTGTCGATGACTTTGTGAGTAAACCCTTCCAATTTCCCGAATTAGAAGTTCGTTTGTCTGCATTGATTAAACGGTTTCGAGGTCAAGTCGCTCCTGCCACTCTATCATTTGGCTCATTAGTCATTGATGAAAAAACCAAGATTATCCAACGGGAAGGACACAAGTTAGCGACTACTCCAGTTATGTACCAAATACTCCTTGAACTGGTAAAAGCACAAGGTGAACTAGTCTCTCGTGATGCTTTAATCCATCAGATATGGGGCTATGATAGCCCTGATAAAGATGTGCTTCGCAGCCATATTTATTTGTTACGTAACACACTTGATAAACCGTTTAAAAAAGCGATGCTAAAAACCGTTCCTAAATTTGGCTTTCGTTTGGAGAATTGATGTTTTTTACCGGGTCTAAACTAGCAGAAAACAACATAGAGAACGTCAAAAAGCGTTTGATCCGCCGGTTTGCAAGCATCGCATTTTCAACCTCCTTTCTGGTTTTTTTGACCTTCTCGTTGAAACTAGCGAAGGAAGAAGATAACCAGATTGCACGCTATTTAAGCTCCTTTGAGGGTTTCGCTCAACAATATTATCAACGAGCCCCCCAAAGTAGTATCGCTGTTAGCCCTAATGTTACTGCCTATTACGACTCTGCTTTTTTACCAGACAACATAAAAATGGAGATGCCATACGCAAAGGACGAAGTTACAAAAGTTCTTCAATACACTGACGATGGCTTTATGGTATACCACTCTACCTTTTTATCGAATGGAAACGAGATCCCCTTGTATCTCACAATAGATACAGTATCGCTCGATTTTGGCGATGAAAATTGGGATGTCTTATTGAGCATATCGACGTTACTAATGCTATTTCTTGTCGGGGTATTAAGCGTTTCGACTAAGCGAATGTTTGATGAACTCATGTCACCAGTAGTCGAGTTGAGCCAACAGCTAAGAGACGAGGAGCGATCGCAGTTTTCGGTGTCGGAAAATACCATTAACGAGATTAAGCAACTGACCAATCACCTCAATAGCTACACACAAATGAAAGAAAGAGTGGTGAAACAAGAAATGATGTTTGCAAAATACGCGAGCCATGAACTGAAAACACCAATTGCGATTATTTCAGGTGCGGCGAACTTACAAGCCATGAAAGAAGAAGACGCAGAATTTCAGGCTAAACAACGCCATAGAATTATTGATGCAGCGGACAACATGCAATCGACTGTTGAGGTTTTACTGAGCATTGTCAAACAAGAGAATGCCGCATCTAGCGATGGAGTATGGGCAGTCAGTGAGCAAGATATTTCTATTTCAGAACTCAGTAAAAAGGCAAAACTCGGTGTGGAAGTAACGCTACGTATTGCAGCAGATACCACACTCAATTTCCCGTTGCCTGTACTTAAAATCATGCTGAAAAACATCGTCAATAATTCAATTCGATTTACAGAAAAAGGCTCGATTAACATCTACGTTGCCAGTGACCAAATTTCCGTTCAAGACACAGGTTCCGGGTTATCCGATAAGAATGAAACCGAGCATGGCTTGGGGCTTTTGATCGTAAGGCGCTTATGTAATGTATATGGCTGGTCCTTCAAGTTGAAAGACAACATGAATAGCAAAGGGTGCACTGCGAGTTTAAATCGAACAACAGATAGCTAAAGCTCATGGTAGTCGTTATAAGTCCTGAAATGTTCTAGGCATTTCAGGGCTCGGTACACGTCATCCCTAAGGTCGACTCCCCTTCTCACAAAATAACGCATCTCCTCCTCTGAAATAGACATTTATTCGACATCCCACTTTTTAAAGTTGAGTTCCAATTAATCAGAGATGTTAATCATGAATAAAACGACCCTTTCACTTTCCATTATAAGCTGTTTTGTGAGTTATTCTTCAATTGCTGAGCTGGTGCCAGAAGCTGGATTTGGTGGTGAAATTTCTCTCAATACTGGCTATATGTCTCAAACGTCTAACTTCAATACTGATGTTAAAGATCCACTATCGGATCTTAATTCTGAAGGTGAGTCCAATGGGCAAATGCTTGTCGCACCACTAGGACAAATCAATTACACGTTCGGACATCAGTTAGATAAACAGGTATACATCGGTACTTCGCGTGAAGATATCGCCGTTGGTGATTTCGCTTTTGAAATTGGTTATAAACAAGAACTCGAGTCTGGCATGGTGGTTGACGCATCATTTCTTCCTACTGTGGTATCAGGGGAAACATGGAGCGACCCATACGCCATTACCTCCGCACGCCAAGTAACAGACGAAACAGGCAACGCCTATCGATTAAAGCTGGAATCGATTGCCGGTAGTGACTTCACGTTGGATATGGCCTACGCCAACATTGATGTGAAAGATGAAGCATCTGGCTCCGATTTGAGTGCATCAGAGCAAGCTAAACTTCAGCGCGATGGCAGCGTTATGTTCGTTAAAGGTGAGTATAAATATATGCTCAATCAGACGTCAGGTTTGATTCCATCTTTAAGCTACAAAGTACGCTCTGCTGATGGCGAAGCGATGGCCTACAAAAGCTATGGGACAGACATCACCTACTTTAAAGTTTTAGATCGTCATCAGTTTGCACTAACGGCTGGCTACGAAACTCGCAGCTACGATGGATCTAACCCTATGTTTAACGAGACTCGCAGCGATAATGAAGTAAACCTGTTCGCTGCCTATGAGTATGACCAATTTATGGGCTGGGAAGATGTCTCGTTTATCTCGTTCGCAGGTTACGGAAGCAGTTCTTCAAATATTGATTTCTACAATGAGTCGGAATACTTGCTTTCAGCGGGTGTTAATTATAGGTTTTAAAAGCAAAAGTACGGCACGTTAAAATACAACTAGCTATTTTTCTTAAATAATTTATCGGCACTTTCGAGCGAGAAAGTGCCACGAGTAAAGATTCAATCTGAGAACTTTTGGTAAATTAGCAAACCATCAATTACTCGAGAGGGGGCTCTTCCACGCTTGGATATTGATATAAATCACAACTGGTTCATACGGAGGAATGTATTGCATAAGGATGTACATTTGCAATATTACAACTTTTCATCCTTTTTCTGTGTGCAGTTTGTAGCTGGTTCAAGTTGTATTGAACCTTTCGCTAACCATTTCATTTCACCATTTTCATCTTTAATTAATTGTAGTTCGGCCTCGCCATCGACTAATACAATTTGCACACTACGCCGTCTGATCTCATTCGCTCCACCTTTTGCTAAAATCGCGGGGGCCTCACTGGGCTTAAAATAGAAAATATGTAGTTTTTTATTAGCTGGAAGGGACATCATGGTACCAGTCATGCTTACCTTTGCTTTTCCGATATACGCAGATGCTCCGGGTAAATCATTGTAACTAGGGCATCCCTCAGATGCATCAAATACTTTAAACCTAGCAAAAGTACTCTCATAATCTGAGCTCTTAAGGTTCAGCTTAACTTCTTGTGAAAATTTATCCGATACACACCCGTATATCATAAATAATAAAGTTATGACAACTAGTATGGACAACTTTTTGTGCATGATAGAACTCCTGTATTCTGTGTTTGCTTAAAACCAGATACATCATTAGTTGATTAAACATCTAAATCTGGAGGCTAACATAAATATTGTCCAGATTTACAATGAATACAGCTATTTTTCCTTCTAAAAGGTTAAGAAATAATTTGTGCCATCGACTCGCCTTTCCTGTGACATATAAACAACCAATGGTATGGAGAAAGTAAAAACGACCAGCAAAGTAACGCCACCATATACAGACTCTCCTTCACTCAATGGAATCGCTGTTGTGATTTCAGTTTGAGGTAACTGCTGGAGCTACTCTCGGCTTAACTCGTGTTCTGTCCTAAGTGGTCAAAGACTGTTAAATTTGCTGCTGCAAAAATGGGAAATGAGCACAAGTAAAGGAAGGTAAGAAGAGTAGTTCTCATTTAAAACTCCATTTAAAAGGGTCACTAAGTTGAGTCTAGTTTAAATTGTACGTATGACTCACCCAACCATGGCTTGATTTGTCTAGAACATTCACTCATACCCGCCCAAACCGTATTTCGACGATCAACAGAGCCTTTTAAATAAAACAAGCTCTTTTACTCCCTCAGTAATCCATTTCCCCGTGTGACTACGTACTGACTGATAAAATTGACAAGAAAGATTGGTCATTTAGTAGCGATATTCCGTGACACTGCATAACCTTTAATCGAACGTAAGTCATTTTAAGAGCCCAATAAACTGCTGTGAGCCATTATCAAGATCGCTAGCCTGTATTGTTTGGCTCTCTTAAGTCACTTACTCAATTCATAATCAAGGGAATCGATAATGAGTTTAAATAAGCGAAAGTTAAACCCCATGACGGCACTGTCTCCCCTCTTAATGACGTTGGTCATGTTTCCTGTTTCAGCTGAAATCAACCAAGAACAATTCGAATTAGGTAAACAAAAATCTAAGGTGTGTATGACTTGCCATGGTGATGATGGCATTTCAACACAAGACTCTTACCCAAACCTTCGTGGGCAAAAAATGGGCTACCTAATCTCGTCGTTAAAAGATTACCAAACAAGAGAACGAACCAGTGGACTGGCCGTTCTTATGCAACAACAAGCTGATATCCTCTCGGACCAAGACATCCGTGATATTTCTTATTTCTATTCGAATCTCGGTAGCGAATCAAATTCGGAGAGCGACTCTAGCGCAATCAGCAATTAAAATCCTAGGCAAGGAGCCTTGTTATGCAACAAGTGACAACGCAGTACAGCATTAAGGTGGTGAAATACTTCATTATTGCCTCCCTAACTTGGGCTATTTTAGGCATGATAATTGGTGTGATTCTCGCCGCACAGCTGTATTGGCCCATCTTAAACTTCGACTCAGAGTACTTTCAATTCGGTAGGCTCCGTCCCTTACACACCTCTGGCGTTATATACGGGTTTGTCGTTAATCTATTGATGGGGACATCGTTGTACATTGCTCAGCGAACCGGGCATTGTGAGCTCTTCAATAAGAGCTTATCGTGGATGGTGTTCTGGGGCTGGCAACTCGTGTTACTTCTGGCGCTCATCTCTCTGCCTGCTGGTTATACCACGTCAAAAGAGTACGCAGAACTAGAGTGGCCGATTGATTTACTTATCGTACTTGTTTGGGTACTTTATGCTGTGTTGTTCTTTGGCACGATAGCCAAACGTAAAGTCGACCACATTTTTGTTGCAAACTGGTTTTTTGCAGCGTTTATTATCGTGATCGCGATGATTTTCATCGTTAACAATCTCGCAATGCCCGTTTCGGCAATGAAGTCCTATTCTGTATTCGCAGGAGCTCAAGACGCCATCGTACAATGGTGGTGGGGACATAATGCCGTAGGGTTCTTACTGACGGCTGGCGTCATCGGTATGAACTACTACTTCATACCTAAAGCGGCTGACCGCCCTATTTATTCTTACCGATTGTCCGTGATTCACTTCTGGGGCTTAGTTGGCTTCTACACTTGGGCGGGAACTCACCACCTCGTCTACTCTTCCGTTCCGGTGTGGGTACAAAACATTGGTATCGTAATGTCACTGATCCTATGGTTACCATCTTGGGCGGGTGCATTTAACAGCGCGATGACTCTACTGCAAAACAAAGAGAAACTAAAATCGGACTACATTCTCCTATTCTTCTTTTCGGCAATTCTCTACTACTGCTTAGCGACATTCGAGGGCCCACTGCTCGCGATTCGTTGGTTCAACATGGTTGCACACAACACCGAATGGATCATTGGTCATGTACACTCTGGCGCGCTCGGCTGGGTGGGCATGTCTGGTATCGCTGTCTTCTACTACTTTATTCCGCGATTGTGGGGAAAAACCGACCTCTGGTCACCAAGTCTTTTGAAGTGGCATTTCTGGCTCGCACACGCTGGTGTGGCTATCTATGCTATTGCGCTTTGGGTTGCTGGCGTTGGTGAAGGCTTTATGTGGCTCACTCAAAATGACAACGGCGAACTCGTATATAGCTTTGTGCAAGCTATGGACTTCAAAGCACCTTGGCTATTCCTACGCTTCTTTGGTGGCGCTCTATTCGTTCTTGGCTTGTTCTTAATGGCACTGAACCTTTACAAAACGGTGCGTATGCCAGCAGAAATTGATGTTAAACACACAGCAAATGGGGAGGCATAAATCATGAGTAAAGACTTTACCCACTCGTTGGTCATTCTAATTTTGACCACCGTAGTCGTCGCCTCTTTCTCACTGGTGGTTTGGGTGGTCCCAAACATCGTTCGAGGTGATGATATCGCTAAAAACAGCCTCGCTGTACCGTTAACCGCTATTGAGCTAGCCGGTCGAGATATTTACATCAGCGAAGGCTGTCACGTCTGTCATACACAGATGGTGCGTCCTCTCGATCCAGAAATAAAACGCAACGGACGTCCAAACCAAGAAGCAGACGATATCTATGAATTTCCTAACTTGTGGGGTTCTAAACGTACCGGACCTGACCTAACCAATTTAGCAAGAAAGTACTCTGACCAATGGCACGTGATACACCTAATCAACCCTCGACAAGTCGTGCCTACTTCTATTATGCCATCATACCCTTGGCTGTTTGAACAAACGCTCACAGGAGATGAAATCAGTGCGAAAATGGAGGTATTACGTACGCTAGGTGTTCCGTATACCGACCAAGAAATTGGTGATGCAAGACTACAAGTCAGAGGAAAAACCAAAGGCGAAGCCTTAATCCGATACCTGCAAAGCCTAGGTAAAGATACGTCACAGGAGGTATCACAATGAGCACATTTTGGAACTTATGGGCGGCAATTTTAACCGTAATATTCTTTGTTCTAATGGTATCCGTTGTCATTAAATATTGGCGTAGTAATCACAAGGCCGACGAAGACCACACAGTTGGCACCTTCGACGGTATTGAAGAGAAAGATGCACCGCCACCTAAATTACTGTTTGTCAGTTATGCCGTCGCTTTCTCGCTCTCCGCAGGCTACCTCGTGCTATACCCTGGGGTCGGAGAATGGAAAGGCTTAGTCAATTGGCAGCAAAGTGACGATAAACTCAGTTCGCCTACCACAACCCTTGAGGAGCAGTTTGCACAAACAAGCGAAACCACTTTAGCTGGGTTAGCAGAGGTACCTGAGATCGTAAACAGTGGTAAGATCTTATTCCAAACCCATTGTGCTGCTTGTCACCGAGACAACGCTCAAGGGCAAAAGCACTTCCCTAACTTGATCGACCAAGAATGGTTATATGGTGACAGCGATGAGGCCCTTATTCATTCAATTGCCAAAGGGCGAAACGGCGCGATGCCAGGTTGGAGTGAAATCATGCGCCCGGATGAAGTGGCAAAAGTCTCTTACTACTTAGCGTCCTTGAATCAACGCCACACCGATGTCCCTGAGGTTAAGGTCGAACTGGGTAAAAGCTTGTTCGTCCAATACTGTTCGTCTTGTCACGCTGATGGCACGGTTGCCAATCCTGAGCTTGGCATTCCTGATCTATCCGATGATAAATGGTTACACGGGGGCAGCATTGAAGAGATTCAACATACTATCAACTATGGCTTAAATAACCTGATGCCAGCGTTTGATAACCAACTTTCCGAAAACGAGATACTGGCTCTAGGCGCCTACATCCGACATGCAGGAGAAGCTGAACAACAAAGGGTTGCAAGCTTGAACGCAGAGTCTGTTGAGCGCGGGGAGTACTTGGCGCATGCTGGCGACTGTGTCGCTTGTCACAGCGCAGAAGGTGGTGAACCCTTTGCGGGAGGTCTACCCTTTGTCACTCCTTTCGGCACAGTTTATTCAACCAACATAACGCCTCACACTACCGAAGGTATCGGAACCTATGATTTCGATGACTTCAGAGCCGCTTTGGTTGATGGCAAAGGTAAAGATGGATACTTGTACCCTGCTATGCCTTACACCTCGTATCAATATCTGACCGATCAAGACATGGTCGATTTATGGGAGTACATGCAATCCATCACAGCTGTACCAAGACGCAATGACGACAACAGCATGATATTCCCGTCTAATATTCGCCTAGGCCTGCTTGGCTGGAATATCGTATTCATGGATACCGATTCGGTCGACTATCAAGTACCAGAGGAACTCAAAGATAAGGTTGATGACGTCGATAAATGGCAACAAGGTAAATATTGGGTTGCAGGGCTCGGTCACTGTTCTGAGTGTCACACGCCGCGTAACATTGCCCAGGCATTGATACCAGAGCGTATTTTCCAAGGTAACTTAATCGATGGTTGGAATGCACCTGACATCACTGCAAATGAGCTGTACATCGATGGTTGGGATGAGAAAACACTCACCGACTTCCTACACACAGGTCACTCAGACAAAGGCACGGCTTTCGCTGGTATGGCTGACGTAGTAAAAAACAGCCTAAGTTTGATGACGCGCGAAGATATTGAATCAATGTCGTACTACTTACTCAGTGGTGATACCAACAACACCGTAAGTAGTGACGCGGTACCATTGGAGCCGAAAGGCTTTGATGAAGAGTCATACGCCGCTGAAATCTACACGACTTATCGTCAAACTTGTGGTGCATGTCATGGTGATGATGGTAAAGGGCGAGACCCTATCGCTCCTACCCTGTTGAACAATGGTATCATCATGCACAGCGATCCATTCAACACCATTGCGGTAACGGTCAGGGGCTTACAACCTACGTATCTCGACAAAGACAGAAACTTCATGCCAATGGCGAGCTTTGAAGATGTCTTATCGGATCAAAGACTCTCCGAGCTGATCACTTTCGTTCGATTGCATTTAGGTGACAGAGACGAACCAGTCACAGCAGAGCATGTTCGAGAAGTGAGGGAAACTCTAGAAGCAGCGGGTTACGCTGGCGGCTTACATACTACACCAGACATGTATGACCGAAGAGATAACACCATCAACATCCGGTAGCATTAGCTCAATTTATCGAATCTTAAAAAAGGAGACCTTAGTGTCTCCTTTTATTTTGCGCTTCAAGTGCTCGTTGTCACTACAACACAATTGTAACTAGCTGATTACACGATTAAGTAGACTTGCACATAATGAGATCAATCTCGCAGAACAAAAATGACACCAAGTGCATAATACGCAAAATTTTATAGTGAGTTACTAAGGACTGATATGGATACAACTACACTCATCTACGAGACGTTGGAAGGTCTATCGAGCGCGAAGCCACAGCAACACGCTCAAATCCGCCAAAATCTATATAACCATCTAGATCTATCATTTGAGAAGCAGTTGGCCTTGTATTCATCCGTTCTTGGTCCAGCAAGTGCTGGTAGATTGACCGATTTAGACAGTGCGGTACTGTCTGCGCGCAAGATTGTTGGCTTAGGTGACAACTAATCTGTCTTCCAAGTGAATTTTTAAAAAACGCTGCCTTATGCAGCGTTTTTTATGCTTCAATTTACCGCAGGTACAACTTACCACTTTTGACTATTCTCAACCCTCTATCCGGACGAATAGCAATTTAGAGTAATAATCTCGAGCGTTGATAAGTGCAATTTGTCGAAATTTTCAAGTTGCGACCATCCTCATTTGGTTAATCTTATGTTCCATTTTTAACAGGTGTGTAACGACAATAATGGCGCTAATGTTAGTAGCACGTTAACCACACAGCGGATGGAAGAATGATGAGAGTACTTATTGAATACACACAGACAGGCAAATATCGTGATCAAGCTTGGGAAGCACTAACCATTCGCTCGAAAGGCGAGATTCAAGCTGTGACCCCATCTTACGCGGCTCAACTAATCGAACAAAATCGCGCCTGCTTAACCACAACAGAACATCAAGATATCGTCATCCAACCTTAATGGCTTATTGAGCTACCCCTCCTAGTTCCTTAAATCGAATAGTTCGATGACCTAGCAAAAACGCTGCACGGATGCAGCGTTTTCTTTTTTCTAACGTCGCTTATTTTTAACGCCTTTATTTCAGATAAGGCTAGCGAAATTACTTTGGCAGATTCTCTAATGCTTCAACCATGGTCATCAGTTTGTCTACGATTCTTTCGCCGTCTGCTCGTAAGCCGTTGTGCTCGTATTCATTAGTGATCCACGCTTTTGAGTTTGGAATGTTCGCCAGTGTTTCACGGCTGTAATCCAGTTCAACGTACATATCGTCGGCATAAACAGCACACGCCATTGGCACAGTATTCTTGCCAAGCAGCTCTGCGTTGTACAAAGTACCCCAATCTGACTTCTCAGCTAAGATATTCGCAGCTTCACGCAGTGGCTTCAAAGTTTCTAGTTGATCAAACATCCATGGGTAGACCATCTCGCCAGTAAACCAGAATTCACCATCCGATTGATAGTTAAAGTGTGGATACTGCTCGCGAACTCGGTGAGCCGACCAATTTGATGCTGTCCCTTGGCAATAGATCGATTCATGCAAAATCGCATAGATTGGGTTGGTTAAGTAACCCTGCTCTTGTTGCATTTGATTTAAGAAGCTGTAGCTCAGCTGCTTTTTACCATTTGCTTCAACAAACGCACTTTCTAATGTGAAGTACATAGGAAGGTTTGCTGCGCCAGCACCAAGGTTAATACCAATCAATTGGAATTGTTCAACAGTAAATACCTGACCATTTGGTAGCTTCACCTCATTGTTAAGCAGGTAATCAGAGATCTCCCGGCACATGGCTTGTGCTTTTGGGAATTGAGCAAAGAAGGCTCTGTTTTTATCTTCAACACGCTTATAGGTCGCGCGGTAGACATCGTCAGCTTCACGTTCAATAGACGGGATACCACCCGTGACATAACAGCGCTGCAAGCTTTGTGGGAAAAACGATAAATAGCTCAGTGTACAGAAACCACCAAAGCTCTGGCCAATTGTCGACCACTGCTTAACACCAAATTGCTCACGAATCGCTTCGGCATCACGAACAATGTTGTCGGCTCTAAAGTGCGTTAGATATTCAGCTTGTTGTTCTGGAGAAAGATGCGCCAAGGTTTCATGGCTGATTACCGTGCTATTGCCGGTGCCGCGCTGATCGAGAAGCAGAACGCGGTAGTTTTGTAACGCACGTTTCATCCAACCGGATTCTCCATTCACACGTGGTGAAGGAAAGCCTGGGCCACCCTGAAAGTAAATAAGCCACGGGAGCTCTTGGCTATCTTTTGATAGATCGACCACTTCACGAGCAAAGACTTGAATCTGCTGTCCATCTTTAGCTTGGTAATCGATCGGTAGTTCAAAATAGTGCTGACGATACAGGGTGGTTCCATCTATAAACTTAGCTTGCACGCTTCATTCCTTTTTATCTGATTCTAATGTCATCGGTACGAATAAAAGTGTCGCCCTATGGCACACATAGTTAGGAAGATACGCATAGTAGGCCGTAAATGAAACCGTTTGTTTATCATGAATGTGAATGTACTTCAGTTGATCGCTCAAGGAGTGTTCATATCGTTACAACCTGAGTCAAAACAGCGTATTTTTGAGGCTTTATCAAGGGATGAGTAAATAAAGAAGCAGAAAAATAAAAAGAGCTTAACGAGGTGAGGATACGTTAAGCTCTTTTGGTGTTATCTGATGTTTATGTTGCGCTAAATTCAATCCGCTATGAGGCTACTAGCTCTCCTGCCCCTTGAATTGAACGCTGGCTATTTTCAACGAGAATCGCTGTGGCGGTTTCTTTTAATGTCGCCCACTCTGCGTCGTTGACCTCAATGCCATCACTCCACGCCTCTTCTTGTGTCTTAAATAGCGACTCGGACGTGACATGCGTTTGGTAGCCATCTGACAAGCGTTCGATATTGAAATCCTGGACGGAAAGTTCGATGGTCATATTATGGATATATTCGTCCGATGTCAGAGGCAAATCTGATAAAAACAGCTCTGGAGCAACGCAACCACGGTTAAGCACATACAAGGTACTCTTAGGGTTTGAACCATTATCCCAACGTGCAGTGCACGCAATACCTTTCGCTGCTAATTTTACAAGCTCACTGTAGGCCAACCAACGGTTGTGGCAGTTGTTTAGCTCAATCTTAAGCGATTTGTTACCGACCATTTTTTCAATCGCGTAATCCATCACGACAGAAAGGTGACACGCCAAGCTTGCCTTGTGTAGATCAACTTCGACCGTGTTATCGCTTGTCACTTGAATATCAACTGGGCAGTCGTTCTCTAGACCTATAAAGTTGCTCGCATTATTAAAATGGCGCACACCATCCAAGCCTACCATTTGTAAATCAGCCACCATGTTCGCTATCACATCGGCTTCACCACATGTACGACGCATCCCTAAAAAGGCTTTGTTGACGGCCGCGACCAATTCATTGTGAGAAACGATCATAGCGATTTATCTCCATGTTGAGCATTGATATGTGTAGGAACGTTGTGTGAGCCAACAAGCTCCGCTTCACTCGGCAACAGTGGGAATACCCACTCGTCCTGATGAATTTCGTCAAGCAACGGCGCCCCTTGGAAGAAGGTCACGCGAACCCAACGATCTGAGCGCGGATCAAACTTAGTTGCACCAAACATCGCTAACTTGCAACGTAACAAATGCATCGGCAGCGACTCTTTATGAAGCACATTCATTTGAATGTCGCCCATCGCTTTGTTGCCAAGCGTCCATACGCGGCGCGCTATAGCACGATGCTGCGGCTGTTTTACCAAGAACTCAGCTAATGAGAGCTCTGGGGGAAACTGCAGTAAAGCATGGTACAAGCGATAAGCTTGACGACCGATATCCAACGGTAACTCACGCTCTTCACCCAGTTCTTCACCTCGAACACCGAGCCTTGGCTCTTCTTTGTCTTGAGAGCGATACCAAAACCAGTAGTTGTTTTCTGCTTTAGTAAAGTCGGTTGTGATTGCCCAGCGGTACTTCTCTTCTAAGATCACCAACAGATCTTGTATTTTCTTACCACTAGGAAGTGACAGTGTCTCGCTACAGTTCATCTGCTCCTGATGGGCGTCCACTAAATCCGGGTACAACTCCATCAAGCATGAGATAAGGATTTCTTGGGCTTCCATACTCATGTGCTTAGATTGCTCGACAAATTCACCCCATGTTTCACATCGGTTGACTAAAACATCTAACGTTTGTTCTGCATTTTTCAACTCAGTGACAGCAGCTTTGTTTAACTCTTGTTGGGTTTCGTTGATGGTCACCACCTGCTCTAGGTGACAGACTGCTTTTTTCACTAGTGAGCGCAATGGCTCAACTAAGCTATTGTCGGTCTGATTAGCTAGCACGTCAGATAGAGCATGCTCACGGGTCGTCATCCATTGATCGACAATACTTGGGTGGTTAATCAAATATGGCGCCATGCCTAAACCTGTCGCATTCCCAACACCTAGGTAACGTTGTAAGCCTCTGTGCAAGGTAATCGCTTGTTCACCACCTTGTTGCTCTGCAAGGTAATGAACCCAATCCAGGCTGAATTCACGCAGCATGTATACCGCACACATTTGAGCGCTGAACGACTGATTGAAATCTAGGTTCTTCTCTAAAATTTTGAAGTCAGCGATACCGAACTTACCATTACCATAAACCGCAGTCGTTCTCAGGATGTAGCCCACTTCCGCTAACTCTTTTGGCGTTGGTTGAGCCCCTTTAGCCAAGTGACTCACTATGTGCTCAAACACACGTACGCTTTTGTTAGCACGCGCTAAAACAAGCACATTGTTAGGGTTACGGCCTGCTTCTTGTAGCGGTACATTCGCACGAAGTCTCTCAAGTAGAGCGACATCCACATCACCAAGAACCAGAGCAAATGTTACGTCCCACTTTTCAGCAATTACACGGTCATTTCGCTCGTCGTCTGCAATCTCATCGCAGAACACAACCAAATGATAAACATGGTTTGACGTCTGTAGCTTATAGATAGCATGACCATACCCTTGAGAGTCTAACTGCCACTCATGCTTGGTCACTTTCCATTGTTGTTGCACCATTTTACGAATCAAAGTTCTTACGAAGCTGATGCGTGTTTGGTGCATAGCACCTAGTCTTTCCGGTGCCATGACGACCGTTGCGTCACGTAGTGCTGATTCAGTGTAAATTGAACGATGTGCATCCATTTTGCTCACCACCTTTGTAGTTATAAGGGTTTTGCTAGCCATTCAGAACCGACCGTTGCTGTCTTTTGAAGCATTTCAAACGACAGTATATTGGTTAGCTTTCACGTTTTTAATCGTTATTGATGTTATCGAGGCAAGCGAACTCACCCCTTATTATTTGTCCTAACTAGATCTCTTGACCTAAATAGTTTGCCGTCCGATGTATCTTCACCAGTACGGGGTTTCTCTTCCTTTCGGAATCTGGTATCAGCCTAATTTCAAAGGCTGATACCTTGTTTCTCTTGCATTTTTAGAGAGCTTTTCTCAGCAGCTTCAAAGACTCTACTCTTCTACAAACCCTGCTCTTTCGCCATCTTGTTTGCGATTTGAGGCGCATTCCAAAGCGATGACAGTAAGATCAAAGACACCGGAACCGCTGTAATCACGATGAAAGATTGCAGTGCTGAAATACCACCAGAGCCTAGAGAAATCAGAATCAACGCAGTTACGCCCATCATCACGCCCCAGAAAGTACGGATGATTGCATTCGGTTCTGTCTCACCACTGATCACAACACTGATGGTGTAAGTCATTGAGTCGCCGGTCGTTACGATGAAGATCGTAGTTAAGATCAGGAACAAGATAGAGATAAACATCGGCATTGGTAGTTGCTGAGTTACCGCTAGTAGAGCACCTGGTAAGTTAAAGCCTTCAAACGCTTTACTTACGCTTCCTGGATCTGCGATTTCGAACGCAAGACCAGAACCACCAACACTCGTGAACCAGAAACAAGTAACAAACGGTGCAACTAAGCTGATGGTTGAAACCAGTTGGCGAATACTACGACCGCGTGAGATGCGTGCGATGAAGATTGCCATCATTGGGCCATAACCTAAGAACCAACCCCAGAAGAACACGGTCCACCAGCTCAACCAATCTTCGTCACCACGGTATGTCGCCATTGGGATGAAGTTATCGATCATGCTACCTACACCTTGAATGTAGCTGTTAAAGATAAAGTTTGTAGGACCGAAGATCAGAATGTAGACCATCAATGCCATTGCCAAAATCACGTTGTAACGGCTTAGCATTTGCATTCCGCGGTTTAGACCGCTAAGTGCCGACATTGTGTATAGAACGATAGCGAACAAGATGATGATCAGCTGCGTCGTGAAGCCATCTGGAATCTCAAACAATGCATTCAGTGCGTAGCTCACCTGCAAGCCCAAGAACCCGATAGGACCAATGGTGCCCGCCGCTACAGCGACAATACAACATGCATCAATCAGAGCACCTGTGTGACCTTTAAGTGCACGCTCGCCCAATACCGGGTAAAGCAAAATACGAGGTTTAAGCGGCAAGCCCTTGTCATAGTGAAGGTGCATAACCACAATAGACGTTAAGCTACCTACGATTGCCCATGCTAGGAAACCCCAGTGCATGAAAGATTGTGATAAAGCGTTCACAGCCCCCTGCTGTGCGTTCTCTTGTGCACCGTACAATGGTGGTGGACTAACGTAGTGAGCAATCGGCTCTGCTGCAGCCCAAAATACGCCGCCACCCGCAAGTAACGTACAGAAGATGATCGCCATCCAACGGAAACCGCCCATTTCAGGTTTCGCGATGCCGCCAAGGATAACCTTACCTGTTCGCCCTGCCGCTAGGCCAAGACCAATAAGAAAGGTCAGAAGAAGAAGCATTTGCCAGTAAGGACCAAATACTTTTACCGACCACGCAAAGCCCGTGTTTACCAGGCTTGATAATAGCTCGCCGTCAAATAAAGCAAGTGTCACGAACAGAGCGATAAAGCCGCCGCTGTACCAAAGTGCTGGGTTGGATAACCCTAATTTGTCTGACGTAGATTCAGACTGGTTGGTGTTGCTCTTTGCATTACTTGTTGTGTGTGCTTGACCCGCATTTACGCTTGGAGATTTCACGCTATTGGTTAAATCAGACATACTCTGACTCCAGAGGTTTCTTTGCAGCTGTCATAAAAATGATGACTACAAGGGTGTATTTAACACCTGCCCTATTATTTTTTGTGTCGGGCAGGCTAATCCATGTTTAGGTTACCGCGTTGCGAAATAGACCGTTGTTCCTTTTAAATAGTGAATTTAGTTGAAGCAGTTCTCGCTAATTGAACGTGTTTAGCAGACTGCTCGTTAGATGCTTAATTAGTAAGAAGCGCAGCTTAACTTTGGCTTTGAGGCTCTAAGCCATCTTTCAAAAAGTTAAACCAGTTTTCTCCTAAGACTTGCCCGGCTTCAGACTCGCTAAAGCCATGACGCATCAATCCGTTATATAAGTTTTCCATACCTGAACTACCACAGAACCAAGGTAGAGCATCAGGCCAACCAGAATTACTCGCAGAGCCTTCACCGTAGTCCATCGCTTTAGACCAACGACCATTTCTCATCCATTCAAGAACGGCTTGAGGTTGGTTTAAACACAGGTCACTGCCAATACCCAGGTGTTCTACGCCGACCATGTCAGCGGTAGTTGCAACCATCTGGCAGAAGTCTTCCAAGGTACATTGGCTACCATTAGGTAGGTGGAATGGGTATAAACTGAATCCGATTAAGCCACCACGTGCGGTGAGTGCTTTAATCACATCGTTTGATTTGTTACGCAGTGCATCATGAGCAAATGTTGGGTTTGCGTGGCTGATACAAATAGGACGAGAAGACAAGTCAACCGCTTCAAGTGTTGAGCGTTCTGCACTGTGAGACATATCGATGATCATGCCCACTCGGTTCATTTCCTCGATGGCTTGTTTACCGAAACGTGTGATACCAGTGTCGTTCTTCTCGTAACAACCTGTCGCCAGTAAACTTTGGTTGTTGTACGTCAGCTGCATGATCAAAAGACCCTGCTTACGCATCACTTCAATAAGACCAATCTCATCGTCGATTGGAGAACAGTTTTGAGCGCCTAAGAAAATACCGACTTTGCCGATTGCTTTTGCAGTCTCAACATCAGCCATTGAGTGAATCGGCATGATAAGGTCTGCGTTTTGCTCGAATCTTAAGTTCCACTCTGCAAAGCGAGATAAGGTTTCACGAGCCGTCTCGTGGTAAACCGCGGTAGCGTGAACTGCTGTAATGCCGCTCGCCTTTAGTGTTTGGAAATACTCTCTGTTCCAATTGCAGTATTGCAATCCATCTATAACAATCCGTTGCTGGTACATAACCACTCCTATTGAAAGCTCAGTGTTCTAGCTCGGTTTTGAAAACACGCTCAAGTAACATGTTTTCAAAAATGGGTTAAATCACTTATCTACTGTTATTTCTGATTAGGTTTGAATGTTGACCTGACTCTGAGAATCAAGCCAACTCGATAGCTGGATAGCTAGGGACTAAATGCCTTCAGCTATCCAATTCTTATATAGAGAACAGATTAGTAAGGACGCAGGTAAGCCGTCTTCACTACTGTATAGAACTCTTTCGCGTATTGACCTTGCTCACGAGGACCAAAGCTAGACTCTTTACGACCGCCAAACGGTACGTGGTAGTCGGTACCAGCGGTTGGTAGGTTAACCATCACACAACCAGTTTGCGCTTGTTGCTTGAACAGTGCGCTCGTACGTAGGCTTTGAGTGATGATGCCGCCAGTTAGGCCAAAGCGAGTATCGTTAGTTGTTGCAATCGCTTCGTCCAAGTCAGCCACTCGAATCACGCTTGCCATTGGTGCGAACACTTCCTCTTGGTTCACTTCCCAATTATTCTTAGTGTTCAAGAACAACGTTGGAGACATATAGAAACCTTCGTGTTGCATGCTCAAGCGTTCGCCGCCGAATGCCAGTTCACCGCCGCTTTGACGCGCTTTCTCAACCCAACCTAGGTTCGCTTCAAGCTGGTTGCCATCAACAACTGGGCCCATGAACACGCCCTCTTCTAATGCGTGACCCACTTTTAGCTCGCTCATACGTTTAATCAGAGCTTCAACGTACTGGTCGTGAATGCTGTCCATAACCACAAGGCGAGAAGACGCGGTACATTTTTGACCTGCACCAGAGAAAGAGCCGGCAATGGTCGCTTCAACTGCGGTATGAATGTCTGCATCATCAGCAATAACCAGCGCGTTCTTACTGCCCATTTCCAATTGGCAACGAACGAAGTTTGGCGCGGTAGCTGCTGCTACTTTACGACCCGTATCAACAGAACCGGTAAAGCTGACACCGTTCACTTCTTTAGAGTTGATCAGTGCATCACCAACCGTTGAACCGCTACCAAGAACAAGGTTGAACGTACCTGCTGGGATACCTTGGCGGTGGATGATCTCAGTAAGCGCAACGGCACTTGCTGGTGTTAGGTTTGCTGGCTTCCAGATAACGCTGTTCCCAAAAGCAAGCGCTGGAGCAATTTTCCAAGCTGCTGTTGCTGTCGGGAAGTTCCAAGGAGAGATAATGCCGATAACCCCAACGGCTTCACGAGTCACTTCAACAGAAACACCAGGGCGAACTGAGTCTGCGTTGTCACCAATTTGGCGAAGCACTTCAGCCGCAAAGTATTGGAAGAACTGACCTGCGCGGTAAATCTCACCACGACCTTCAGCAAAAGGCTTACCTTCTTCACGAGAAAGCAAAGTACCCAACTCATCACAACGGGCAATCAGCTCATAACCAATGGCTTGAAGCACGGCTTGCTTGCGTTCAATCGGTGTTTTTTCCCATTCTGGTTGAGCGTATTTTGCCGCTGAAATCGCTTGTTGAACTTGCTCTGCACTTGCTTGTGCAAAGTTGCCAATGTTTTCAGAAATGTCTGATGGGTTAATGTTCGCAACGGTGCTTACACCCGCTTGCCATTCGCCGCCGATATATAGTGCGTTTTCTGCTTGAACATTCTGTAAGTGAGTCATCATTCTGTCCTTGTAACGTTAGGTTGCGGTTGAGTCTGGCAACCATCGGATTAATTAATAAATTGTTAATTTATAAAGAGAATAAGTATTAATTTTGTATCTAGTCGTAAAGCCATTCGCTTGTATCAATAAAGATCTGCATAGACAAACAGCTTTGATTGGCAAATTGCCTCTGTTCACAGTCTATTTATTAAGGTTGAGACGCCGATGCATAAACCACGAACTCAACCAACATCTCTTCTCTAGCTAGCCCTGCAACAACGACTGCTGCACGGTTTGGATAAGGTGCGTTGAAGTATTCTCCGTATACGCTGTTTACCGTTTTTAGGTACTCACGGTCGGTCACGTAGATCAGAACCTGCAGCACAGAATCCATCGATTCGCCTGCACACTCCAAGGTATGAACAAGGTTGTTAAAAGTCTGACGCGTTTGCGCTTCAATACCGCCTTCTACTACTGCGCCCGTTTCATCAATTGGAATCTGAGCCGTGTATAGAATGCCGTTATTAACGATTGCCCACTCTAGTGGTGCTTTTGAAGCAAAAAGAGCGGTTTTTACTGGTTTTTTTTTAGTTTGTGCGTTCACGATTCCTTCCAACTTTGTAACAACTATGTTTCAGGTTGGTTAAATACTGCACCTTGACGCCTGATAAATCTAACGGTAAATTTTGTACATTTGATAAATAAAATCTATCACCTTGCAAAAACTAAGGTATAGCAAGGGCTAGAGAGGGATCGAAGTCATGAGTATTAAGCTACAACAGTTAAAACATTTTGTTTTAGTCGTCGAAGAAGGTGGATTTCGAGCTGCTTCTCACCGAGCCAATCGCTCTCAGGCGGCACTGTCTACTTCGATAAAAGAGCTTGAGAAAATACTCGGCCAGCCGCTGTTTGAAACAGGCAACAAATCTACGCTGACACCTTTCGGTGAAATATGCCTACCAAAAATTATCCAATTCTTGAATGTTTACAAAGCCTTAGACAATGACTTACGTGCAGCGGCGGCTGGGCAACAAGGAAGGGTTCGAATAGCGAGCGTGCCTTCGGTGGCAGCCAAATTGATCCCTAGCGTGTTAGGGGCCTTTTGTGAACAGTACCCAAATGTTGAGGTGAGCCTGATTGATGATAATGCGGCAGGTGTAGAAGCAAGATTACTTTCCGGAGAAGTAGATGTCGCCCTTGGCAATACTTCCCATTTAGAAGAAGAGAGTATCGACTTCACCCCGCTTCTTTCGGATCCTATCGGTGTGGTCTGCTTAAAGGACAACCCTATTGCCGCTCAACCCGAAGGCATAGAATGGCAAACTTTGTTAAAACAGCCGTTCATTCGCAACGGGACTTGCACCCTACTCGATCCAACACCTGCACGTATGCTCAGTGAACAAGCCCTGTATTCGGTAGAAAACATCACTTCTCTATTTTCTGTTTTGGAATTAGGCATTGGGGTAACCACACTGCCTAAGCTTGCTTTCCCAACCAATGAAACACGTTTAGTGTGGATTCCTTTGATCGACCCGCCGTTACAGCGTCAAATTGGAATATTCCGACTGTCTGACCGTACTATCTCACCTCAAGCGCAAGCTTTTCATGATTTGTGTATTCAATATCTGAGCTATGAAGCTCCATAAGCAAGATTTAATAAATGGCAGTGCGTCACTGCCATGTTATTCTTACATTGCTTGCGTTAGTCTCGGCCAATATCGGCTTCACCTTAATACCGAGCAACGCACAGCAGATAAGTAACACCGAAGTTGAATTCATTGCATTGCAAGGCGAACACGCCACTTGGCCAGTCGGATTGATATGGAATGGAGATAGTGAGAATCCACTTAGGGATAGCTTTGTAGTGTTTGTGGCGAAGCAGAGCGAAATTTAAGCCAAAGGCTGAATTTCAAACCCAAAAAGGCTCACTATCACAGTGAGCCTTTTAATACCTGACGAACACTAAAGACAAATTCAGCGCTGATAATAAGCTACAGAAGAGTCGTTTTAGAACAAAAGTTAAGCAGCAATTTAGAACGGTAAATTAGAAGAACTCAATCGAATTACGGCCGCTTTTCTCATCACGTTGAGGCTTTGGCTTATCCGCTTTCTTTTTCGCTTTGTTTTCTTTCTTTTTCTTTGGTTCTGCTTTAGCACTCAACATTTCAGCGGTGCTTTTCTTAGATTCTTTCTGTTTAGAATCCTTTTTAGACTGGCCTCTCTTCGACTTGTTGTCTTTCTTAGCCGCTTCTTTTTTCTTTGGCTTATCTTCTACTTCTTGTACTGGCTGGTCACAGCACACTACATAGTATTCTTGATTGAATTCAAAGAAGTCACCATCGTACATTTTGCGACGCTTACGTGTTTCCAACTCACCATTTACCGCAACGTAACCTTCAGAGATGACGTGCTTAGCTTCGCCACCGCCACTCACTAGGTTCGCGATCTTGAACACTTTGTAGAGCTCAATTGGCTGAGATGACACATCGACACCTATCGCCTCGATTTCAATCTCTTCGCCTTCTTCGCCGTGCTCGTAACCTTCGTAGTCAGCGTCTTCGTAATGTTCTTGGTCCATGGTGACCTCTACCTAAATATGTACTTCTGAAATATTGGGCGCAGTGTAATAGTAAAACTACTAAATGACCATGTTGAATTCAACATGGACGCCCTTGTTATAAAGAATAGTGCCTCTATTGGTGACTTACACGCCACCCACGTTCGAGAGGCTCACCAACTGCTTGGTGTATTCGTGTTGAGGAGCGCTAAACAGCGTCTCGGTGTCGCCCTTCTCTATCACCTCACCCGCTTTCATCACGATAGTATAATGACATAGAGATTTGACGACGTTGAGATCGTGACTGATGAACAGATACGTCAGATCGTACTTTTCTTGCAGTGACTTGAGTAAGTCTAAGACCTGAGCTTGTACCGTTCTGTCTAATGAAGAGGTTGGCTCATCGAGTAAGATAAACTCTGGCTTGAGAATCAGTGCTCGCGCAATCGCAATGCGCTGCCGTTGACCGCCCGAAAACTCATTTGGATAACGATGGCGAGTTTCTGGGTCAAGATCGACCTCTTTCATCACATCACAGATACGCTGGTCCAGTTCGCTCTCATCAAGCTGCTGATGAACGCGTAAGCCTTCACCAATCACTTGTGCCACCGACATTCTTGGGTTCAACGCTGAGAATGGGTCTTGAAAGACGACTTGCATGCGGCTTCGAAATGGCAGCATTTGCTGGCGGTTTAGCCCTTGAAGCTGCCCGTTTTCATAAGTGATCGAACCTTCACTCTCCACCAGCTTTAATATCGCCATACCTGTGGTCGACTTACCAGAGCCACTCTCACCCACCAAGCCAATGGAATGCCCTTTCTTAAGGGTGAACTCCATATCAGTGACGGCTTTTATATGCGAAATGGTACGCTTAAATAAGCCACCAGTAATTGGGAACCAAACACGGAGTTGATTTACGTCGAGTAGTGGTTTGCTGTCGGGTGACACAGGGACAGGCAAACCTTTAGGGTCAGAATTGATGAGCTTTTGCGTGTAAGGGTGAGCTGGCGCATTAAACAGTGTTTGGCAGTCGTTGCTTTCCACAAGGCGACCATCCTTCATCACCGCAACTCTATCGGCAATCTTACGAACGATACTCAAGTCATGAGTGATAAACAGCATCGCCATGCCAAGCTCTTGTTGCAGATCTTTCAACAAATTGAGGATCTGGGCTTGTACCGACACATCCAACGCAGTAGTTGGCTCGTCAGCAATAAGCAGTTCAGGCTCGTTAATCAGTGCCATCGCGATCATTACGCGCTGACGCTCACCGCCAGATAACTCATGCGGATAAGCTGAAATTTTTTGCTCTGGATGACGGATGCCAACTTTAGATAACCACTCTATCGCCAAGGCTTGTGCTTTGTTCGTGCGCATACCACGATGTATCGCGAGAGTTTCGACCAACTGCTTGCCGATTCGATGGAGCGGGTTCAATGACACCATAGGTTCTTGGAAGATCATTCCAATACGACCACCACGAATACCGCGCAGTTGCCTCTCAGAACAACTCAAAATGTCACTACCAGAGAAGTTAATCGTCCCGTTCAAGTAATGCGACGAGCCTTTAGGCAGTAGCTTTAAAATGGAGTTCGCCGTCACCGATTTACCCGAGCCACTCTCGCCCACCAGCGCCAGTGTTTCACCTTTGTATATTTCGAGCGAAACATCGTGTGTCACCTGCTCTATCGCCTTCTTTCTTCCAAAACCGACAGACAGTTTATCTATGGTTAGCACTGGAGAAGCAGGAGCTGTATTTGAAGTCATAACCTCTCCTTACTTCTGTTGGTGTGGGTCGAAGGCATCGCGTACCGCTTCACCGACGAAGACAAGTAACGTAAGCATCAAAGAAAGTACAACGAATGCAGAAATGCCAAGCCAAGGCGCTTGTAAGTTCGCTTTACCTTGCGCCAGAAGCTCACCTAATGAAGGCGAACCCGCAGGCAGACCAAAGCCCAAGAAATCTAACGACGTCAGTGTGGTGACAGAGCCAGACAAGATAAACGGCATCATGGTTAGCGACGCAACCATAGCGTTTGGCAACATGTGACGAAGCATAATGCGTTTGTCATCGACGCCCATCGCTTGTGCCGCACGTACATAGTCGAAGTTACGACAGCGTAAGAACTCGGCGCGAACAATCCCCACCAGACTCATCCAACTGAACAGCACCATAATACCTAGCAACCACCAGAAATTCGGTTCAATAAAACTCGACAAGATAATCAGTAAGAACAAGGTCGGCATTCCGGACCACACCTCGATGAAACGTTGCCCAAACAGGTCAACCCAACCGCCGTAGTAACCTTGTGTAGCCCCAACGATCACGCCTATGATACTCGAGACGATCGTCAGAACAAAACCAAAGAGTACTGAGATACGAAAGCCGTAAATAATCCTCGCCAACACATCTCGCCCTTTGTCATCTGTACCTAACCAGTTCACCGAGTCAGGCTCCGATGGCACCGCGCCTGCGATGTCAAAGTTGATAGTGTCGTAACTGAAAGGAATGATAGGCCAAACGATATAGCCACTCTCTTCAATGAGGTCGATGACATATGGGTCTTTATAGTCAGCCTCGGTTTCAAACTCCCCACCGAATTCTGTCTCTGCGTATTCATTAATGACAGGCACAAACCATTGATTGTCATAAGAAACCAATAATGGCTTATCGTTCGCGATGATCTCTGCAAACAGGCTCAAGCCAAACAACAAGGTGAATATCCACAAAGAGATAAAACCACGCTTGTTTGCTTTAAAACGTAACCAACGAGCTTCAGCTAAAGGGTTGCTAAACATTTTTAATCAATACCTTTGTTATTCATTCGCCATTAACGCGCTTCAAAATCAATTCGAGGATCAACCCAGGTATAAGTCAGGTCAGAGATAATGCTCAATACCAAACCCAGTAAGGTCATAATATAGAGAGAGCTAAATACCACTGGGTAATCACGTTGAATCGTCGACTCAAAGCCAAGCAAGCCAATGCCTTCGAGTGAAAACATCACTTCAATCAACATAGAACCCGTGAAGAAAATACTAATAAATGCACTTGGGAAACCAGCAATAATAATCAGCATCGCATTACGGAAAACATGCTTGTAGAGAATACTGTTCTCGTCCAAACCTTTCGCTCGTGCCGTTACCACATATTGCTTGTTGATTTCATCCAGGAAGGAATTTTTGGTCAGCATGCTGAGTGTGGCAAAACCACCGATTACCATAGCAAAAATAGGCAAAGCTAAATGCCAGAAGTAATCGCCAATTTGCTGATACCAATTGAGTTGCTCAAAGTTACTCGACACCAAGCCTCGCAAAGGGAACCAACTGAAGTAGTTACCACTCGCGAATAAGATAATCAAAATGATAGCAAACAAGAAGCCAGGCACCGCATAGCCGACAATCACCACCGCGCTCGACCAAATATCAAAACGAGAGCCATGGTGTATCGCCTTCATAATACCCAGGGGTATCGAAATCACGTAAATGATTAACGTACTCCACAGCCCCAGAGAAATAGAAACAGGCAAGCGCTCGATGATTAAATCGATAACATTACCGCCCTTAAACAGGCTTTCACCAAAGTTAAAGGTCGCGTAATTTTTCAACATCTCAAAGTAGCGAACGTGAATCGGCTTATCAAAACCAAACTGCTTTTTGATCTCTTCAACCACTTCCGGATCCAGCCCGCGTGAGCCTTTATAGCCACTGGCAGACGCTTGATCACTCTCGCTTAAATCAACCTCTTGTCCACCACCAGAAAAGCGCTCCATAATACCGGAGTTGTGCCCTTCTAACTGCGCCACAGCCTGTTCTACTGGGCCACCCGGGGCAATCTGAATGATGAAAAAGTTAATTGTGATGATCGCCCACAACGTGGGGATCACCAACAACAAACGTCGAAATATATACGCAGCCATGCTAACTAACTCCTAGCGACGTTTTTCAGGAAGCAATGCCGCCTTCTCTTCTGAAATCCACCATGTATCGATACCTAAATCGTATTTAGGCAGTACATCCGGACGCTCAAACTTGTTCCACATGGCCACTCGGTATTCACCAACGTGCCATTGAGGTATGTTGTAGAAGTTCCACTGTAACACACGGTCAAGAGAGCGACCTAGCGTAAGCAGCTTTTCTGGGTTCTGTTGGTTACGCGCGATTTCTTCAGTTAACGCATCCACCACAGGATCCATCACACCTGCTGTATTGTAAGTAGAATCAATGTAGTTAGAGTTCCAAACAATCATTAAATTTGGGCTTGGATAAGGGTTTGGCGAAAACGATGAAGAGACCATATCGAAGTCTCGGTCGCGAAGACGCTTAATATATTGTGTAGTATCGACCGTGCGGATCTTCATCTCGATACCCATTCGTTTAAGGTTCTTTTGAACAGGTGTAGCAATACGCTCGGTCGTTGGGCTGTAAATCAGCAACTCAAATGACATAGACTTGCCAGTCTTTTCGTTGGTCATTACTTTGTCTTTTAATACCCAACCCGCTTCCTTAAGCAGTTTAAATGCCGTGCGCATTTGACTACGAATGCGACCACTACCATCGGTGACTGGAGGTTGGTATTCTTCCGTAAACACTCGAGGTGGGATCTGGTCTTTGTACTGAGACAGCAACGCCACTTCGTCTTCACTTGGCAAACCTTTCGCTTCATAGTCGGTGTTTTGGAAATAACTACGAGTTCGCTTGTACTGGCCGTAGAACATATTCTTATTCATCCACTCAAAATCCATCGCGTGCGTCAACGCTTCACGAACTTTAGGATCTGAGAACACCGAAGATTGAATATTGTAGACAAAGCCTTGGGTCGACTCTGGCTTCTCATGGTTGATCTCTTCTTTGACGATATAGCCTTTGTCGAAGTTTGCGCCTGTGTAAGAGTTAGCCCAGAACTTGGCTGAATTCTCTGTGCGAAGGTCGAACTCCCCTGCTTTAAAGGCTTCTAACATCACAGTGTCATCACGATAGTAGTCGTACTGAACTTCCTTGAAGTTATTGCGACCCACGTTAACGGGCAGATCTGCCGCCCAATAGTTTTCATCAAGGCCATAAGTAACACTTTGACCCGACTTATAACTGATAATCTTATAAGGACCGCTGCCGACTGGCGGTTCACTTAGCGGCTCAGAGAGTTTTCTGTCTTTCCAGAAATGCTTAGGTAACACGCGAGTGCTTTGCGCAAAGCTAAACAATTTCTCACGATTCGGATTATTCATCTCGATACGAACAACCAAATCAGAAATCGCGGTAACGGATTCGATGTCTTTGTAATACACACGATATTGAGGCACACCTTCTGTCGAAAACTTCATAAAGGTAAATGCCACATCATGAGCCGTGATCGGTTGTCCATCTTGGAATTTAGCATTTGGGTTGATATCGATTTCCATCCAAGAGAAATCACTCGCATAACGAACTTTAGAAGCAATCAATGGATAGTAAGCATCAATTTCATCACTCGGTGAAAACATTAACGTATCGTAAATTTCACCTGAATAACTGGCTGCAACGCCGCGGGAACCGAATCGATTAAAGCTATCGTAGGTACCAATGCTACCGTAAGTCACTTTGCCAACCTTAGGAGCATTCGGGTTAACGTAATCGAAGTGAGTAAAATTTGCTGGGTATTTTGCTTCACCAAAACCAACCAGTTGTGTGGTTTCAATAACGGTGACAGCGGGAGTAGATTCGGTATCGGATGCGTAAGAAACGGAGGGTTGTAGAGCAATAAGCGGCAGCATAACTGCACATGAGGCTAACTTTAACCTGAAAAACTGAGTGCGCTGCGAGGCCTTGCGTCGAAGATCTGTTCCCATTTGACTCTCCCTTCAAATGTCATGAATTCAATATTCAGCATGATTTTTCGGCTTTGATTGCATGCCGTTAAAACAAGTATAGAATCAAATCTAACATCATGTAATAACTAATAAAACCATCAGCACCATAAGTCTTACGCTTTATTTACAAATTACTCGGGACTGTTCTAGAAATGTCACGCGCTAGCGCCATGGCTGAACCTGTGGCTAGCGCGTGATTGTGTAGGATTAACGGTGCTATTAGCTACTGCACCAGATACGCATCAAAGATAAATTGACCTACTTCGTTGATCACCTTGTCACGTTGTTGGAGAGTGAATTCAGATTCTGTAAGAGAGACGCTGATGATCAATGGAGCGCGATGTTCATTCCACACGATAGCCGTAATTGCGCGAGAGCCATAAGCTCCAGCACCCGATCTATCGGCAATATTCCAACCACTAGGCAATATAGAGCGGAACATTCCGTCAGACACTTTATTGCCCATCATCCACCCTGTTAACGTCGATGTGGACGCTTGTGACAACGTATCGCCATGCATCAACTCATTCAGCGTCATCACAATGCTATTCGGTGTCGTGGTATCGCGAGCATCACCCGGTCGAGCATGATTCAATTCTGGCTCTAAGTGGTCAAGGCGAGTATGGCTGTCTCCAATAGAACGTAGGAACTGAGTTAAGCCGTTGGGACCTTCGATTCCACCAAGCACAATGTTTGCGGCAGTATTGTCACTCATCGTCATGGTTGCGCTACATGCATCTCTCAGTGAAATACCTTTGCCGACCAGCTCTTTAGTCACCGGAGACCAAACAATGAGGTCCTCAGACTTAATGCTGACCTTTGAATCCAAATCTAGCCCTTTGTGTTCAGCATCGTAGAGAAGGTTCGCACAAGCCAGAGTTTTAAAGGTGCTCATCATAGGAAATCGCTCATCCCCCTTATAGCTCCATGTCTGCTTGGTTGCAGAATCATAGACAGCCACACCAATGCGTGCCGAAACACGAGATTCAATTTGCCCAATCGATTCAGGCTTAAGGGATTGACTCAATGATGATGAAGAGAAAAAGGCGCTCAACAACATAAGAGCGAGAGATGTATATTTTTTCATAGTGAAACCATAAGAAAACGATCGATTGATCATGGATAAAATTAAACTCGACACCTTAACCGCGTCGAATGGAGAGAATCTAAGCAGAAAGCGGCTACCTTCGCTAGTTAAAATGAAAATAACTGGCTAAACCCGAACAATATCTCCATATTTTAGATATCCTTAAAGAAGTGACTTCAATAGGATTCAACCTTGAACAAACCAAACCAAGTAACATTCTCAACGTTCAACCTTTTGAACTACCTTGAGCCACCGAACGCTTATTATGATTTTGAGAACATCTACAGCTTCGATGAATGGCAGAAGAAGCAGAATTGGATTGCGGAAGCGATTCGTTCATTAGATTGCGATGTGATTGGCTTTCAAGAAATTTTCAGCCAAGAATCTTTAAAGAAACTTATGAAAGAGTTGAGCTATCCGCACTTTGCCGTCGTCGATAACGCACACGTTGAAGATGATTACCTATACACCTCCCCTGTTGTGGGCATTGCTTCCCGTTATCCGATTGAAAATGCTCAGCCTGTCACGCCGGATTCGAGCTTACTTGCCGCCTTTAGCCTTGGTGACAATTTTTCATTCAACCGAACACCAGTCCACGCCACTATTGAACTGCCTCACTTAGGGTCAACCGATTGTTATGTCGTGCACTTTAAGTCACAACGCCCAACAGAGCCTAAAGTTGAAACGGTAGAACCGAGTGACAGTTCAGCAGAGCAAAAGCCACAAAGCGATACACTGATTAAACTTCACCAGGAACAACTAGGATCTTGGCTATCGAGTGTTCAGCGCGGACTAGAAGCTCAAATGCTACACCAATACATTACCAATCAACGCTATCTAACCGACCAACCCGTTGTGTTGATGGGCGACTTTAACAAGCCCCTATTCAACGATGAATTCAAAGGGTTGTTGAGCTATTCGTTGAATCGAGATGGAACAAGTCAACATTGGCTTTCACACTTTAGATTAAGAGACAGTTGGGATCTCTACCATCAGCTTCATGAAGAAGACTTACTTGAACAACGTAAACCGACACACTATTACGGCGCATCAGGCTCTGTCTTAGACTACATATTGATGTCGAACGAGTTCGACTGCCAGAACTCCTCAAGTTTGATGGAAATATCAAACTACACCGTACTCGATCATCATCTGATTAACCCAAGCTTCGAACGCGACCAATTCAGTACCGATCACGCTGTCGTTTCCGTCACCGCACATATCCGCGAGGCCTAGAGTTAGACATAAAAAAGCCGCAGTCAAACACTGCGGCCTTTCCACTTTAGCCAAACGGGTTAAGCCAACCGACGCCCCATTTAGAAATCGATTTACCGTTTAATAAAGTGTGAAACTTAGAAGTTGAATGTTGCGCCTAGATAAAATGAATCAATTACGAGATCTTTATCATTTTCAAAACCTGAATCGCTCTCAATCGCAAATGCATCCGCTTCATAACCTAACCTAAAGCTAAAGTTTTCAGCCTGGTTGGGTGTGTACTCAACTCCGAAACCATAGCGAATAGCGTCACCACGATCGTCATCAAGCAACGGAAGCGACTGGTCTAAATCAATCGTCGACAAACCTACGATGCCAAAAGGGCGAATACCGTTGTCAAACGTGTAACCTAGATTAGCAACAAACGAAAATGCAGTTGGAGACCAAGTGTAAGAATCTTTGGTTAATGCATCTTTTGCAACAACGTCGCCATAATTCGTATATTGCGCCTCTAGTGAAACGATGCGATTGAATTGGTATCCAGCAATAATCTTGTACGTACGATCTTCTGCATCAACAGTAATGGGCCTTGAAGAGCCTTCATAAAGCCCACCATCATCAATACCAGTTGTACCAATTGCACCACCTAAGTAGAAACCATTGTCCTCTGCCATTAAACTATTTACTATAAGTGCAGACATCATCGCGATGCTTAAAATAAATTTGTTGTTCATTACTGTTTAACCTTACTCATTTCAAATCAAGATTGCTACGTCTTCCCCTGCTGCACAATCTTGTCAGAATTATCCGACACCCCGTCGAATTGGCAAGCAGATTAAACTCACAGAAAACAAAAAAATAAATAAAATTATAATCACTTGGTAACTTCGATTAACACAATCAGTAAAAAAATAACCGACTGAATAACAAAGAAATAAAGCACCATCACTTTAAGTGAAAAATTCTCACATCCATTTTCAAACCAACGGTTTTTATGTTTTTTCTTGCGCGGCTTACGTGCGCTTACTTTCAAGAGAGGTATGATTTTGCATAATCCGCGCGCTTTGATTGATCGCTTACGTGCACAACAAGCCATAAACCAGTCTTATCTTTTCAGAACAAATGAACATAAATACGATGAACCACACCATAGACTTCAGCGGCCTACTCATTGATACCAGCTCTCGAACGATTACTAACCAGCAAGGTAACCGTATTGCATTACGCCCTCAGGTATTGTCTGTGCTCTGTCTATTAGTAGAGAACATAGGAAAGCCGATAACTAAAGAGCATATTATTGAAAAGTGTTGGGAAGGAGAGCTTTCATCACCTCATGCCCTAGCTAACGTTATCTATAACCTGCGTAACGTATTCGCTCGCTTAAGAACGCCTCATATCCAAATTCTCACGGTCACTAAGTTTGGTTACGCTCTGTCAATAAAAGAAGGTGCACTCGATTAGGCATTGCCCTATTGGAGCCAACGGCAAAGCCATACTATGAGCAAGCCTATTCCTGGCTTTGATATCGGTTGGACTCCATCACAACCAAATTGGTCCCTTACTTCCCTCGAACTTATGCAATCAATCACGGTGACTGAGATCACCAAAAAACACCTTATCGAAACGTTTCGATGATCAATATCACACTCTAAGAAGGTGAAAGGTGCAAATGACAAATCACACACTATTATCAGCATCGAAACGTTTCGATGGCTTTTCTTGAGTTGTTTCTCATCCCATCAGACGTGTTTTTTCGATAGGTCGCGATATGAAAAAAAGTACTCTAATAAACTCTGAACTCTCCTACTTAGTGGCAACTCTTGGCCACACAGACGAAATTACAATTTGTGATGCAGGGCTACCGATTCCAGATCATGTTTCTCGCATAGACCTAGCTTTAACTCACGGTGTTCCAAGCTTTGCTCAAACCGTAAAAACCATGCTTGATGAATCTCAAATTGAAGGTGTAGTTATCGCGGAAGAGTTTGCAAAAGTAAGCCCAGAGCATCATGCAGCGCTGATTGATCAAATCAAAACAGAAGAAGCCCGTTGTGGTAAAGAAATTACGATTACTTACATCACTCATGAAGCGTTTAAACAGCGCACTCATGAAAGCCGCGCTGTGATTCGTACCGGTGAATGCACACCTTACGCGAATATCATTTTCCAAACTGGCGTAACGTTTTAGCTCAAGCGAAACATAACGACAGCCCAGCGTTATAGCTGAAAGAAAGAATAACCAAATACAACTGGCCCCGAGTAAAGGAACCGACATGACTCAAGCCATTTTAGAACTTAGCTCAATTGAGAAGGCCTTCCCTGGTGTGAAAGCACTAGACAAGGCTAGCCTCAACGTTTACCCAGGGCGCGTGATGGCGTTAATGGGCGAAAACGGTGCAGGTAAATCAACCCTCATGAAAGTGCTAACAGGTATCTATCAATTGGATGGCGGTACTATCGCCTACCAAAGTAAACCTGCTGCATTCACAGGGCCTCGTGACTCTCAACAAGCTGGTATCAGTATCATTCACCAAGAACTGAACCTGATCCCAGAGCTGACCATCGCCGAGAACATCTTCTTAGGTCGTGAAATCACCGGCACCATGGGTCGCATCTTGTGGAATGAGATGTACCAAGAAGCCGACAAGCTACTGAAACGCCTAAACGTAAAACACAGCTCAAAAACACCACTAGGCGAACTGAGCCTAGGTGAGCAACAAATGGTAGAGATTGCGAAAGCCCTATCGTTTGAGTCTAAGGTCATCATCATGGATGAACCAACAGATGCCCTAACCGATACCGAAACCGAATCTCTGTTCAAAGTAATCAACGAACTGCGTGATG
Source organism: Pseudomonadota bacterium (assembly GCA_036126475.1). GTDB lineage: Bacteria > Pseudomonadota > Gammaproteobacteria > Enterobacterales > Vibrionaceae > Vibrio. The sequence goes on along the minus strand of JAYYSE010000094.1, from coordinate 21,645 downwards.
AAGGCTGCGGCATCGTTTATATCTCTCACCGCTTGAAAGAGATCTTCGAGATCTGTGACGACATCACCGTACTTCGTGACGGCAAGTTCATTGGTCAATGTGAAGTAAAAGATACTGACGAAGATGGCTTAATCGAAATGATGGTTGGTCGTAAGCTCGACGAACAATACCCTCGCATCGCTCCAAGCCATGGCGAAACCTGCTTAGAAGTGATTGGCCTTACTGGTTCTGGTGTGCATGACGTTAGCTTTACCCTAAAACGCGGTGAAATCCTTGGCGTATCAGGGCTAATGGGTGCTGGTCGTACGGAATTGATGAAGGTGATTTACGGTGCCCTTCCGAGTGAACGCGGCGTTATCAACTTAGAAAACAAAACCATCAACCCTGTGAGCCCTAAAGATGGCCTTGCTAATGGCATCGCATACATCTCTGAAGATCGTAAAGGTGACGGCTTAGTGCTTGGGCTTTCAGTGAAAGAAAACATGTCTCTTTGTTCACTGGATCTACTGACTAAAAGTGGTCAAATCCAACACAAAGATGAAGTGATCGCGGTGGATGACTTCATCAAGTTATTCAACATCAAGACCCCTACTCGCGAGCAAATCATTGGCAACCTTTCTGGTGGTAACCAACAGAAAGTCGCTATCGCTAAGGGCTTAATGACCAAACCAAAAGTATTGATTCTCGACGAGCCAACCCGTGGTGTCGATGTCGGTGCGAAAAAAGAGATTTACCAACTCATTAATAAGTTTAAAGCCGACGGCATGAGCATCATTTTGGTGTCCTCTGAAATGCCAGAAGTATTAGGAATGAGTGACCGCATCATGGTGATGCATGAAGGCCGCATCAGCGGTGAATTTGACGCTAAAGAAGCAAACCAAGAATTATTACTGGCGTGTGCGGTCGGTAAAAAGATTAACGAGGACGCAGCATGAGTACCAAAACCATGAGCAAAACAACTGAAACTGAAGCGCTGAAGAAAAAGCCGTTAATCAGCAAAGAGTGGCTGATTGATCAAAAGTCATTAATCGCTTTGATCTTCCTGATTGTTATCGTTTCTTTCTTAAACCCGAACTTCTTTACTGTCGATAACATCTTAAACATTCTGCGACAAACCTCGGTTAACGCAATCATTGCTGTAGGTATGACGCTGGTCATCCTAACCGCAGGTATCGACTTGAGCGTTGGCTCAGTACTAGCACTTTGTGGTGCATTCGCTGCCAGCATGATTGGTATGGAAATCCCTGTAATGGTCGCTGTACCAACTGCTTTATTGGCAGGTGCTGCACTGGGTGCTATCAGTGGTGTGATCATCGCGAAAGGTAAGGTTCAAGCCTTCATCGCAACGCTAGTAACCATGACACTACTTCGTGGTGTAACCATGGTTTACACCGACGGTCGCCCTATCTCAACAGGCTTTACTGACACAGCAGACGCGTTCGCTTGGTTCGGTACAGGCTACGCAATGAGTGTACCGGTTCCTGTTTGGATCATGGTCGTAGTATTCGCATCAGTTTGGTACCTACTTAACCACACACGCTTTGGCCGTTATGTTTACGCGCTTGGCGGCAACGAATCAGCGACTCGCCTATCAGGCATCGACGTAGACAAAGTAAAAATAGGCGTTTACGCAATCTGTGGCCTGTTAGCAGCAGTAGCGGGCATCATCGTAGCCTCTCGTTTGTCATCGGCTCAACCAACCGCAGGTATGGGCTATGAACTAGACGCTATCGCAGCCGTGGTTCTTGGCGGTACAAGCTTAGCTGGTGGTCGTGGTCGTATCATGGGTACATTGATTGGTGCACTGATTATCGGCTTCCTAAACAACGCCCTAAACCTACTAGACGTATCTTCTTACTACCAGATGATTGCAAAAGCAGTGGTTATTCTTCTGGCAGTATTGGTCGACAACAAAAACAAATAAGACTCGAGTTTGAGTCAATGCAACACCCTGCTTTTTCAACAGAAAAGCATCAATAAATAACAAACATTAAATCTATAAATAATGTAACAACGAGCTAGGAGTCACCTCCTAGCTCACCCTACACAAAGGACTTACACCATGAAAAAATTAGCGACTCTTATTTCTGCTGCTCTGCTTTCTACAACAGTATCTGTGTCTGCACAGGCGCAAGATACAATGGCAATCGTTCTGTCGACATTGAACAACCCATTCTTTGTAACCATGAAAGATGGCGCAGAAGCGAAAGCTGAAGAGCTAGGCTACAAGCTTATCGTGCTTGATTCTCAAAACGACCCAAGCAAAGAGCTGTCGAACATTGAAGATCTAACTATTCGTGGTGTTAAGGCAATCCTGATCAACCCAACAGATTCAGATGCAGTATCTAACGCAATTCGCATGGCTAACCGCTCTAACATCCCAGTGCTAACGCTAGACCGTGGTGCAAGCCATGGTGACGTAGTGAGCCACATCGCTTCTGATAACGTAATCGGTGGTGAAATGGCGGGTCACTTCATCATGGAAAAAGTGGGCGAAAAAGCGAAAGTAATCCAACTTGAAGGTATCGCTGGTACTTCTGCAGCTCGTGAACGTGGTGAAGGCTTCATGAACGCAGTAAACGGCAGCGGCCTTGAGCTTCTTGCAAGCCAACCTGCTGATTTCGACCGTACTAAAGGTCTGAACGTAATGGAAAACCTACTTGCAGCTAACCCAGACGTTGAAGCAGTATTCGCTCAGAACGATGAAATGGCCCTAGGTGCACTACGCGCAGTTCAAGCATCTGGTAAAGACGTAATGATCGTTGGCTTCGACGGCACAGACGACGGCATCGCGGCTGTTAACCGTGGCCTACTTGGCGCAACCGTTGCACAACAACCAGACCTAATCGGTTCTTTAGGCATCGAGATTGCAAACAAAGTACTGAAAGGCGAAAAAGTAGACGAGTACGTACCAGTACCTCTAAAAATCATCGCTAAATAATCGATGCTAAACGAGTAATACAAATCAGGGAGTCCCCTGTCTCCCTGCTTTCTTTACTCAATCGCTCATTTACTCACTGACTTACAACAACAAGCAAAACCGACAGTGCATCGCTGTTTCTCATTTCCTATCGCGACTTGACGACTCTCTCGCGACTGAATAGTTAACCATGAGAAAGACCCGTGCATTTTCAAATACGATATATCATAAGGCTCGTATCATGACTCAACTGATTGTTTTAGGCAGCGTTAACGCTGACCATGTACTGCAAGTTCCTTCGTTCCCTCGTCCGGGTGAAACCTTGATTGGCGGTAACTATCAGGTCATCCCTGGCGGTAAAGGTGCAAACCAAGCAGTCGCTGCTGCGCGATTAAACGCAGATATTGGCTTTATCGCGTGTGTTGGTGACGATCCGTTTGGTATCAATATTCGTCAAGATTTCGCTAACGATGGGATCAATATCGATGGTGTCATCGTGGCAGAGAACACGCCTACGGGCATCGCGATGATCCAAGTATCAGCAGCGGGTGAAAACAGCATTTGTCTTTCTCCAGAAGCGAACAACAAGCTGACTTGCGAACAAATCGAACCACACCTAGAGAAGATCCGCGGTGCGAAATTCCTTCTAACTCAATTGGAAACTCCTATCGAAGGCATTGAATACGCCGCGAAAACCGCTAAAGAGAGCGGCACTCGTGTGATTCTAAACCCTGCCCCTGCTCGCCCATTATCAGATACGTTATTAGCGTGTGTAGACGTGATTACGCCAAACGAAACCGAAGCTGAAGTGTTAACGGGCGTTACCGTAACCGACAGCGCGTCTGCGCACCAAGCATCTTTGGCTCTGCATGCGAAAGGTATCGAGACAGTAATGATCACGCTTGGCGCTAAAGGTGTATGGGTAAGTAGACACGGTGAAGGTGAACTTATCGCAGGCTTCCGCGTTGAAGCAACAGACACCACCGCTGCTGGTGATACCTTCAACGGTGCATTAGTTACGGGCTTGCTTGAAGACATGCCAATGGAGCGCGCGATTAAGTTTGCTCATGCTGCGGCTGCACTTTCAGTAACTCGTTTTGGCGCTCAAACTTCAATTCCAAGCCGTGGCGAAACCGATGCGTTCTTAGCAGAGCAATTATCTGCTTAACTTAATGCCTATTAGAAGGCTGACTCGTGTGCCAAACCCTAATGTTAGCCTTCTAAATAACAAGCATAAGCCCCTGTTTTCAGGCAGAATATCGCTCAACGTGACAAGTTATACCAATCACAGTAAGTAAGTGATCAAAAATAGCGTAGGAAAAAACTTGAGAACAAGGCAGAATTTTTCGATAAGTAGTTATTCTACAATCAAAAATTCTAACGAAGTTATCGAGGTTTTTAACAAACTAGGGTGAACAGTTACTTACTACGATTGGTATTACTCCCACAAGGATTTTTTATGGCAACAATGAAAGACATCGCTAAGCTCGCTAAGGTATCTACCTCTACGGTAAGCCATGTGATTAACAAGTCGCGTTTTGTCAGTGAAGAGATTGCTGAGCGTGTCAATAATGCCGCGAGAGAGCTTAACTATGCCCCTTCTGCATTAGCTCGTAGCTTGAAGATGAAGCAAACCAAAACCCTTGGCATGCTAGTGACAACCTCTACCAACCCATTCTTTGGTGAGGTAGTAAAAGGCGTTGAACGTCGTTGTTATGAAAAAGGCTACAACCTTATCTTGTGTAACACCGAAGGCGATAGCGAACGTATGAAATCGTCTATCGATACACTGCTACAAAAGCGTGTCGATGGCTTAATGCTGATGTGCTCTACCCTTGAAGGCGAACATATCGACGTGTTCGAACGTTACCCAGAACTGCCTGTAGTGGTGATGGATTGGGGCCCAATGCTGTTTGCGAGCGACAAGATTCAAGACAACTCGCATCAAGGTGGCTACATGGCGACCAAACATCTGATTGATAACGGCCACTCTCAAATTGGCTGTATCACAGGTCCGTTACATCGTAACCAGGCATCATCGCGTTACCAAGGCTTCAAACAAGCGATGGAAGAAGCAGGACTAGAGGTCAACGCCGATTGGATTGTCGAATCTAACTTCGAGTGTGATGGTGGTTTTGATTCATACCAGACACTAAAATCTCGTGGCAAGATGCCGAGTGCACTGTTTGTTAGTAACGACATGATGGCAATGGGCGTGATTCACGCAGCTGCGCAAGATGGCACATCAATACCCAACGATCTCTCAATCATTGGATACGATGACATCCACTTATCTAAATACATGACACCGGCTTTAAGCACCGTCCACCAGCCAAAACACCGTTTGGGTAAAGTAGCCGTTGATACACTTTTGAGTCGATTACAAACGCCAGACGCCTACCCACAGGTCGTCGAGTTAGAGCCGACACTAGTAGAGCGAAGCAGCGTAAAAGCCGTTTAACCCACAGCCCCCTACTCCAGAACAAAGAGCCAGCTTATCCAGTTGGCTTTTTCCATTAACTTTTAGCCTTTAGCGTTAAATTTTAGCTCGTTAGCCATTAATAAGCGTCGACCATCAAAATGTATCCTCCGTTTTTCTAATAGATAAAACCTAACAATTTTTTATTCCATCAACTGAGGTTCTGGCAACACAGACGGTGTGCTGTCCATGTAAGTTAAAAAGTTTTCCCACACCTCATGTGTGCGTTGCTTGGTTAACTTGGTCTTACAAAAAAGCGCCATCAGCCCACGAATTGAACCGTCGCGCCATTGGGTATATACAGAATCACAATGCGCTGTCATATAAGCTTGCCAGCTCTCCTGCGCACCCTTAATGGCATCCACCAATTCTGTATCCTCAGCATTGTGTTCAAAGCTGGCTGCTAAGTATTCCTCAAGCTCTACCTGTGCAGCTTCAAGTTCAAGTGCAGCACAGTGGCTTATCTCTAGCGTGTTCATCGCATTGTCGCAATCGACCACACCGTCAGAAGCAGATACCACCCAAGGTACATACGCTAATAATACAACCGATAAAACCTTTTTCATTATTGCTCTCCCTAATTCAAAAGCACGAGAGCCAAACTAACACTTCTGGAGCGGTCTCAAAAAGATGAGGCGTTGAGGTATTAGACAAGATAAAGATCGCGTAGGTAGGGGCGATCATCAAGTAGGCAATAAACACACGCACCAACATCCAAATCATTTATATCATTACGCCTAAACCCACCCAATTGCGTTATTTCAAAAGCTAAAGGTATCAGTTTTATGCTATAAGCCCGAAAGACTTAGATTCATAAAAACCTGAAAAGTACTGAGCAACAAACGACTCACTCAACCTTGAAAGTATTTCTAACACTATGATTTTTAAAGTAAGACTATAAAACATGCGATTTCAATCCACAACTTATGCGCACATTCACAATAATTATTATTTCACTTGATACCTAATCGTTAAATTTATAAATTAAATCGAATGCTCATACACTCGGTAACGCTTCTCCAATTATGGATATCAAGTACCAACATTTTGCCAAGACCACATTCTATTTTGCCATCTCTTTCGTTTTGTCGATGGCATTGCTCATCCCTTTTACACCTTCTCATTATCATGCGTTAACCGAAGAGTCTTCACAGTTAGTCGAAGCCAGGTTTCAAGAGATCCAAGCTCGATTTGGCAGCTTTCTCTCAGAGATCACACCCGATCTTACTTGTGATGCCATCGTGACTGAGCTTCGTCAGAATGTATTCCATGCCGATTGGGTAAAAGAAGCTGCCGTATTCAATAAGCAAAACCGCTTTTATTGCTCCACCACCGATGGAGAAGTTTCGTTTCGCCTGTATAGCACTATCCGAGAAAGGCTCAATAACGATCCAAATTTAACCACCCTGTCATACTCGAGTGCAGCGATCACTAAAGTGCAATCCATCATGCTGATTTTCTCAAACAAAGATGATGCAGGTGTCAGCCTGATGATACCGCCACATTTTATCTACGACCTTGTTGAATCTAACCTCAGTAGCCACGGAATAAGCTCTAAAGTTGAAGTGATTAAGAGGGACATCCACCCGATCGATCCCGGGGCTTATCTTTCAGAAGTACGCATACAGTCAGAGACCTACCCGCTGGCCATTACCTCCTACATCGGGCACCAGTACTACATACAATTCCTCATGAGCTTCTCGTGGTTTGGGTTTCTTATGGCGGGAATCACCACCATTTGTTTGCTCTCCGCAAAACATAAAAAGCAGAGCCAACGCAGTTTAGAATACTCCCTCTCTAGCGCTCTGAAAAACAAACATTTACAAGTTCACATGCAACCTATTATCGACCCAAAAACCACTCAAATTGTAGGCTGTGAATCGCTTCTAAGATGGAATGATCCAATTGAAGGTAATGTGTCGCCTGCCATCTTCATTCCACTAGCAGAAAGCTTAGGTTTGATAGAAGAGCTGACATACTTTGTGTTACGCGAAGTATTGAAAACCATCAAAGGCAATCAAGACATTTTCGAAGACAAATACATCAGCGTCAACATTAGCCGAAACGTCATGTCTAACAGTAACTTTGCTCACAAAGTATCAGGCATCTTCAAAAGAAACTCAGAGATTTTTAAGCAGGTGGTATTTGAAGTAACCGAAGATGGCGAGTGCTCTGATGCGGATATGGCCAAGATAAAAGAGAACCTCACCAAGCTGGCGAACATGGGCGTGAAAATAGCGATTGATGACTTTGGTACGGGTTATTCAGGGTTAGATTTCGTAAGGCAATACCCGTTCAGCATCTTAAAGATTGATCGCGTCTTCGTGCAGAACATTTCAGACGAATCCAGCTTTGGTGTCCCTTTACTAGAATCCATGCTGCAACTGTCCCGCACTTTAGGCATGCAGGTTATTGTGGAAGGCGTAGAGTATGAATCGCAAGTAAAAGTCTTGTCTAAGCTAGGCGTCGACTATATCCAAGGCTTCTATTTCTATAAGCCGATGCCAATCAACCTAGCCATCAGCCTGCTCCGACAACAACAGCACATTGCAGCGACTCATGAGTACCACATCTCGCCAACCTAACCGATTAATTTAAACCAAACTAACCACCAGCCTACTGCTACTGAGAGTCGGCATTTTTATCGTCTTCTTGTTCTGGGGATTGGATAATATTCTTGTGCCCGAGCACGCTGTTAAATTGATGACCGGCTTTTACGGGTTGTACATATCAAACAATGCAATGATGGCCTTAGGCGTCGCACAGCTCGGCTTTTTAGGCGCGTTCGGTCAGCATGTGGAAGAAGTACACCTACGGCGCAATTCTAGTTCTACATGCAGGTTCCACCTTCTCCTTTTTCGCTAAGTACATGGACTCGTTCAATAACTTACTGTTCTTGGCTAATGCTCGCAAGTAGACCGAAGTCTTTTGTATGGCACATGGAACCTGGAAAGATCACATGATTAAGTAAACTGAATCTAAACTACTGAAAAGTATGTTGAAGTTTATATTTAACTAGCAAATTATATTCGACGATGTTGAAAATCCTAGTTATATATTTCAATTTAAATAAATTTTACTTTTAAAGATATTTTATTAACCTAACAATCAATCAGTTCAATTGTTCAATCTATCATTAACAACGAAATATTCTTTAATTAACATCAAGCACCAAACTAAATGATTTTTATGTGCTAATTTTAAAACATAAAAATAAAGATATTCTAGTTCTAAGTTTATATAAAACTTTTATATTACGTTGGTGAAATTTTGGTTAAGGGATAAATCTATGATTATTAGAGAAATAAAAAGCGTATCGATTGCAATTAGAGTTTGGGCGATTCTCGCTTTGTTTGCAATCGCTTTACTCGCAAATACCATTTTAAATATAGACGGCTCACGCCAACATGTGCGTGAGAGTTATCAAAAAGGGGTGAAAACGCTAGTTCAAAGCGCCGTTAGCGTTATTAGATATTATCAAAGTCAGAGTGAAATAGGAAATTTAAGCGAAGAAGAAGCACGTGCTCGCGCATTGGAAACCATCTCAAATATGCGATTTGATGGTGGGAATTATATCTTCATAGGTGATCGAGAAGGAAAGCAAATAGCTACAGGTGTCCCCTCTCTTTTAGGGAAAAATATTATGGACCTGCAAGATAGCAGGGGAAAATATTTTGTCAGAGAGATGTACAGCATTTCGAAAAATGGGGGGGGATTCATTGATTACCATTGGAAAAACCCAAACAAACAGACGCTAGAACCAAAAACCAGTTATGCAATAATGTTGGAGCCCTGGGGATGGATGGTTGGTTCAGGTGTAAATATGGTGGCCTTACAAGCGACGACTCACCAAGCTGAGATGAATTCGATAGGTTATGCAGTAGGCATTTTAGCTGTTCTCTCACTGATCGTTGGATACTTTATAAAAACCATCACTCTCCCATTGAATCGTACTTTGGCTGCGATGAAAGCACTATCAAAAGGTGAAGGTGATTTAACGCAGCGCATACCCGAAGATGGAAGCAAAGAACTGATTTTCTTGGCTCGATATTTCAATCAGTTTGTAGAGTCTATTCAATCGATTATGCTCGGAATTCAGGGTATTGGAACTCAAGTATCAGCATCTGCAACGCAACTAACTGATTCGGTTCACCAAATAGATAATAGCCTTAATCAGCAAAGAAACGACGTGGATATGCTTGCAACAGCTATGACAGAAATGCTGGCTACCGTTGAGGAAGTTGCTGGGCGAACCGTTGAAGCAAACGAAGCAAGTCGGTTTGCAGCACAGGAGACACAGAAGAGCTCCTCAATTATTCAAAATAACGTAATAGAAGCAAACGAAATGGCGGAAGCCATTACCTCTGCAGGACAAGCAGTCCAGAAGTTGGCGCTTGATGCAAAAAATGTTGATACGGTTCTAGAAGTTATTCGAGGAGTCGCAGAACAGACAAATCTCTTAGCACTCAACGCCGCCATTGAAGCCGCTAGAGCTGGTGATCATGGCCGGGGCTTTGCTGTGGTAGCAGATGAAGTAAGAACTCTGTCTCAACGTACTCAGGAGTCCACACTTGAGATTCAAAATATTATAGAAAAGTTGCAAGTGGGTGCTGAAAATGTCGTTACAGTAATGCACCAAGGTGTTGATAAAGCCAATAAAGCCTCAAAGCTATCCGCGCAGGCAGGATGCAAGATTGATGAGAGCAACAAGCAAGTAAATAAAATTGAAGGTATGGCGCAACATATTGCAACTGCCGCTGAAGAGCAAACACTCACTGTGAACGAAATTAACCGTAACGTAGCCAGCTTGAGTGATATGGCGACTTTAGTATCGAGTGAATCTACCGAAATGGCTCATTCAAGCCGTGAACTTAGAGGTATCTCGGAAAATCTCATGTGTACGATTAACCGATTCAAACTTGCATAATGCAAGAATCTGGTATGAAAAGCGGAAGCTTCCTACACGTAAAAACGACTAGCAGTTGCGCACTCAGCTACTGCTAGAACATATTTATTCCATTGGTTACAAAGAGAGCCTCAACAGGAAAATCAGTCTAAACACGAACATAAACCCCTTTTTTCAAACACCGCATTCCTTTTAGTTCTAGAGCATGGGAGTTATCACAGATAAAAACATGCCCTCCAGGTATGAGGATGTCATGAGCATACTTACGGACAATATCTTGATACTTATTGGTTAATGATGCGATAACAATCGCATCTAGCCTACTATTATACTGATCAAAATTAACATGGTCGTAGGTATTAAATGTGATTTTGTTTTCTATTTTTCGATTGATTGAAAAGTGACTATTCTTCATTTTCACTTTGTTAGACTCTAGGTATTCAGCTAACTCCCCCCGAGTGTTATTAAATAACCTTTCTTTGAAGTTCCCTTTACAGTTGATGTTTCTAAAACAATTGTTGTCAACTAAAGACATAATCCGACAAAAACCAGATGCGATCATCTCTGGCTTTTGTTCGTAATAAGAATGTAACATTGCCAATGAAAAGCTATCATAGTATTTACCTGTATCTAAACAACAAATAAGTAAATCACTCCCTCTTACCTGCCTTTCTACAACAAGCTCACTGTAGTCTCTATATAATTCAGAGTTATAGAAAAAGTTGTCAGTTACCATATTTAAACCTTAAAGTTGTGTTTTCGTCGATTTAGAACAGAGGCGAGTTAGCTAGTGGGATAAATTTTTTCCACAAGTGATAAATTCACACAAAAATTAAGGTTGTGTGGCAAATCTGAATATGCGACTCCAACTTCACCAGTCACAAAGTTTACGGACTTTGCTATATCTTCTTGAAAGTGTTCAAGCACTAATTGCAATAAGCAATCTTTACCCAACATATCCATCAATAACTCCTTAGAGTTAGAACCGAATTATTATATAAGTATACATTCTATCAATAATCAAACCTGAATACATAACTTCTGTATTAAATGCGATGTAAGGCAATGGTTTTCAACTATATTAATTTATTTTAAAATTTATCCACATCTTTTATTTTTTCCAGCCATGAGTTCAAATAATGAAAACCGGCTTTGTTGCGTAATTCGGACAGAAAATCAAACAGCCCGAGATTGAGCGATAATTGAACAACACACTGAGTTTCAGGCATACCAAGCCCTGTAAGCTTGTTCAGCGCTTTAATCATGGCATAGGTTTCGCCAACTTGAGCATTGTAGTTTCTCAGGCTTAACCTCCCACCTAGCAACTGCTTCACGCGATACATGGCTGTTTCAAAGAGCGAACGCTTGTGGTACCCATAACGTTTTTTCCATGTCTTGTTGCAGCCGTAAAGCTTCTGACAACCTACTGCTAAATTGCGAGGGTGTCCTTGCTCCCAGAATGCAGCTCCTTCTCGTGGCGGGATAAGCGGAACCGCTCGCTTTATCCGTATGGCATCATGGCAATTTCTTGTGTCATAAGCGCCATCACCTGATATCTCAATGATTTTGCGACGTGTCAGTTTGAGTAAGTTAGGGAGTACTTCGGCATCAGTGACGTTAGATAAACTCAGCTCTGCTGCGACTATTTCGTGGGTGCTTGTATCTACTACGATGTGCAGCTTACGCCAGACTCTGCGCTTCCCATCAGTACCATGCTTTTGACCTTCCATTCACCTTCGCCATAAACCTTGAGGCCAGTTGCAATTGCATCAATGGCCAGAAGTCGTATTGTTCTTCTGGTTTTGGTTTTAAATAAAACCTCAACTTCCTTAGCTCGGCGGCTTATACAGTTGTAGAGTATTTGGACCAAGTGATTTCGTGGCATTTTCGAGCTAGAAAATACCACGGGTAAAAATTCAACCAGTGAAGGTTTGGACATAAATGTGTTTGATTGGAGGGTTTAAAGTACAACAATTAAACGCAGTGGAAGATTCTGTCTCAATCTCCCACCAAGTTATTGAATATACTTAAAAAGAAATTTTCTTAACCATACCCGCTTCTGCGTGACCGGGAATGTTACACGCAAACTCTACTGCGTTATCCCCATGGAAGTGCCAAATCAACTGCTTAGCTTTACCCGGTTTAACTGTGACTGCATTCCCAGAGTCGTGCATATGATGAGACATTTTCTTCATCATCTCTCGATGTTCAAGTTGCTCTTTCTCTGAACCAATAGTGAACTCGTGATCAATCTTGCCAACATTCATAACCACAAATTGAACTACATCATTCGGTTCAATTTGTACTTCTTTTTTGAACTTGATTGTCATGTCATCTGCTAACACAACATGGATCACTTTGTCTGGCTTTGCTCCTGTTGCTGGCATACCAACATCAGACATACCTTCCATCGACATCATTGAATGATCCATTTTAGAGTGGTCCATTTCAGCCATTGCTGATGTTGCAGTAACAGAAAGCAGTGCAGCAAGTAGTGTTTTTTTCATGTTCATAATGTATTCCTTACTAATTAGTGTAGAAGTCTTACGGGCTGAGTAAATTCTCAGCCCGAGTGTATGTGTTTAGTTATGTTTAAGTTCGCGAGTTTTCCAAAGCTTGAAAATCGCAGGAAGAACCAGAAGTGTGAGTAGCAGAGCGGATGCCATGCCACCGATCATTGGTGCGGCGATACGTTGCATCACCTCAGAGCCCGTGCCTTCCCCGTACATAATTGGGATAAGGCCGATTATTACTGTAAGCACCGTCATCATTACCGGACGAACGCGCAAGCCTGCTCCTTCTCGAATTGAGTTGCTTAAATCCTCTTCATCCAGTGATTTACTCTGCTCTTTGGCGTCCAATTTGATGTAGTGCCATGCTTGGTTGAGGTAGACCAACATGATGACCCCAATCTCAACAGCTACCCCTGCTAACGCAATAAAGCCAACGCCTACCGCAATTGAGAAGTTGTAGTCAAGGTAGTGCATTAGCCATAAGCCCCCCACCATGGCTAACGGCAGAGTCAGCATGATAATCATCACCTCGCCAACTCTTCGGAAGCTGAAGTAAAGCAGCAGTATGATGATGGCCATTGTGATGGGAACAACGATACCCAACCGCTCTTTGGCTCGCTCCATGTATTCATATTGACCGGACCAAGCAAGTGAGTAGCCTGCTGGCAAGTCCAGTTGCTCTGCAACAGCAAGTCTTGCTTCTTCGACATAAGAGCCAAGGTCTCGGCCATCAATATCGACAAATACCCAGCCATTTGGTCGTGCATTTTCTGTCTTGATCATCGGCGGGCCGTCTTCATAGCGAATATCGGCGACATCGGCCAAAGCGATTCGCGCTCCATTTGGCGTCACCAAAGGTAGGTTTTGTAACTTCACCACCGAATCACGGTAGTCTTGTGGATAACGCACGTTGACTGGATAACGCTCAAGACCTTCAATGGTTTCGCCAACATTCATGCCACCCACAGCGGTGGATACCACCTGCTGAACCTCTTTGATGCTCAAGCCATAACGAGCTGCAGCACGGCGGTTAATATCAATCGTAACGTAGCGACCACCAGTCACACGCTCGGCATAGACAGAAGCAGTACCTGTGATGTTGTTAAGGATTGGCTCTAGTCGAGAACCAATTTGCTCAATCACCTTCAGGTCTGGGCCTGCGACCTTGATGCCGATTGGAGTTTTAATACCCGTCGCCAACATGTCGATACGGGTTTTGATTGGCATAACCCAAGCGTTGGTTAACCCCGGGAACTGAATCAAGTCATCAAACTCTTTACGCAGCGATTCCGTCGTTACACCCTCACGCCATTGGTCGCGGGGTTTTAGTTGGATCACGGTTTCTATCATAGTCAGAGGCGCAGGATCGGTTGCGGTCTCAGCTCGACCAATTTTCCCCCATGAGGTTTCTACCTCAGGCACCGTCATGATCAGCTTATTGGTTTGTTGCAACAGCTCTCGTGCTTTACCAATCGAGATCCCCGGATAGGTGGTTGGCATGTACATCAAGTCGCCTTCATCCAATGGCGGGATGAATTCACTCCCAAGTTTTGTGGTTGGATAATAAGCCGAGCCCATAAGCGCAATCGCCAATACAATCATGCTCTTTGGGTACTTCAAGCTGATGTTGAGCAACGGTTTGTAGAGTGCAATCAAACCCTTGTTGATTGGGTTCTTATGCTCTGGCAGCACCTTACCGCGAATGAAGTAGCCCATAAGAACAGGAACGAGGGTAATCGCAAGACCTGCCGCTGCCGCCATGGCATAGGTTTTGGTAAAGGCGAGTGGTGAAAACATCTTGCCCTCTTGCCCTTCCAGCGCGAACACAGGAACAAAGCTCAACGTGATGATCAGTAGTGAGAAGAACAGCGGTGCGCCAACCTCTTGCGCTGCATCGCCAATCACCTGCCAACGGTTTTTGTCATTAAGAGGCGTGCGCTCAATGTGCTTGTGCACGTTCTCTATCATTACAATCGCTCCATCCACCATAGCTCCGATTGCAATCGCAATACCACCCAGCGACATGATATTGGCGTTGATACCTTGCAAATGCATCACGATAAACGCAGTCAGAATACCAACAGGCAAGCTAAGTGCGATGACCAATGATGAGCGAATGTGGAATAAGAACAATGCACACACAATGGCAACAACGATGAACTCTTCCGCAAGCTTATTCCATAGGTTTTCAACTGCTGCATCAATCAGGGTTGAGCGGTCATAAGTCGCTACAATTTCTACGCCTTCTGGCAAGCTGCGCTGAAGATCAGTAAGCTTGTATTTGACTTTGGTGATCACCTCACTGGCGTTCTCACCAAAGCGCATCACGATAACGCCACCTACTGCTTCACCCTCGCCGTTCAGCTCAGAGATACCACGGCGCATCTGTGGACCAAGGTTAATATCCGCAATATCACCTAATAGCAGTGGTGTTCCTTGCTTAGTAACTTTTAATGGAAGTGCTTTGATATCTTCAATGCCCGAAAGATAACCCGTGGTTCGGACCATATGCTCGGCTTCCGCAATTTCGACTACCGATGCGCCACTCTCTTGATTACCGTTTTGAATCGCCATGTTGACCTGTTGCAGCGTTAGATCATAAGCGCGAAGCTTGGCAGGGTCGATTTGTACTTGGTACTGCTTCACCATACCGCCAACGGTCACGACTTCAGAAACGCCGTCTACGGTTTGCAGCTCATACTTCAAGAACCAATCTTGTAGGCTACGAAGTTCGGCTAAGTCATACTTACCAGTTTTGTCTTGTAAAACATAGCTGTATACCCAGCCCACGCCAGTCGCATCTGGACCTAGCGTTGGCTTGGCACTTGGCGGCAGCTTAGGCGCTACTTGACTCAAGTATTCAAGTACGCGAGAGCGCGCCCAGTACATATCGGTATCATCGTTAAAGATAATATAGACGTAAGAGTCACCGAAGAACGAATAGCCACGTACCGTCTCTGCCCCCGGAACTGCAAGCATCGCTGTGGTGAGAGGGTAAGTCACTTGGTCTTCTACAACCTGAGGCGCTTGCCCCGGGTAGCTGGTTTTGATGATCACCTGAACATCAGAGAGGTCAGGAATCGCATCAACAGGTGTGTTCTTAACGCTGTACAGGCCACAAAAAACCAAGGCAAATGTGGCAACCAAAATTAAGAATCGGTTGTTGATAGACCAACGAATGATGGCATTTATCATTGTGCGCCCTCATTCGTTTCAATCTGTTTAAGTAGGTACTCGATGCCTTGCTTTTTAAGTAAAAAACGAACCTGTTGGCCTTCTTCAAAGCCAGTTAGACTCACCTCTTCACCGACAGAGAAATTCATCTCACCTGCGTCCCACTTCCACTCATCGACTGGTTTGTGGTTGAGGGTGATCATGCCAAAGTCAGCCATCAGCATAGTGATGTCTCCTTCAACCCACATCTCAGAGGCCATTTGAGATTCACTGATTTTGTAATCAACAATCTCATACTGTCCTGAATCCGATTTTTGCATTTCAAACTCTAATGATTGACCTGTTTGGAACGGTTCAAACTCAACGCCTTCTGCCACATTGAAGTTCATCACCATGCCCGGCCATTCCCATTCAGGAACGGGTTGATGGTTAATCGTTAGCATACGGTGACCTGTCATCACATCGGTGATTTCACCAGTAGCCCAAGCGGTTTCTAATGGTTGCTCAACACCATTGATACGTGATAGGTCAGCAGACTGGCTCGACTCTGAATCCAGCATAAAGTGTGCAGAGGTAACGATGCGGTTACCAGCACTTAGCCCTTGTAACACTTCAACCTTGTCAGCGGCTTCACGACCCACTTTAATACGAGCAGATCGATATTTACCGTCTCCTTCAGCAAGCACTACACGGGTCATACCGCCAGAGCGAATGACCGATGAACGAGGAATGGTTAACACTTCATCATTTGATGCTGGTTTCAGCGCCACGTTAGCGAACATGTTTGGCTTGAGTTCGCTGAGTGGGTTTGCGAAACGAAGGCGTACTCGCAAGGTACGTGTGTTTGGGTCAAGGATTGGGTAGACGTAATCCACCTCACCATTCCATTCGCCCCCCGGTAGCGCATCCAATGTCATTGATGCTTGGCTACCCTTCTTAATCCAATGAGACTGACGCTCAAATACTTCAGCATCTACCCACACTTCATCAAGCGGACCAGCACTGATCACCGCTTGAGCAGGGGAAAGGTAACCACCCTCTCGGATATTGAGGCTGGCAATAACGCCATCGGCAGGCGCTTTAATCTCAATGGTCTGGGATGCTTTCCCTCTACGTACAATTGATTTGATCTGGCTGTGATCTACACCCAAGGTCACTAAACGATCAGTGGCACCTTTAATCATGACCTTACGATTAGTTTTATAGGCACTGATTAGTTCCTCTTGCGCCTTAACTAACTCTGGTGAGTAGAGAGTGAACAACACCTCACCTTGTTTAACCTTTTCGCCTACCGCATTGATGTAGAGTTTTTCTACCCAACCCGATATACGGACGTTGGTTTGCCATAACTTACTTTCATCAAACGCAATGTAGCCAACGGTCTCGATACGTGGCGTAAGTACCTCTTGCTTTACGTTATCAGTTTTTACACCAAGGTTGTTTTCTACCGCAGGATCGATTTTCACCGTGCCCGGTTTATCGTTACTGCCATTGAGGTCATCAGCATACACAGGGATAAGGTCCATCCCCATTGGTGATTTACCCGGTTTATCACGTTGGTAGTTGGGGTCCATTGGCGCAACCCAATACAGTGGGTCATCACTGGATTTTGACTCTGGAGCCGTCATATCAGCCATATTATGGCCCATACTTGAAAAGTAAATATTCGCTCCGAAACCTAATGTACCACCAACTAGTAACGCTAAGCTTGCAACTTTAAATGTGCTCATCTTAATTCCCTTATTATTGTTTTACTCGGTTTTGGTACTGAGCATTTGGGGCAGTGATTTGGTACTCGAAGCCACCAAGTAATGAAGCCAACTTGCTATTGGTCTGGTTTAAGTCGGTGATCAGGCGAGCAAGTTCAACCTGTAATGCCAGTTCATCGTTTGATGCGCTAATCACATCAGCAAGCTGGGTCGTATTATTTTGATAACCGCGCTCAACAGCTTCAATTCGGACCTTGGACTGAGGTAATAAGCGCTCTTGGTAGCGTTCAATGCGTTCAGTGAAATTCATTCTGTCCGTCATTAATGCATTCACTTGAGCGTTCATTTGTGCGATCAGCGTATCTTTTTGATACTGCGCTGCGCCTACTTGGTATTGAGCTGCGGCAACGTTTTTGTCTTGGCGATTATCAGTGAACAGTGGGATATCCATCGTTAGATAAGCGCTAAGTAAATCAGAAGCAGGTTCCCCCATCATGTTGTCTGACTGACGGTAGGCATACATCACTTCGACACTAAATTGTGGCGTGTAAGATTGCTCAGCAACCTCAACTTGAGTGCGATTAACAGATATGTTTGCATCAGCTATTTGCGCCATAGGGTGTTGGTTGAGTAGCGCGTAGTATTGAGTGTTGTTAATTTGCTGTTCTAAAAGCGTATCCAGTCGTGACCAATCTAATTGATAGACTGCCTGATTCGAATCGACAGAACGACTATTTATCCACTCAGAGCCAAGCCATTCAGATAGCTGAGCAACGACTCGATTTTGCATTTGTCGATTGGATTGCAGCTTTTCATCGAGCTTGTTGGCTTGAAGCTGAATGTTAAGCAGATCTTGCGCTTCACTCTTACCGATTGAGTAATTGGTTTGCACGTATTGCTCCATCTCAAGCATCAAACGGTGATTCTCTATGATGATTGATTCTGCGAACTGAAGATAACCCAATTCAAGCCATAACTGAGTAATATTATTGGCAACCACACGCTCGCGAACTTGGACCTGGTAGGCCACACTGTCGGCTTGTTGATTCGCTTTGCGTTGATTGAGGTCCAATGTAGCGCCGCGTTCAAACTGCTGCATTATCCCAACAGAGATATTGGTCATAGGGTCTTCATTAAACTTGAAGGAATCGACAGGCAAACCACCAAAGCCGACTTTAAGCTTTGGGTCCATCAATGTTGCGCTTGCCACGCCGGATTCACGTATCGCCTGTGATTGGGCGGCATATTGCGAGCGCATAGTGTCACCCATTAACGCTAATTCGATAAGGTAATTGAGTTGCTTGGTTGATTCTGCAATCGATAACGACGATTTTTGAACTTGCGCAAAAGAGATTGCTGGCATTGTAGATATAACTGCTACAATGCTGAGACCCAAGGCACTAGGTACATCTAAGTCATTGAATTCAAGGTTCATTATATTTATCCACGAATAGAGGTATGGACATACCTCAAACCCTGCATAAAGTGCAGATTAGGCTTGAGAACTGACGATGAAGTTTATTTAATTACGCGGAAGGCGGACGAAGTAGACTTTGGATACGTGACACTTTAACGCCAATCTGAATTGAATGGTGCAAAGCTAACGTTGAAGAGAGTGGATTTGGTGAGCAGGCGACCTCGGTTGGATACGAGATGCTTGAACATACAGAAGCACAGCAGGTATCCACACTGGACTTGGCATCACCGCAGTGGCTCATCACTATTTTGGTTTGGTGCTCAGAACCCGGAGAGCCCTCTTCCGAATGGCAATTAATTGGCTGTTGATGATGTTGAGCAGACAGCTCAGAGTATTCAATATGGCCAGACGGAGAATGGTTGTTGTGACTGCTTGTTACTTCTGGCATGGATACCAGCATGCTATTCATCGCCATCATAGGCGCACTCGACACATAGCTAGCTATCAGCATCGCTAAGATACTGAAGATCGTAATCCATATGTTTTTAAGTGAGTGAGTCATAGCATGCCTATCAAGATAACTATAACATTGTAAACCTTACCCTTGTGGTAAGGTCAATGCTTTATTGCAAACTTATGTTTCTGCATTCGTTTAAATTTAGCTTAGCAGTTGTAACGCGGAATGTGCAAAAACGTTCCAGTGACTTTTTTAAATTAGTAATTTTGGGTTGTTTGGTTTTCTGTCCGAATTACGCAACAAAGCCGCTGTCATCAGGTAACTGGTACTTGTAGCAAGGTTACTCCTATCTTGAAGGTTCCAATTTTGGAAGAGTCCAAGAACCATTTAAAATGTCTTCTTGAGGTTGATAAAACCTTGCTACGAAATTCCACCCAGGCTCTATCGCTAGACAATTAACAGCTTTCATTTTGCAACCACCAAAATAAATGGTGTAACTGCCATCATCACTCTTCTGTGAAGTCACACTATTTAAATTAAAATTACCATATTCCGAATTAAAAAAATAACCATCTTTGTTATATAAACTAATAGACCAAAAACCATCTGTAGGGACATTTTCCAAGGTTAGTTCATATTGTTTATTTCCTAGCTCTGGATTAACGTTAATATAAAAGGCATCCTTTGACGGTAAACCTGCGTATCCACCTGCAGTGCCAAGCACAAAATGAATTGGATCTACTTCATCTTTAGAGCCAAATGTTTTTTCTGCATTCGGTAACATTTTAAACAACGCAGTCAAAGCAGTATATATAGTACTGTAGCTGTTTTCATCCCAACTTTTAAGCTTGAACGGCATATTCCGTTTGGCTTGAATGGTCAATCTGTCTTGTAAGGCATTAACTTGCTTAATGTCTTCAGGATTATTAGAGTCTACAAAAGTACGCACAAGTGCTAATGCGTAATCACTGCCGATAATATCCCGCGTAAGTTGATAGGTTCCCTCACCATACCAAACTCGGTTAGTATAGCCACTTTCATCTACTAGCATCAATGATTGATAGCGGTCATTTGAGTTAGGTAAAGTTATACTTGCGCCTTCAGATGCATCAATAACCGCAAAACTATAAAGCGTATCGCGGTTCATCCGAATAGTTGACTGTTTATCAATCGGGGTTGGCGTTCGAAAGTGAAGCCATTTGTTTACTCCGTTTGCTAGGTTCTGATAACGTTCTATTTGTTTAGAAGACTCTACAGCCGAAAAATTTTCAAAAGTAACAATATTGTCATTTTTTTGATATTCAGCATCTGACGCATTCACCCCTGAAACACCAAAAGTAAAGCAAGCTATCGCACTTATCATAGAAGGTTTCATAATTTATCCTTATCTAACTCAATATTTATATACGGTTCGCCTCAGAAACCATTTAAGAATTCTATTATATGCTATCGTACAATATTTATAGTAACCGATAGAAAAACTCTCTAAAAAATATAATTTCATCAATATCGTTGGATATTTTTTAATTTCACAAAAGAGTTCAATAAAAGATCCCAACGAAATACTATAGTCTTACTATGTTGAGCTAAAACCAAATTATTTTAAACTCTATCGAAATTGACACCCGAATACATCACAATAATTAATCATAGTATTTTAGGCGATTTTGCGTTTACTCAATCTTACTTTAGAAATGTATTTCACCTCTTAAACTTACACTATCATCAACAACCTTGGTATCATATTTCGTATATTCTAAGGCAACTCTAAAGGGCCCAAGCGAAAGCCCTGTTCCAATTCCGCCGTATATCGATGTGTTCTTCCCTAAGTTAGAATCAAAGCTACCTATTCCAGCGCGCCCGTAAATATCAAGTATTGTGATGGGTAAGTGTAATGTCCCACTAGCTAGCCATGCGTCAGAGTGAATTTTTTCACCTTCAATTTTGTCACTTAAAAAGTCAGAGTACCCTAGTTCTACTGCAACATTAGTGTTCAAAATTGAATCAAACTTGTACCCTAAGCCCAAAGCCCAGCCGTTACGGTGGCTATCTTTACTCTCTCTACCATCC